>JAUHXA010000027.1 GCA_030427245.1 Bacteroidia bacterium | reverse complement strand
AAATTCAGTAATTCTTTTTGATTATCTTTGGTCACGGGATATTAATTTGAAGTTGTTTTATGAATTAGGAATCACAAAATACAACTTCTTTTTCTATCCCTTTTTTAGTTTTGTCCTGTACTGAGAGGTTTACTACCTAAACAAATTTAAAGGTACGGAAAAATTAGGGGAACTTTCTTTTTAGGCACTCGTAACATTTTGAGATACTTCGTATTCCTTTGTATAATATCAAAGATATGAAAACCCTAGCCAGTAGGCAAAAAAAACAGCCCTTCCTAAGCCATAGCGGACAGACAATTCAAGAAAAAACTTATCCCGAATGTCTATCAATTATCCACAGGAAGAACCATTATTCCTGAAGAAGAGCTCAAGGCAAAATAGAAAAAGGCTGTTTGTACAAGGATATCTAAAACAAGTCATGCCTGCTTTATTAAAGGCCATCATTTTTTTCAAGCTACCAAAGCCTCTTGATGCGCTGCAATCATCACTCCCGAAAGCGTTTGATAAGCAGTTGTCCAAGCTTCTTCTATCTCTGCGTTCCATGCTTCACCCAAACCTTGTTCCAGCGTCCACAGCAAAGCATTGCCAACTGCTGCATAATGCTCTTCTTCTACTCCATAATCTATGTGCCGAACTGCCAATTTTTGTGCTGTGGGAATGATTTGTTCCAAACGGGTCAAATTGTTCACAATAACTGTCAGCATGGTCATGAGTTTTTTGATTTGTTCCTCTAAATTGCCTCTGAAAAGGTGTTGAAGAGTAGGGTGTGTTTCGAACAAACGCCCGTAAAATAACTGCCCTGCGGTATTAGCGATAGGTTGTACTAATTTCCAAGAATCTTGAACCAATTGAATCTGTTGAGTATTCATCGTCTGTATGTTTTTGTTTTTTAAAGGTGATTTTGAAATTTCACTCCCTTAGACGAGAAGCACAGCATTTTTAGGAAAAAATAGGGGCAACTTTTGAGGACAAACAGGTTTTTAAATATTTCTTATCTTGTAAGCATATACCACGGATGGTTGGCGGCCTTCTTTTTTTATGTGGTTTTGGCGAGAGACCCATTGCAGGAAACATTTGGGAAGATGGTGTTTTAATCGTGGGTAAATAGAAGTGCATAAAGGGATAATTGACAAAATTCTACCATCTTTGTTTTTCATAAAATATAAAACAATACAAAATGGATATTTTAATCATCGGCGGAAACGGAAAGATAGGTAAGAAAGTAACCGCTTATTTTCGGGAGGATGCCAACAACAAGGTAATCGTAGCAGGTCGAAACAGTGGAGATGTACAGGTAGATATTGCAGATACAGCTTCTATTCAGGCTATGTTTGACAAGGTAGGAAAAGTAGATGCCATCATCTGTGCTGCGGGTGAAGCCAAATGGGCATCTTTCAATGATTTGAGCGAAGAAGACTATTACATTGGTCTGAAAAGCAAGTTGATGGGACAAGTTAATTTAGTAAGGATTGGTCAAAATTATTTGAGTCAAGGGGGTTCGATTACGCTTACAACTGGAATTTTGGCGGACGACCCTGTGGTAAAAACGGCAAGTGCTGCAATGGTAAATGGTGGGATTCATAGCTTTGTAAAAGCGGTAGCTCTGGAAATAGAAAACGGAATTCGAGTCAATGTGGTATCTTCTGGTTTAGTCGAAGATGCTGTTTACATCTACAAAGACTATTTCCCTGGGCACAATCCCATTCCGATGACAACGATGGTCAATGGCTATGTAGTGCCTGAACGGAAAGAGATAATTGTCTGTCTATCAAAACATAACTAATGGTTAAAACAAACGAACTTTTTCCTTCAATTTTTATATTCTTATAGCAACTTGATGTTAATTTATTAGGAATTTATTGAAGGTATTGATATATGGGGAAACTTTAAAAAGTTCGTCTGTTTAAGTGTTTAGTTATGTTTTAACACTCAATTAGTTAAGAGTTTCCGTTCAAGCACTATGTACGTAGTGTGAAAGGCAGAGGAAATGGAGAGATTATTAGGATTTATTGAGAAATTTAGACTTTGGATGAGAGAGCAGAGAGGCGAGAGTCAGAATGTTAATTGGTTGATAATAAATAATTTGAAGTCAATTAGCCAAGGTGAGTAGTTACTATTTAGCAAGCCTTGAGGTGACATCTTTTCAAAAATCAAAAGTGCTTGATTATCAGCAATATTCCAAGAAAAGGTGTAATCTCAAGGCGACCGCATCAAGATTACACCTTTTGCTAAGTATTTGGTTTACAACACGTTTTTTTCAAGATAGAAAAAGATGCCACCTTAATGCTGAATAGTGATGATAAGCAATTGATTATCAATATCTTGCATCCCGCTTCCTACTTCCCACATCTTTCGTCCAAAGTCTAAAAAGGCTTACAAGCTAAAACTGGAGTACTCTATTTTCCATTTTCTTCAATAAATTTCGTTTCAATCCTTCAATTTCATCCGTCAATTCTTGGCGATTGTAATAGTCCATCAATAGATAGGCATAGTGCATAAACACTTGACGAGTAGGTTCTACCCCTTCTTCCAAATCATAGACATTTTCATCGGGTAAATTGAAGAAAGCACCGCCTGAAGTATGGGCGATTCTGTCCAATTCCAAGTCAAAGTTTTTGGCATCCGCTGTAATGGATTTTTGAAGTTGATTCGAGCCATAAACATGCAGGGTTAAATAAGATTCGGTCGTAGCATTGCCCATCTGATGAATAAAAGCATTGTTCACTTTGATAGCTGCCCCTTTTGGTAAAATCTCCTTTTTGGCGAAAGATAGAACGTTGTCTTTCAGGGAGTAAATCATGTGGTGAGTATCGCCAAATACCTGCACAACTCCCCATTCGGTATGACCATGGTTGTGAATCGAAGAATAATCACGAGGATTCCAAGACATCACCATCACTTCAAAATGGTCATTTTCAAAAACCAATTGACGACCATAACAATCCTCTATAGGGTGGTCAAATGCCGCATAGTGCATCAGGTCTTCAACTTGCACATTGGCTTTCTCGACCAGTTCCTTTGCAAGTTTAGGGGTAAGCTTGCCATACAAATCAATGGCATTAGTGAGAATGTTTACCAGTTTGTTTAAAGATTTTGGCAGTACGTTTGTTTCTAATAACATGTTTTCTAATTGTTTGTGTTTATAATTGTGTTTAGGTGTTTGTGTTGGTAGTTGTGTTTGTGTTGATAAATGTGTTTGTGTTTTTATGTTGATAATTGTTTTTGTGTGTTCAATTAAAAACTATCTGTCTCAGCACCTCAGCATTCAAAATTGAATTTGAGTTTCTAAAACTATATTTTGAGATTGTATTTGAACCTTGAATTTGAATTTTCCAAGGTCATATTTTGAGATTGCATTTGAAACTCCAAAGCCGTGTTTTTTCATTCCAATTTTAATTTATCTGCTTCCTTTCAATACCTCTCCCGCACAAGTTTCTAATATTTTTCCTTTCTGAATGGTCAATTGACCATTTACCCAAAGAGACTCAACGCCCGAAGACAACTGCCGAGGATTCAAATAAGTCGCATTTGCCTTCAATGTTTTGGGGTTCAACAGTACCAAATCCGCATGAAAACCCTCTTTGATTTGCCCCCGTTTTTCAAGCTTAAAAAACTGAGCAGGTAGATAGGTGATTTTGTGAATGGCCTCTTCCCAAGAAAGCGTTTTTTGCTGCAAAACATAGCGTTCGAGATAAGTTGTAAACGCTCCATAAGAACGAGGATGTGGCTGTCCGATAGATTTCGGTGCATTGATGGGATAGCTCCATGAATCGGTGCAAATCATGGCTTTGTGCCAATTGATAGCTGTATCAATGTCTTCTTGATGGATGCAATGGTAAACCACCCATGTCTCAGTACTTTTGGTCAAAAGTTCAGCAATCGTTTGTGCCAAACTAAGGTTTCGTTCCCCTGCAATTTGAGCAACCGTTTTGCCATAATATTGTTCAAACTCATCCGAAATAATCAGCATTTGTGTCAAATCGTAGTCCTTCAATTTAATGTAAGCTGCAATATCAGCTACTACGCTCGGCTGCTGCACTTTTTGGGCAACGGCTGCAATGCCATCTTGCAAAATATATTTAGGTACAAAAGCCCTCAATTTGGTCGAAACAGCTGTATAAGGATAGACATCTACCGTTGCCTGCAATTTATTCACACTGTTATAGGCTTCAATCTGCTTCAAAACGCTTGGAATTTTACCCCAATTTTCTCGCTCCGCAGCCTTCAAATGGCTAATCAACACAGGAATATTGGCCTGCTTACCAATCGCCAAAGCCTCTGTCACCGCTTCCTCGAGTTTGTCTCTTTCATTGCGAATATGAGAAGCATACACACCGCCTTTTTCGGCAACGATTCGCACCAAATCCACAATTTCCTCCATCCCCGCAAAACATCCCGGCGCATAAATCAGACCTGTTGAAAGTCCTAAAGAACCTTCATCCATTGCCCTCGCCAAATCCGTTTTCATAGCGGTCAATTGCAGTGGTTTAAGCTCGTTCCAATCGTCCATATTTCCCGCCCGCAAAGTGCTGTGACCGACCAATGTGCCGATATTGAATTGTAGTTTACTTTCGATTCTATTGAAGTATTCGGTGGTTGTTTGCCAATCAAACGGAAAACCGATTTCGTTGGATAGGCGATTCATCGTTGAGACCAAGTGTTTGCCGATAGGAGCAGGGGAGGTGCCACAATTGCCGAATATTTCGGTGGTGATTCCTTGATAGAGTTTGTGGTCGGCAGCATTTGGGAAAAAATAACCAAAACCTGTTGAAGCGTGTGGGTCTATGAAACCTGGAGTTAATATCAAGCCACTTCCGTCAATGACTTGTTTTGCAGTGAGTGTCCCAAAATTGTCACTGCCTTTTTCACTAATTGTTTCAATTTTTCCATTTTTGATACCTACGTCTCCCTGTTTGGATTTTTCTAATAGACCTGTACAAACGGTAGTATTCGTGATTAAAAAGTCGAGCATTTAATTAATTTTAAACCTAAATTCCTCCTTAGATATACTAAATTTTTCCAACAATTCGGGTATAATTTGGCATTTTTTCGCTTCAACTATATCAACGTAACCTTCCGCCGACATTTTCACATCGGGGTCAATGATGTCTTGCACAAAATAGCGTTGGGAAGGGCTCAAATCGTGCGCAGCAGCATTGGGTAGGTAGGAGGCAAATTGCAGGTTGAGCAAGCGACCAATGCCCGTTTCAAACATTCCTCCAATCCAACAAGGGATTTGATGCTCATAACAATATTGCAGAATTTCGATGCTGTTGGTGATACCTCCAACCCTTCCGACTTTCAAATTGAGTTCGTCCAAAACGCCCAATTGATGCAATTTTATCACATCACCCAAGCTCTTTACTTCTTCGTCAAAACAAACCTTCAAATTGGGAAACCTACTTTTTGCAGCCAAATAAACATCAAAACGACTGGGCGAAAAAGGTTGCTCAATGACTGTATTGTAGGTGTTTACAAAATAGCCGAACTTGTCCAAATCTTTGTGCGAAAAACTGCCATTGGCATCAAAACTAATCACCACATTGGAGTCAAATAACAATGGGTTGACAAAATCAAAATAGTCGGTATTTGCATTGGGTGAAATCTTGAACTTGAGGCGACGGTATCCTGCTGCAATGTTTTTTTGGACAGCCTTTTTCATCTCTTGTTTGTTGGTGTATAGACCCATTGAAATGCCCGATGGAATTTTGGAAATGGGTTGAATGGGTAAGGTATCAAACAAAGAATCAGTAGATTGTTGCTGCAACACGTCGTAGGCGGCAGCTTCAATGGCAGACTTGGCGAAGTTCCAGCCTCTAATTTTTTTAAGGATGCTGAGTAGTTCGGCGTAGGTTTGTGAGGATTGAAGTTGGGGAATGACAAATTTTTGAATCATCAGAACTACACCGTCCAAAAATTCGGCGGAGTAGTAAGGGTCGGGACGACAAGAACATTCTCCATAACCTATTCGTCCTTTCCTATCTGTCCATTTTACAATCAAGGTCTTACGGGAATTGCGTTTGCCGATTCCTGATACAAACTGCTCTTTTTGAGGTACATCTAATAAAACCAATTGAAGGTTTTGCAGGGATATTGAAGTGTTTTGTAGTAAATCTTGTTTCATTGAATAGAGTAAGTTTATACTCTGGATGCGAGAGAAGTGGAATTTTATGGTGTTGAAAATAGGTTGTTATAACCTATATCCGGTTAAATCGAATGTTTATTGCATTTCACCTCTCTGTTCTTACTTCCTTTGTCCAAAGCCAAAAAATATGAATAGAATGTAGTGTTATATTGATAATGTTAGTCATGAAAATGTCATAAAATTTTTAAATTGGCGTTATTTTTGATTAATTTAGCAGATACCACCAGTTTAAAGTAAAAGAATTCCACGAAATAATAAAACCAGATGTCATGAAGAAAATACTACTTCTTGTGAGTTTAGTATGGCTATGTGGGGAAGTAATTGCCAAAAATTCCCCAAAAAATCTATTCCCTCCAATTGATTCCGTTGTCGTTCACCTCAATTCTGCTGAAGTTTTTCGTTCTATTAATGTGACACTTAAAGAAGGCACAAACCGAATTGTAGTGCAGGATTTGTCTGCCAAAATGGATCAGGAAAGCCTAAAATTAAAGATAGAGGGTGAGGGGATTAAAATTATTGGGACGAACGCCGAAGTAAACAATGCGATTAGGAGTTATGATAGGAAGCAGATTGAAGCATTGGAGGATTCGCTTGCGATATTTAAAGATCAACAAACGGAGTTAGAGAATGATCATGATGCCTATATCCATGAAAAAGAACTGTTGAAGAAAGCAAGTAATGCCACTGGTAGTATCAAAGAATTACTACAAACGGCAAGCATTTACCGTCACCGTATTCACATGACGAACCGCAAGCTTTCGCAAACCGAGAAATTGGTAGATGAACAAAAATCACTGATTTACACTTTAGAGGACCGTTTACAGGCTTTGAAGGAACAATCTACTGCTCCTCAAACCGAATTGACGATTACGATTCAATCTCCAAAAAAAGCCATTAAGGTTTTGAGTTTATCGTATTTGGTGGCAGATGCGGGTTGGACTCCTACTTATACGCTCAATGCAACGGATATTTTGAAGCCTATTGACATGAAGTTTCAAGCTCAATTGATCAACGATACTGGCATTGCATGGGAAGATGTCAATTTGATTTTTTCAACCGCAAGACCTAAAGTAAAAAGATGGGTGCCAGAAAATGCAGAGGTTATTCAAGTGAATGTACAGGATGAAAGCGAAATATTTAGCGAAGCAGAAGGGAAATCTGTGGCTGTGGAAGAGGTAATGGATGACGATTACGATAATTACGACATGGAAGAATTGTATGTGCAGCTTTCGGACAATCTGCCCATAGATGGACAGCCTACCATTAATATGCGAAAATTTCATACTACGGTAGTCTATTATATTCCTGCTGACGGCGAAACTTATTTGATTGAAGTTTCTGATTTTGAATTGGAAACAAACTACGAATATTATGGAATGCCAATCTTGGAGGAAGAAGCATTTTTGATGGCAAAAATTCAAGGACTTTCCGAATTGGGCATTATTGAAGGAATCGGAAAATTGTATTTCAAAGATACGTATTTGGGGCAAATTGAAATAGACCGAACTGGTATCAACGGGACTTTGAATCTCAATTTGGGTAAGGATAGCCGAGTATTGGTCAGTCGAAATTTGGTGAAAAGCGACAAGGAAAGCAAATTTATCGGCAATGGACAGAAGGAAACACAGATGTACGAAATCGTGGTGAACAATACGATGAGTGTGCCTATCAAAATAAAAATCCAAGACCAACTACCGAGTGTTTTGAATCCTGATGCGAAAATTGAAATGATTGACCTTTCGTTGGCTCAAATGGACTATGTAGAAGGGACTATGAGTTGGAGGTGTGATTTGGATAGAGGCGAAAATCGGATTATCCCCTTTAGTTATGCCCTCGAACACTCCAAAAAGAAATCTCCAAGAGGCAAAGCCAAAGATAAAGGCGGAAAGGATGGAAAAAATGCTCCCGCAGGTTCTCCTCTGGTCTGGAGATACTGGAATAATGTGAATTAATTATTGATATTCTCCTAGAAAAATAGTAAATTAGACCCTTAATTTATTGAAGGCTATTCTGCAATAAGAGTAGCCTTTTTGCTAATAAATAAGAACACTTCTTAGATTTTGGACTTTGGAGAAAAAAAGTGGGAAGCGAGATATAAGATGCAAAATGCTGATGATTATCAATTAACTAGTGTCCTGCTTCTCGCCCCTCTGCTCCCTCTTCCAAAGTCTAATTAGATTCACTTCAAAAACTTCAAAAACTTCAATCACTATGAACCCAATTTTCAGAAATACGCTTATCAGCGGAGTCTTAATGATCGCTGCTTTTCTCATTTTGTTGTTATTTAGACCAGAAGAAGGCAGTCGAAACATAAACAATATTAGCAGCCCTGGCACTACGATGCTTTTCATCTTAGGAATGATACTACCAGGATTTTTATTTGGCTTGGCTCTAAGCTTGGCATTGCCTTCGGTAGTCTTTGCCAAAAAAACCATCTTCACCCTCTTAAGCGGATTCCTCTATATGGGTTTGGTCTTTGGCTCAATAGCGAGAGGCTCTACTTCTACGCTTCCGATAGTGATAGCAAGTGGAATAGGAGGGTTTGTAATCATGCTTTTAGTCCATTTTCTATTACATCCCCTGCCCCTTTTGCAGAGTCTTGTCGTTGGTGCGGTCATTGGAGTGATTGCAGCGATTCCTTTTTTCATGATGTTTCAATCTCCTGAAGAAGCCAAGTCCATCGGCAAAATTGCAGGAATCATAGGATTGGGAATTTATCTATATTGGCAAGCTGGTATAGGTTTTTACTTGTCGAAAGTCATGGAAACGGGGGTTAGTTGATTGGCGATTCGTGACAAGTAATTAGTAGTATGATTTGAAAACTATCTTATCTTTGCAGCTTTTATCTAAAAAAACACTATTTTCAGTCGAAATAGTGTTTTTCTTTATTTAATAGTATTGCAATAGAATAAACCATGACTTGGAAAGAAGAATACGATTCTCTCAAATTTAAAGAAGCCGATATGAATACCTTGACCTTTGAATTAACGACTACACAAGACGATGAACGACCTGTATATCTAACAGGCAACTTCAACGATTGGAAAGCAGAAGATGAAACCTACAAAATGTCTAAGATAGGAGATGGAGTCTACCATTTTGTCTTCAATAAAAATGCTGCACTACCCAAAAATATTGAGTACAAATATGTGAAAGGTTCTTGGAAAGATGTTGAAGTAGATGAGTTTGGTTGTGATGTACATCATCATACCGTAGGAGAGAGTAAGGGGGTAGTGAAAGATCAAGTTCCTAGATGGAAAAAAGACAGCATCGCCTACAATTCTGCATACCTACCTCACATTGAGTTGGCAACCGAAGGAGAGGACATTCCCCAACTCAGGAGAAAGCGAAAAATTTGGGTAGTTCTGCCTCACAATTACCACAAAACCAATCAGCGATATCCCGTTATTTACCTACAAGATGCTCAAAACCTATTTGACGACAACGCACCTTACGGCAACTGGGCAATTGACAAAACGCTTGCTGTGTTGGCCGAAAAAGGTAAAGGAGAAGTCATTATTGTAGCGATTGACCATGCAGGAAATGAGCGGTTGATAGACTTCAACCCCATAATCGGCGAAGAAAAGAAACAAGAAGGAATGAAGTATATCAAGTTCGTCGCCACATACCTAAAGCCCTATATAGATGGGCGCTACCGAACATTGCCATCCAGAGAACATACAGGAATAGGAGGGAGTTCTTTGGGAGGATTGGTGAGTTTGTATGGGGTTTTGAACCGTCCGGAAGTATTCGGGAGAGCAATGGTTTTTTCTCCTTCACTTTGGATTGCTCCTGCATCATATTTGGATGCCACTACTTTTCTGCCTCCTGCCGAAACAAAAATATACCTCTACGGTGGCGGCAAAGAAAGCGACTTTATGCTCACCAATATTCACCGACTGAAAGAGTCTTTTGATTGGCAAAGAGAAAACATCGAAAACGTTCAGGTGTTACTTTCTACAGACGATGAAGGACATCACAACGAAGAACGATGGGGAAAAGAATTTCCGAGAGCGATGCAGTGGTTGTTTGATTCCTGATATTCAATCTCTATTTGGCTTATCTCATGTATTTGGAGAATGTGAAAAATATGTGGAGTAATATTAATTTGAAAAATATGTGGAAAAAATCCTCTTCCATTCCTCCTGCGGAGGGGGCAAGGGAGAGGTTCAGTGGTAAAGAGCAGGTTTTGGGTCAAGTGCAAGGTTTGGGAATAAGAAGGAGATGGAAAAACCTTGGAAAAAAGCCCAAAATTTTTCTCACTTCAATTCTCACCCTTTTCATTTTGTTTCTGTTAATAGATGTCTTATTCCCTTTCTCTGCAAAAATCGAACACTCCCAAATTGTCACCGACTCCAATGGCAGAATCCTACACGCATTTTTGACTTCGGACGATAAATGGCGTATGAAAACCGAATTGGAGGAAATCACGCCTGAACTGCAAACCGCCATCGTTTTCAAAGAAGACAAATGGTTTTATTACCATCTTGGAGTCAATCCTTTGGCGATTACAAGAGCTGCCTTCAACAATATATTCAAAGGCAAACGAACATCTGGTGCATCTACGATTACGATGCAAGTAGCCCGTCTTTTGCAGCCCAAATCACGAACCTACTTCAATAAAATTTTGGAAATGTTTCATGCCCTTCAATTGGAGTGGCATTTCTCCAAGAAGGAAATTTTGCAGCTATATCTCAATTTAGTTCCCTATGGCGGCAACATTGAAGGAGTCAAATCGGCAGCCGTTTTGTATTTTGACAAAGCACCCAATCACTTGAGCATTGCAGAAATCACCACACTCGCCATTATTCCCAACCGTCCGACTTCCTTACTTTTAGGCAAAAACAATGAGGCGGTAAAAACGGCTCGAAATGAGTGGTTGCAGCGTTTTCAGGCTTCAAAAGTATTTGACCAACAAGCCATTGAAGATGCGCTGACCGAACCACTGAACGCCAAACGTTTGGAGTCGCCTCGAATCGCTCCACATTTTGCCTACCGCATGAAATACGAACATCCAAATGAGCCAATTATCAAAACAACTTTGCAGTACAATCAACAATTGAAGGTCGAAAAACTGGTGAGCAATTACATTCAGCGTATATATCATCAACGGATTACGAATGCTGCAGTTTTGATTTTAAACAATCAAACCAATCAAGTAGAAGCCTATGTCGGTTCGGCGGATTTCTTCAATTCCGAAGCATCGGGGCAAGTAGATGGTGTGCGCTCGAATCGCTCTCCTGGCAGCACATTGAAGCCCTTTTTGTATGGTTTGGCATTCGACAAAGGTTTGCTGACTCCCAAACACAAAATCAGCGATGTGCCAACCAATTTTACAGGTTATTCACCCGTCAATTACAGTGGTGATTACAATGGTTTGGTGACAATAGAATATGCTTTGGCGAACTCGCTCAATGTGCCTGCGGTAAAGGTGTTAGACGAAATGGGCGTGGACTATTTTCTACATAAATTGTCGGATGCGGGATTTCGATACATCAAGCGCAATCAAAGCAACTTGGGTTTGTCAGTAGCCTTGGGAGGTTGTGGGGTGCGATTAGACGAATTAACCGCCTTGTATGCAGCCTTTGCCAACAAAGGAAAAATCCGAGAACCGCAATGGATTGTGGGCGATACGGCTCAGGTAAATGTACCAATCATGTCGGAATCGGCTGCCTTCATTGTCACCGAAATCCTCACACAATTGACCCGCCCTGACCTCCCCAAAAACATCGAAAGCAGCATGAATTTGCCCAAAATTGCTTGGAAAACAGGCACTTCTTATGGGCGAAAAGATGCTTGGAGTGTTGGCTACAACGGGAACTATACGATTGGGGTGTGGTGTGGTAATTTTTCGGGGGAAGGCGTACCAGATTTAACAGGTGCAACGGTAGCTACTCCCTTACTCTTCAATATCTTCAATTCGATAGACTACCAATCTCAAACGGCATGGTTTCAAGCTCCAAAAGACTTGGATTTGCGTTGGGTCTGCTCCGAAAGTGGATTGCCTCCAAATGAGCATTGCAGTGAACAGGTGATGGATTATTATTTGCCTTTGGTGTCCAACAATTTGAAGTGTCAACACTATCAAGAAGTACGTTTGAATCCCGATGAAAGCCACGCTTATTGCACTTCTTGTTCACCCACTTTGGGCTTCAAAAAGAAAATCTTCCCCAATTATCCACCCGAAATCATCGCTTATTACGAAAAGGAAAACATTCCCTACGACAAAATTCCGCCTCATAATCCCAAATGTGAACGGGTCTTTTCGGACGTTGCGGCTGCTCCACGAATCACCTCGCCCGTCAATGGTTTGGAATACCTTATTGATCCACACGACAACACTCAATTGATGCTTTCTTGCAATGCGCCTTCGAGTACCGAAAAAGTATATTGGTACATCAATGACCGGTTTTTTCAGTCGGCTACTTCAACGGAGAATTTGTTTTTCGAGCCAAAAGAAGGCAAAAACAAGATTACTTGTGTGGATGATAAGGGGCGTAAGGAATATATTTGGGTGGAGGTGAAGAGTTTATGAGAGTGGAAGTAGGGAATAAACAAGATTTCCTTTATCATCATGCAGCGTTTTCATAAGGGTGGGTTTTATAGAAGTAAGTAGCAGCTACAAATACTTACAACAACACAATACAACAAACACATTGACTTATGAATACAATCTCAAATTCAAAAAAAATACTTCTCCTACTATTCTTCGTAGGAATGACCACTTTCTTCAATAGCTGTGTAAAAGAAGAAGATTTTGGAAAGGACACGATTTTGCTACCTGCTGCAAAAAAACTTGTCACCACCAATATTTTCGGTTTGGTGATAGACGAAAACAACAATCCGATTGCAGATAGCGAAGTATTGTTGAAAACCGATGCTGGTTTTGAAGCGACAACTACCGATGAAAATGGCAATTTTTTGTACCGCAACGTGAGAGTGGCAAGCGATGGCGCATTCATCAAAGTGCGTCAAATGGGAAAATTTGAAGGGTTCCGCAAAATGAATGTCACACCTGATAGCTACAATTACACCAAAATAAAATTACTGGACAAAACCATTATAGGCACTATTTCTGCTTCAACAGGAGGCACGGCTACGCATCCGAGTAGCGCAAAATTAGAATTGCTTTCCAATAGTGTTCGCTATGAAAGTGGTGGTGAATATACGGGTAATGTCAATGTGGCAATGTCATGGATTGATCCGACAGCCAGCGATTTACCTGCTCGAATCGTAGGTGATTTGAGTGGTGTGGACAAAGAAGGGAAGGAAGTGCTTTTGGGTACTTATGGAATGTTGAATGTTGAACTGTTGGCGGACAATGGAGACGAATTGCAGCTCAAAGACGGAAGCCCTGCCACACTTTCTTTCCCTGTTCCCGCCGAAATCCGAGGTAATGCCCCTACGACCATTCCGCTTTGGTCTTACAACGAAGATTTGGGCGTATGGCTGGAAGAAGGCAGTGCAAGTTTGCAGGGAGGATTTTATGTGGGAGATGTGGCGCATTTCAGTTCCTGGAATTGTGACTACAAAGGTGAGCGTATTTCGGTTACGGGTAAGGTGGTTTCTCGCAATACATCTGGAAATGATATTGTTATGCCTTTCCTCCAAATCTATGTCGAAGTGGAGGATATTTTGCGACGAGGTGGATTTTTGGATAGCAGTGGGGAGTTTGATTTTTACAACTTCCCTGCAAACGAGGTCTTCACCGTTACCATCTTAGACCGATGCGACAATGTAATTTTTGAGCAAGAATATGGCCCTTATGCCAATGATACCGATTTGGGAACAATAGTCGTGCAAGGAGCAAACGATGATTTTGTGACCGTTACAGGCTCGGCAACCGACTGCAATGATGTTTTGATTACAGACGGATACATTGATTTTTCATTAGATGATCTTCACTTTATCTATCCATTGGACGAAGATGGCACCTTTGAATTTGCAGTGAATGTATGTGATGATACTTCTGGAGAAATCAGTGTGATTGACCTTATCAACGTAAAAGCGAGTCCCGTTCAGGTTTTAGACCTCACCAATCCTCTTGTAGATGCGGGGGTACTAAAAGCTTGTGATGAATTACCACAGTTTCTTAATCTAAATGCCGAAGGAGCACCCTACCGTTTGTTTGTGAATGTGGAGGTTTATTTTGGCAACCCAAATGGACAAGTTGGTGGAGATGGAATGTCTATCAGTGCAAGTGAATCTGAGCCTGATTTGAACAACTACTACTATGCAAATATCAGCGCAGAGAGTGTGACGGGTATAGGTACTTACAGCAATGTGACGGGATATTTTGGAGCAGAAACCTCCGAAAAATTCTACGAATTGATTCCTGCTTCTACCACCATGGAAGTTACTCATTTTGGTGAAAATCCTGGTGACCTTATTCGTGGTACTTTCACTGGCGAAGCAATTTATATTGACCAAGGAACGACAACACAAGTTCCTGTAAGTGGTGAATTTAAGGTGATTCGACCATAATACCACACATTTCTTATCATACAGTTGACTTATTTTTGGCAAGATAATGAGGAAGTGGAAACACTTCCTCATTTCTATTTGTTGCTTATCTTTGAATGTTTAAAATATAGACAACAAAGTATGAAACTTTTATCTTTTGAATCTTCGGCAAAATGGACAGACATTGGTTTACTCTTATTGAGAATCACCTTTGGGGCTGCAATGTTGTATGGTCATGGTATCGGAAAATGGGGCAAATTGTTTGGTGGTGAAGAGATACAGTTTGCCGATCCTTTTGGATTGGGGGTCGTTGCATCACTGGGTTTGGCAGTATTTGCAGAAGTTATTTGTTCTCTTTTGATAGCACTGGGATTGTTTACTCGATTGGCTTTGATTCCTTTGATTGTTACCATGGCAGTAGCCTATTTTATGGTTCATTTTTCTGACCCATTCGCCAAACAAGAGAAAGCGATTCTATACGGTATCACTTATATTGCCCTGTTTTTCACTGGTCCTGGACGCTATTCATTGGATGCGATGTGGTTTGGAAAGAAAGAATAACTATGCAACCAATTATTTATCTGCGACATCTGAAATATCTGCGAAATCTGTGATGATGGCCACTACATTCCCTTTCTTGCGCCCTGTATCGATGTACCAATGCGCTTTTGCCACTTCCTGCAATGGATAAGCCCTATCCATGACCATCTTCAATTGTTCTGTTTCCAAAAGTCCTTTTAACTCTTTGAGATAGACTTTCAAATCTGGAACAGGTAGCATACCCGTTGCCGAAAACTTGGCTTTTTTGCTGCCAAATATTGAAGTCCTCAACATCTGCAATAAAAGCGAAAAGCTCAACACAGGTGAAAGGTAAGCTCCTTTTGCAGTCAATGCTTTTTTACATTTTGAGAAAGAACTTGCGCCAATCGTGTCGTAAATGAGGTCGTAAGTTTCGCCATTTTGAGTAAAGTCACTTCTCATATAGTCAATCACCTTATCTGCGCCCAAAGACTTCACCAACTCCACATTTGCAGCACTGCAAACGCCCGTCACTTCTGCTCCAAAATACTTAGCGAGTTGAACAGCAGCCGTTCCCAAACTTCCCGATGCACCGTTGATAAGCACTTTTTGCCCTTTCTGAATCTTTCCAATTATCTTGAGAAAGTTCCACGAAGTCAATGCGCCATCACAGACCGTAGCCGCTGCTGCAAAAGAAACGTTCAAGGGTTTTGTTAAAAACAAACCATCTTCTGCCACACAAGTATATTCCGCATTTGCTCCAAAGCCGAAAACTGTTTCTCCAAAAACCTCTTCTCCAACTTTGAACAAGCTCACGCCTTCTCCGACCGCTTCAATGACACCTGCAAATCCAGTTCCTGTAATCGGATTTTTGGGCTTGGTCAATCCCAAAAATAAACGAGCATAAACGGGCTTTCCTTTTCGCATCATGGTATCTGCTGCGGTGATAGAAGAAGCGTGAATTTTAACCAAGACTTCTTTTTCTTTGGGAATAGGTTTGGGTACTTTTTGCAATTGAAGAACTTCAGGCGAGCCGTATTTTGTACAGACGATGGCTTTCATTTTTGCAGAATTCATGTTTCGATTTTTCGTGAAAATTTTTTAATACAATACTGCAAAGGTAAGGCAAGGAGTAAGGGCAGTCGTTCTGATTTGAAAACCCGAACCAATTTGGTTAGTAAACACAGCGTCCAGTTTCTCGCAAAGAACGCTAAGGTTTCGCAGAGGTATGCTAAGAACTTGGAGTACTCCCATCTTGCCTCCTGTTTCTCAATTCTTTCGTCCAAGGTCTCAAAAAGGGTGAACACTATTGTTTTTAACATTCCATCACAAATCTGTCTTTCTTGAGTTTGAATTTGTGCTTTGAATTTGAGTTTTTACAACCTCCTTCCAATAAGCCTTCGGCGTTTTTCCCATCACCTTTTTGAAGAACGTATTAAAGACAGTCTTAGAATTGAAGCCACTGTCATAAGCAAGAGCAAGGATGGTCAGGTGTTGTTGTTTGGGGTCAGCAACTTTGGATTTGAAGGTTTCGAGGCGATAGAAATTGACATATTCCGCAAAGTTCTTATCAAATCCTTCATTGAGCAACTGCGACAAATGATTTGGCGGAATCTCCATCATTTCTGCCAAACTTCGGAGGCTTAGATTGGAGTCGAGATAGGGTTTTTCTTTTTCCATCAAGACCTCCAATTGAAGGTAATACTTTTCCAACAACTCCTTGTTGAGTAAGGATTTTTTGTACTTTCTTTTGGGGCTATCAACCACCGTTTCTTCGCCCAAAATTTGCCGCATCAATTCCTGAAAACGAGCATTTGAACGGAGAGGCTTGAGGATAGGTTCCACATACAAATAAACCATCATCGGCAATTGGTAGGCAATTCCCTGTTCGATAAATTGCAGAGCAGATTCGTGATTTCCCAACATCGTTTCACTCAAAATCAACATATTAATCGCCCGCCCCATAAAGTCGGTTTGAAGATAAGCCTTCAATGCTTCAACCTCTGCAAGTGCTTGATTTACATCACCCATTGCAGCATAAGACAATGCCATTCCACCTACTCGCATCAAATCATCAGTATCTTCTATGGGGAGATTTTGAAAATGCTTCAAACCTTCTTCAATGCGACCCGACAACAACAACGATTGTCCCCAATACAAAACCGATACCGTAAAACTTGGTTTCAATTCTGCTGCTTTTTTAAAACATTTTATTGCTTTGTCATACTTTTCTTGAGCATAAAAAACAAAGCCCTTCAAATGAAAATTAATCTCCGAAAAAGGGTCAATTTGAAGAGCTGTATTGATGTAATTCAAAGCAGCCGAAAACTTCTTTTCCGCCCCCAAAATCGATGCCATAGACTGATAATATTCCACTGTTGGGCGAATCTCAAACGCCTTCTGTAAGTGCCGATAACTAGCAGGCAAATCCCATTTTTGGAGGAAACTGATGTAGGAAAGATGCAACTGACATTCGGGTAGGTTTGCATTCAACTCGATGGCTTTATCCAAATAAGGCTGCCCTTTGGAAAAACATTCCACAGCATCCTCTAAACCCATCGTTCCCAACAAAGTATAACCCAGATGAACTGCCAAATACGCCAACGCAAAATCTGGATTCTCTCGAATGATATCTTCCGCAATCGCCATACCTTTTTCCAAGTCTGACTTCTTCATTTTCAGCAAATGATACCGACTTTTCAAATAAAGTTGATACGCATCCACAGATACTTCGGGGGCTTCGACCAAGTGTTCTTCAATGTCGAAATGCCCCAAATGTTCCCGCAATTTGTCTGCAATCAACAAGCTGATTTCGTCTTGCACCGCAAAAATATCGTCCATGTATCGGTCAAAAGTCTCCGACCAAAAATGAAAATCCCCTTCCACATCAATCAACTGTGCGGTGATTCTCATTCGCTTTCCCGCCAATCGAATACTGCCCTCCAAAATGGTCGATACGTTCAGTTCTTCGCCAATTTGTCGGATGGGTATTTTTTTGTTTTTGAAGAAAAAAGAGGAGGTTCTGGAAGTGACCTTTAGATCTTTGATTTTGGAGAGTGCATTGATGATTTCCTCGGTCATTCCATCGCTAAAATATTCGTTCTCCTCATTTGTGCTCATGTTTAAAAAAGGCAAAACGGCAATCGTTTTGGTCAGTTTCTTTTGCTTGCCTTTGAGTTGTGAACGCAGAGGAACTTTGATTCCCTCATTGCTGACTGCAAAAACTTCAATGGGTTTGTCTATGTTTTTCAGCTCAAAATAACCCATTGAATGGGTCGAAAGTTGCGAATGATTTTTGAGTTCACCGTTTAATTTTTCCGAAATCAAAATCGCCCCGCCTATGCCCATACTCTCGATACGAGATGCCAAATTCACCGCATCTCCATAGATTTCTGTTCCGTCAAATACGATGTCGCCAATGTGCAGCCCTATCCGCAAAGGAATCGCTTTTCCCTGGTTCATAGCCTTTTGAATCGCTACCGCACACTCCACAGCTTCGACGCCACTTTGAAAAACGCTCAAAGTTCCATCTCCAAAATACTGCAATATTTCGCCATTGTGATTTTGGTGACAGCGCTCAAATTCTGTTCGGTGGTGTGTCCTTACTTTTGCAGCAGCCTTTTCGTCTTGCTGCATGAGGGCAGTGTAACCTACAATGTCGGTGAACATGATGGCAGCGAGTCGGCGATTTTTTGTGGAGTTGGTCATGGTGAGTAGGATTGAACGATGATTATGGAGCTAAATTACGATAATTTCGTTCTTTCGTGGTAGAATTTGGTGTGCCATTCTTCACTGTAAAAGGGTAGGTGAAGAGGTTGGAGGAGTTTGAGGTTTTCATAACAGGGATATTGAGTGTTTTGAGATAAAACCAATGATTAAAGATAATAAAAAGTGTTATTTTACTGTAAATCTTATTTGTTGAAAATGCCTTAATTGTTTGGTAAAATGAGCCTATTGTTGTAGATTCGCTACTATAATTAGCAATCATTCAAATATCAGTAAAATAATTGAACATAGATAATTTCTTAAAAAAAATCAGTTTTGATAAATAGTAACACAATTGATATAAACCCAATTACTTCTTATAGCAAAGAAGGTCAGAAAGCTAATGGGGTATTTTATACACCTTTGTTTCTTGCTCAATATCTTGCAAAAAAGGTTATCAAATATGCTGCTGATTTAAATAATACATCAACGGTGTTGGACCCTGCTTGTGGTGATAGTGCTTTACTTAGAAGTTTTGCTTTGGAATATTCCAAAAATCAAATCAATCATTTTCCTTCAATTTTTGGAATAGATAAAGATTTGAATGCGGTATTAAGCTCTACTTCAAAATTTGCAGATGACTCTTTAGAATTGTTTGATTCAAAATTCACAAATAAAGATGCTTTATTTCCTGTATTAGGAAATAAATCCAATGAAGGGTGGCAAGAATTGCAGCATGAGTGGGGAATTGCGAATGGGTTTGATGTTGTACTGAGCAATCCGCCTTGGGGAGCATCTTTGGATGTCTATGATAATCTTGCTTTAAACTTCAATTTTACTTTAGCGAAAGGGCAATTTGATATTTATGATTTGTTTGTTGAAGCAATTTTAAACCAATTGAATGAAGGTGGAATTTATGGTTTGATTCTTCCCGATTCTATTTTTGGTCAAGAACATACTAATTTAAGGAAATTATTATCTAAAAACACAAGTATTCATTTAATTGCAAGGTTGGGAGAAAAAATATTTCCAGAAATCAATCGAGCTTGTGTAGTTATTGTAGGAAGAAACACGAAACCCAACGAAAGCCATCAAGTAGATTGTTTTCGTTTGACTTCTAATTATAAAAAAAAGGTAATTACAAATGAACTTACACTTGAAAATGTTGAAAAAAAGTTTCTGCATCAAGTTCCTCAAAGTAGGTTCAGGAAGAATGAAAATTGTTTGTTTGATATTGATTTAAAAACAGATGAACGAACGATTTTTGATAGGATACAAAAGGAGAGTTTACCCCTAAAAACATACATAAAAAGTACAAGAGGGGCTGAAATTTCTAAAAAGGGAATTGTTTATCAATGCCCAAACTGCAACTTGTGGATGCCTTATCCAAAATCAAAAACGCCAAAATGCAATAACTGTAAGTCTGCCTTAAGTTTAGAAAATGCTGATACAGAAAAAATTATATTCAACCACAATGGCATTGGAAATGTCAAATTGAAGGTTGGAGAAGATTTGTTTCGCTTTACTTCTATTTCCAAGAGTTGGATAAATACGCTCAAAAAAGGAATTAATTACAAAAAAATGGGCATTTATGAGGGAGATAAAATTTTGGTGAGAAAAACAGGTGTGGGAATCACTGCAAGCATGGATTATGAAAATGCCATAACCAATCAAGTCGTTTACATCTTGAAGTTAAATCCATTTTTTGAAACAAAACTTTCCTTAGAATTTGTTTTAGCCATCCTCAATTCAAGGGTTATAACCTACTATTTAATCAAAAAATATGGTGAGAATGAATGGAGAAGTCATCCTTATTTGACCCAAACAATGGTAGGAAATTTGCCTTTTCCCAAAATAGATTTGAAGGATGAGGCGATTCAAAAAACAATACATCAGATAACAGAGCTAGTGAGAAATGAAGTAATTGATTCTAAGGAAAAAAATATTTCTCTAAAGATTGATTTGCAGATTGAAAAAATAGTGGCTCAATTGTTTGGATTGGATAAAGACGATTACAAAACAATTTTTGAAACACTTACTTCTTCAGAGCAGTTAATCCCTATTAAAAGACTCTTGAATTGTAGTGTGAACGATATATTTTAAGGAAATCATACTTCTTCTTTTGTTTCCAATAGAGGCAATTGTTCAGCAATTTCAGGTAAAATTTTCTTTGACTCTGCTTCACTTAATACTTCAACACTTCTTAGTTTTCTTTGGATAGCTCTTGTTCTAACTCCCATTACATTATCAAGTTGATTTAAACCTGTTCTAATATTCTTTTGAGCCCTTCCCATTAAATCACCAAAATTCCCAAATTCTTTTTTTACTGCTCCTAATACCTGCCATACCTCACTACTTCTTTTTTGTATTGCTAATGTTTTAAAACCCATTTGGAGACTATTTAATATTGCCGCTAAAGTTGTAGGTCCTGTCACTATTATTTTATAATCACGTTGTATAGTTTCGACTAATGCTGTATTCCTCACTACTTCAGCATAAATCCCTTCAAATGGCAAAAACATTATTCCAAAATCTGTTGTGTGAGGTGGGTCAATATACTTATCTCTTATGTCTTTAGCCATTTTCTTTATTACATTTTCCATATTCTTTTGAGTCTTTTTTATTTTATTTGTGTCACCTTCCTCAAAAGCTTCAATTATTTGCTCATAAGTTTCTTTAGGGAATTTTGCATCAATTGGTAACCAAACAGTATCTCCGTAGTCTCCTCTTCCTGGTAACTTTATAGCAAATTCCACTAAATCTGAACTACTTGCTTTTGTTTTAACATTAGCTTCATATTGTTCAGGGGCAAGTATTTGCTCAAGCAACATTTCTAATTGAATTTCTCCAATATTACCTCTCATTTTTACATTACTTAGAACTTTTTTTAACCCTCCTACATCTGTTGCAAGATTTCTCATTTCTCCGAGACCTTCTTGAACTGCTTGAAGCTGTTTTCCAACAGTTTCAAAAGATTGGCTTAATCTTTCATTTAGAGTTTTTTGAAGTTTTTCATCTACGGTTTGGCGCATTTCTTCTAACTGTCTTGTATTGTCTTCTCGAATAGTTTTGAGTTGTTTTTCAACAGAATCTTTAATTTCTTTTACATTACTAGTTGTTTGCCTACTGATTTCAGATTGTTGTTCCGAAAAATATGTGAATTTTTGCCTTAAGAGATCATTAAAATTCTTTGTGTTTTCAATAAATTGACTTTCAAAAGATTTTAAAGATATACTCAGTTCGTCTCTATTAGATTTATCGCTTTCAATTGTTTGTTTATTAAATTCGTTTTGTTGTTTGTTCATTGCTGTAAATTTATCATTCAGCAATGTATTAAGTTCTTTAGTGTTTTTAGTGAAGCTATCTTCAAAAGATTTTAAAGATATGCTTAGTTCCTCTCTGTTAGATTTATCACTTTCAGTTATTTGTTTGTTAAATTCGTTTTGTTGTTTGTTCATTGCTGTAAATTTATCATTCAGCAATGTATTAAGTTCTTTAGTGTTTTTAGTGAAGCTATCTTCAAAAGATTTTAAAGATATGCTTAGTTCCTCTCTGTTAGATTTATCACTTTCAGTTATTTGTTTGTTAAATTCGTTTTGTTGTTTGTTAATTGCAATGAATTCTTGCCTAAGCAATTGACTGAGTTCTGTAATATTTTTAGATAATTGATCGCCAAAATTATTCATAGAGTCTATTAATTCTAGCCTGTTATCCTTAGATATGTTATTCGCCTCTGTTCTAATTCGTTGGAATTCATCTTTAGTTAAAGTTTCTATTCGTCCTATATTAGTTTCAACCTTTATTATTGATTTTTCAATATCTTGTAATTGAGGAATAGATTCTATTTTGGTTTTTTTAAAAAAAGAAATTAAAATATTTATAATCAATAAAATTACGATGATAATTAATGATATTTCAAGCATACTCTTAACTTATTTTGCTGGTTTTATACTTTGTAAGTATGCAATATAGTTAAAAATAATTTTCACATACATAAAAACCAACAATACTAAAATATATTCAGTATTTTTACTTTTTAATGACTGAATTATTACTGTATAATACAAATCTCCTTAGATAGAAGATGATTCACCATCAAAGTAAGTTTTTTTTTTTTACAGATTACCTAAAGTCTTTAAAATAATCTCTGTTACACAGCAATGTACTTCTTTATTTATAGCTATATCACCCCGCAATCATATGTCCACCATCCGCAGTATAAACCCCGCCCGTACAATAACTTGAAGCATCCGAAGCCAAAAACAAAGCCAAGCCCGCCATTTCATCAGGTTGCGCCATTCGACCAGAAGGCAGGTGTTTTTCCACTTGCTTCAAAATAGCGTCATTTTGCCAAAGAGCCGAACTGAATTTGGTCTGAATCAAACCAGGACAAAGGGCATTCGAGCGAATACCGTCCTTACCCCATTCTTTCGCCTGATTTTGGGTAAGCATAATCACCGCCGCCTTGCTGATACTGTACATTCCCAAACCAAAAGAAGGTTTCATTCCTTCGACCGAAGCAATGTTGATAACCGAGCCACCACCTCTACTTTTCATGCTTGCATGACACATGTTCGCCAAGAGCATACATGCTTTTACATTGACATTCATTATTTTGTCAAACAATTCGCTTGTAGAATTGACAATAGGACCATAGACAGGATTCGTTGCAGCATTATTAACGATGATGTCGACACCCCCATAAACTTCAATGGTTTTGTCCACCAAATTCTGCAATTGTTCCTCACTGCCCACATGACAAGCGATTCCCGTTGCCTCCAAACCGTCTGCTTTGAAGCTTTCCGCAACGGCATCAACCGCCTCTTGCTTACGACTACTCACCACGACTTTCGCCCCAAATTCTGCAAAGCCTCTTGCAATGGACTCCCCAATGCCTTTTGAAGCACCCGTCACAATCGCTACTTTTCCCTCTAAATTGAATTGATTTTTTACTCTGTTCATTACTTCTATTCGATATGAAATAGAAAAATCGAGAATCAGATACTATTTGTATCTATTTACTCGATTTTTCCACTATGATTTTAATATTAAAAAACACAAGTTACTAATTATCAGTCATCAATAACCAATCACTAATAAACTTCAAAAAGACCAGCAGCTCCAATTCCGCCACCTACACACATTGTACAAACCACATATTTCGCACCACGTCTTTTGCCTTCAATCAGCGCATGACCCACCATTCTCGAACCAGACATGCCATAAGGATGCCCAATCGAAATCGAACCACCATTTACATTCAACAACTCATCAGGAATACCCAAACGGTCTCTGCAATAAATCACCTGAACGGCAAAAGCTTCATTCAATTCCCACAAACCAATGTCGCTGACCTTCAATCCATGCTGCTTCAATAATTTCGGCACAGCGAAAACAGGGCCAATACCCATTTCGTCAGGTTCACAACCAGCCACAGCCATTCCACGATAAGCGCCCAAAGGCTGCAATCCTTGCTGCTCCGCCAATTTGCTGTCCATCAAGATACAAGCAGAAGCCCCATCCGACAATTGACTCGCATTTCCTGCCGTAATCGTGCCGCCTTCGTTCACCAACCTCAAACCTTGAAGCCCTTCAAGCGTAGTGCTTGGACGGTTTCCTTGGTCTTTCGCAAGTGTGACTTCGTGAAAAGAAATCTCTTTGGTCACTTTGTCCATCACGCCCATAGTTGTAGTAACAGGCACAATTTCATCATTGAATAATCCTGCCTCTTGCGCTGCTGCTGTTCTTTGTTGGCTCTTCAAAGCATACTCATCCTGTGCGTCTCGGCTAATGTTGTAGCGTTTCGCCACGATTTCTGCCGTTTGAAGCATAGGCATGTAAATATTGGGGTGTTTGGCTACCAAAGCTTTGTCCACCATTCGGTAGGTGTTCATGTGTTCGTTTTGAACCAAACTAATGGACTCCAATCCGCCACCGACTACGACCTTCATTCCATCCACGATGATTTGTTTGGCAGCCGTAGCAATCGCCATCATTCCCGAAGAACACTGACGGTCCATCGTCATACCTGCCACAGTCACAGGCAATCCACCTGCCAATCCTGCCAAACGTCCGATATTGGGGCTTGCACTTCCTTGTGGCATGGCGCATCCCATGATACAGTCGTCCACACTTGCAGGGTCAATGCCCGCTTTTTTGACGGCTGCTTCAATAGCCCATCCACCGAGGGTTGGGACTTGTGTATTGTTGAAAGCACCTCTATAGGCTTTGCCAATACCTGTACGTGCGGTTGATACAATTACTGCTTCTTTCATTTGTTTATATTGTTATTTTAAAAAATCAAACATCACAAATCATGTAATCCTACATCTTAAATCCAAGTTCAGTGAAAGGCATTTTCGTTCACAAACACAAAAACTGATAGATGTATGAATTACGATAGACGAAGCTTGATTTTAAATTTATTATTAAAGTAGTCACATCTCACCATCAAGATTCCGTCACTTTCGGCGCAGGAACATCCATAAAATCAGGCTGTTGTTGACATATATCTTGCCAGAGGGGTTGAAAACTGAAAAATCCTGCAATGGGAAAACCAACTTCAAAGTCACGAGTTTTCAAGGCTGTTTTGGGGTCAATCTGAATAGGGGCATTACCTGTAGATTCCGCCAAAATTTGTGATTGACAACACCTTTCCATGCTCAAAAACCACCAAGCTGCTTCTTCTACACTGTGTCCTACCGTCAGCAACCCATGATTTTGAAGGATAACTGCTTTTTTTTCGCCCAAAGCCATCCCAATTCTTGCTCCTTCACTCGAATCGTTTACCACACCTGTATAGTCATCGTATAGTCCGTGATCTTGGTAAAACGCACAGGAATCCTGCGTTATTGGGTCTAATAAACGGCCAAAAGTCGACCAAGTTTTGCCGTAAATTGAATGAGCATGTGCAGCTGCAATCACATCTGGACGGGCTTTATGTACTTCGGAGTGAATCGCAAAAGCTGCTTTGTTCAAAAACTTGTGCTTTCCTGCAATGATTTCACCTTCTTCATTGACGAGAATCAAATCCGAAATTTTGATTTGATTGAAGGACAAGCCAAACGGATTGACCCAAAAACACTCGGGATGTTCGGGGTCACGAACGGTAATGTGTCCTGCTACACCTTCTGAGAAGCCACATTTTCCGAAAATACGAAAAGCTCCCGCCAATCGGCTTTTGCGGTAGTAACGTTCTGCTTCTAAGCTGTCAAATTGAGGTATAATTCCTGCGGGCAATTGTATTGGAGGGTTTTTGACCATGGTTATTTGTATTGATTTTGTTAAGAATTGCAAGCAAATTTAGTACAAAAATACTAAAAAGATTGTTTGATTGGAGGCTAAACTTTACATTTGTGAAGATGAAATCAACGAAACAAAAGATTATTCAGACGGCAATTGACTTGTTTAACCAACGAGGGGTTGGAAACATTCGAGTTCGAGATATTGCAGAAGCAGCAGAGCTGAGCCCAGGAAATCTGACCTATCATTTTAAGACCAAAAAAGACATTCTTCATTCGGTTTACCGATACATGTTAAAAAGCCTTGAAGACATAAAAAAGGTGTTTTTGAAGTCTTCAAATGCAGTAATGGTTACTAAGGATTACCTGAAATTTCAGATTAAATTTCGTTTCTTTTACCGTGATTTTTTAGAGATTTTTCATGTTTATCCTGAGGTTAAAGAACATTACAAAGAACAAATTTTTCATCTCATCCGCTTCAATAGGAAGATGCTGTATGTGGCGGTAGATATGGGGTTTTTGGTAAAAGAACCACATGAAGGTTTGTATGATACTATGGCGAGAAATTCGTGGGCGATTCAAAATTCATGGTTGCTGGCACGAGAAATACTGGGAGAAGGAACCATTAGTATTGCAGGAGGAGTTGGGGCGGTCATGGATTTGCATTTTCCTTACCTAACTGAAAAAGGAAAAATTTTCTACTATCAGACCAAAGAAGAATTGCAGGAATGGATGGAATCAGAAGTATTGCAGGAGAATGAGGAGGAAAACAATGACGAACAAAAAAATTATTAAGAAAAGCACCAAAAATTCTTGTTTTTTTGTCGGAGGCTTCCAATGAAATTCGTCTAATGATAGGTACAATTGAAGATAGGGCAGATAGAAAGAAGAGGAATTGACATTTAATTATGTTATCTTTATATTTCTTTGCAACCAAATCTCGCCATTTTTTCAATATCCTAAACTTCACAAAAGATGAAAAGTTTCAGTTCTTTTTTTACGATTTTGGTTCTCGCCTGTATTTTTTTATTTTTCTCCACCAACACCCTAAATGCTCAGAAGAAAGCCACTCAAGGTTTAAGCTCTCCTTCTAAAGTTTCTTCGTCCCACGACAAAGTGAGTTTACAATTGATGACAGGCAGAAATGTCAACTATGTTGAGTTTGGTCGCAATGGAAAAGCGCTGGGTTTTTACAAATATGTTGGAGAACAAACTTGGACAGAGGTAAGTACAGCAAAAGGAGGATTGAACTACAAACTGGAAGAAACAAAGCGGGATCAATGGTCGGTGCATTTACAGGATCTGTCTCGCAATACCTTCATTCAGATAGATTTAAAAAACAAAAAAATCCTGTTTGCTGCAACTGCAAGTCAGACCAAACGACCTTTGTACGACATCTTGAACTCTGATGTAAAAGTACCCAATGACATCTCACAACCTGAAGGCAAGCCGAGTTTGGAATTGGTCAATGGGGAGAATGTAACCCTGGTAAATTTTGGTAGAAACAACAGCAAACTGGGGTTTTACATACAAGTGGGCAAAAAAGCTTGGAAGGAAATAGGAACTGCAGAAGGAGCAGGTTCTTTTGAATTCAAAGAAATGAATCGGGATGAATGGTCGGTTTATTTGAAGGATGAAGGAAGAAGCGTTTCTATTCAGTTGGACTTACACACCAAAAAAGTATTCTACAAAGATGCGAAAAATCTACAAAAACGCCCTTTATACGAAATATTGAATTCTTCCGCTAAGGTCAATGGATGGATGGTTCAAGAAGTGACCTTTGAAAACAACGGAGGTGCAAAAGGAAAATTTATTCAAAAAGATGGTAAGGGATGGGTTGAAGTGGATTTGATAAGCGGACAAACCAAGTTTAATTTTATCGAGCAGAATCGGGATGATTGGTCGGTTTACCTTTTTGACAAGTCTCGAAATGCTCATGTTCAACTGGATTTACACACCAGCTTGGTGATGTTTGGCAGCGGAAACCAAAAGAAATATCCGATTTACAAAATTGTAGATGCCAAAAGCGAAAAAACGGTAACTCCGATTGGCAAGCCCACTCCGCCCATTATTCCCGCTTCAACTCCCGAAGCCTTTAGCCACACTACCAACAGCACCAATACAACAGGAAACTCCACATGGTTGAATCATTCAAAAACAAACAACAATTCTCAAGCAATCGTGTTTGTGACCCCCAACTGGAAATCACCTTATAATCCTACTTCAATAGGAGTGTATTGGGACAAGGATAAATGGAGAATATTTAATCAAGATCGCAGCAAAAGTATTCCCGAAAACTACCGCTTCAATGTATTGGCCTATCCACATACAGGCCGAAATGTATTTGTTCACAAAGCCTCCAAAGACAATACCTCAAGCATCGAAAAACACATCACCCGTATCAGTCATCCTTACTGCGATGGAGATAAAAATGCCCAACTCATTGTCACCCAAAATTATGGCTCCAATGGAAAAGGCGTGTACAACAATCATCCAATTGGGGTGTATTATGCCAATGGACAATGGTCAATTTTCAATCAAGACAGAGCTCCAATGCCTGAAAATGCTCAATTCAATGTGTTGATTTTGAAGAAGGATGAAGATGCAGGACTGAAAGGAGCAAAAGTAATGGGACATAAAGTATCATCCGAAAGTTTGTTGAAAAATTATACGCACGTTTCCATAATGGACAGCCCTCAAACGAATGGAAATTCAGAATTGCTTTTGTTTGCTACTTCAAGTTGGAACACCCGTGTCTATAACAAACACAACACAGGCGTTTATTACCATTCTGGAAAATGGTCGGTTTACAACTGCGATAAAGAGCCTCTCTCTCCAAATGCCTACTTCAATATCTTGGCAATTGACAATTCAATAAGGGAGAATACTCAAGTTGCTCCGCCGATAGACAACTCGAAACAACAATACAACGGAAGTAAAATCAATCCCAAAACAAAGATTAACAATTAAAATCTACACAAATGAAACGTCCATGAGCTAAATAATCATTAGAGTAACAAGGGAAATAATTATGTAGTTCATGGTAAGTTTCATCTGACCTTCAAAAAGAAAAAATAAACATAGACAGATGAAATTCAGTAATTCAATTTTCGTAAAAGTATGTACTTTAGCCATCCTCCTCTCTTTCAGTTCTTTGTTGATGGCGCAAGAGAAGTCTGAGCCGATAGATTCCAGTTTCTGGTATCGAATCACCAATATGTGGAAAGGCGATAACTTGGCCTTAGATATCGTTGATGATGGGCAGTGCAATTGCAAACTCAAATTGGCAACTCCAGGAAAAATACAAGGTCAATATTGGCGCTTCAAACACGTAAGAGAGGGCTGGTACAGAGTTTTTACCCGATTTCAGAAAAGTACCAAATGTTTGGACATCGTAAACGATTCTCCTCAATTGGGAGAGAGAGGAAAACGAAAAAGTCAACTATGGCGACTCGTTCCAGATGGAAGCGGTTATTATCAATTGTACGCCAAGTCAGAAGGGGAGAAGAAGGTATTGGATGTGAAAAACGATGGAAGAAATACGGTGTTCATGGGTAACAGCCAAGGCGTTAGTGGGCAGTTTTGGAAATTAACCAAAATCAAACAACGAGGAGGCAAAAACGCCAAGAATCAAACTCAGGCAAATGATGTCAGTGTTTTGAAAGTGGAAACAAGAAAAGTCGAACAGCCTGCAGTGGAAATCGTTCCAAAAAACCGTTTGACAAAAGGGACACAGTTGTTTCCTCGAACTCTACCATCCAACTGGTGGGCAATGAAGAATCCGCTTACCTTGCAAACGCTATATGCGGTAGTGATAGACGGCAAAACGCTTGTTCCTGCCAACTCCAATATGCACGCAAATATTTCGAAAAACAACAGAGACGAATATTTCTTGGAGTTGATAGCTGTGGAAGTAGGTGGCACCTATCTACCCATCAAAACCAACAAAGTGAAGATCAACAATACAGATGATTTATTCAGTCCTTATCTGGGTTCAGAAGCCAATTTTGAAGTGCCTGTTGAGACGAGTATTCCGATTGTTTTGGAAGAAAATGTGGATTTGGAATAATTTTCCTCTAAAGTGGCATATTTCCATGCTTCTTCTTGGGTAACTTCAATACCTTGTTCTCCAACATTTTGAAGCCTTTTATCAATTTTATACGGGTGTCTTGTGGGTGAATCACTTCATCCACAAAACCCCTATCTGCTGCTCGGTAGGGATTCGCAAACTTAGCAGTATAATCGTCCACTTTTTCTTGCAATTTGGCAGCAGGATTTTCTGCTTGTGCTATTTCATGTCGGAAAATGATTTCGGCAGCACCCGAAGCTCCCATCACTGCAATTTCGGCAGAAGGCCAAGCATAGTTGAGATCTGCACCAATATGTTTGGAGTTCATTACATCATAAGCCCCACCATAAGCTTTTCGGGTGATAACCGTCACTTTCGGAACGGTCGCTTCACTAAAGGCATAGAGTAATTTCGCTCCGTTGGTAATAATGGCGTTCCATTCTTGATCGGTACCAGGCAAAAATCCTGGCACATCTACTAAGACCAATAAAGGGATATTGAAGGCATCACAAAAACGCACAAATCTCGCTCCTTTTTTGGAGGAATTGATGTCCAAAACGCCCGCCAAATACGCAGGTTGGTTTGCCACGACTCCAATACTTCGTCCTGCAATTCTCGCAAAACCTACCACCATATTCTCAGCATAACCTTTATGCACTTCTAAAAATGAATCGCCATCTACCACCCCTTCAATGACTTCTCGCATATCGTAAGGTTGGTTCGGGGATTCGGGAAGCAAGTCGGTCAATTGTGGACGAGTTTCATCTTTTTGGACTTCATAAGGATAAATCGGGGCATCTTCCTCGCAGTTTTGCGGCATATAACTCAACAGTTGTTTGACCGTGTTGATACAAACGACTTCGTTGGCGCAGGCAAAATGCGTGACTCCTGATTTGGTCGCATGTGTATTGGCTCCACCCAATTCGTCATGTGTCACCGTTTCGTGTGTGACCGTTTTGACCACATTCGGCCCCGTCACATACATGTAGGAACTGTTTTCGACCATAAGAATAAAGTCGGTAATGGCTGGTGAATAGACCGCACCGCCCGCACAAGGTCCCATGATGGCCGAAAGCTGTGGAATCACTCCTGATGAAAGCGTATTCCGCAAGAAAATATCTGCATAGCCGCCTAATGAGTTCACGCCTTCCTGAATTCTCGCTCCTCCCGAATCGTTCATGCCAATCAAAGGGGCTCCGTTTTGCATCGCCAAATCCATGATTTTGCAGATTTTTTCGGCATGTGTTTCGGAGAGCGAACCACCAAATACAGTGAAGTCTTGTGAGAACACATAGACCAAACGCCCATTTATTGTGCCGTATCCTGTCACCACTCCATCTCCCAAAAACTTCTGGTTTTCCATGCCGAAATCTTTAGAACGGTGTGTGACCAACATTCCGATTTCTTCAAAACTGCCTTCGTCCATCAACAATTCTATTCGTTCTCTGGCGGTTAGTTTGCCTTTGGCGTGTTGTTTGGCAATGCGTTTTTCGCCGCCACCCAATTTGGCTTGGGCGATTTTGGATTGGAGTTTTTGGAGTTTGTCTTGCATGTTTATGGATACTTTGGATTCTTGGTTGATGCTTTGGATTCTTGATTGATACTATGGATGCTTTTGGCTCTTGGTTGATGTTTTTGTAAACCAAGTTCCTTTTCATATAGCAGTTCCTGTTCAAAAAAATCCGTAGGTGCGAAGTTATTGGTTGTTGTGTTAAAAACCAAATTTGAAGTTTTGCAGAATAAAGATGGGTGAATTGTTAATGCTTTGTTAATGAGCTTTTAAAAATTGGTAAAAATCAAAATGAATATTAAATTGCAGTTGTTAAAAACTTCAAAACCATGCAAAGACTGTTCTCTATTTTATTTTTCCTTTTTATCTGCTTTCCTTCAATGGCTCAAACGGATGCAAATGTTCAATATCTTTTTTTGCCGCCTGTTTTTGAGACGATTAGTGAGAAGGTGATGGTGAAGCCTGCTGATATAGCATGGACAAAAAAATGGATGGTATGGGATTGCTGCTTTTGTGAAAATTACAGAGGGGAAGGAATGACGTGGGTTAATGAAGAAATTCCACCTCAATATAAAACTATCACTTACCAAGTTCTAAAACAAAACTCCAAGAAATTCATTTACCATCCTCCTGTTTTCGAGACGGTTAGAGATAGTGTGATGGTGAAACCTGCAATGGGGAAATGGGTGAAAGTTGGAGAAAGAAAAGATATTTGTTTATGTTCTCCTTCTGATAACTGTCTAAGATGGGAGTTTAAAGAAACACCTGCCGAATATAAAATTATTGCCCACGAAATTCTTAAATCCCCCGCCTACTTTGAAGACTCTTCAATTTCAAACGAAGAAGAAATAGAAGTCTTTGAAGTGAGTCAAATTGCAGAAAAGACAAGCTTCAAAAAATCAGTTGAAGTGCAGAACTCCCATTTCTCACTTCAATTCTATCCCAATCCTGCAAGCGAATTTGTGACGATTGAAGTCCAAGCACCAATTGAAGAACTGTTTGTCACCGATTTTACGGGCAAAACCTTGCTGCATTTCAAACAATTAAACGAAATTTTAAGCTTTTCGGTAAACACATTTCCATCGGGTATCTATTTTTTGAGATACCCTGATGGGAATTTTTGGAGGAGTGAAAGGTTGGTAGTTGTGAGGTAAGATTAAGGCTCATTCTGCAAAATACTATCGGCATTAAAAATCCGATACTTGGGATTCCCAAAAGCCTCCAAATCTTTTTCCATTTTTTCAGGTGTTCGATAAGTCCAGATATTGCGTTTGGCATAATAAACCAGCAAAAAACTGACATCCGCTTTGCCTTTCACAAAAACCATCTCGTCGGGAAAAGCATTTTCTTGAATTACTGTACCCAATCGCTTGTGCGTATCATAACGCTCACCTGTCTGTGAATAATCTCCCAAACGATTGATGTAGTAGTGTTGCACTATGCAAAGCCAAAAGACAAGGAAAAAGGCGTATTTGAAATAGGAGGCCCAAGAAGGTTTGGTGTTGAGGATTCGGTGGTACAAAACCGCCATCCACACACTCAAAGGCAGTGCCATTTTGATGACTGCATATTCGTGAACGGCAGCATAGTTGATAAACAAAAAGTAATGCCCCAAAATAGGTGGTAAGATGATCCACCAAAAATGCGACAAAGCTGATTTTTGAGGATATTCAGAATGGACTTTGGTGTTTTTTTGTCGTGGAACTTGGAAAAAATACAACCCCAACAAAGCCATTAACAACAACAAAACGGGTAGGTAAGAACTAAAGAAATGTTGAGGTAATTGTTTGAGGTAGGAATACCAAACGGCCAACATTCCTGGATTGTCTCCCATTTGTCCTGTTCTCGATAAAAAACGATGCTCTAAATATTCTAAAAATGCTTCACTTCCTGCAATGCTGCTATACACACTGAAGGTGATACCCAAACCTGCCAAAACCGCTAAAATCATCAAACCCAATTGAAGCCCATAAAAGGTTTTTGTCGTTCGTTTAGAGGATTTGAAAAGTTGGATGAAAGTATATAAACCCACACTTGCTGCCAATAAAAAACCAATCCATTCGGTCAATAAGGTCATTCCGACCAACACACCGAAAGCCAGCAATTGAAGGTAAATAGAGGGTGGCAGTGTGTTGCTATTTTCGATATCGTTTTGAAGGAACAGGCGGTAATTTTGCTGCAATTTTACACACATCCAAACACTAATGACAAACAATTGATTGACAAATATATCTGAGAAATAGACATTAGAGCTGTACCAAAGCATTGCAGGACTGAACAAATAAACACTTGCAGCCAAAAGAGAAGGGGAAAATAGGGGAGAAGATGAATTTTTGTTTTCTTCTTTTCTAACCAACAATATTTCCACAATCGAAAAAACACAAAGTGTTGCCAGTAAATGAAAGAGAACATTGAAGTACTGCAAATTGCGGCTACTCAACTCGAAGCCCAAATATTTCAGGCTCATGTAGGGCAACCAAAAACCCATAGGTGGATGCGAGAGGTAGTAGTGCGTGCCGTCTTTGAGTAGCGGAACAGTACCGTTGTTGATGTGGAGGTCAGCGGGATTTTGGTAGTTGGTGACAGGGCTGTAATGAAACTTGGCTGCTCCATCCAGTTTCCAAACATCGAAGGTAATCAGCGCAAGTGCGGTGCAGAACTCATGGTGTTTGGAAAGCGGTCGATCTATGTGCGGTATTCGTACTAAAATGGACAAAAGCATCAGACCTGCTAGGAAGTAGTAACGGTTTTTCAACGTAGAAAGTGAGTTTATGGAGTTGAAATTGAAGGACAAGTTAGGAAGACATTGTTGAAAAACAAAATGGGAAATAAATTGAAATCCTATTCGGTTTCAACCTATTTCCCATTTGTAGTTGGTGAAGTTTTGTTTAGTAACTCCAATAAAATAAGTTTCCGACCTACAATTCCCACTTTGAAAGGGGGGAGGGGGATGTAGTAGAAAAAACGGGAAGTTATTTTATTGGAAATCCTTAGTGAAAGACGGTCACATTCCCTGTCAAGAGTTGAGAGGAGCCATTAGAAAATTCTACTATGACCCAATAAACATATACTCCAACAGGTACAGGGTCGTCTTTATAAGTGCCATCCCAATAGCCGTCTCTGTCCGTACTTTCATAAATCATTTCACCCCAGCGATTGTAGATTTGCATGTTCATGCTTACTGCCATGTCGTCTAAAAATGGATAGAATCGGTCATTTATTCCGTCTCCATTTGGTGAGAAAGCATTCGCAATCGTCACTTGGGGAACAGGTTCAGGAATGACCACATTGACCAAGACACTTGCAGCCGTACTACAGCCATCATCATCCGTCACGGTCAGCGTATAAGTCGTTGTTTCAGTAGGACTTGCCATTGGATTGAAACAGTCGATACAACTCAATGTCTCCACATTGTCCCAAACATACGTTGTCACATCGGCCGTAGAAGAATTGGCAAGTGCAGTAATCAAAATGCTGTCTCCCTGAGCGATGGTTAGTGTTTCGGGCATCAACAAATTCATGTCGGTAATCTCAATGGTTTGTTCAATACTCGAAGTGCAGCCATCGTCTGTGGTAATTTGCAAGCTGATGGTTTTTGTGCCTGCGCTTGTCCAACTGAGTTCGTAAGGACCTGCACCTAAACCCGACAAAATATCTGCTCCATTGAAGTTGCCCCAATTGAAGCCGCCATCTGAGGTATTGGGTGCCAAACCTGTAAAGTCAAGAGTAATCGCTTCATCTGGACAAGCCTGCAACGCCAAATCAAAGTTGGCTTCTGGTAATTCAAAGACATTGACTTCTAATGAATCGGCATAAGGACAGCCTGTATCAGGGTCAGTATAGTTGTAATAGACTGTGTGTGTACCTACACCTATCAATGCGGGATTGAAGTCGCCCACAGGAGTTGGATTTGTATTGATGGTGAAAGAACCGCCTGCTGGATTTGCACTCAGTAATGTTCCTTCTTCGTCCAAACAGAAAGAAGTATTGTCCATCAAAATTTCCAAAGCCAATTCTGGGCAGTCTGCTGCAATGCAAGAAGTTGCTCCTGCAATGCCATTGCCGCAAGGCGCATCCCCCAAAGGCTCAACGACTATGCTGACTTCATCACCTGGCACCAAGGCCGTTGCAGTATAAGTCTCGCCCGTAAAGGCAGGGTCGTCAAAAGTTGGAATCGAATTGACAATCACACTCACATTGTAGCTGCTTGCCACGTTGTTCCATTCAAAAGTAATATCGTTTTGAGTCACTTCTGTACAGGTGACGGTAGGTGTTTCCAATGGGGCAATCACTTCCATCGTGATGCTTGTTTCGTCTTGACAGCCATTCAATTCTACGGTCACACTGATGGTTTTTGTTCCCTCGCTGTCCCAAGCCACTTGCCAAGGACCTTCACCCGTTTGAGTGGCAGGAATCGCGCCTGTTCCAAAATCCCACGTGAAGTTTGCTCCTGCAGGAGCTGTTCCAGTGTAAGTGATGTCCACCGTTTCACTGATACAGGCATCCAATAGAGCTGCAATGTCGGCTTGTGGTTGTTCGTCAATAGTGACAATTGCAGAAGTCGAACCCGAACAAGAACCTTGTGTGTAGGTATAGTTGATGGTGTAAGTGCCAGGAGTTTGATTGGTATCAAACTCGGTAATGACCACATTGTTCAAAGTAAATTCGCCTGTACCAGAGCCATTACCGCCTGTATTGGTAGCGGTCAAAGGAATCGTTCCTGAATTTTGGCAATAAGCAGCATTCAAGTTGTCAATAGTTGGTTCAAGGGTTGGGCAGTTTTCTGCAAAACAAGTTTGTTCAGCCGTTGCGCTGTCTCCACAGGGAGCAGTTCCGACGGCATACAATACGATTCTAACTTCATCGCCTGGTGTCAAACCATTGCGGTCGTAAGTTGTGCCAAAAGTACTTTGAGCACTCAAGTCTAAGCTACCGTTAAGATAGACATCGTAAATAAACTCGCCTGTTCCTCCTACATCACTCCAACTAAAGCTCACACTGTTTTCGGTGCTGCCATTACAGCTAATGGTAGGGGTTGGTAGTGGGTCAAATACTTCAATGGTTGTTGTTGCAGCCGTTGCAGTACATCCATTTTCATCCAGATTGAGGGTGATGGTTTTGACTCCACTTGAAGTCCAAGATACATTGTGTGGTCCAGCGGTATTGGCCGTTTGAGGACTTGCATTCGCACCAAAATTCCAGTTGTAGTTGGCATTTGCACCTGCTGTACCTGTGAAGCTGATGTCTATACTTCCATCCAAACAAATTTCGGTAGCTGATACAGCTATATCTGCGGTTGGTCGAGTATAGACGGTCACTGACTGTGAGGTAGTTTCCGTACATTCTCCTTGTGTGTACTCATAATGAATGGTAAACGTTCCCGACAAGCCACAAGGGTCAAAGGTCGTGATAGGCGTTGGGTCTGCATCAATGGTAAATGTTCCTCCCGACGGAGTAGCAGTCAAGGTGATTGGACTTCCACAATCGTCACAATATTCACTATTTAGGCCTGTGATTTGTGGATTGGCTGGAATACAGTCTTGTGCCACACATACTTGTGTGTCGGAATTGCTGTCTCCACAAGGGTCATTCCCCAAAGCAGTCACTGTAATTTCTACGGATTGTCCTGGTGTAAGAGGTGAAACCATATAGGAAGTCGTTCCTGCTACAAGGTTGTCGCTTACAGGTGCGCCATTGTCAATCGTATAACTGATAGAGTAGCCTGTATTTCCTGCAATGTCGTTCCATCCAAAAGTAACCGAAGTTTGAGTGGTTTCTTCACAACTAACAACAGGTGTTGCCAAAGGTGCTACAATGGTGATGGTTTGACTGGTTTCGTCCAAACATCCGTTGTCGTTTACCTGCAAAGTAATGGTTTTAGTGCCTGCCGAGCTGTAAGAAATGGCTGGTGGATTGGCACTGACCGAACTTGAAGGAGAAGCTCCTGAGCCAAAGTTCCAATTGTAGCTGTCTATTCCTGCTGAACCGTTGAAGGTAAAAGTAACAGGCTGTCCAATGCAAAATTCGGTTGTGTTTCCTGCAATATTGAAGTCCGCAGTAGGTACTGCAAAAACTTCAATTTGAGTTGTTTCATTGTAAGGAGGACAGTTGGTATCTGGGTCTGTATAGTCTAAGCTGATGGTGTGAACACCTGCTCCTGCTGTTGCAGGATTGAAGGTCGCACTGCTGTTGGTGTTTTGGGTTACGCCATTTCCACTGATAACTGCTCCGACAGGTGCTACAAAATTGAAGTTGATGGAGCCTCCATCAGCACAAACATCATTTGGCAAACCATTGATAGTGAGAATTTCGCTACAATCAATCGCATTACACGTAAATGCTGCGGCTGCGGCGGAATTGTTACAGGGGTCAAAAGCTACTGCTCGTAATCCACTGATGCGAACTTCTGTTCCTGGCTCTAAATCACAGATTGTATAGCTGTTAGTATCACTTTGCAGTCCCGTTTGAGTCATTGGACTACCGCTTGGTGGAGTAATCAAAAGGCTAAAAGTATAACCATTGTCACCATCTGTAGAAGTCCACTCAAAGGTCACACAGTCTTCGGTAGATGGTCCACAGGAGATAGTGGGTGTTTGAGGTTCTGGTATAATTTCTAAGTCGGCTGAGAACATTTCTGATGGACAGCCATTTGCAGTCACAACTAGGGTGATTGTTTTGGTGCCAGGTGTTCCCCAAACCACATTGTGTGGGCCTTCACCTGTAAGTCCAACGGTTACAACGTCTTCGCCAAAGTCCCATTCAAAATCTTCTACGCCTGATGTTCCATTGTAAGTGATGGTTGCTCCCGAACCTTCACAAATAGGATTTGGATTGATGGTGAAAGAGGCAGTTGGTATTTCATAAATAGTCGTTGTGAATGTAGTATCGTTCGGACAGCCATCTTCGTCCATCCATTCATATAAAATAGTGTGTTCGCCTACGCCTGCATCTGCAATGGTAAAGGTACTGTCAATTAAACCTGCAGAAGCTGTACTCAAAATACCTCCTGCTGGTTCGGTGGTGATTTCAACTACTTGGTCTCCTAAACAATAAGTTTCGTCTATTCCCAAAATACTCAAAGGTGTTTCGTTACAGGTATTGACAATACATTCAATACTTACAGGGGCTGTCTGACCACAGAAGGTATTACCTTCAATTTCGGCGTAGACATTGACCAGAAGTGTATCTCCATCTTCAAGCCCACATTGATTGTAGTTGCCATTGGTAATAGCAGGAATAGGAGGCAAAGGGTTCCCGTTCACAATGGCTTCGATGTAATACAAGTGTCCTGCTTCGGCTGTCCAACTGACACTCGCACATCCTAATTCTGCTTCGTCACAAGTGAGTTCGGGTGCGGTAGGTGCTTGAATGACAGTGATAAATTGAGGAGTAGGTATTCCTGAACTACAGCCATTAGAAGAAACTTCAAGGGTGACAACCATAGTAGATGAACCTGAACCACTGTCCCAAGCTACTTCAATAGGGCCTGGGCTGTTAGATGTACTTGGACTTCCATTTGAAAAATTCCAACTGTAATCAGCATCTGCTCCTGCATTTCCGTCATAGGTGACAGTGGCAAATCCATCTGTACATATACTATCGGTAACTGTAAAGTCGGCAGTCAACGCTCCTAAAACGGTCACTGTATCTATGTCAGTATAAATACATCCAAGTGTAGTATCTTCAAAAGTATATTGAATGAGGTATTCTCCTTCTCCTTGGGCAGGATCGAAAGTAGTTACCTCGATTTCGTCTATGGTAAAGGTTCCTCCAGATGGATTCCCTATCAGAGGAAGGGGGTCGTTTTCTTCGCAGTAAGTATCATTGATGGCTAAAATGCCAAAATCGCCAGGTATTTCACATCCTAAGATGGTACACTCCACAGAACCACTTGTGCCATCACAATAGCCCGTTCCATGATTGGCAATTACAATGATTTCTACATCTTCGCCTTGTGCTCCTTCCACAGTGTATTGACTGCTGGTGGTATTGAAGGTTTCTATTTCTTCTCCATTCACCAAAACCGTCACTGTATAACTGATTGCATCTGTCACTTGTGTCCATGTAAAAGTAGAGTCACTAGGAAGTGAAGGACACATCACAGTAGGCGTTCCTATAATAGGAAGTACTTTTGTTTCTAATTCAACAATGATGTCGTTGCAGTCTCCTTGTTGTAATGCAACGGTCACTAATTTATCGCCAGGTTCGTCCCAACTCAACTGAAATGGACCGAGTGCGGTAGAGTCGCCTCCAATAAAGTTGGCATCACCAATATCCCAGGTAAACTCGGTGCCATCTCCAAAGGTACCGAACAGCTCTACATCCGTAATATCGCCAGGGCAAAGCAAAGAGGTGATTTCTGTTCCTCCAAATGAAAAATCTGATTGTACATCAACGGTAATAGAGCCTTCTCTAAAGCAATTATTTACCTCTGTATCTGTTACGGTTAGATCTATAGTTATTTGGCCACTGTATCCCAATGGAGTTGAAACGGTAACAGGGTTACCTCCTGTAAGTGAGAGAGGAGGGTCACTTGACCAATCAAAATTAAAAAAGCCAGAACCTTTGAAAATATCAGCCATGAGGTCAAAGGTTTCGCCTTGACAAACAGAAAAATCATCGGGCATAATCAATGCGAAATCACAAACCGTACAATCTAATATGTTGTTGTCAATAACGGGATCACCCCAATACAAATCAAATCCAACATTGTCAGCCGAAAAGTTGTTAACCATGATGTAATAGGTTTCACCGGGATTGACTATAATAGGGGAAACAAATCCATTGGCACCAGCTCCATTGTTGTCCAGTGTGGGAGATTCAGAGATATCTGTTTCACCTACCCTTAAACCTGTCAGTAAGGTACCTGCTGTTACCTCTTCGGCGTACGAACAACGAATTGGGAACCCTAAGTTTTCACAATCATTGGTCGGACCAAAGACAGAAAAGTCATAATCTTCGCCACCAGGTTTGGGAGCGATGGTAAACTCCAAGGGGATATTGGGAGGTGCAAATTGGTTGATGTTTATAACAAACCATGCAGATTGTTTTTCTCCACTGGAGATACAGCCTTCAATTCCTTGACTGAGCAATTCTTCTACTCCAGGCCCATTACTATTGTAGTTCAGGGATTCTTCATCACACACCAAGATAGCTGTTTCGCAATCTACTGGCGGGTCAAGAGTGGAATGAGTAACACAAGTACTGGTAAAAGAAGTCCACTCGGCTTCCCAACCGACTGTTGTAAAACCTCCATTTTGAATAAAAACTAAGGTCATACAACCACTTCCTGCAAAAATTTGCCCAAAAGCATTTTCACTGTTCAATAAAGCCCCTTCATAAGCACCAATCAAATCGGAACTTGTATTTGGACCATCGTAAACAAACAACAAGTCTCCTTGTCCAAGGCTAGAGCTGTTTTCGGTGATGAATGTAGAGAAATCCATAATGACGCAACCTGCACCTTCAGGACAAATTGTAAATTGTTGTGCATTGGATGCAGATTGATTGGAATAAAAACCCGGGAAACCATTTCCTCCATCGTCGTAAAAGAAGCCTACTGGATCGGTTGTCGAAGGTACATCTCCCATTAAGTAAGTTGCCTGAGCATGAATAAAGTTTGAGTTGAAAAAGAAAAGTGTGAGACAAATAATAGCTTGTAAAATTCGTAAGTAAAGTCCCCTCATTGTCTATTGTGTTTAGAGTGTTAAATAACCACTGGTGAATAGTGAGTCCAATGGAAGTCATTAGGTTATAGGATAAATAGAAGGGTGATGGATATTGAATAGTTGATTGTAATCAAGTGTTAGGAGTGAATTTGAGATTTGTATTAACAGTTTGAACAAGTACTTAGAAAACGACTTAATTTATATTAGTAATTAAGTCATGTTAATACTCTTCTAATGTTGAACCACAAATCGATCGCCAAAAATAGTGCCTTTATCTTTACTCGTTAATGCGTAAAAATAAACGCCCCCTGTCCAATTCGATACATCTAATTCCACCACATCCTTTAGACTGTTTATCTCGTGAATTTGCTGCCCGACCGAGTTGAAAACAATGATTTGTTCGATATAAGCGAGCGCATCTTCCTCAAAAGCAAAGTGTAAAATGTCGTTTACGGGATTGGGAAAAACGGTGTGTGTAAAAGTAGGAAGGTCGATTATGCTTACATCTGTGCATCCTACTTCAATTATTTTGGACAGCGTATCTGTAATGCCATCTGTATCCTCTATTTCTAAATATACTTTGTAAGTTCCCATTTCTGCATAATTGTGAACGGCATCTTTTAGATTGCTCGTATTTCCATCTCCGAAATCCCAATAAGTAAAAACAATAGGTCCTCCATTTGATTCGCTCTCGCTGCTTGTATTGGTGAAAACCACATTCAAACAATTTACATCATAACTAAATCCGATTGGGTCGGGAGCTGCTTGTGCTTGATATTCAACAGATGCTACGAAAGGCTCGGTTTCATCTTCGCCTACAGTTATACTTGCCAATGGATATCCTTTGTCTTTGGTGTAAAAACGATAAGAAGGAACTTGAAAACTTGTATCTATTAAGGTATAAATGGGGATTCCAAAAAATAAGACTCCTGCAAATAAGTTGACATCAGTGGTTTCATTATAGCGCAATACGTCGTAATTTTCATATCGGAATTGCATTGTACCAAAAGCGTCAATCTCCGTATGTCTATCTGTATTGAGTTCGATGGTCACAGGAACTGGAATAGGTAGTGTATCAACGGGTACATTGATGGTATAAGAATAACTTCCCGAATTGTCAAAAGAATCGCCATATTCTCCCACCGTATAAAAGGCATCAGCAGGATTTCCTATCATCGTAATTTCATCAATATCAATACCCAATGAATCCAAATTTAATCCCAAATTGAGGTTTACCCCATTGATTACAACATTCCCCGCAGCATTTTGTGAGTAATAACTTGCCGCACCGCCTACATCAATTGGAAGGCCACCTGTTCCTCCACCAAACAAAGAAAGCAGGTTGCTTTTCATTGTAGCACTGGGAAAGCTTTCGTTGGCAACTGTATCTTCTTCTGTGATGGCTTCAAAAACAACCGTTTGAGTAGCTTCTGAACTCAGTTTGGTATAGTTCCAAATTTGTGCTTGACTACTTGCTTTGCCGACAGTGATAGGTGGGTTTGTAGCCACAGTTGTTGCTACTTCTAAACCAGGGTAAGGTAAATCATCCGCAGTAATGCTGATTTGCGCCTGAATTGGGGCAACCGAACATTGCAGTAGAATAACAACGCATAGTAAAGTAAATCTTTCTTTCATCTGTTTATTTTTTCTTTTGAAGGTCAGATGGAACTTACCATAAATGAAATAATCATTTCCTTTTGTGTTTTAATGATGATTTAATCATGGACGTTTCATCTTCTTGTGGTATATAATAGATTAAATCGGTTCTCGTTTTAAAAAGCTTGCAATTTCACCAACTGCTGGTAAGTACCTTCTTTCTCTAACAGTTCTTGGTGTGTCCCTTGTTCTACAATTTCTCCTCTCCTCATCACCAATATTTCATCTGCAAATTGAATGGTTGATAGTCTGTGAGCAATAACAATTGAGGTTCTATTTTGCATTAGTTTGAAAAGCGCATCTTGCACCAGTTTTTCAGAAACAGCATCTAAAGAGGATGTTGCTTCGTCTAAAATCAATATTGGAGGATTCTTCAATACGGCTCTTGCAATAGTCAAACGTTGCCTTTCTCCTCCACTCAGTTTGCTACCTCTATCTCCAACTAAGGTATCATATCCATTGCTAAGTTGCACAATAAAATCGTGAGCATTAGCTACTTTTGCAGCATGGACGACTTCTTTTCGTGTCACTTCTCGCTCTATTCCAAAGGCAATATTGTTGAATACAGTATCATTGAAAAGTATTGCTTCTTGTGATACAATGCCCATCAGTTTGCGTAAATCCTCCAAACGATACTTCCTAATATCAATACCATCCAATAAAATCTCGCCATCGGTCACATCATAAAATCTTGGGATTAAATCTGCAATGGTTGATTTTCCTGCACCTGAAGCCCCGACCAATGCCAAAGCTTTTCCTTTTTGTAGTACAAAGTTAATGTTTTTTAGTACCAATTGTTGCTCATAAGCAAAGGACACCTTATTAAACGAAATAGCGTGGTTAAAATTATTTAGCTCTTTAGGATTTGAAGTATCTACGATGTCATTGTGTGCATAAAGTATTTTGTTGATTCGTTCTACTGAAGCCATGCCTTTTTGAATATTGTAAAAAGCAGAAGCAAAAGCTCTGGCAGGGGGAATGATTTGTGAAAAAATGACCATAAACACGATAAACGCCTGTGGCTGCAAATCGCCCTCTCCTCCCAGCACCATTCGACCTCCAATATACAAGACAACACAAACGACTAAGATGCTCAAAAATTCAGCAAGAGGTGAGGACAAATCTTTTCGGCGCAAAACTCGGTTCATCAGGGTGAAATGCGCTTGATTCTCTTTTTGGAATTTTCGATTTTGGAAAGAAATCGCATTGAAGCCCTTGACAATTCGCAAGCCCGAAATAGTTTCGTCAATGATGGACATTAAGAGACTGAGCTTCGATTGGGCATCGTGCGAACTTTTTTTCAAGCTTTTAGCGACTCGTGCAATGATGATGCCTGTAATTGGCAGAATTGTAAATACGAAAAGCGTCAAAACTGGACTGATCATCAACATCGCTGTGAGATAGGCTGCAAAAGCAACGGGCTCTCGAAAAGTCGCCTCCAATACGCTCAGGATGCCCCACTCGATTTCCTGCACATCAGAAGTTACTCTTGTCATAATATCACCTTTTTTTTCCTCGCTGAAGTATCCTAAGGGTAAAACAGTGATTTTGCTAAAAAGCTGATTCCGAATATCTCTGATGACTCCATTCCGTATGGGTGCCATGAAATACAAGCCCAAAAAACGAAACAAATTTTTTAGGAAAATGAAGGTGGCAACAATGATGCAAATAAACAACAGTGCATCCAATTTGCCGTATTGGTCAATAATCGTTTGAAGTTGATAATAGAAGAAATCTACCAAAGAATCTTTCAGGTTGGATAATTCCACAACAGGTTTTGCTGCTATATTTACCTCTTTGGTTCCAAATAGTATTTCCAAAAAAGGACCCACCATTACCAATGAAAACAATGAAAAAAACACCGCCAAAATATTGGAGAGGATGTTCAACAGTGCATATCCTTTGAAGGGAAGGATGTATCGAATTACTCTTATAAAGTCACTCATTCGGCAAAATTATTAATTAGTTTTGTGGTTTTCTAATTTTAAGGAGACAGGGGTGAGCAGTCAGTAATCAAGTTTTGATACTTCACACTCATTCTCTCACCTCGTTCCTGAAACCTGATTCCTAAAAATGCAACTAAATTTCAAATCTTTCGGCGAAGAAAACGCTCCTCCATTGCTCATTTTACATGGGCTTTTCGGAATGTTGGACAATTGGCAAACTTTGGGGCGGAGGTTTGCGGAGAAATACCATGTTTTTCTGATTGACCAACGAAATCACGGCAAATCTCCACACAGTTTGGAATTTGACTATTATCTGATGGCAGACGATTTAGTGGAGTTTATGGACGAACACAATCTTGAAACAGCACACTTGATTGGCCATTCAATGGGTGGCAAAACGGTAATGCAGTTTGCTGTGGACAATCCCAATCGTGTCGAAAAATTGGTGGTCGTTGACATTGTTCCCGAAGATTATCCCGCAGGACATGAGGATATTTTTCAGGCTCTTTTTGAAGTCAATATTGATTCACTGCAATCTCGAAGTGAGGCTTATGAGACTTTGAAGCCTTTGGTAGAGGAGGAGGGGGTGCGCCAATTTTTGTTGAAAAACTTGGCTCGAAACAAGTCGGGTGGGTATCGTTGGAAATTCAATTTGCAGGCGATTCACTTCAATTATTCCAATTTGATTGCCAATTCACTGACCAATTTTGATGTGTTTGAAGGGGAAACGTTGTTTGTGAAAGGCGGAACATCGGAGCGATATATGCAAATTGAGAAAGCAGATGAAATCATCTCAAAGCATTTTCCAAATGCTAAAATTGAAGTGGTGGAAGGTGCTGGGCATTGGGTTCATGCAGAACAACCGCAAGCGTTTTTTGAGGTGGTGAGTGGTTTTTTGGCGGACGACTCACCGACGATGAAGGATTGAATGGATTCGGGCAAATCAAACGTCAAATATTGTAAATCATAAATTTACCAGTTATGAGCAAGTAAAGTGAGGTGCGGCAAGCACACTTTAGGTGGATTTAAGATGTAGGATTACATGATTTGTGATGTGAGATTTTCAAAATTAGTGAAAATACTTTATGGTATAAGGAAGTAAAAAAACTTAGTAAAAAAGAAAAAATAACTCATCGACCAATATTCCCCTTTTGAAAGGGGATGGGGTATGTTAGCAAAAGAAAACGAGGAGTTATTTTTTTACCCTTACTTAGCCTCTTTCTGCTTCAGCATTCTTAATTTCCGTCTCACTTCGTTTTTTCGTCACATATTCCAATACCTTCCGAATATAATCAAAACCTGAACTCAGCGTCAAAAAGGTGGAAATCAACAGCAAAACGTAGGTGATGCCCCACAATAAATCGTGTGGCACCCAATCCCAATTCCACACAGACAACTGCCCACAGGTCAATACGCCCATAATCGCTGCAAAGGTGAAAGCGGTTTTGACCTTGCCCCAAAAATAGGCGGGAACTGCCAAGCCTTCAATGGCAGCAAATATCCGCAATCCCATCACCAAAAACTCCCTTCCAATGATCAATAATGTCATCCATGCAGGTATCCAATCTGTGATGGTAAGCATCACTAAAACAGTGGCTACGAATACTTTGTCGGCAGTAAAATCTAAAAAAGCCCCCAAGTTGGAAACCACATTTTCCTTTCTCGCCCAATAGCCATCCAAATAGTCGCTCAGCATTGCCCAGCAAACTATTCCCATCAAAAACAAATAGTTGTATTCCCAATCCCATTCCAATAGTAGGAAAAAGGGGGCTACGTATATTCTTGATAAACTAAGATGGTCAGCAATATTGAGCCGTATTTTCATGTAAGGTTGATGTAATTGTTGGTAATCTAAAAAGGCTTAAAGATGCGCTTTTTTGTGCGGAAAGCATAGTTCAGCGTATAAATTGTTTTCACCTTCTCCAAACCAATTCCATATTTTCCTGATTTCCTTCAATAATGCCCGCCGTCTGAAGTGAATATACCACACTCTTTAACATCTTGTCGCTCACCCAACCATGTGTAGCCCATTCTGTACTGTGAAACCAGCGCTCTACATCCTTCAATTTTTGCCCATAACGCTCGCTTACCAACTGCACCGCATTGTCATTGTGCATAAAACTGCGGCAAGCATTGTGGATTACCCGAAGCATCTCAATGACTTTTTCGGGTTGTTCCTTCAATATTTTGTCCGTAGCGGCAATCACAAAACAAGGCCAAGGGGTGAGAAATTCACCGATGCGCTTCAATTGACCCGAATCCACATAGGGCTTGGTTGTAAACTTTTCCCAATAAAAAACATCCGTTTCTTGCTTCGCCAAAGACTCCAAAGCTCCGTCCAAATTGCGGATGATTTCGAATTGTGATTCGTCAATATTTTGTTCTTTGCTGTCTGCATCCACAATCGCCATCAAATGCGAACCCGATCCAAAGCGGCTGATAGCGTAGTTTTTATCAAAAATATCACGGTAGTGATTCAAAGGATTGTCCGCCGATGTATGAACACCCCAAGTCAGAGGAGAAATCACATAATTGCTGATGATCTTGCTGGGATTGCCTTGCAGAATATCTTTGATGATGCCTTCTGTCAAAAGAATACAGGCGTCTACTCGGTCTTCTCGCAAAGCTTTGGTCATTTGCCCTGTTCCTCCTTTGAAGGTTGTCCATCGGAGGTCTATGTCTTTTTTATCAAAATCTCCTGCTTCAATGGCTAAGTGAATGGGAAGATTGAAATGTTCGGGAACGCCCCCTATCCGTATGGTAAGTTTCATAGAATAAATTTATTCAAATAGTGAGTTTATTCTACAATAAAAGCACTCCATTGGTTCTGTTATCCTTTATTATTACCTTTGAAACTTCCATTTCAACTGCCTACAAGTCATTGAATAAGTAACAAAGAAAAACTCCAAAAGCGATTAATAAAAATGTCAAACCAAACCTCAAATCTTCTGCCCAAAATTGCTGCAATCTTTCAGCAATCCTTTGAAAGACAGCCTCAGCTGTATGTCAAAGCACCAGGACGCATCAATCTAATCGGAGAACACACCGACTACAATATGGGCTTCGTACTACCTGCTGCAATAGACAAACACATTTTATTTGGTTTTGCAGCCAATAATACAGAAGAGGTCTGTCGACTTAGAGCTTTGGATATGAATGGAAGCTATGAATGTTCATTGAAGGACATTCAAAAAACGGAACATTCTTGGGTGAATTATTTGCTGGGAGTAGTTCAGCAATTTCAAAAAAGGAGTATTGAAGTGAAAGGTTTCGATTGTGTATTTGCAGGGAATATTCCCATAGGTTCGGGATTGAGTTCATCGGCAGCATTGGAATGTGGGTTCGCAAGAGGTTTGTGTGAATTGGGAGGAGTAACTTTGGAGAAATGGGAAATCGCACGAATTGGGAACCAAACTGAAAACCAATTTTTGGGTATTCAAAGCGGTATTCTCGACCAGTTTTCTTCTACCTTCGGTGCAAAAGACAAAGTGATGTTGATGGACTGTCGCTCTCAAACTTTTGAATATGTGCCACTTGAATTGGGAAATTGTTGTTTGGTATTGATCAACTGCAATGTAAAACACGAACACACAACTTCGGGCTATAATGACCGCCCCAGCGAATGTAAACAAGCCGTTGAATTACTTCAAAAAGATTATCCTAATATTGAAAACTTGCGAGATGTCACTCCTTCCATGTTGGAGAAATCTGCATCAAATCTTCCTCAAACTTTGTTAAATCGCTGCCAATTTATCCTTGCAGAAAACGAAAGAGTCCATCAGTTTTGTGAACATCTAAAAGCAGGGGAGATTTTGCCTTTGGGAGAATTGTTGTATCAATCGCATCATGGATTGCAGCATTTGTATGAAGTAAGCTGTGATGAATTGGATTTGTTGGTAGATTTTACCCGAAACATTCCCGAAGTATTAGGCGCACGAATGATGGGAGGCGGTTTTGGCGGATGTACCTTAAATTTGATGAAAAAAGAGAATAGTCATGCAATTGCAAAACAAATTTTAAAGCAATATACTGCCAAAACAGGTATTGAAGGGGAAGCCTATTTTATAGACATTGAAGAAGGGGTTTCGGTCGTATAGATTAGCTGCTTGCCGTCATCAACAAATCAATATCAGTGTATTTCAGATTGAAGCGGTGCCCAATGTGTTGATTTGTTAAGCATCCTTTGTAAACATACACACCATTGCGAGTACCCAAATTTTGCATCAAAAAATTCTGCAAACCGCCGAATTTTTGAGAGCGAAGAAGAATAGGAGTCAAAACATGACTGACCGCCAACGAAGCAGTTTTAGCGACTCTTGCAGCAATATTTGGAACACAGTAGTGGGTGACATTGTACTTTTTGAAGATGGGATTGGTATGTGTCGTCACCTTTGAAGTAGCAAAACAACCGCCTTGGTCAATACTGACATCAATAATCACCGAACCTGATTTCATATTTGCCACCATTTCTTCCGACACCACACAAGGCGTTCTACCCGACTCGGAGTGAATCGCTCCAATCACTACATCCGCTTCTCTAAGCTCTTTTTGAAGGGTTTCGGGATTCAAGACCGAAGTATAAACCATCACATTCACATTGTTGCGTAGGCGCATGAGTTTATATACATTGTTGTCAAAAACCCGCACTTCTGCTCCCAAGCCCAAAGCTGTTCGAGTGGCAAACTGCCCCACAATTCCAGCTCCTAAAATCACGATTTTGGTAGGAGGAACACCCGCTACACCGCCTAACAATACTCCCTGACCCTGTCGAGTATTGGAGAGGTATTCGGCGGCAATCAAAATAGAAGCACTCCCCGCAATCTCGCTGACCGCCCGCACCATAGGAAAGTTACCCTGTTCGTCTTTGATATATTCGTAGGCAAAAGCAGTAATTTTCTTGTTGATAAGTTTTTCAAAGTACTCCATATTCAAGGTAGGTAGATGGAGTGGCGAAAAAATGGTTTGATGGCTTTTCATCCTATCCAATTCCTCCAAAGTAGGTGGGGCTATTTTTACGATGGTATCTGCCTGAAAAACCTTGTCTATGTCGGAGGTGATTTCTGCGCCTGCCTCAGAATATTCATGGTCGGAAAAATGTGCCTCCAAACCTGCCTCTGATTCCACCACTACTCGATGTCCGTTGTTGGTTAACAACAAAATGGATTCGGGAGTCAAAGGCACACGGCTCTCCTGAAAGGAAGATTCTTTGGGAACACCGATGAAAAGTTTCTTTTGCTTAGATTGAGTTTCAGCCAGTTTTTCTTGAGTCGAAAGACTGATGTCAGTCATGGCAGGATTCTGATACAAGGTTTTAGTACTCATGGCTTCAACAAGTTGAAAATAAAATTAAGATTAAAAATGAACTTTACTGATGGTTATCAGACGATTTTCTTTTTCCTTCAAACCAATCTCGACTTTTATGTGCGATTCTAATAAAGGCTCAATAATTTGGGGCCATTCTATCAAACAATAATCCCCTCCATACAAATATTCTTCAATACCAATATTATACGCTTCTTCCAAATCTTTGAGGCGATAAAGGTCGAGGTGAAAAAGAGAATTTCCGCCTACTAAACTGTATTCGTTTACAAGCGCATAAGTAGGGCTGCTCACCGCATCGCTGGACTTCAATTGTTTGCAAATACGCTGGATAAAAGTCGTTTTTCCTGCCCCCATTTCACCATAAAAAGCAAAAACCCTTTCATCTGCTGCAAATTCTAACAAACTACTTGCAGCTTGTTCTAAATCATCAATATGCTTTACTTCAATTCTTTTCATCATGTGATTACTAATTGGGCGAGCGGTAGGAGGAGAGGAGTCAAATTTTGATTTATTGAAAAAACAGGTTTGATAATCAATAAGGCAAACTAAAATATTAAATTAGGCATTTCTGCAATTTACTTTACTCGCTTACAAAGTATTGTTTGAATCCCGATTAAAATGCGGGACAAGTTTTGCATTTGAGTTTTTAATTTGAATTTGCCTAAAGTATTGTGTCTCACTTCTCTCTTCCAAAATCATCCGATTTCAAAATCCTTCTTTAGCTTCTCAAACTTTTCATCAATCCGTTGATACTGTTCTTCAAAAGACTCTAAGTTTTTACGTTCTTCGCCTATATATGAGTCAAAATCTAAGAAATTGTTGTCTACTTTAGTGCGAATCTCTTTCACATAATCCAGCAAGCGATTGGTTACCTCTTCTTTTAATTTGTCCCTACCCTTTTCGATTTCAGTCTCAAATTCATCTACGATTTTATTTCGCTGAGACATTGTATAAACGCTTGCTACTCCCAAGCCAAGAGCTGTCAAAATCCCACCTGTCACATCTACTGCAATAACGCTCGTCACACTCATCAAAATGCCTCCTACAACCATCAATCCACCGCCCGTAGCCATGCTCGGAATCAAAGCCGAGCCTTTTTCCAACATGTCTTTATTGATAAAGTTTTCAGTTTCGGTAATAAAATCCTCAACATTTGTTTGCAGGTTTTCCAGTTTCTCTTGGCGTTTGTTGGCAATATCTCCGAATAGTTGAGCATTTGGTTGAAGGTTGTCCTTGCTTTTTCGAATCTCAATATCAATGATTTCTGCCATTTGCTTGATGCTTTCTGCCATGTTTTTGACTCCCGTTCGCAATTTTTTCTCCAGAGCAGGCTTCAAATCTTTTTGGAAACGAGCTGTAATCGTTTCGAGCCAATCTTCCAAACTCTGTCCGCTACTGAAAATAGACAAAAATGATTTTTTGACCAAGGTAAACACACCCAAACCATCTTCAAAATCACGCTGAATGTCATCCGTGATTTTGTCGTATTCTCTAAGCAGGTCATCCACAATGCTATTTACCTGCTTAGCTGATTTTCCCTCCGAATTGTCCAAAAGAGAATCTACTCGACTGCGAAAATCCGTGTCAATGCTCAATTGTTTTTTGCGAGCTTCCAAGCCATCTTGAATCGTATCCATAATGTTTTTGGAAGTCGACAACAAACTCTCCACCTTCAATCGCACATTGTTGCCGCCCGTAACAGTGTTATTAACAAAATCTCTAATGGCTTCAAAGCCGCTGTTCTCCGTATCGCCCTCCAGCTCTCTTTTGGCCGAAACCGAAAAAACCTTTGGTTCGCTGATACCTTTTTTCATCGCCTGTTGGGCCACCCCTCGCATATTGATTTCCAAGTTTTCGGGCTCAATCAAATCCGATTGCTGCAATACAAAAATAACCTTTTTTCGCCATTCCTTATTCACATAATCCAGCAGTTCCCAAGCAGATTGACGATAGGGGTTTTTGGCTTCAAATACAAAGATAATCAAGTCACTAACAGGGATAAATTTCTCCGTAATTTCTTGGTGATGATCCATAATCGTATTGGTACCAGGTGTGTCGACAATAGCGATTTCTTTGAGGATTTCAGCAGGAACAGTAATTTTCTTCAAGTACTGATTGATGGGAATAACCGATTCGGTTTCCGAATAAACAATCTGCTGTATCACATCCGTACAAGGGTCAGGTGCAACCTTCGCAACCTCCTTTCCTGTCTGCAATAAAGCATTGATAAAGCTGCTTTTACCCACCTTTACTTCTCCCACAATCACAAACAAAAATGGTTCGTTCAATCTGGCACGAATGTTGTCGACCGTACTGGAGAGAGTTTTGTGTTTGACATTCAAGGTAAGATGATACAGTTCTTGAAAAATATCGTCAATCACCGTTTTGTAATGGTCGTAATGCTTATTGATTAAACTGTTTTTTGTCATATTATCGGTTATTTACTCAACAAAGTTAATCCGAAATAAATCAAAAAAAAATTGTGCGTCCATTAAACTATTAAAGGTTTGCAGAATCCGAATAAATAAATTGAGAAAATGCTTTTTTTGTGAAAAAAAAATGCTAACTTTGCGTCGCACAGAAATCATACCCCTATAATTTAAAATTTTCCCTAACTCTACTGCTATTTTTCCCCTATACCATACCTTATTTTTTATTAGACCTCTATTTAATTTCGTAATAATCACATAAAAAAACGGCTTTCATTGCTTATGGTGTATTCAATTAGTCGCAAAGGGTTTTTAGGTTTTTTGGTTTTCACTCTTTTGATTCTTTTTTCTTTCTCTCCTACTGTACAAGCAAGTACAAATAACAACACAGCAATAAGTTCTCAGTTTGAACAATACAGCAAATGTCTGTATAACGACTGTCAGTTGTCACAAAGAAAGTTGAACTACGATGTGTTCAAACGAGCTTTGGTAGGCTACTACAACATGATTCAACAAGGTCAGATTCTTGCCAGTAAATCCACTTTATCCATCGTGGATTTCTCCAAGCCTTCACATCAAAAACGATTGTATATCGTTGATATCAAAAACCGCAAAGTACTACATTACACTTATGTAGCACACGGAAAAAACACTGGTTTGATTACCGCAGATAAATTCTCCAATACACATCAATCTCTTCAAAGCAGTTTGGGATTCTACAAAACGGCTGAAACCTATCAAGGCAAACATGGCTATTCACTTCGTTTGGACGGTTTAGAAAAAGGCTTCAACAGCAATGCTCGTGGAAGGGCAGTTGTGATGCACGGAGCAGATTATGTTTCACATGATTTCGTTAAAAGAAACGGTAGATTGGGAAGAAGTTGGGGGTGTCCTGCTATTTCTCGTGCTGAATCCAAGCCAATTATCAATGCTATAAAAGGCGGAAATTGTTTGTTCATCTATAAGAACCAAAACAACTACCTTCAAAAATCAAACTTGTTGAATGAATACATTGCAGCGAGTTTCTTTGTGAAGAATAAATATCGATTTGCATAACAATTCGGAGGTGAGAGTAGAAATGTGAGAGGTGAGATTTTAAAATACGAACTGAAAATCGGCAAGATGAGAAATTTCATCTTGCCGATTTTTTTTGTTTAAAAACAACGTTTTATCGAGCTGTACTTTAACCAAGTTATCGTATCTCGCTTTCCTATTCACACTTCTTTTATCCACAAAAAAATGGGTGCTTATCGAAAAACTTCGACAACACCCATTATTTCTAAAATGCAAAGGTATCTGTCATTATTGTTTAATCTGTGATTAATATCGCTCTTTAGAATTCTGCAAAATATTGTGTAACAATTCTTTCGCTCTAAAAAGCTGCGCCTTGACTGTTCCCAAAGGTAGGTTCAATGTTTCTGCAATCTCTTGGTAAGAAAGCTCTTTCAAGTACCGCAATTCAATCAAACGACGGTATTTGTTGTTCAGTTTTTCAATCACATTTCGCATCAATAAAATGCGTTGTTTTTTGATGATTTCCTCTTCAGGGTCTAACACATGAGACTGTACATCTCTGGTCGTTTTGCCACCCTCATCTCCATTGTCCATAGGTTCGTCCAATGAGAAGGTTTCCAAACGTTTTTTGCGGATAAAGTCAATACAATTGTTGATCGCAATTCGGTACAACCAAGTACTAAATGCATAATCAGGGCTGTATTTGTGGATATTGTTGAAAGCCTTACCAAAAGCTTCAATGGTCAAATCCTCTGCATCATCTTTGTTGTTGACCATTTTTTGAATCATAAAGTAAATCGAGTCACGGTAACGCCCCATAAGTTTACCATAAGCTCGTTGGTCGCCACTAATAGCTAATTTTACCAGTTCATGGTCTTTAAGTGCACGGTCCGTTTTTTCGACCTTCTTCTTTATCTTAATCAAACGATCAGAGTCCTTGCCAATCGCTATTTTGAGAGAAAATTTTTGGTATCCTGCATTGGTGATGACAAGCGTGTCTTCCTCCAATTCTCCTATAGTAACTTGAAGCGTGAAACGTCCTTCGTCGTTGGAAAAAGTACTGTTGGTTCTTTGAGATTTAAGATATATGGTTGCACCAGCAATAAATTCGCTGGTTCGTGCATCCTGTATTAAACCAGTAATAGTCATAATTGGGTGGTGAATAGCTGTGGATTGAATTTCGGGATGGACAACCGAACCTTCTGCAATCTTAGTTCCTTCTTCAGAAAGCAGACTTTCTTCTTTCAAATCTTCATTAAAAGATAAGGTGTTTGACTCAGTTGTATTTACAATTACTTCTTCCATGATACCTGTGCTTTAGAAAATATTGTAAGTCCAAAAATACCATAATAAAAGATAAATAAAGCATCTATCACCATAAATTGCCAAATCGGCAAAGGTACTTTTAACTTTTTTAAAACCCGTTTTAAGACAACAAACTGGCTGATTAGACGGAAAGTAAATAAGGAAAATATGGTAAAATTGAACGATTTTGTTATCAATACTACAATTAGTGTACCATAAAATAAAAAATGAGAGGCTGAAATACCTCCTAATATTAATTTATGTAAGAAAGAATAGTATTTGCCTGTGCTCAGATGCCTTCTCTTTTGGGCAATCCATGAATGCCAATCTAAAGGAGGCTCTGAATAACAGAAGGTTTTTGGAGTAATGTTTATTGTGGTATTTTGAGGTGTTGCAACTTCGCTAATAAACAAATCATCATCTCCTGATGGGATATGTTTGTGGCTTTCAAACCCTTTGTTTTCAATAAACAATGATTTGTGATACGCCAAATTTCGACCTACACCCATATAAGGCAAACCCAATAAACTCAAAGATAGGTATTGAAGGGCGGTCGTCAAAGTTTCGTATTGAATAATTTTATTCAAGCAACCTTCATGACAAATGTACGGACCAAAGCCTAAAACGATTTGTCTTTTTTTTGTAAAATTTTTTGCCATCTCTGTAATCCAATCTTGACTAGCTGGATAACAGTCTGCATCTGTAAACAGCAGGTGTTCGTATTTCGATACTTCAATACCTTTGGTCAACGCAAATTTTTTGCCCGCCATATTTCTGGTCAAACTTTCTGTATTGATTGTTTTTAGATGTGAATAAGTTTTTGTAAATGTTTCTAGAATAGTTTGAGTGTCATCAGTTGAAGCATCGTTCACCACGATTACTTCAAATTCGGGGTAGTTTTGCTGCAAAATAGAAGGTAAATATTTTTGCAAATTTTCTGCTTCGTTTCGAGCGCAAATGACGACAGATATAGGCAAGCTATTGGAGGGAGAAGAAGCGTTTTGGTTTTGGAGGGAGGAAGGAGTTTTGTAGAAAGCCAAACGGCTGAAAATGCCTAAGTAAATAAGAATTTGGAGAATTGCCGCAAGGACAAAGAGTAGGTGAATGAATAATATCACTGAATTGTTGTATTGCTGAATCGTTGAACTTTTAGGCAAACTAAAATATAATTTGCTCGTTTACATCGTATTGTTTGAATTTGCCTTTGAGTTTTGAATTTTCCTAAGATTTACCAAATGCCCGCCTATCAACCCCAAGGAGGCAAGGTAAGCAATATAATGCATAACTGGGATATGGTGTAAAACAATAGCAATGGATAAGACTGCAAAGGAAACCCACAAGATGCCCTTTATAAAACCATTCACTGCATGATGAGTCGCATGGTAAACAGCATAAGAGCTGATGATGAGAAAGAAATAATCCCATCTAAATAGATGATTGTGATTGTGTTCGATAAGGTGTCCAAAAAAGAGAAATAAGATGGGAGGGACAAGACAATGAATTAGGCAAAGTACTGCGCTGATGATACCTATCAGATCTGCTTTGTTTGAAATAGTATCTACTTTCATTTGCAATAGAAGTTTTTAATGGATGAGAGTTAAAAATCAACCTACAAAAAATGCTAACTTTGACACAAAGTTAATTATTTAACGTTAAACTTGCAACAGTGTTGCAAAAGCATTCATCATGTTAAAAACTTCTTCCCTTCAATTTGCCTACGATGCCCATAATCGCTTTCAATTTCCAGATATTGAAGCGGCTCAGTCAGAGCATTTATTAATTATTGGCGATTCAGGCAAAGGCAAAACCACTTTTTTACATCTGATAGCGGGTTTATTGCGACCTACTTCAGGCAAAGTTGAAGTGGGCAATACCGATATCACTCAACTGTCCACCAAACAATTGGACCGATTTCGAGGTAAACACATTGGCATTGTTTTTCAGAAATCTCATTTTGTCGCTTCTTTAAATGTGAAAGACAATTTGTTGTTGGCGCAATACTTGGCAGCAGAATCACAAGATTTAAACCGAATCAAGCATCTTTTGGAGCGTTTGAATTTGGTTAGTAAGCTGAACAACAAGACTTCCGAATTGAGTCAAGGTGAGCAGCAGAGAGTGGCAATTGCACGTGCATTGTTGAATCGCCCTGATGTGATTTTGGCCGATGAACCCACAGCAGCTTTGGATGATACAAACTGTTTTGAAGTTATAGAGTTGTTGAAGGAGCAGGCTTTGGAGGCAAAAGCGAGCTTGGTGATTGTGACACATGACCAAAGATTGAAGGAGGTTTTTGGAGGAGGAATTGTAAGCTTATGAGATGGGGGACGGGAGAAAGGATAAGTTTGCGAAATTATTAGTAAAATAGCAAAGATAATCACACAATTATAGCAATGAATCTAACCAAACTTAGTTGGAGCAACTTAAAAGCAAAACCCTTGAACACTTTCTTGAGTTTGCTATTGTTGACATTGGGAGTCGCTTTGGTATCCATGTTGTTGATTCTGAACAAGCAATTAGACGAACAGTTCAAAAGAAACATCAGTGGTATAGACATGGTGGTAGGAGCAAAAGGTAGTCCTTTGCAATTGATTTTGTCGAGTGTCTATCACATAGACAATCCGACAGGCAATATTCCATTGGAGGAAGCAGAAGCATTGTTGAAAAACCCAATTATAAAGCAAGGCATTCCTTTGGCGTATGGGGACAGCTACAAGGGTTATCGAATTGTAGGAACTAATAAAGAGTATGCAGAACATTACAATGTAGTATTGAAGGAAGGAAAACTTTGGATGCATGAATACGAAGTAACGGCTGGCGCAGTTGTTGCTAAAAATTTGGGATTGAAAATTGGTGACCGTTTTCACAGCGCACATGGTTTGGTAGAAAATGCGCCTGCTCACGACCATGCAGATTACAAAGTTGTCGGCATTTTTGAACACAGCAATTCGGTGATTGACCAACTTTTACTGACAGATGTAACAAGCGTTTGGGCGATACATGACCATCCAGAGGATGAAAAAAAGGTGGAGGATAAGGAACACAGTCATTCAGAGCACGAAGGACACGACCATTCAGAGGATGAAAAAATGGCGGAGGATAAGGAACACAGTCATTCAGAGCATGAAGGACACGACCATTCAGAGGATGAAAAAATGGTAGAGGATAAGGAACACAGTCATTCAGAGCACGAAGGACACGACCATTCAGAAGAAGAACATGACCATTTCGAACACGAAGACTCCAATACAACTATCAATCCAAGCACAAAAACAAACACACTTGTTCCCAATGCCAAGAATTCAGAAGGAAAGCAGATAACCGCCATGTTAGTCAAATTCAAAAGCAAAATGGGAGTAATGACCGTTCCGAGAATGGTCAATGAAAATACATCTATGCAAGCCGCTGTCCCTGCTATTGAAGTCAATCGCTTATTTACCCTCATGGGTGTTGGGATGGATACACTTCGAGCCATAGCTTTTTTCATTATTCTTATTTCTGGTATCAGTGTATTTGTATCTTTATTCAATTCACTTAAAGAAAGAAAATACGAGATGGCATTAATGCGGTCTATGGGGGCTTCTCGAACCAAATTGTTTTTGTTGGTCTTGATGGAAGGATTAATCCTTTCTATACTTGGCTTTGTCTTAGGAATGTTGATAAGTAGGTTAGGTTTGTATTTTTTATCAGGTTTGATGGAAAGCAGCTATCATTACGGTTTGGAGGCATGGCAATTTTTACCACAAGAAGGTGCTTTATTTGTTGCTACAATTTGCATAGGAATAGTAGCTGCTATTTTACCAGCCCTTCAAGCCTTTAACATGAATATATCAAAAACATTGGCAAATGCGTGAGGAGAAAACAAGCGTTGAGTTAAGACAAGAAGGCAAAGGTTTGGTTGCAGATAGCGATACACTCAAGGCTTTGAGCAAAGAACTAATCTATAAAAGTCATAAATGGCATCAACAAGGAGAATCAAGAAAGGAAAAAGCGCTGGACGATGAAAAGAAAACCAGACACGTAGAGTCAGTAGAAGAAAATAACATTAAAAAATTTTTAATCGAAAATAGAAAACAAAACAAAAATAATAAAATGAATAAATTGTTGATTTTTATTGCTTTTTTCTTGTTCTTTAGCTTCAATACAATGGCTCAAATGCCCACTGAACTAACTTGGAAACAACTAATGAACGTCCAATTTGAAGAAGACGAAATGGGAGAAAATGTGCCGATTTTTAGCAAAGAACTGCAATCCTATAATTTTCAAACGGTCATGGTCGAAGGGTTTATGATTCCCGTAGATGTAGACGGAGACTATTATGTACTTTCTGCTTTTCCCTATAGCTCCTGTTTCTTCTGTGGAAATGCTGGTCCAGAATCTATTGTAGAACTTCGATTGGCTCAAAAAGGACAACGATTCCAGATGGATGATGCTCGAAAATTCAAAGGAATGTTGGTACTCTCTCAAACGCCCAATGGACTGATTTATGTATTGGAAGATGCCGAATTGGTGCAATAACTAAGAAAAGGAAGTAGAAGAAAAAGTATTTTACCTTGACTTTATTTTTGTTCATTCTAATCATTTTTTCAATGAAACTTTATCAACCATTTCTACTCGTTTCAATCATCTTATTTCTTTTTTCTACTTCAATCCTTTTCGCCCAAGATACCTTCTCCATAGTAGCCGTTGACACCGAAACAGGCGAAGTCGGTAGTGCGGGTGCGTCCTGTTTGGACGAGAACCAAATAGATGGAGGTGTTTCGATTATCGGTAAACTATATCCAGGACGAGGGGCCATCAATACGCAAGCCCTTTGGAATCCCATAAATCAAGAAAATGCGGGTAACCGATTGTTGGAAGGAATGTCCGCTGATGAAGTCAGATCTTGGCTAATCAATAACGATGCAGAAGACAACCGACGCATTAGGCAATACGGAATTGTTGATTTTGACGAAAATGGTCAAGCCAGAACTTCTGCCTATACAGGCTCTCTTACCAGTCCTTACAAAGGACACAAATTGGGTGACAACTATGCCATACAAGGTAATATCTTATTAGGACCAGAGATATTGGATTCGATGGAAGTAAGATTCCTTCAAGCAGAAGGTAGCTTGGCAGAAAAATTAATGGCAGCCCTTCAAGGCGCAAACGTATCAGGAGCAGATACCCGTTGTTTGGAAGAAGGCGTTTCTTCACGCTCGGCTTTTATTCGAGTTGCCAAACCTGAAGATACAGAAGAAAACTACTATTTGGACCTCGTTGTACCAATTACCGATTTCGGAGAAGAACCCATTGATGTATTGCAAACTGAGTTCAATGAATGGCTCAATCCCACGAATGTACCAGAATTAAACTTATCTGACCAAGTCCAAATCAATATTCACCCAAATCCCATTACCAATGAATCCGTTCTTGAAATAGTAAACGCCAATAAGATCGCTCCTTACATCATCCAAATATTTGATGTCTCGGGCATCGAAATTCAAAAATTTTACTACAATGCCAATGATACTCGATTGACCCCAAAACAATTGAAAGGTAAGAGTGGTGTATATCTATATCAAGTATGGCAACAGGACAAATTGGTGGCGAAGGGGGATTTTTTAGTTGAAAAATAATCTCGTATGGAGAAAACACTGACCATGCACTAATCAACCCATGACTATTCAACAAAATAATTTCCTACCTTTGCATCTATAATAAAATAATGTTATTTATGGCAACAATTAAAGCATTCAGGGGATATAGACCAACAAAAGAGTTGGCTGCAAAAGTCGCATCTCGCCCCTACGATGTACTCAACCGACAAGAGGCGCTGGCAGAATCCAATCCTTATTCTTACTTGCACATTATTCGTGCAGAAATAGACTTACCAGACGTAGAAAATCCCTATGATAAAAAGGTCTATAAAAAAGCAAAAAAGAACTTTGAGCAGTTCGTAAAAGAAGGAGTATTGAAGCAAGATGTAGCAAACTGTCTCTACGTATATGCCCAAACCATGAACGGTAGGCAACAAGTCGGTTTAATGACCTGTACGAGCATTGAGGACTATCAGAATGATGTCATCAAAAAACACGAGTTCACTCGGCCAAGCAAAGAACAAGACCGTATCAATCACATCTCAACAACCAAGATTCATTCAGGTCCTGTATTGATGGCATATCCACAAATCAATGTCATAGATGCAGTTATCAATCAAGTCACCCAAAAACAAGCCCCCGAATACGACTTTACCGCAGACGATGGCATCCAACACACTCTATGGGTCATTGACGATGTGAGTATTATTCAGACATTGGTAGATTTATTCGATTCCGAAGTAGAAGCAATTTATATAGCAGACGGACACCATCGAGCAGCTTCCTCCACCAAAGTAGGCTTGAAGCTTAAAGAAGAAAATGAAAATCACACTGGCAAAGAAGGCTACAATTACTTTCTATCTGTTTTGTTTCCCGACAACCAACTCCAAATCATAGACTACAATCGGGTAGTGAAAGATCTAAATGGCTTGAGTACAGATGAATTTCTTCAAAAAGTATCGCATAAATTTGAAGTAGAAGAATATGGTTTAGCGCAGGTCAAACCTGCACAGCACTATATTTTTGGAATGTTCTTGGAAGGAGAGTGGTACAAATTGACTGCAAAAAAAGGAACTTATAATACCACAGACCCAATTGAATCTTTAGATATTGCAGTGCTTTCCAACAATCTCATTGCTCCAATCTTGGGTATTACAGACCAACGAACCGATGATAGAATTGATTTTGTAGGTGGAATTCGAGGTTTAAAAGAATTAGAAAAAAGAGTGAATAGCGGTGAAATGAGAGTGGCTTTTTCCATTTATCCAGTCAGTATTCAACAACTTATCAACGTAGCCAATTCTGGTAATGTCATGCCCCCAAAAAGTACTTGGTTTGAACCCAAATTGAGAAGCGGACTCGTGACACATAAATTTTAACGTTTTTATTTTCTTGTAATTTACATTTTAATAACATTAATTATGTTATGTAATTCTGTTGAGTATTTCGATGTTCAACAGAATTTTTTGTTTTAAAATACTCTCCTTTTTATATTAATCGCTATTATACTTTCATTTGACAGATAGTATAAATTTTCTTTTTTTTACATCGAAAATCCAATTGCCAAATAATTTCGTAGGTCTTAATTAGAGCTAGTCAATTGAATTAGTTTAACAATTCTTTTTATTTAACCTATAAACTTACAATGTATGAATCGGAGATTTATATTCAAAAATTTTATGTTGGCATTGGTGTTAACTTTCAGTACACTGTCCTTATCGGCAGCTCTTTTTACGGTAGATAGTACTACCGATGACGGAACAGGAGGGCTTACCCTTCGAGAAGCCGTAGCCGATGCCTTAGCAAATGCAGATGCATCTGATGTCATTGAGTTTGCTGCAAGTACAAATGGCAACACAATCAGCCTTACTGGTGGAGAAATCCTTATTAACCTAGCAGCAGGAGAGGATTTAACCATTACAGGAAATGGCTTTACCAACACGATTGTCAATGGTACCAATTCCAGCCGTATCTTCAATGTATCAGGTGATGCAACCGCAGTCTTAAATATCAACGATATTAGACTTAGAAATGGTGCAACTACGATGAGTGGTGGTGCCATTTTTATTATGGACACGCCAGTTAATATCTCTGGCTCTCAAATCAGAGGCAGTAGTGCGGATATGAATGGCGGCGGAATTTGGACCAATGCTGACCTCTTCATTTCTGATACCCGAATAACTGGCAATACTGCAAGTGGCGACGGCGGTGGAGGAATCTATAACGATGACGCAATTGTTACGATTACCTCAGATTCCAGAATCAACAACAACACTGCCGATGGAGCATCTGGTAGCGGTGGTGGAATCTTCAATGATGGAGGTTTATTGGTAGATGGAGACAGCCGAATCAATAACAATGTTGCCAACCGTGCAGGCGGGGGAATCGAATCAAGAGATGGCACTATTACTATTCTAGACAATTTCAGACTCAATGGAAATAATGCTGGCGTTGCCCCTGATGCAATAGCAGCCCCAGGAAATGGTGGGGGTTTGCACATCACAGGTGCGGGTGATGCTGTAATCGAAAATGGTGTGGTCAATAACAATGTAGCTGCCTCAGAAGGTGGCGGATTGTGGAATGGTACAGGTCTCATGGAGATTGACGGTACAACCATTAGTGGCAATACCGCAAGTGGAGATGCAGCCGATAATGGTGGAGGTGGTATCTTCAATGCAGGAGGTATAGTCGACATTTTAGGAAACAATTTAACAATTATCTCCGACAACGTTGCTGATGGTAGTGCTGGTAGTGGCGGCGGAGTATTCAACGATGGAGGACTATTAAATGCGACTTTTTGCGACATCATATTCAATACTGCCAATCGTGCAGGTGGAGGAATTGAAGCTTCAGTAGGGGCGGATAACAATTTAAACGATGTATTTCTAAATAACAACAATGTAGGAGTTGCTCCTGCAATAGCCAATCCTGGAAACGGAGGCGGAATGCACATCACAGGTTTTGGCAGTGCTACAATTACAAATTGTTTCGTTAATGGAAACACAGCTGCCTCCGAAGGCGGTGGATTGTGGAATGGAATAGGTACAATGGATATTGATGCCACAGATATTGACAGCAATATTGCAAGTGGAGATGATGCAACCAATGGCGGAGGCGGAATCTTCAATGCTGGAGGAACAGTAAACATAGGGGTCAATGTACCCGTAGATATTACCAACAATGTAGCTGATGGAACATCAGGTAGTGGAGGCGGAATTTTCAACGATGCAGGTGGTATAGTAAGAGTTATGAATTTTGGTAATATTTCATTTAATACTGCCAATCGTGCAGGAGGAGGCGTAGAAGCAACAGCTGGCACCTTGACCGAATTGGTTTTTATATTTATGGAGGGTAACAATGCAGGGGTTGCTCCCGCAGTAGCTAATCCTGGAAATGGGGGTGCAATGCACATCACAGGTAATGGAGATGCCAACCTTATTGTTGGTGTAGTAGATAATGTTGCTGCCTCGGAAGGAGGCGGGTTGTGGAACGGAACAGGTACAATGACCATAGACTTTTCTTTTATTGAAGACAATACAGCAAGCGGAGATGGAGCCGACCAAGGGGGTGGAGGTATCTTCAATGCAGGAGGAACAGTTCATATTATAAATACGTCGGGTCCTACTGAAATCATTGGTAATATTGCCGATGGAACTGCTGGTAGTGGCGGTGGGATTTTAAACGATGCAGGAGGTACAGTAATCATTTCAGATGCTTTGATTCGACTCAATCAAGCCAACCGAGCTGGAGGTGGTATTGAAGTCACAGCTGGAACGACCAATACCTTAACCAATGTTACTTTGAACAACAACAATGCAGGAGTTGCTCCTGCCGTAGCCAATCCTGGTAATGGCGGTGGAATGCACATTTCTGGTGCTGGTAACGTCACGATTACAGGTGGAACGAACAACAACAATATTGCTGCCTCAGAAGGCGGTGGATTGTGGAATGGTACAGGTACCATGACTTTAGACAACACAAGAGTAAACAACAATACGGCAAGTGGAAATGATGCGACCAATGGTGGTGGCGGTATCTTCAATGCTGGTGGTACGGTAGAAGTCACCAATGATACAAGAGTAAACCAAAACATTGCAGATGGTACTTCTGGAAGTGGTGGTGGAATCTTCAATGATGCTTCTGGTATATTGAACATTACAGGTAGCCGAGTAAACCGAAACGTAGCCAATCGTGCAGGCGGTGGTATTGAAACAACTGCAGGTACGACAGTTACGATTGACAATTCGAGATTGGTAGAAAACAATGCTGGTGTTGCTCCCGATGCAATAGCTGCCCCTGGTAATGGTGGTGGATTGCACGTTTCTGGCAATGGTACAGTAGATGTAGTGAATGGCAGTGTTGTTTTGGACAATGTAGCCGACAGAGAAGGCGGTGGATTGTGGAACGGTTCAGGAGTCATGACTGTTGAAGATTCAAATATAGACAACAATACTGCAAGCGGAAGCACAGGTGCAGACGATGGCGGCGGTGGCATCTTCAACAATGGAGGTACTCTTAACGTTACAAGCAGCAATATTAGAGGCAATGTAGCCGATGGTACTGCTGGTAGCGGCGGTGGTATCCTGAATTTGGGAGGTATATTGACCGTTACAGGTGGCGAAATTTCTGGAAATACTGCTGTTCGTGCAGGAGGAGGTATTGAAGACAATTCTACAGGAACCGCTGGAAGTGTTACGCTTACCAATTTGGACTTGTTGAACAACAATACTGGTGCTTCACCAGGTAATGGCGGTGGATTGCACATGACAGGTCCTGGTACTTCTGACATCATTGGTGGTTTGGTAGATGGAAATACGGCCGCTGCCGAAGGTGGTGGATTGTGGAATGGTTCTGGAATCATGACTGTAAACGGTACAACAGTCAGCAACAATACTGCAAGTGGTACAGCACTAGCCGAAGGCGGTGGAGGTATCTTCAATGCAGGGGGAACAGTGAATATATCCAATGCTACTATTAGTGGCAATGATGCAGATGGTGTCACTGCTGGTAGTGGTGGCGGAATCTTGAACGATGCTGGTGGTTCATTGACCGTGACAGATACCGAAATTTCTGGCAACACTTCTCAAAGAGCAGGTGGCGGTATCGAAGACAACTCTTCAATAGCTACAGGCAGTGTGACTTTGACCAATGTAGATTTATTGAACAACGAAACAGGACCTACCCCTGGTAATGGTGGTGGATTGCACATGACAGGTCCAGGTGCTTCCGACATCACAGGCGGAATCGTAAATCTCAATATTGCTGCTTCTGAAGGCGGTGGATTGTGGAATGGTACTGGAACAATGACCGTTGATGGAACAGAAGTCAGTGAAAATACTGCAAGTGGCTTAACTTCGACCGAAGGCGGTGGCGGACTCTTCAATGCTGGAGGAACACTCAATATCAGCAATGCCGAAATCTTTAGCAATACGGCTGATGGGACTGCTGGTAGTGGTGGTGGTATCTTGAACGATGCAGGAACACTCACCGTAGATGAAAGTGCCATCTTTTTCAATGGTTCTACCCGTGCAGGAGGTGGTATTGAAGCTACTGCAGGTTCTATGACTACTTTGACAGATGTTGGTTTGGATTTGAATGATGCAGGAAATGCGCCTGGAAATGGTGGTGGAATGCACATCACAGGTGCAGGTGATGCCGACATTACAGGCGGAAATGTAGGAGGTAATACCGCAGAAGAAGGTGGTGGATTGTGGAATGGTTCTGGAACCATGAATGTCACAGAAGTAACAGTTGCGGGCAATACAGCAAGTCGAGATGCAGTCGATACTGGCGGTGGCGGACTCTTCAACAATGGTGGTACGCTGAATATAAGTCGTTCTACTGTTTCTTCCAACAATACCACTGGTCTTACTGCTAGCGGTGGTGGTGTTCATTCAGAAAATGGTCTTACAACTGTTGAATACAGTACCATTTCAGGAAACAGCACACTAGGAAACGGTGGCGGTGTTTTTGGCAATGGAGATGTAAACGTTGTTGCTTCTACCATTACAGACAATACTGCTAATGGAAATGGCGGTGGTATCGCACAAACTTCCAATACGGCAACAGTGGGTAGTTCTATTGTAGCGGTGAATTTTGCAGCAGCAGGACAAGATATCGCAGGAATGGGTACTTTCACTTCTGCCGATTACAATTTGATTGGAGAAGACGACTTGACGCTGTTCACTTCGGCAGGAAATGATTTAATAGGAGTAGGTGGAAGCCCAATTGACCCATTATTGAATCCTTTGGCTGACAATGGCGGACCTACCTTTACACATGAACTTAACTGTGCGAGCCCTGCAATTGACGCAGGAGATCCAGGGAATAGTTCACCCGACCAACGAAACATTGCGATTGCAGGTGGACAAAGAGACATTGGTGCTTTTGAGAGAGACAGTACACCTCAACCTAACTTGGCAAATACAGGTTTGGTCAGCAGTGACAATAACGAAAATGTGTATATTATTGAAGTTTGTGGAGGTACGATGCCTTACAGCTTTGAATTCACGACTGCTACTGGTGCTGCTTTCATTGATCCCCAACCAAGTCCTCTACCAGGCTGCATAAGGTATCAAGTAGTTTATGCTGTTGGAGAGGAATGGACTTTGACCGTTACAGATGCAGAAGGATGTACCAATAAAGACGTTATCTTCACGGAAGGTGGTGTGCCTTCAGCTCCAGTTGTACAAGTAGTCGGTGAACCCGCTACTACTCCTGAAAATTGCTATGATAAAGATGGAACTTTCACCATTACAATAGAAGGAGGAGATGATACATGCTCAGATTATACTTATTCCTATACAGGCCCTGATAGTGGTAGTGGTTCCTTTACTGCTCCTACTGGTGGAGGTACCTCTGATCTTGTTGTGACTGATTTGATAAAAGGAGTTTATCAAGTAACCATCACCGATTGTGCAGGAACAAGTATTGAAGTAACCGTAGGAATACAACGTCTGACAACAAATGGTTCTCGTGGGCGACGTGGTTGTAGAGGAAAAGCAGCTATTGATGGCACTTTACTCGAAACCATGAAGGTTTACCCAAATCCATTTGAAACTTCTACAACAGTTGAATTTAGCTTGATTGAATCTTCTAATGTTGTTGCGGCTATCTTTACGATGGATGGACGAGAAGTTGCAAAAGTATTTGAAGGAGAAGCTGAAGCAGGTCAGGTATATTCTTTGCCTTTCAATGCAGAGAACTTACCAACAGGTATGTATGTACTTCAAGTGACCACTGATTCTGGCACCACACATCATGAAAAACTATACATTGCTAAGTAAAACAGGTAATTAGTTTAAGTCATAATAAATGATAAAGCCCTCGACAACGTCAAGTTGTTGGGGGCTTTTTTTAGTAGAATTAAAAGATATTAAGTAGCCGCTTTTGTATGTTTGTGTTTATTATCACCAAATTAAATAATCTATACACAAATCAACTTAGTAATATCTCACCCGTCATTTCCGTAGGAATTTCCAAACCCATAATGGTCAATATAGTAGGTGCAACATCACCCAGCTTACCGTCTTTTAGCTTCACTCCTTTCACATCCTTTCCCACCAAAAAGATAGGCACAAGATTGGTAGTATGAGCTGTATTAGGCGAACCATCTTGGTTTCGCATCATGTCCGCATTTCCGTGGTCTGCAATAATAATAAAGGAGTATCCGTGCTTCAAGCCCATCGGCACAATCTGACTCACACAATTGTCCACCGTTTCTGCGGCTTTCATTGCCGCTTCAAAAACCCCTGTATGACCGACCATATCCGTATTCGCAAAATTAAGACAAATAAAATCCGCCGATTCTTCTTCCATTTTGGCAAGAATAGCAGTCGTCAAACCCGCTGCACTCATTTCAGGCTGCAAATCGTAAGTCGCTACTTTCGGTGAAGACACAACAATGCGTTCTTCCCCTTCAAAAACTTCCTCTCGTCCACCTGAAAAGAAAAAAGTAACATGTGGATATTTTTCTGTTTCTGCCATTCGAATCTGTCGCTTTCCATTGTTCGCCAACACTTCGCCAATCGTATTTTTTAAGTTGTCTTTCTCAAAAATCACATGGATCCCCTCAAAAGTATCGTCATATCGGGACATCGTCACATAATACAAAGGAATGGTTTTCATGCCTTCACTTGGAAAATTTTGCTGTGTCAAAGCAGTCGTGATTTGGCGGCAACGGTCGGTTCTGTAATTGAAGCAAATTACCACATCACCTTCTTCAATGATTGCAGTTGGCGCATTGTTTTCATTCAAAACCACAATGGGCTGCAAGAATTCATCTGTCACCCCATCATCATAAGATGCTTGAATAGTGGTTTCAAAATCAGTTGTTTTTGTTCCTTTTCCTTCAATCAATAGGTCGTATGCTAATTTAATTCGTTCCCAACGTTTGTCCCTATCCATCGCATAGTACCGCCCGATAACGGATGCAATTCTCCCTGTTGAAGTTAGAAGATGGTTTTGAAGCTCTTTTAAATAATTCAAACCGCCATTGGGATCGGTATCTCGCCCATCCGTAAAGGCGTGAATATATACTTCCTTCAATTCATTGTCATGCAAAATATCACACAAACCTTTGATATGCTCAATATGAGAATGAACGCCACCATCAGAAACCAGACCCATTAGGTGAATAGGCTTGTTGTGTTCTTTGGCATAAGTCATCGCATCTTTCAATACTGCATTGTTATCCAAAGTTTTATCTTTGATGGCATTGTTGATTCTCAATAGTTCTTGATACACAATTCGCCCTGCCCCAATGTTGAGGTGTCCCACCTCCGAATTACCCATTTGTCCAGCAGGTAATCCTACCAACTCTCCGTGAGTGGTGAGTTCGGCATTGGGAAATTTGTCATACAAACTATCTACAAAAGGAGTATTGGCTTGAGCAATAGCGCTAACGGCTGGATTGAGTCCATGTCCCCAACCATCCAAAATAAGGAGTGCAACTTTTTCGTTGGAATACATATCTTTATATTTTTTTTTGGTAAAATAGATTTGCAAAGGTAAGAGAAAATGAATATTGCCATATCAAATGACCAATTCCATTTTTGTAGTCTCAATAAAAGTACAATCAAAATGTTTTGATGCAACATTATCCGATTTCTGATGTCTTTATATTGTGCCTTTTATGTTAAAAACATTTAAACGTTTCGGTAAAAGAGGTATCTAAAGAGATAAAGTCCAAAAGAACCCAAACCCAATAATAAAATGAAAAATCATAAATTCCATATTTCAGTTATTCTATTTGCTTTGTCAATGTGTTTTTACGCATTTACAAATCAAGCCGATATAAATGGTATTGTTACAAAAATGCGGTCAGGAGATGCGGCAGGAATTGCAACTTATTTCGACAGCAATGTTGAAATGAGCCTATTAGGAGACGATGCATCTTCAAAATCTGCAGCAACTACAAAAATTAAATCCTTTTTTGGGAATTATAGCCCTAGTGGTTTTACCATTAAGCATGAAGGAACTGCCCCAAATGGTTCGCAATATGTGATTGGCAACCTTACTACTTCAAAAGGTGATTACCGAGCTTATATCGTTGTCAATGGCGATAAGATTCAAGAATTGACAATTGAAAATTGGTAGTTTCATCGAATTAAGGTTATATTTCCTTGATAGAGTCGTTGTGTATCGTCATTGAAGGTCACAACCAAGTAATAGACATATACACCAATGTTTTGTTCTTCGTTTTTGTAAACGCCATTCCAACCATCCAACATAGGATTCGTGCTTTCAAATACACGATTTCCACTTCTATCGTAAATCGCAAAATCCGCCTCTCTAAAATCTCGGAGGAAAATTCTAAATTCATCGTTGATACCGTCTCCATTTGGACTGAAAGCTTTGGGAATCACAATTCGACTTTCTCGTACCACATCTACTCGGAAGCTAGCCGAAACCGAACAACCACTGAGCAACTCTGCAATGACTACACTGTAATTAGTAGAAGCATCAGGAGAAGCGACAGGGTTTGGGCAGTTGCTGCAACTCAAATCATCAGATGGAGTCCATACATAAGATAATTCATTGCCATTGCTGATATTAGCATCTACATCCAATGTAATGCTTTGACCTGGACGAATGATAGTATCTTGTGTAGCATTGAGAAGTTCAATCGAGAAGATGTCAATTTCTTGAGTCTCTAGATTGGAGCAGTTGCCGCCCACATCTACTGTCAGCGATACGGTTTCAATACCGAGTTCATTCCATTGGACTATTGGGTTGGCATTATTTCCATTTATCTGTGTGCCATTGCCAAAGTCCCAAGTGAAAGTAGCGGAATTGGGGTCGGCATTTCCTGTATAAATAAAACTACTTTCTTCATTAATACAAGCTGCTGAAGCCACATCAAAGGTAGCGGTAGGTTCTGAAAAGACATCAATTACTCGGCAATCTTGTGCAGGGCAACCCGTTGTAGGATCGGTGTAATTAGCGCATATTTCGTGTGTTCCAATACCTGCTAAAGTTGTATTGAAGATATTGGAGTTAGCCGTAATGCCTGGTCCTGCAAAAACTGCATCGGAAATATTTGCAGTCAATGAAATATCTCCTGTTAGTTCACAATAGCCATTGTCTAAGCCTTCAATACTCAAATCAGGAGGAGAAGTAATGGTCACATCTGCAGTTACAGACACACCACAATTGGGATTGGGAGTCGTATAAGTGATGGTATAGGTGTTTCCTGCAATGGTAGTAGGGATGTCAACTTCACCCGTTGCAGCGTCAATCACTGCTCCGCCACTGATGCTAAAAGTACCACCTTGTGTAGATTCTGGACTTAATATGGGCAAGGCAGGAGGCGAATTTTCGTCAAAACAAATAGGACTGTCATAAGTCAAATTTGCGGTGTCTCCATCTCGCACAATTACCGACACTTCAGTAGGAGAGTTGTTACATTCGCTGTCTACTTCTGTAATATAGAAAAAGAAAAGTGAATTTTGAGTAGTAATATATTGGCTCACATCGAGTTGAGTGCCTGTTCCCAACAAGCTGTCCAATCCACTGTCCAAATAAAAATTGTAATTACCATTAGGATCTTCTATTATCAGTGTCAAGTCATCGCCTACACAAGCATCAATATCTTCAACAGGAGTGCGAAGATCCGCCTCGGTAATGTCGAGTATCAATTGACTACCAGGAGCAGAGATATTGTTGCACAAGTCTTCAATAACCCCAGGAAGAGACAAGGTATATTGCCCTGCCACTTCAATAGGAGGGTCGAAGAAAATATTGAAGAAACGATCATATTCAGCCCCATCCTCACAGGCTTGAGAACTAATATCTGTAATGCTGTGTGTGCCGTTGGGTCCAGTCAACATGAAATCACTGGTTTCAACCGTATTACAAAAAACATTTTCTGGTAGTTTGAGCCGAATATTACTAGCGCCACACAAAACTGCCCCATCCAAACTCGGAGGTTCATCGTCAAAAATAACGGCTGTGGAAAAATCAAAATTGATGGTATAGCCATTTGTTGAGACCGTGAACTGACTCACATTAATCACATAAGTTTCATTTTCTTGAACAGGAATCAGTGCATTTTGATTATCCCCACCTCCATCTGCAGAGGTCTGAGAGGTTGCGCCCGTTGCTCCTGTTACTCCTTCTGTAGAAGAAAAGTTACAACTGACCAAAAGGGCATCGTTGGTAGCAATCTCTTCACAGCTTGCCTCAGTGATATTGAATACCGCCCAATCGTAATCGTCGTTTAAGTCGTTTGGAGTAATCGTAAAACCCAAATCACCACTGCTTAGTACTGTGAAAGTGTACCAAACACTGTTTTTTTCACCTTGTCCAAAACAGCTAATTGATGGGTCAATTTCATCCACCACATTTCCCTCTCCTACAAATGCACTCGTTTCAGAATATTCTCCTAAGCAAAGCGGAATCGCTCCCAAACAGTCTTGTGAAGTAGGCAGCAATTCAATTTCGGGACAATCGTCTTGAAAACACGACCAACTGGCCATCCAACCCGATAGATTGTTGCTATTATCAGACTTAAAAATAATGGTTATACACCCACTACTCGCCTCCAAGATAGGAATGGTTTGTAAGCCGTCTTTGTGAAGCAACAATAGCGGAGAAGTATTGTCAATGCCATCATATACTTCAATGGATTCAAAAAGATTTTCAATGATTACTGTCCCTAATGATAGGTGAATACAACTGGGGTTGGTATCAGGACAAATTGTAAAAGTAAAGTTTTCGTTAGGACTATAGTTATTATCTGGGCCACCGCTATCGTAGAGAATTCCTTCACAATCGGTTACAAAGTTGTCACTCATATTGTAAGTAGCTTGAGCATAAATCGTAGAAGTACTCAAAGCTATCAAAAAAAAGACAGTCAAACTAAAATGCATTATGGGCTGTTTCATATAGGTGGAATTTGAATGGTATGATAGATTGTTGGTTTTGGTAGTGAATCTGTTTTATGGCAAAACTATAACCTCGAAATACATAAAAATGTTATAATTGCATCAATCGTTTTTTTCAATGACCTCATTATCACCCTCTAATAATTCGTTCTTTTCTTCTCCTACATTCTTACTAGAGAATTTCGTTCTTCCTCTCACTGCTTTCTTCAAAGGGTTGGCAGTCATTTCTTCAAAATTTTGGCGATGTCGAATCACGTCTATCCCGACAAAAATAGCCTCTCGAAAAGACTGCTCCGAAGCAATGTTCTTTCCTGCAATATCATAAGCAGTACCGTGATCGGGAGAAGTACGAACAATCGGAAGTCCTGCCGTAAAATTCACTCCATGCCCAAAGCTCAAGGTTTTGAAAGGAACGAGACCTTGATCGTGATACATAGCCAAGACTGCATCAAACTGCCGATACAAGCCCATTCCAAAAAATCCATCTGCTGCATAGGGCCCAAAAACCAACATATTTTCGTTCCTTGCTTTTTCTAAAGTAGGCTTTATAATTTCTTCATCCTCTAGTCCTATTAATCCACTATCACCAGCGTGTGGATTCAAACCCAACACCGCAATCTTAGGACGGACAATACCAAAATCTCTTTTGAGAGAGTCTTCCATGATTCGCAGTTTTTTTAGAATCAGCTTTTCTGAAATGTGTTTGGCAATGTCTTTTACAGGCACATGATTTGTCACCAAGCCCACTCTCAATTGATTGCTCACCAAAAACATCATACTTGCCGAACCATCAAATTTTTGTGTAATGTATTCTGTGTGTCCTGGAAAAGGATTTTTGTTTGTATGCAACAAACTCTTATTAACGGGGGCAGTCAAAATCATGTCTATTTTGCCTTCCTGCAAATCGTACAATGCCGATTCGATGGCTCTAAGTGCAAATACACCAATTTCAGGATTGGGGCGGCCAATGGTAATCGAAACATCTTCTGTCCAACAATTGAGTACATTACAAGTACCCGATTTAGCACGAGCCGCTGAGTTGATGATGTTGTAGTTGAAATCCTCCTCTTGCAGCACCTTCCTATGGTATGAAAGCACCCTCGAAGAACCATAGACGATTGGAGTACAGTATTTGAACATCCTTTCATCCTTGAAGGTCTTGATGATAATTTCGGGACTTACACTATTGATGTCACCAATCGAAATACCAATTTTGATTTTCTGCTCATTAGCGTTGTCTGGATTATTAGTGTTTTCTTTATTTTTGTCTTTCATTGTATTTGTCAATTTGTTACGCACTTTAAACCTTTGAAAGAAGAAAGTAAGAGTATACTTCACTTCTCACTTCTCACTTCTCGTCTCCGAATTCGCTTGCTTCTTCAAAAAATCATAGAACAATCGGACTCCTGCACCCGAGCCATTTTTGATACGATAGCCACTTGTCTGAAAATTCCAACCCATAGGAGCCATGTCAATATGTAGCCAAGGATAAGCTGTGAAATGTTCCAAAAATTTACCAGCGGTAATAGCTCCCGCAAATTTGCCTCCAATGTTTTTCAGGTCAGCAATGTCCGACTTCAACATCTCCTTATAGTCCTCCCAAAGCGGCATTTCCACCAATCGTTCATGTACTTCAAAACTACTTTCTTTCAAAGAACTTTTTATTCCTTCATTCGCATTTCCCATTATCAACATGGCACTTGTTCCCACACTCATCACCGAAGCCCCTGTCAGCGTAGCAATGTCAATCACCAATTGTGGGTTCAACGATTGGGCATAGCTCAGTGCGTCCGCCAACAACATTCTACCTTCTGCATCCGTATTCAAAACCTCTACTGTCAGTTTGTTGTGCATCACGACCACATCGCCAGGCACATAAGCATTTTGACCAGGGCGGTTATCCGTAGCAGGTACCAAGCCAATTACGTTTAAAGGAAGTTTGTTTTTAGCAATCGCATAAAACGTACCTACCACTGCTGCTCCACCACCCATGTCACTTTTCATAAAGTCCATAGAGTTAGCCGTAGGCTTCAAACTCAAACCGCCAGTGTCATAGACCACGCCCTTGCCAACCAAGACAATAGGCTGTTCATTGACCGCATTATCAGGCTGCCATTTCAGTATAGAAAAAGAAGGAGGATCGATACTACCTCTATTGACGGCCAAAATACCGCCCATTTCTGCAGTTTCAATTTGCTTTTTGTCCCAAACCTCTACTTCAAAACCCGTTTCCTTGGCTAAATGCTGCACCAACTCCCCAAATTTTGGAGCTGTGAGGTAAGAAAGGGGTTCATTCACCAAGTTTCTTGCATAAAAAACACCTTCAATCAGGTTTTGAAGTTCTTCCACTTTGGCTTTAGGCAAACTTTTTTCGAAGATATACAGACTTTCCAAAGTATGTTTTTCTTTTTTAACATCCTTTTTATACTTCAAAAACTGGTAATTTGCCAATGCAAAACCTTCTGCAAAATGCCAAGCAACCATTGATTCTTTGCTAAGATTTGATAGATTGATTCCCGACAATTTTAATTCATTGATGCTTTTGTTTAGTTTCGCACCCTGTTTTCTCCATTGTTCTTGTGCTCCGAAAGTGTCTGGTTTATTTTCTATGATGATCACAAATGTATGGTCTCCAAATTCATTGAAGTGAATCGTGTTAATTTTCTGCGCTATGTTTTTTTGTACATAGGCTATTTGTTGAGGTGACAAAGAGGATTGTTTCCAATCTGTATTTGCATCTGCCAAGTAAATGCAGCCCAATGATGCGACTTTGGATGGTGTGCTATATAATTGCATATCTTTATTTTGAATAAATGAATGGACAAAGTTAAGTAATTAAAGAGATGAAAAAGATAAAATCATTAGGGCAACATTTCCTGAGAGACCAAGAAACTGCACAGCGAATCGTTGATAGCCTTCAATTGGAGACAGAATCAACTTCAATAGTGGTGGAAATAGGTCCGGGAGAAGGAGTTTTAACCCAATATCTTGTAGCCTTTCCAAATATAGAACTGTATGTAGTGGAATTGGACAAGCGATTGCCGACCTTGTTGCTCCAAAAGTTTCCAAGATTAAAAGACCACATTATTCATGAAGATGTATTAAAGGTCAATTTCGAGACTTTTTTTAAAAGCCCTTTTTTAGTTATTGGCAACTTCCCGTACAACATCTCTACCCAGATTATTTTCAAGGTACTAGAGTATCGCCACCAAATACCACAAATGGTGGGAATGTTTCAACGAGAAGTAGCACAACGGATTGCTGCACAGCCAGGTAGTAAAACTTACGGTGTTACCAGTGTTCTTACACAACTTTATTTTGATGTAGATTATCTTTTTGAAGTCTCTAACGAATATTTTGAGCCTCCACCAAAGGTACAATCCGCTGTCATTAGATTAAAACGCCATACTCGTTTTGATGGCAATTGCGATTATAAAAAAGTGAGACGAGTGGTGAAGCAGGCTTTTGGTCAGAGAAGAAAAAAACTGAACAATGCTTTGAAAGGAATGGTATTTTCGGATACTACATTTTTTGATGAGATAAAAAACAAAAGAGCAGAGCAACTGAGTGTATCCGATTTTGTAACTTTGTCATTATTTTGTCAATAATTAAAACGTCCTCTTGAAGGAATATCATTTTAGCAGCTATCAGCTATTTGACAATTTTTGGCTAATTTAGAGGTAGTCACGAAACGATAGATTTACAATTGTGTTTTTTGACAAAATGTTGATAATGAATAGTGTTAGATGGTTTTCTGAAACAAAGAAAGGACGTTTTTACTTTGATAAATGGTGAATAAAGTATTTTTTTGTTTGCCGAAAAAGCAGTTTTTTCACCATTGGATTCAATTCTAAATGCTTCAGTCGACATTTATATGACAATTGTGAGGATATCAAGTTGTGAAATACAACTATATGATCGGCTTAGTGAGTCATAAAATAAACAAACAGGCATTTTGTCTCAAGACAAAGCCTTTTTATTTAACTATATTTGTGGGGACTTCCTACAACAAAAAACAAAATTTAGTCATAGGTTCATATTAACCAAAAAAGTACACTTATGATAAGACGATTATTACTATTGATTTTAATGCCCTTGCTTTGTGCAAGTTTCGCCTATGCCCAAACAGGTGAAATTCAGGGTAAAGTTACGAATGGGGAAACGGGTGAAACGATTCCCTTTGTAAATGTGTCTATCAATGTCGGTGGTACCTTAGTAGGTACAACAACCGATTTTGACGGGATTTATTCACTTAATTCTGTTAGACCTGGTAGTTACACCATTACATTCTCTTATGTAGGGTTGCAAACCAAACAGGTAGATGGTGTTCAAGTGAATGTGGATAAAACAACATTCTTGAATGCAGAAATGGGAACAGATGCAGAGTTGTTAGACATTGTTGAAGTAATTGCTTACGAAGTTCCTCTATTGCAGTCGGATCAGACTTCAACAGGTTCTACGGTTACAGCAAAGGAAATTAAATCCATGCCTACTCGAAATGTGAACTCCATTGCAGGAAATGCTGCTGGAGTATTTCAGGCAGATGAGGGCAGTGGTTTGAATGTAAAAGGTTCTCGTGAAGAGGCTACCGATTACTACATTGACGGTGTGAAAGTGCGTGGTACAAGTGCTTTGCCTGCTACGGCTATTGAGCAGTTGACTGTTGTGACAGGTGGTGTGCCTGCGAGATATGGGGATGCTACAGGTGGTATCATCAACATTACGACTCGTGGTCCTTCTTCTCAAGTAGCTGGTGGATTAGAGGTAGTTTCCTCTGAAGGATTAGATCCTTACGGCTACCGTTTGGGGAATTTTAGTTTGTCAGGTCCTTTATTGAAGGTCAATAAAGGAGAAGATGGCGAAAGACCCATTTTGGGTTTTTTCATGTCGGGTGAATATCTTTATGAAAAAGACGATGACCCTTCTGCAATTGGTACTTGGAAAGTAAAAGATGATGTGCTTCAAAACATCATTGACAATCCTTTGCAGAGTTCGGAAGCAGTAAGTGGTTTCCAAAAAAGTTCTGATTTTGTGACTTTGGATGATTTGGAAAAGATTGATGCCAAAAACAATGTTGCGAAAGACGAATACAGTTTTGCTGGTAAAATCGACTTCCAGCCTGTTCAAAACTTCAATTTTACATTGGGTGGTAACTTCAACTACAACAGTGGAGGAACAGGCCGACGTTCGGTAGCGTTTAGAGATTTCATGAGACGCTATGAGTTGTTCAATGCAGAACATACACCTGAACTCACAAATACGGTCTATAGGGTATATGGTCGTTTCACTCAGCGATTTGCAAATCGAGAAGCAGTTGAAGGGGAAGATGTAAAACCTTCTGTTCTTCAAAATGCGTTTTACTCTCTTCAATTTGATTATACAAAATCAAAACTCAAAGCACAAGACCCTATTTTTGAAGACAGAATTTTTGAATATGGATATGCAGGTCAGTTCAATACTTTCCGTGCACCAAATTATGGACAAACCGTTCTTCAGTTAGACAATGGCGTGTCTATTCAAGGTTGGGAATTGCAGGGGTTTCAAGATACTTTGGTAACTTATGTTCCAACCGATATCAATCCCATCAAATCTAAGCATAACCAACAATACTTTGAATTGGCAGGAGACAATAGGGCACTTTACAATACCCGTGACCAAATATTGTTGAACAATGGTATTTTGAATGGTCCTGTTTCTACGTCTCTTTCCACTACCTATAACCTTTGGTATGCTCCGGGTAATCCTTATGGCGTTTACCAAACAGATGATTCTGATCAGTATAGACTTAGTTTCAATGGTTCTTTTGACCTCAGAAAACCTGGGGCATCTGATCGAAACAAGCACTCTATACAGTTCGGATTTGAATATGAACAACGGGTGGATAGAAGTTGGTTGATTACACCTTCTGATTTGTGGACACTTGCTGATCAATTGATTGCAGAGCCACAAAGAGGATTAGAATTAGATAAAAGTGCAGAATCTACTTTCTTAATCATTGATGGAGAGCGAATCCCTTTCAGTGAATACGATGGTATTGATAAGATTTTCAACTCCAATGACACGATTACATACAATATTATCAACACCTTGTCAAATGATCCTAATAATTACTTTGACCGAACTTTTCGTGATAGATTGGGATTTGGGCAAACAGAGTTTGTTGATCCCTTCAATGTAACACCTGATCAATACTCATTGGATATGTTCTCTGCGGATGAATTGTACCGAAATGGTGGTAATGCCGCAGTAGTAGACTACTATGGATATGACTACTTGGGTAATAAATCTTCAGACCAACCAACTTTTGAGGATTTCTGGAGAGCAACCGATCCTTCTACGGGAATTAGAACTCGTCCTATTGATGCTTTGAGACCTATTTATATGGCAGGGTATATTCAAGACAAATTCTACTTAAAAGATTTGCTTTTCAACATTGGATTGAGAGTGGATCGTTTTGATGCAAACATTCAAGTACCTAAGGACAAATTTTCTCCTTTGTATGGTGTAAAACGTGCTGCTGAGGTAACGCAAGTAGCAGGAGAACCTGTAACACACCCTTCTACAATTGGAGAAGATTTTGTTGTATATGGCAATTCGGATGCTACGGATATTGTAGGATACAGAAATGAAAACCAATGGTATGATGAAAATGGAGAGGCCTTAAAGAATCCTAATGTATTATTGCAGGGTGGAGCTTCGCCTATCCCATTTTTAATCGAAGGTCAGGCAAGCATTAGAGATGACGATGAATACAATGTTTCCTTGGCATTTGAAGATTATGAGCCACAAGTAACCTTGATGCCTCGTATTTCTTTCTCTTTTGATATTTCAGACGAAGCTATTTTCTTCGCTCACTATGACGTTCTTTCTCAACGACCACAATCTCGATTCCGTGGGACTCCAGATATTTGGTACTATTTTGAAGCAAGTGCATTGGGTGGTGTATTGGATAACCCAAACTTGAAGCCTGAAAGAACGATTGATTACCAAATTGGTTTTAAACAAAAATTGACTAAATCTTCTGCTCTTACCTTATCGGGTTTTTACAGAGAGTTGAAAGATATGGTACAGGTTCAAAGTGTACCGTTTGCTTATCCAAATGAATACTCAACTTATGAGAACATTGATTTTGGTACAGTGAAAGGTTTGGAAGTCGCTTATGACTTGCGTAGAACGCAAAATGTCCGATTGACCGCTAACTATACCCTTCAATTTGCAGAAGGAACAGGTTCGGGAGACCGTTCACAAGCTAACCTTATTGCTTTTGGGCAGCCGAATTTGCGTGCCATCTTCCCGTTAAGCTATGATTCTCGCCACATGTTGAATCTTAACTTTGATTTCCGTTATGGTGAAGGCAGCAAATACAATGGGCCGAAGATTGGAGATTCTGATATTTTGGCAAATACGGGCTTGAACCTTATTGTAAGAGGTCGCTCTGGTACACCTTACACACAGCAAGCTGCTGCAACACCTGAAGCACAGTTTGGTGTACAAAGTCGTCCAACGATTGAAGGTACGGTGAATGGTTCTCGTTTGCCTTGGAGCTTTAGAATGGATGCTCGTTTGGAAAAAGACTTCAAAATTGGCTCTGGTAAAAAAGAAGGCAAAAAAGCAACTTATGTGAATGTCTATCTATTGGTACAAAACCTATTAGATGCCAAAAACATCATCAATGTGTATGATTTCACAGGCAGTCCATTGGACGACGGTTATGTCACTTCTCCTGAAGGTGTAGAAACCTTAGACTCACAAGTAAGCAGACAAGCTTATTTAGATCAATACTTAATCAAAGTACAGAATCCAAATAATTACAGTATTCCTCGACGTATTCGTGTGGGACTGTCTGTAGGCTTTTAAACTATAATATATCAGAAATTAGGTGTGAAGCAATTTCATTTGAAACAAGGTCTCTCACCTGATTTCTGTTATTTTTGTAGATGCTTACCTAAGGGATTGGGTGATAGTTTTTAGACAACAGAAAAATATAAATTACAAAATAAATACGTCCTATGTATCGTAAAAAAATTATACTCTTAGTTTTAGCTATCTGCTATTGCTGGACGCTTTCTGCAAAGGAAAACATAGGTGTGACAAGCCAACCAGTAAATCCAGATACTTCTGCTGAAAAGGTAGCTGACTGTAATGCCGCTACCGCACAAGTTGATTTGAATATCAACAATGTAAGAGCAAGGGTGCTAACAGGCGGTGACGTTTGGTGGGATCCAGTTTCTACTCAGAATCACTACGAAGTGCCTAGAGTCCCTCCTGGCTCTGATGAAGTTTCCAAAAGTTCTCTCTTTGCAGGGGCACTTTGGATTGGAGGTATTGACCAATTTGATCAGCTAAAAATAGCTGCACAAACCTATCGTCAAAGTGGTAACGACTTTTGGCCTGGCCCATTGGATTCAAATGGCGAGGTAGAAGAAGCAGTTTGCTCACAGTTTGATAGATTTTGGGAAGTGAAAGGTACAGATGTAAATACCTTTATCGGTCGAGTAGAGGAAGCAAAAGAAGCGGCGGGAAGCAATAATATTAGCATCCCCCTTGCTCAAATTCCTGCAAGTATTTTAGCTTGGCCAGGTAGAAATAATCCTTGGTTTATCCAACAAAATGGGTTCGATTTGCCTGCCAATAAAAATTTGGCTCCTTTTTGGGACAATGATGGAAACCCTGATGAATACGATCCAACAAAAGGAGATTATCCTGTTATTGATTCGGAAGTAGAGGGAGTTTATGGTGACCAGATGATTTGGTGGATGTTCAACGACAAAGGAAATGTGCATACCGAAACAAATGGAGAAGCGATTGGGCTCGAAGTAAGTGCATTGGCTTTTGCTTTTGCTACGAATGACGAGGTTAATAACATGACCTTTTACAAATACAATATTGACAACAAATCTACTTTTGCTACTGATAGTACCTTTTTCGGACAGTGGGTGGACCCTGATTTGGGACAATTTGACGATGACTTTGTAGGTTGTGTACCTGAAGAGGCACTTGGTATTGTCTACAATGGAGACGCACAAGATGGAGATTATGGTCAAAATCCTCCTATGTTGGGTGTGGATTTCTTTAGAGGTCCAAAGCGCACGTTTATCAACAATCAAGGAGAAGAAGTTGCAGAAGAAATTGGTATGTCTGCCTTTGTATTTTACAACAATGATTTTACAGTAACAGGTAATCCTGAAAATGCCTCTCATTTTTATGGCTATATGGCAGGAGTTTGGAAAGATGGCCAGCCATTTACCTGTGGCGGATTTGCTCGTGGAGGAACAGAATTATGTGATTACATGTTCCCTGATGATCCTACGGATAGTGAAGGATGGTCGGAATGTTCGGAAAACAATACACCTGCTGACCGTCGTTTCATTCAGTCTTCTGGTCCTTTCCGATTGGAGCCTGGTGCTGTAAACGATGTTATTGTAGGGGTGGTTTGGATTGATAAAGGTTTCCAATATCCTTGTCCTTCATTTGATGCAATCAAACAAGCTGACCGTAAAGCGCAGGCATTGTTTGACAACAACTTCAAACTAACCGATGGTCCTGATGCACCGAATATTGCGATTAGAGAATTGGATCAAGAATTGATTTTGTCGCTTTGGAACAATGAAAGTACTTCCAACAATGCAAATGAAGGCTATGAAGAAGCCGATCCAGTACTGGCAAAACAAGGATTTCCAGACTCTACCTACCGATTTGAAGGTTATAAAATCTACCAATTAAGTTCGCCTACTGTTACCGCATTAGAAGACCCAGACAATGCTCGATTGATTGCAATTGTAGATATTAAGAATGGTATTGATCGTTTGATCAACTATGATTCGGATGCCAATATCAGTGATGTGTTGGTTCCTCAAATAAAGGTAGATGCTCCAGATCAAGGTATTCGTCATACATTCCGAATTACAAACGATTTGTTTGCATTGGGTTCTTCTAAGCTCAATAACAATAGCAAATACTATTTTACAGCGATTGCTTATGCCTATAACGGACATACAGCTTATAATCCCAATGAGCCTGACGAAACTTCTCAGCGAATTCCTTACTTGGAAGGTCGTAACAATGTGAGAGTTTACACAGGTATTCCTCACATTCCAACACCTCAATCCAACGGGATTACTTTGAATGCAGAGTATGGAGATGGGCCAGATGTTGTTCAGGTGTCAGGTACAGGAAATGGTGGTAATAGTTTGGAATTGACTCAAGAAAGCATTGACGAAATTTTGGCAAATGGTTTTGCAGCTACTCCCACGTATGTAGGAGGAAGCACTCCAATTGACATCAAGATTTTCGACCCTGCAAGAATTCCAAATAGTGAGTTTGAATTGGTCATTAATAATGTAGGTTCTGAAACAATTGTGGATGGAAATTCCAATTGGGTTTTAACCAATTTGGCAACTGGCGATACCGATAATTCTGCACGTCCTATTAGTCAAAGCAACGAACAGTTTGTTGGTGAATGGAAAGGTGATATCCTTGAAAGCTCGATTGCAGGATTCACTGTAAATGTGAGTCAAGTAGATGAGCCTGGTCGAGATATAGATGGCGTATTGGGTGCTACTTTGAGTTTCAGTGATGTACAAGATGTTTGGTTAACTGCCGTCCAAGATGTGGATAACACCAACTCTATCTTTAACTGGATTCGCTCTGGTACTACCTTAGACGAAAACAACAGTGCTGTTAATGACAATGGGTGGACAGACGCTGAATACCATGATCCGAATCAATACTACGAAACCATTGGCGGAGGAATCATTGCCCCTTATTCTTTAACGAATGGAAATGGAGCACCTTTGGGAACTGGATTTAGAAACAATTCACCTGTTGCTCCTGCATGTGGTGATTGTTACGGTGCCAATCCTGATCCAGATTATACGCTTCCTCAGACCTCAAGTATAGATATTGTCTTGACTGCTGACAAAACGAAGTGGACAAGAGCAGTAGTAGTAGAAATGGCACGAGATATAGTATTGGCAGAAGGTAGGGCCACTAAAAATGGTATCCGAAGACACGCAAGTTGGGATGCACAAGCAAGTGGCAATACACCAAGTTATGTTTCTACGGTTAGCAGTGTTGAAGTTGGAGGCACTTACTATGTAGTGGGTAATTCTGCTTCTTACATTGAATATACTAATAACAGTGGCGCAATTGTTCAGCGTGGAACCAATAGTTTTTTCAAGGTAGAAGACATCAATGGTTCTACAAGTGTAGCTACATTCAATGATGCAGAACTATACGATGCGGCAGATATTGGACGCTCTTGGTTTCCTGGTTATGCTATCAATGTAGAAAAGGGCGAAAGACTGAACATCATGTTTAGTGAAAACTCTTTCTTGGGTAGCGAGAATGGCAAGGATTTGATATGGAATCCTACTTCTACATTGACTACCTCTTCAGGAGTCACTGGAGCGAATGCCACAAGAGTAGGCGGAGAACATTATGTGTATGTGATGAACTCTCGATATGATGAAGGGGCACGTTATCAGAGCATGTTGGTTGAGTCAGCATTGACCAATAGTACAAGCATTAAAAAAGCTGTGTACGATGAAGCGATGTGGGTGACAGTTCCTTATTTGACTCCTGGGTTTGATTTGGAAACTTTGGAAAATGGTATTATTCCTTCTACCGTAAGTTTGAAAGTACGTGTAGCCAAAGCCTACAAAGAAACAGCAGATTCAGAACCATTGAAGTACCGCTTCAATTTCTCTAAATATGCTCCTTTGATAAATCAAACAGAAGTAGCTGCAAAAGCAGTTGATTTGGTGAAAGTTGTTCCAAATCCATACTATGCTTTTTCTGCTTATGAGACAAGTCAGTTGGACAATCGAGTGAGAATTACCAATTTGCCGACTCGTGCGAATATTGACATCTTCTCTTTGGATGGCTCATTGGTACAACAAATCAAAGTCGACAACAATGGTGTAGAAACAGGTGTGGGTAATCTTTCTGGTACAGAAAACATCAACTCTGTTGATTGGGATTTGAAAAACAACAAAGGTATCCCCGTGGCAAGTGGAGTGTATCTGATTCGTATTTCAGCTCCCGACTTAGGAGAAGAAACTACCATCAAGTTCTTCTGTGTTAATAGACCACTTGACCTTGATATTTTCTAATAGAGGACGGAAATTAATCATTTATTGAATGAGGAGTTGGGATTGCTTAACTAAAAATTCCATTACTTTTTATCTCCACTCCTCATTTAATTCTAAAATTAAAAAATACGATATGAAGCATATCAACTATATCATCTTATTTTCTTTATGTGCTACCCTGTTCGTAGCCGATGCAAATGCAGGAAATACCGACAGGGTGGGGCAAGCAGGGGCAGTCGAGTTGCTGTTGAATCCGTGGGCTCGTAGCAGTGGTTTCAACAGTATGAACTCAGCAACTGTCCAAGGTATTGAAGCTATGCGCCTTAATGCAGGCGGTTTAGCCCGTATGGGTTTGGGAAGTTTGAATGAAGAATCCAAAACCCAAGTGCTTTTTGCGAGTACCGACTATTTAGGGGGCAGTGGTGTCACCCTTAGCGCCTTTGGATTTGGACAACGTATGGGAGAGTCAGGCGTTTTAGGGCTCAATGTGGTATCTATGAGCTTTGGCGAGCAAGATGTAACGACCATCTCTGCTCCCGAAGGCGGAACTGGTGCAACTTTTGAAATTCAATTGTTGAACTTAGGTATTTCTTATGCTCGTTCTTTCTCCAATAGTATTCACGTAGGATTTGTTGGGCGAATTGTCAGCGAATCTATCTTTGATGTTACTGCGAGTGGTATGGCGTTTGACATGGGAATCCAATATGTTACTGGACCTCACGATAATGTTCATTTTGGAGTTTCTCTAAGAAATATTGGTACGCCTATGCAGTTCAATGGTGATGGGTTGTCCGTAAAACTACCCGTTGAGAGTGGATACAATGTAACCGTAAAAAACCAGGCAGATCGTTTTGAGTTGCCTTCTGTTTTGAATATTGGCTTGGGTTACGATATGCACTTAGATTCAGCCGATAGACATGTATTGGGTTTTGTAGGAAACTTTACCTCCAATGCTTTTAACAAAGACTATTTGGGGGGTGGAATCAGCTATACCTACAATAAAAGATTCTCTGTGAGAGCTGCTTACCGCTATGAAGATGGTTTAGACGGTGATTTGGATTTTACCGAACGAACATCTGAATTTACAGGTTTGAGTGCAGGAGTAAGCGTAGAAGTACCCATTAAAGAAGGAGGGCCTTCTATTGGATTTGACTATGCTTATAGAGCTACTGCATCTTACAATAACAATCATACGATTGGAGTTCGACTAAATCTTTAGTGATTTTCAACTATATTTATTAATTTTGCGTTAAAATTTGAGAAACGTTTCTGTTTTACAGAAACGTTTCTTTTTTTATGTTAACTAACTTATCAAAAATCTGTTTAAAAATGGCAGTTAAATATTATTCTCCTGAAGGATTGGCACGATTGAGAAAGGAACTACATGAGATGAAAACCAAAGGTCGTCCTGCTATGTCTAAGCAACTTGCGGAAGCTCGTGAGAAAGGGGATTTGTCTGAAAATGCAGAATACGATGCTGCAAAAGAAGCACAGGGTTTGCTCGAAATGAAGATTGCAAAATTGGAGGAAGAGCTTGGAAATGCTCGTTTATTGGATCCTAGCAAAATGGATACTTCAAAGGTGATGATTCTTTCTAAAGTCAAGGTGAGAAACCTAAAATTCAACAAGGTGTTCAATTATCAAATTGTTTCTCAAAGCGAGGCAAACTTGAAGGAAGGCAAAATTTCATTCAGTTCTCCCATTGCAGGAGGATTAATAGGACACAAGGTAGGGGACAAAGTGGAAATCACCGTTCCTGCAGGAAAGATGCACTTTGAGATTTTAGAGATTACGATGTAAAGGGGAAGTCAGAATAGAGAAACGAAAGGTTATAAACTTCAATTTCTCATTAAGGCTCACTACACTGTAACATAAATAATTTAAGGGTTTGAGGCAACGAAAAGGTGTAATTTCAAAGCCGACAGCAAGATGTCACCTTCTTCGTTCCTCCGAAGATTACACCTTGCTGTCTAAAGAAACTTCTGTTACACGGTACTAACCTACTTAAAGTAAATAAAATGTCAAAGTTCTAATAATTGATAGATAGACATTTTTCATTTTTTCACATTCATTTATTCCCACTTCTCATGTCCAGTATTTTTTCTAAAATTATTGCAGGGGAGATTCCTTGCTACAAAATTGCAGAAGACGAACATCACTTCGCTTTTTTAGACATTTTTCCCGTAGCCAAAGGGCATACTTTAGTTGTACCTAAAAAGGAAACCGACTATTTTTTTGATATAGAGGATAACGATATGTCTGCCTTGATGCTTTTTGCCAAAAAGGTAGCAGTAGCCATCGAAAAAACGATTTCCTGTGAACGCATTGGTATGACCGTATTGGGATTGGAAGTACCTCATGCACACATACACTTAGTTCCTTTAGATGAAAGAGGAATTATTAGTTTTAGAAAAAAAATGAAGTTTAGCAAAGAAGAATTTGAGGAGATTGCAGAAGCTATTCGGGGGAATCTATAGAATTTTTTTCTTGACTCTATTCTGATTCCATTGTGGATAAGCAATGGATAAACCAACTATGGTCACAAATGGAATCAACCATATTAGTCTGCTTTGGTATCTGGGAACTGTATCAGAGAGTGTGCCGCAAACTAAAGCATTCAAGAATAAAAATAAAAATAGTAAAACGACCAATTGGTAGTATTGATTGGAAAAGTAAAGGTTAGGACTTAACAATAACAGAAACAATATTGCTGTACTAAACAAAATAATCCAGCTCTGAGTATAATTAAGTAGCTTCCAATCGAGCATATTGTATTGCTGTAGTGCTATTTCATATTCTTGAAGCTCATCTGGAAAGTAAGTTTTTATAGCATGGTAGCAAGCAGATTTCTTATTTTGGGGGCGGGTATCTCCTGTTTCAAAGCTAAAAAACTGTTTGATAGAAAACTGTAATGATTTTATAGCAAACATTTTTACATATTTTGGGGTAGAGAAAATATCATTCACCAACTGTTTGTATTCTTCTTTCGCTTCCCATCCTCCTGTTAGGTAGAAGGGACTACCTGCCCCAGCCCAAAGAAAGTTATTGGTAAACTTGCCCTGATATTCACAGAGTTTATAAGTCTTCTCACCACAATATTCTGATAAGTATTTGTCTAAAATACCTGTTTGAGCAAATTTGCTGACTATAAAAAATTGACTGGATTTAGAAGTCTGAAATCCATATCCATATATTGCATGTATGCTTGGCAGTAAAAACCAAGCACCTATAGAAAGTCCTAAGCAAAGAATAATGCGGCTTTTTAGGATTTTCAACTTTTCCTTGAAGTTGCTTTGATTCCAATATACATAAAAGGCGAAAGAAAGAATAGTCAGTAAATTGATGATTAGGTGCGAATTATGTGTCATATCACCTAATAAAAATACTATTGAAATGAAAATCAGAGTTTTTCTTTGAAGAGAGTGCCCTAATAATAACAATGCAAGACACATCCAACAAATTGGGGCGAAAATATCGGGAATAAGTTGACTCACATTTATAGATATTCCAGTTCCTGCAATCAACCCAACCAATACAATTATAAATAAACGGTAGGGATTTTGTCGAAGTGTAAAATGTTTTAAACATAAATAGTGCCTGAACGGGAAGGCACTAATATTTGATATTGAGTGAAATAAAGTGCTTTTTCGATTTGAATTATACAGTAGAAAATATTATCTTAGCAATTGAAATATTTGTATAACGCTAATTACG
>JAUHXA010000114.1 GCA_030427245.1 Bacteroidia bacterium | reverse complement strand
CCAATAAAAACGCTATCGTATCTACTTTGTCCGCATAATCCCACAATTCAGGCTTTTGTGCTTGACCAAAAGGAAGGTACTCCTCTGCTAAACCAACAATACATTGTATATTTTCAGCCTGTTTCTTTAAGGACTGTTTCAAGGTCGTATCATCTTCATACTGTTCATAATACAACACTGCTGCTGGTGAACTAATGGAAGTTCCCTCGGTCAAAATCACTGCATCATTGACCAAATGTTTTACTTTGTCGAGTAAATAAATTGCCAAATGGTAATCGTAGTTGTTGCGGTATTTGGAGTGAGTAGATACTTCTTTATAAGTATCTAAATTTTTTAATAAAAAATTGAAATCATAATCTTTGGGCACCATCAATTTGGAAACACTTCTACAGCCCAAACCAAAATATTGGAAAATATCTCTGCCAAGAGCTTGAATATCCAATTCGCTTTCTTGTCCTGTAAGAACTGCTACCGAACCCCGATTTTTGCGGATGATATTGGGGTACTTACCAAAATAATAGTGAAAATATCGGGCAGAATTGTCGCTTCCTGTGGCAATAACCGCATCAAAATCTTTCAGTCTGGGTACAATTTGAAGATAACCTTCAATGCGTTTATCTATTTGTCGCATCAATTGATAGATATAAGGCATCAATTTATCGTCCTTTTCGGATAGCTTGATTTGAGCTTTGTGACCACAGATAAACACACTCAAAAAATCGTGAAAACCCACCAATGGAATATTACCTGCCATGACCAATCCAACTGTTTTTGAGGGCAGATTCTCTACTTTCGAAAAATCATAAAGTTTGATCCATTGCTGCAATTTTTTTTCAGAAAGGTAATTCTCTGCAATGGCTTGCAGCATATTTTCGGTATTTTCAACAGTAAACCATGGATTGTTGGAATAAGCCATTTTTGCCATGGCTTTTTGGTCTGTTTTGTTTTGCAGAGCGAGCCCAAGTTGGGTAAGTAAATTGATTCTTTGATGCAGATTCATGTCGTTGTCAATGATGAATTTTGAAAAGGGTGCAAATGTACGATTTTTGAGGTGAGAAGCAGGATTCCCAAAAGAACTAATTTACCTTCTCCAATTCAAATAGTGCATTGTACTTCAATATATTCACGTATTTATTCTCTAAATAATCGGTAGTAAAAAAACTTTGAAAGTATTGATTGGGAGAAGCTCCTTTGAATTGGAAATTGTTGAAAGTGCCCTTTATCTCACTGTCTCCCAAATGAGCTTCAATTCTTTTGCCATACTTGAAGTAATTTCGAGCAAAGTAGGTAATCAAATCGTAGCCCGTATTAGCTCGACTTGACGGATGCGTTTTGAAGGTATTGTAGTAGTCGGTTTTGTATTGTTGATATTCCAAAGAATTCTTATCTGCCCAAAAAGGATCCGTGATATGAAAATTGAGGTTGGCGAGATAATCTAATTGCAGTGTGCTCATTTTCATCCAATTGGGCATCCCGAAGACCGTAATCGGGTAGCGGTCTTTTAGCATATTCAGTTTGCGGAGAAGGTCGTTGATAAAGATTTCATCAAAAGAAGTCACCACGATAATATTCTCTTTGCCAGGCGATAGATGTGCCTCAATAGAGGTTTCAGATTCGTCCATTGAAGTTACTACCTGTGTAACATCCACATACCCATACTTTTCTCGATTGGCTTTATTGACCGTTGCAAATCGGTAGAACAAACTCGCCAAATTGCTTTCATTGGGTTTGGAAGTACTTAGTGCCAATATGTTGCGATTAGAGTAAGTCGTCACGATGTAGTCAAACATTGCCGCACAGTGCGTTTCTATTGTAGGACTTGCCATCAAATAATAGGGATTGTCGGTTGTGATTCTATCCGAAGGCGAAAGGGGTGATACTGCAAGGATGCGATTTTGTTTGGCAAATTTGGCAACTTCAGTTAGTTGTTTGTTGTAAATGGGACCAATAATCAAATCGGCTTGTTTCATTTCGGGGTCTGCCAAAATCTGATTCACCTCAAAAGGACTATTTTGGGTATCATAAACCCGAACATTTAACGAAACTCCTTCGTTCTTCAAGTGGTCTAAACCTATTTTGATACCTTCGTAAAACTCTACAGATAGATTGGTCTTTTTAGGCACAGAATCCATATTACTTTCTGTTGGATAAAATTCATTGAGTTGGAAAGGCAACATCACTGCTACATTCGCAGTATGAGGCCTGGCTTCCGTTTCTGGAATTTCTTCCAAACCCGTATTTTCATCAGGAACGGTGATGATGACATTCGGATTATTGCCATTATTATTGGGAGTTTCATTTTCCGTATTGACCCTTGTTGGAGGTTTTACAGGTTCTGGAGTGATGTCTATCGGCAACTCATTGTTTGTATTTGTTTGAGTACCTTGTGTTTGTTTTGCGCCACTTCCGCAAGCTCCAATCAAAAGACAGATGCAGAGTAAAAAACAAGTAGAAAGCTGGATTTGGTTTCTGAACATTTGAAGATGAATTTGAAATTAGAATAGGCCTGAGTTCCACATTTTATAAGGAATCGAAAAGAACTTGTGTCGACTTCTGTATATGCGATTTTCAAGCTGGTAGTAAGGTGTCTCGCTTCAAAAAAATGACCCTTACTACCTCCGTTAAGTTGATTAAAACACTGAGCTTTTGTAATTAGACCAAAACAATTAGGACAAAGTTAAAGAAACAATTCTCAATTATCAATAAAGGCTTATTTTTGCACACTATGAAAGTTGGTATTTTATTTGGCGGTCGGTCTCGGGAACGAGAAATATCCTTTGCAGGAGGTAGAACGGTGTATGACAATCTTGACAAAAGCTTGTTTGAAGCCATTCCCATATTTGTAGATAGTTTTGGCAATTTCACCTTGTTGGATTGGCAATACGTTTACAAAGGCAGTGTACGTGATTTTTATCCACCTGCCGAGTTTTTGCCGCCTTCACCAAATGCTTTTCAGATTTATGCCGAAAGTTTGGAGTTGGATACCAAAGACAAACAACTTCAACTGCTCGAAAAAATCGGTAAACCAATTCCCGCCGAAGAGCTCCCTAATCTCATTGATTTTGCTTTTTTGACCTTACATGGAGCCTATGGAGAAGATGGTTCGATTCAGGGTTTGCTGCAATATTTGGACATTCCCTTCACCGCTTCGGGCATATTGCCTTCTGCAATCGGAATGAACAAGGTTTTTCAGAAAAAAATGATGAAAGGCAGAGGCTTTGAAGGGCCTGCTTTTTGGAGTGTGAAAAAACAAAAATGGTTGAGCATTGCAGCAAATGAGAAAAAAATATCGGCTTATTTTGAAGAAATCAAGCACAAAGTAGGTTTGCCGATGGTGGTCAAAGCTGCAAATCAAGGTTCTTCAATCGGTGCAATGATATTGACCAAAGATGATTGGCAAACCTTTGAAGAAAGCATGAATCGAGCTTTTTTCATAGAAAACATGACTCATTCTCGATGGACTTCAATGGATGATGAGATGCAAATTGATTTTGTCCGAAATTTGGTAGATATTCGAAGCGGCTTAGGCTTGCCATTGAAGGTTAGAATTGTCGAAACAAATGGAGAAAAAGATGTGGTGATTTTTCACCCCGAAAAATTGCTATCTTACCTTCAATCTCACTTCAATACGCATACTTCAACGCTTCAATTGGCTGCCTTCGATACCGAAAAAGAGGTCATCATTGAAGAATTTCTGCAAGGCAAAGAATTTTCCTGCATTGTCTTGAAGGACGAAAAAGGCGAATTATTGGCTTTGCCGCCTACCGAAATTCGTACAAGCCAAAACATTTACGACTATCGTTCCAAATATCTCCCAGGCATGTCTCGCAAGGTGACACCGATTCATTTGGAAGATGCTGCCATTGAAGCGATTCGCAAAAAATGTAAAGAGCTATTTGAATTTTTTGAATTTCACACGTATGCACGCATTGACGGTTTCTACACCGAAAAAGGCGAAATTTTCTTGAACGACCCCAATACGACTTCAGGAATGTTGCCCAGTTCCTTCTTCTTTCATCAAGCAGCAGAAATCGGCTTAAATCCTTCACAATTTTTGACCTATATCATTCGCTCTTCGCTGCAAGAAAGAAGTCAAGACGTTCCCAATAATTTTCGTTTTGCCGACCTCTTACCACAATTAGATGCGAAAATTGATTCCCTTCAATCGCAGAAAAAGACGAAAAAAAGAGTGGGAATTGTATTGGGCGGATATTCTACTGAACGGCACATTTCGGTAGAAAGTGGCCGAAATATCTACGAAAAACTGGCTTCCTCCGAAAAGTATTTGCCGATTCCCATTTTTTTGACAGGAAATGACGAATACTACGAATTGTATGAAATTCCGATTAACATTCTGTTGAAAGACAATGCAGACGATATTAAGGACAAGATTGACCACTTCAAAAAGCATCCAATTGTCGAAAAAATAAAAGCAGAGGCTTCGAATATCATCCAAAAATACACTTCGGGAGAGGTGGTGGATAAACCTCATCAAATTTCGGTTGCAGAATTGGCGGATAAAGTGGATATTGTATTCATTGCTTTACACGGACGACCAGGAGAAGATGGAAGATTACAGGCCGATCTGGAAAAATATAATTTGCCCTATAATGGTTCAGGTGTAGAGAGTTCCAACAGAACGATTGACAAATATGCAACGAATCAACTATTAAAAGAACATGGCGTATATATTGCAGAACAGTTGTTGGTGAGCCGAGATACTTGGGAGAATGAACCGCATGGAATAATAGATTACATCTCCAAAACGTTTAATTTACCGTTGATTGCCAAGCCTTCGGATGATGGTTGTAGCTCGGCGGTCAAGAAAATCCGAAATGAAGAAGAATTGCAGGCTTATTTAGGTTTGATGTTTCGGACACAAGTGGATTTTGATAGGGGAGAAGCGGCTGGAAAAACCTTACATTTGCAGTCAAATGAAGAGTTTCCAAAAAAAGACTTTTGTTTGATTGAAGAATTGATTGAACAAAAGGATGCAGCACATTTTTTGGAAGTGACAGGTGGTTTGTTGACGCATCGCCAAGACATTGGCACGATTCGCTACGAAATGTTTGAACCTTCTGAGACTTTGGCAAGTGAGGATATTTTGTCTTTGGAGGAAAAATTTTTAGCGGGTCATGGGCAGAACATTACCCCTGCTCGCTACGACAAAGACCCCGAAAGGCGGGATGAAATTGCAGCAAAAGTAAAAGCTGATTTGAAGCGAGTAGCGGAGATTTTGAAGGTAGAAGGTTATGCTCGTATTGATGCTTTTGTTAAAATATTGGAAAATGGCGAAGTACAAACCTACATTATTGAAGTCAATTCTCTGCCAGGGATGACTCCTGCAACGGCAATTTTCCATCAGTGTGCATTGAATGGCTATACGCCTTATGCATTTATAGATGCGATTTTGGAGTATGGATTTAGTCGTGTTTAGGAGGCTATGTTAATTGTAATAATGGAAACTATTTTAAAAAAGAGTGTGTCATATTGAAAAAATCTTGTGGATAACTTCAATACATGGCATAATTGTTCAAATCTTTGAGCAAAATCAGCTTCAAAACCAAACACAGCTACCTAAACACAACTATCAACACAAACACGACTATCAACATAAACACAAATTATGGCAACTATATTAGGTAATTCAATTTGGAAACATTTGGTCGCAATCGTTTTGGCGAGTGTGATAGCTGTATGGCTTATCTTTTGGGGTATGGGCGTTTACACCAATCATGGCGAAAGTATTACTGTCCCCGACCTGCGAGAAATGACATTAGAACAGGTCAAGAGACATCTCAAAACGAAAGATTTACGTTATACCATTTTGGATTCTACCTACATCCGAGGGAAACTGCCTGAAACAGTGATAGAGCAAGATCCAAAACCTGGGGCGAATGTAAAAGAGAATAGACGAATCTATTTGACCATCAATTCCAAAACACCTCCAATTGTGGAGATTCCCAACATCATTCAGGCTTCGCTGCGTCATGCCGAAAAGCAACTGCAAAGCGTGGGTTTGGAAGTGGGGGAATTGGAATATGTGCCATATAAGTACAAAAACTTAGTGCTGAAAATCAAGATGAATGGTCAAGAAATTGAGCCACAAACAAAGATTGAAAAAGGAAGTGCCATCACCTTGGTATTAGGAAATGGCTTGGGGAATACCAAAATTCCTGTGCCTACTCTGGTGGGACTGAGCTTTTTGGAGGCTCGTATCGCTATTCAGGGCATGTCGTTGACGGTAGGGGCTGTGGTGAGAGACGGTGATGTGAGAGAAACGGATTCAGATAGAGCCATTGTGTATCGGCAAATTCCTGCGCCTGATGATGGCACAGAAATTACAATCGGTGAACCTGTGGACTTGTTTTTGCGCTCACCTTACAGCGAACCTCGTGAAACCGAAATAGGGACGTTCAATCACAAAGAGGATGCAGAAAACGACACTTTGGAAACGAATCCTTTGGAGGGACCTGACAATTAATTTGGTGATTAGATTAGTGGATGGGCGAATTGGTTCTTATTACAACACTGAAAAAATAAGTGCGGCATTTAAAAAACGATGTTTAGGAAACATAAAAAGAAATTTTCCAGTCCACTAATCACTAATCCACTATCAAAATAGCAAAGTATTTTTTCTATGATAAAGCAATTTATTTTATTTTTTACCATTTTGTTCATTAGTATAGGAGCTTTGGCTCAGGAAAAACTGATGCCTTTGCAGTCCAATAATGCCTATCCCAATGCGGAAAGCCTCGAAAAGGGATTTCGAGTCGACTACGATTTTGTCTGCAATCCCGAACAACGTATCCGTTTGGCGGTGACAGACGTTACGCAGCCAGGTTGTGGAGCAGAAGATGGGAATGGTTCGGTGACTTTGGAGATTATCAATGCGCCTATCAATGATGCCTATATTTTTACCTACCAAACTGCACAAGGAGGAGTTGAAATAGAACCTTCCAATACGAATATTTTGACCTTGACCAATCTGACGGCAGGGCCTTATATCTTTACAGCAAGCGGAACTTCAATTGCAGATAGTTTAGAGGTGTGGTACAATTTGGACAATGTGGGCACACAGCCAATTCCTGCCATTCAAGGAAACTTTGTAAAGAGGGATGTTTTTTGTGATGAGTTGGGTTCGATTGGTTTTTCTTTTGACATTACCGACCGAGCATTGCCTGTTTTCAGGTGGTTGGATGGTGAGAAAATGGGAACCTTATCCTCTCAAAACCTGCGATTGGAACTTCCTCCAACACTCTATTACTTCCGAGATACCACCTCTAAAAGTAATTGTCACGCCTACCAACTTTTTGAGATAGGGCGAGAAGCAACGATTGATACACTTCCTTTTATTGATGATTTTTCGACCTCTTTGCTGTATCCAGATAAGGCAGCTTGGGAAAACGATTTTGTATTTATCAATCAAACAATGGCTTATCAACCCGTATCGGTTGGAGTAGCTACTTTTGATGGATTCAATCAGTTTGGACAACCCTATGAACCTATTACGATAGACGAACAAACTGGATTAATTGATGGAGCGGCAGATGTATTGACGAGCCGCAGGGTGTGTTACAATCGAATGGATGATTTTGGGGTTGTAGAATCCGTTTTCGATGCAGATGACGACAAGGTATTTATGGGTTTTTACTATCAGCCTCAAGGCTTGGGCGATTTTCCTAACAGTCGAGACAGCTTGAAGTTAGAATTTTTGGGAGACGACGACAATTGGTATGAAGTATGGAAATTACAAGGTCCAACCAAAAACGAACCTTTCCACCCTTTTAAGCCCGTGAGCATCAGCCTACAAGATTTGCCGACAGGAACAGCCCTTAATGTAGAAACACATTTGGCGATTCGGGACAGCAATGAAGCTCCTTATCGAGACAGTGTGTATGTAGTGATGGATACAATACCTGATGTGAATTTTATTTTTGACGGGTTTCAATTTCGTTTCAGCAATAATGCGACCATATCAGGCTTCAATGATCATTGGCATATAGACTATGTTAGATTTGAGAAAGACCCTTTGGGAACGATTGATGACCTTGCTCCAATTGCCTCTATTCCTTCTATTTTGAATGATTATCAAGCGATGCCTTGGACACATTTTGTCGAAAATTTAGAGGGTTCTTTGAAAAAAGAAATTTTTATACCACTTAGAAATAATAGTCCTATAACATCCATTGGGGTAGAAGGTGAATTGAAAATTTTAGATGTTTGTACTAATACGATACTTTATTCTAATAAAAGTAATACTAATATACGACCTTCACTTATTGTATTAGAGCCAGAAGCAGGGCAAAATGAAGGTGAAACTGTTGCTCCAGCTTTTAAAACTATAGATTCATTGATAATGAAGAATTTAATACTTGAGAGCAGAGATAGTGCTGTTTTTGAAATTACCTATCAACTTACCGATGAAGCTGATTTTAATCAAGAGAACAATCTGCTTTATGGCTACCAACAATTCTTCAATCACTACGCCTACGACGATGGCACTGCCGAAGTTGCTTATGGTTTAGAAGGCTCAGAATCACAATTGGCAATGGCATACAATGTGGTGAAAGCCGATGTGTTGCAAGCGATTCAAATCAACTTCGTGAATATGAACTCCAACGACGAAAAAAACAGTCTGCGATTGATGGTGTGGGACAGTATTGGTATAGGCTCCAATAGTTCGCAATTAATATATTCAGAAGAAATTGACTGGGAACCGCAGTATGTTCCCGAAAGAAATGGTTTTTATACCTTTACCTTAGAAAATCCTCTACCTGTAGATTCAGGAACGATTTACATTGGTTTTGAACAAGACCTAAAAAATCAAATCAACCTCGGTTTTGACCGAAATCACGATGCAAGCGGCCACACTTTCTTCAATTCGACCAGTCTCTGGATTCCTTCAATTCTTGACGGTGCGGTGATGATGCGTCCTGTTTTTGGAAAAACTTTGCCTGATGATATCAATGTAGGTATTGAAGAAGAAGTTATTGTAGAGGAAGTAGTATTGTATCCAAATCCTTCAAATGACCGTATTTACTTCAAAACAAACTCTAATCAATCTGTGAAATGGGTACACATTTTCGATTTTTCGGGTAGAATTGTTGCAGAAGAATATCTTCAAAATGGCGGCATGGATGTGCGAGATTTACCAAGCGGATTGTATTTGGTGAAAACATACAATGCGGATTTGCAGGAAGTGAGTATGCACAAGTTGATAAAGCAGTAAGATTGGGTGGATTAAGGAATAAAAAAAACAAAACAACATTCAAAATGCAAGATATTACGGTGGAAGAACTCAAAAGTCGAATGGACAATGAGGAAAATATTTTTGTCATTGATGTAAGAGAACCTTATGAGTACGAAGAGTACAATATTGGAGCAGAATTGATTCCTTTGGGTTCTTTGATGAATTCGATTGACGACTTAGAAGACTACAAAAATGAAGAAATTGTAATACATTGCCGTTCAGGTGCGAGAAGCGGTCAGGCAAAAGAGCTACTCAAAGCGTATGGCTTTACCAAAGTCCGCAACCTCTTGGGGGGTATGTTGGCTTGGCAAGAGAAATATGGCTAATCGAAAGTTCGTACTCAGAGTTTGAGCGTAAGTCCAAAACTTGCTGAGGAAAGATTATTCAATCAATCAATCACATAAATCGGTAAATCTCCCAATTCGCTGCTCGTCATAAATGGCATTTGCAGCTGATTTTTGCGCTGTTTGACCATTTCGGGAACGGCTTTTCGGAGATATTGATAGAGTTCTTCGATGGTAAGAATCCCATTTCGATTACTATCGCCTTTACCCTTCAAGGCCTGTAAGATGCCTTCTGTGAATGCTCCATTTTGCCAAGCTGTGTCTTCATAAGACGTTTGATCTTCTTGGCTCGATGTAATGACGCTGATGCCCGCTTTTGTCAGTTTGTGTTGGTGAATTGCTTGATTGATAGCACTGATTTGTGCCTTTGCGCCTCCGCTGTGACAAGCATCAATAAAGACTATTTTTTTTCCTGGAATTGTCTTTAGGGTTTCGGCTAAATCATCGTAAGCTATGGAGGTTGTTTTTTTGCGAATTGGGTCGTAATTATCTGCTTGAAGGTAAAAATTATTTTGATACACATAGCCATGTGAAGACATAAAAAGCAACAAAATATCTCTCTGACCCACTGTATGCGTATGCCGATAGGCTTCCAATAATCCTTCAATGTTCATCTTTGTGGCATCTTTTCCTAATAATATGGTTGTGTGTACTTTAGCATATAATTTCCCTTGTTGATTATTGAAGGCTTCGCCAAAATCTTTTGCGTCTTTTTGCGTGAATTGCAGATTAACAGGATTCGTACCAATGGCAATGATGTGTAAATTGGGTTTTTCGGCAGAGTAATAGACCTTCAATATTTCTGAACTGACCGACTTCCCGTTTTTATTGACCTTTACTTCAATTTTGTTTTCACCTGCTTGTAGATACAAGCTATTTTGGTAGGTATATTGATTGTTGCGAGAAACCAATTGGACTTCGTTGAATTTTGCATCTGCATATTGCTTTCCGTTGACGAATAGTTGGAAATCATTGGATTTGAGAGATATATTTGAAAGGGCTTTGAGACGAATATCCAAACGTTCTTTGTCTGTGTTCATCATGGAGTCGTGAAAATCTATTGGGTCGGGCTGTTGCCAAAATATTTGTATGGAAGAAGCAGCAACTGTTGAGGTTGAAGTAGTTGTATTTTTTGTAGCGGAGGGACGGGTGTGGGTGATGACTTTATCCTCGACCTTTACAGTCGGGTTCGAATTGTTGTGAGGGTTTTGGAAATAAGGGCTTTGAGTTTGATTACTAATAGATTTATCCCCTGCGAAAACCGCCATCCACGCATCACTTTTTTCACCCAAAAAGTAATTTTGATTTTGTATTCCTGCCACTGCAATACCCCCATTTCTGGTAAAGCACAAGGCTTTGGCTTCATCCGTTAGAGAACTACCATAGACTTTGTCGCTCAGTAATTGACCATTTTTTTCGATTTCCAAAAGCCAAATATCCATTCCCCCAGCACCTTTTGAAGCCGTATAACCCGCCACTGTGTAGTTTCCATTAGGGTGAGCCAACAGAGAATAAGCACTTTCTCCAGCCGAGCCTCCGTAGTTTTTTTGCCATTGCAGTTGTCCATCTGCATCGGTTTTTAAGAGCAATACGTCAAAGTATTTTTCGGTATTTTGTCCCCAACCTGCCAATGCAAAACCTTTGTCGGGTGTTGCTACCAAATCCATTGCAGCACTTGAATGAAAAGTGTGGAAATTTTTATCCCAAATATGTTGTCCACGAGCATTTGCTCGAATCAAACAAACCGCATCCATTCCAGAAAGAGGAGAAGTCGTCAACCCTCCAATGACAAAATCTCCATTAGCAGTTTCGACCAAAGCATACCCTTCATCTCTTGAGCCTCCATCAAAGTTTTGCTGCCACTGCAAATTGCCACTTGCATCGGTCTTGAGTAGCCAAACATCTGCCAATAATTTGCCATTGGGAGTTGTAGCGCCTGTAATTGCAAAACCACCATCTTTGGTAAGAATGATATCCATACCTCGATTGTCGGTCAAGCCCATTTGATAGTTTTTTTCCCAAAGCAAATTGCCTGAAGCATCGGTTTTGATAAGCCATAACTGTGTGGTTTCCAGCCAAAAATTAGCCTGATATCCTACGGCTACTAAACCACCGTCTTGGGTTTCAATGACTGCATTTGCAGCTTCTTCCCCTTTTTTACCATGTCTTTTTTCCCAGATAAGCATTCCATTCTTATTCACCTTTGCCAGCCAAAGGTCGTATTCATCTGCATGTCCAGCCATTACGCCTGCCATGACAAAATTACCATCAGAAGTTTGGATAATATCGTGTGCTTTTTGAGCTTTTTTGTGGGTATAAGTTTTTTGCCAAAGTTGTTGGGGAAAAGATTGGCTAAAGAGGAGGTTGGGTATAAGAGAGACCCATGTAAATACTAAAAATGGAAGTGTCTTCTTCATCAGTATAGGGTTTTGGTTGATGAATCAGAGTGGCTGGTTTGGTTTAGTGATAGATTAAACAGTGATTGGTGATTGGTCGAGAATATGAAATGATCTCTATAACCACTCACCAATTACTGTCACAAATCTCTAATTCATGGAGAATGTTGGGGCAAAATCTTTGGCGTGAAACCTCAATTTTTGCAGCCCTCTATCTTTGATTTGTCGAACACGCTCTCGACTGACACCAATGTGTTCTGAAATATCGGTCAAAGAAACAGGATATTTTCTACCAATACCATAATACATCGCAACTACAGTAGCTTGTCGAGGAGATAGTTTGCCAAGCAATTGTTGAACTTCAATTTGTTGTGATTCTTTAATGGCTACATCATGATCTGGTTGAAGTACATTGTCGTCTTCCAATAAAGAACCCAAAGACGCATCGCTTTCATCGCCCACAGGGGCATCCAAAGATTGACAAAGTTTGTAGTTTTTCAAGCTTTTTTTCACAACTGCTTCCGAAAAACCTGTTGCTTCTGCCAATTCTTCCGTTGAAGGCTCTCTTCCTTCTACTTGCATAAAAGAAATGATTTGCTTCATTACTTTAGAAGTTGCCGCTTTTTGATTGAGCGGAAGGCGAATCTTACGTGCTTTTTGATTGATTGCCTGTATGATACACTGTCGAATCCACCATACAGCATAAGATATGAATTTGAAACCTCTGGTTTCATCAAAGCGTCCTGCTGCTTTTATCAAACCAATATTGCCTTCATTGATCAAATCTCCCAACCACAAACCGAGGTGTTGATATTGTTTGGCGACAGAAACCACAAAGCGAAGGTTGTGATTAACTATTTTCAATAAGGCATCTTCGTCTCCGCTTCTAATCTTACTAAATAATTTATATTCTTCATCAGGCGTTAGTACATCATATCTTGATATTTCGGTTAGATATTTCTCCATCGATTTCTCATCTCGCCGAGTAATTGAACTCGTAATCTTTAATGCTCGCATAAATTCAATTTGGTTAATATAATGAATGCAGTTATCACCCTACAATGCGATAACCCCCTAATATTGAAAAAAATATTTGATTTTCAAAATTTTCAGTGCTTTTTTTATGAAAAAAATAAAAATAACTACACAATTCTGCTTTTTAGACATTGAAGTGACCACTTAACTTTATTTAACCGAATTATAATAATCTCTACACAAGAGATTACGTTTTAGGGCAAATTAGATGATACTTCATAAATGTGTTGTGAATTATTATGTTACCTTTTTGTTTAAAGTGGGTTCATTAAATGAAGAATTTTTTGCTTCAAATAATCTAAACACACTTTTTTCTCGTAATTATAAACAGTTTATTTAAACTGCTTGTGCTGATTAAACAAACTAAGTTTTGGACAGTCTAAAAAATATTGTCAAGAAAACAGTGCTAATCAACTCATTTTTTAAATTTTGGCATGGTATTACTCTATATATGTTTGAACCATCATAAAGCCTATAATCATGACTTACTCAAAAATAAATATCACCCATAGACAAGACGAAGTTTCAGGCTTCTCTCTCAAACTTTTCTTGCTAATCATCGCAGTTATTGCAACTATTGGTGTGAATGTAATGATGTACAATTCAAACAACAGCACAAATTTAGAAGCAAAAGGTAATCTAACTCCTGTTACTACTGAAATGGTTATTTTGGTGAAATAAAAACAGGAGATTTCCTAACAATGGCTACTTCAATTTAGTTCAATTCCCAATAAACTCTCCAAGTCTTCCTTCAATTGTTGTGGATTCTGAAAGTGAATCCCTTTAATACCAACTGCTTC
>JAUHXA010000113.1 GCA_030427245.1 Bacteroidia bacterium | reverse complement strand
AGTCGTCTGCACGTATGGTCAATAACTCTTTTGAGGTGATTTCTTGATTCATCCAGCAAATCAAACACTTTTTTTTCCTTTTTCCTATTTTTAGTTTACCTTTCAAAAGTCACCGAAACATAAGTAAAGAGAAATACTCCAAAGAAAGAGATAAAATCCCTACTATGGAGGAATTTGAAAACAAAGAAACTGTAGGCTTGGATAGTAGCTATGATTTGGAGCAACATATTCCTTTGGTAAAATTGCTGTTTGAAACAGGTTATTTGACCATCAAAGACCTTTGGGAAGTTGATATAGGTGATTTATACACCCTTTCCTATCCCAACTTTGAAGTCCGCACTTCCTTCAATACTTTTATATTGGCAGCGTTTTCTGCTGATAATACAAGTGCGATTCACTACAAGGCGGTGAAATTGAAAACCGCATTGGAATCTTCTGATAAAGAAGCGTTTCTCACTATTATTCGCTCCCTATTTGCAGGGATTCCCTACCAACTTCGCAACAAAGCAAGTGAGGCATATTACCAAGGCTTATTTTACCTTGTATTGTCGCTTTTAGGTGTGCGCCCCAATTTAGAAGATTCAACAGATAAAGGACGGATAGACTGCACTTTAGAGTTAAGTGACAAAATTTTCATCATCGAATTTAAGTATGGAGAAAAGGGTACAATGGAGTATTTGGTCAATCAAGCCATTACTCAAATTGACCAACTCAAATACTACCAACCTTTTGAAGGTTTGGGTAAGGAAATCTGGTTGTTAGGTGTTGGTTTTTTGGTAAGGGAAGACGCTAAACTAAAGAAGAATGTGCTGACGATTGAAGGAGAAATGAAGCAGCATAGTTAGTATTAAGAAAAAATCTTTCATTGAATAACGAACTTCACTTCCTTCAATCCATACACTCGCTTTTCACTCTTCAAAAAATCTCCTACCGTTTCTTTCACTTCAATAACCAATTTGCCGTCTTTCTGCACATCTACTATTTTTCCCAAAAAAGGAATCTCTGTTGCAGTATCTATAAAAGAGTGCCATTCTCCAAAACGGTACAATTTTGACAAATAATCCTGCTGAAGTCTGTCCAACCGCATGGACTTCAATTGCAGATATCGAACTTCAATGCAATGCGCCAAATGTTGGGTCAAGTCTGAAAGGTCGTATATTCTACCTGTGATTTGGTGAAATGAGGTTGCATATTGAAGGGCGGGATTGAAGTGAGCTTGATTCACATTGATGCCAATACCTACAATCGAGGATGCCAAGTATTTTCCCGAAAGAGAATTTTCGATAAGAATTCCTGTTATTTTTTTGTCTTTATAATAGATGTCATTGGGCCATTTGATGCACACTCCTTCTCCCAAAATTCCGGCTGCAAAATCTCGTACTCCGAGGGAAATGCTTTGACTCAGTAGAAACTGCTGATAAGCCAATAAAAAACGAGGATACAATACTATGCTTAATGTAATGTTTTGACCTGCTTCACATTCCCAAGTATTCCCACGCTGCCCTTTTCCTGCAAACTGATGGGCGGTAGAGATAATAGTCCCTTCGCTAAGCAACTCATTTCTTAGGAGTTGAGTTGCATATTTATTCGTTGAATCTATCTTATCTAAATGAATAAGAACCTTTCCGACAAAAAGAGTGTTATAAACCAAGATATAATTTGTACCTTTGAAATTTAACGTTTTAACTGAAATAAACTCATTTATTGAAAGCGAAAATAATAAAAAAAACGAAAGCATCAGCTGCCACCAATCATTTAGTTGATATTGTAGCTGATAGTATTTTAGACAAAAAAGGGGAGAAAGTAATCAGTTTAGATCTTTCAAACCTAGAGGACGCAATGACAGATTCTTTTATAATATGCGAGGCAAATTCAAACCGACAAGTAGGAGCTATTGCCGATAATATTATTGAAAAAACAAAAGAACTATTAGGCGAGTCACCTGTTTATGTGGAAGGGATGAATACTTCCGAATGGGTGCTGTTGGATTACCTCAATGTAGTAGTGCATGTTTTCTTGCGACCTAAGCGATATGTCTATAAATTAGAAGAACTTTGGGGCGATGCGGCAATTATCACTGAATACTTTCCTGATGGAACTCAAAGAATTATTGATTACAGTACTACTCTAAGTTCATCATCAAATACCGAAATAGAATACTAGTAAATAAAATATGGCTAACACAGGAGATAATAACGAACAGAACAACAATGCCAAAAAACCAAAGTTTAACCTCTATTGGATTTATGGTATCGTGTTGTTGGGCATCATTGCGCTCAATATTGTTCCTATGAGTAACAATGTGAAGGAGATTTCAGAAGCTGTCTTTTTTCAGCAATACCTTCCTACACATGACGTAGATAAACTATTGGTCATCAATGACAGACAAGTGGAGGTATATATTAAACCAGACCGCTTGAGCAATGACAAATACAAGGATATAAGAGATGCCAAATTTGGAGGCGAAAACAAAGGTCCTCATTATTCTTTTACCGTTTCATCTGCCGAGACTTTTGCAGGGAAATTAGAAGCAGTACAGAATGAATGGAAGGCACAAAACCCCAAAGATTACGATGTCATTCCCGTTCAGTACAAAGAAAGAACGGATTGGCGGACGAGTTTTGGTTGGCTGCTCCCTTTGCTGATAATTGTGGTCATTTGGATCATTATTATGCGCCGAGTCAGTGGCGGCATGGGAGGCGCAGGTGGACAAATCTTCAATATCGGTAAATCCAAAGCGACTCTTTTTGATGGGGATGCGACTGTAAATGTGACCTTCAATGATGTGGCAGGCTTGGACGAAGCCAAACAAGAAGTTTTAGAAGTCGTTGATTTCTTAAAACATCCCGATAAATATACTTCTCTGGGTGGTAAGATTCCCAAAGGTGTATTGTTGATTGGCCCTCCTGGTACGGGTAAAACCCTCTTGGCAAAAGCCGTAGCTGGTGAAGCAAAAGTTCCTTTCTTTACTTTATCTGGTTCTGACTTTGTAGAATTGTTTGTCGGTGTTGGTGCGTCAAGGGTACGTGACTTGTTCAAGCAAGCTCGTGAGAAAGCTCCCTGTATCATTTTCATTGATGAGATTGATGCGATTGGACGAGCAAGAGGAAAGAGTATGATGCAGGGCAACGATGAAAGAGAGAATACTCTGAATGCACTGTTGGTAGAAATGGACGGATTTAGCAGTGACAAGGGTGTTATCATCATGGCAGCTACAAATCGCCCTGATGTATTGGACAATGCACTCTTGCGTCCTGGCCGTTTTGACAGACAAATTTCTATTGACCGTCCCGACATCAAAGGTCGTGAGCAGATCTTCAAGGTTCACCTCAACCCTATTAAAGTCGATCCAAGCATTAATGTGAAAAAATTGGCGGCTCAAACGCCAGGTTTTGCAGGTGCTGAAATTGCCAATGTTTGTAATGAAGCGGCTTTGATTGGCGCAAGAAAAGGCAAACATCAGGTAGAGATGGAGGATTTTCAGGATGCTATTGACCGAGTGATTGGTGGTTTAGAGAAGAAAAACAAAATCATTGCTCCGCACGAAAAGAAAATCATTGCCTATCACGAAGCGGGTCATGCGATTGCAGGTTGGTATTTAGAACACGCTCATCCTTTGTTGAAAGTAACGATTGTACCCCGTGGTATTGCAGCTTTAGGTTATGCTCAATACATTCCAAAAGAACAATACCTTTATACCACAGAGCAGCTTTTTGACGAAATGTGTATGACTTTGGGAGGTAGAGTAGCAGAAGATATTGTCTTTGGAAAGATTTCTACTGGAGCTCAAAATGATTTACAACGCATTACAAAAATGGCGTATGCGATGGTGCAAATCTATGGTATGAACGAGAAAGTAGGGAATATATCTTTCCATGATCCTCAAAACGAATACGGCTTTCAAAAGCCCTATTCAGATGAAACAGCCAACTTGATTGATGGTGAAGTGCGGGTTTTAATTGACAAAGCATACCAACATACCAAGGAATTATTGACTTCTAAACGAGATCAATTGGAAATCATCGCTCAGAATCTATTGAAGAAAGAAATCCTTTTCAAAGATGATTTGACTCGATTGATAGGTGCTCGTCCTTTCAAAGAAGAGCCTGTTATTCCTGATATTGAGACTTTGGATTTAGATAAGCAGAGCAATGGTCAGATAAAAGTAGACTAATGCGAAACTGCGTCGTATTGTCGAGCGACTCTATTATTTGATTATCAATATATTAGAACGCCAGTTTTTGGTTTCTTAAATTCAAGAATCTAAAAAAATGCCCCTTCAATTGGTAAATATTGAAGGGGCATTTTTTGTGTTAACAACCCGAATCTATTTCAAAAAATTTTATTGAAGATACTGTAATCACACCTTCTTGTATCATACTACCACGAGCTACTTTATCCAAAGAAATGATATGTCTTAATTCTTTTGATGAGGTCTATCATTGCTATTTCTGCTTATTTTAGATAATTTGCTTACATACAAATTAGAGTAATCATTTTTTACCATCCTCTAAAAAGTAGAAACATCATGAAAAAGATATTATTTCCAACCGACTTTTCCGAAAATGCTCAAAATGCGTATGTCTATGCTTTGCATCTTGCAAAAAAACTGCACGCAAGCATTACAACTGTACATAGTTATCTTCCAGTTCACGTTCCTGCTGAAGTAATGCACCATACCGTCACAGACCTCACAGAACTCCATGAATTGAGTGAAATGGACAATTACCAACAAGCGGCTCAAAAGATGCACCAAAGTGCGGTTAAAGAACATTTGGAGAACATAGAGGTCAATCACCAAATGGAACAAGGCAGCATGGTAGATGTGGTATTGCAGGCTGTTGTTAGCGAATCTCCTGACCTCATTATTATGGGAACAAAGGGGGCAAGTGGGTTGTTCGGAAAAATCATCGGATCAAATACAGCAGCCATTATAGGATCCGCACCTGTTCCTGTTTTGGCAATTCCTGAAAATGCTCAATATCACCCTATTCAAAAAATGGTGCTTGCCACCAACTTTGAAGAACTGCAAGAAAGTGCTATCGCCAAAGCCATTGAATATGCTCGTGTATTGGATGCCGAACTCCATTGTGTACATGTCAATGTTGCCCACAATCCATTTTTGAGTGAGCGCATGTCAAAGCTTTGCAGCACTTTCATGAATACCCCCAAACTTTCTTTTGAAGTAATAGATGCGTCGGATATTTTGATAGGCATAGACCGCTATATACAAGAAAAAGGTATGGATATGTTGGTGATGCAAACCCATAGACGCACTTTCTTTCAAAAAATATTCAATACTAGTTACACCCGACAAATGGCGTTTCATGTAAATATTCCATTGCTTGCCTTCAAATAGGTTTCAATGGTGAATGATTGATTGTTAATATTTTGTTAATGGTCTTTTGATTTAGGGATAGGTATTCTGTTCTTGGTAATTTTATTTTCAAATACCAAAATATGCAGACTTTTTACCTATCCTTATTTTTTTGTAGCTTTTGCTTATCTTCCATCTTTGCCCAAAACGAACCACAAACCAAAATCATCGAGGTTCCTGCCGAATATCAAACTATCACCAAAAAGGTTCTCGCCAAAGAAGGTGGTTTCACGGATTGGGTAGAGGTTGTTTGTGAAAATCAACAACTTCAAAATGATATTCTAAAAATGAAAATTGCATTGAAGGACTTGGGATATGATGTAGATACTTTGCAGTCAAAAGATATTATTGATACGAAAACAAGAAAAGCATTAACCCAATTTCAGAAAGATTATGAAGTGCCATCTTGTTGTGGTTATGGGAGTTGTATCCCCAAATATCTTTTTGAAGCCCATCAAGAATTTTTAAATCAACAAAATTAATCGATTTATCCACCAAGCATCCAAAGCATCATTTTATCGGCCCCACAAAATTCGTATTCACCCTATCAATCAAGCGTTCGCCCGAATAAACTTCAATGACTACCTTATTCTTGTGTACTTTCACCTCCGATTTTGGCAATTCAATGAAAAACGAACCCTTTTCCATGCCCTGTTCAGGAATAACCAAGTCTTTCTTCTGCCCAATCATTTTGATAGTTGCATTAGGGGGAGAGGTGATTTTGAAGGAAACGGGCAGTTTTTTGGTGGTTTTGTTCACCATTTCCACATTGTAGAGATTGCTCAGCGTATTTTCGTCCACCTCTTGATACAGCACACCCGCTGCCCGCAAAATTGTGGTTTCAAAATCGGAGCGAGTTGCTAAAAAGAAAGTCAATACGGTGGTCAAAATCACCAAAACTGCCGTATAAGCAATAATTCGAGGGGTAAATTTGAAGGAAGTTTTTTCGACGATGTTGTTATAAGAAGCATAGCGAATCAAACCTTTGGGGCGGTCGACTTTTTCCATGATTTCGTCACAGGCATCTATACAAAGTGTACAGTTGATACATTCCAATTGTGTGCCATTGCGGATGTCAATACCTGTTGGACAAACCCTTACACACAGTCCACAGTCAATACAATCGCCCAATTCGGGTTCGAGTGTTGCAGCCTGTGATTGAAGCTGTACGCCCTCTGCTCCAATTTTGAAGGCTTGGTGAGAAGGGCTTTTTGCAGTAGGAGTAGGTTTCTTCCTTTTGATTTTTCCTCTCGGTTCACCTCTTTCAAAATCGTAATGCACTACGATGGAATCTTTGTCCAACATCACGCCCTGCAAACGTCCATAGGGACAAACGACCAAGCAAATTTGTTCACGCATATAAGCGAATACAAAGAAAAAGACGAGTGAAAACAAAATCATAATAGACAAGCCTGCAAGGTGTTCGCTTGGAGGGTCGGTGATGATTCGGAAGAGTTCGTCGACTCCAATAATGTAGGCCAAAAAAGTATTGCTGATAAGGAAAGAAATGGCGTAAAAAATACTGAGTTTGGCAAAGCGTTTTTTGAATTTTTCGGCACTCCAGGGAGCTTTTGCCAACAGTTTTTGTTTGGTCGCATCTCCTTCAATCCAGTATTCAATTTTCCGAAAGACCATCTCCATAAAAATGGTCTGTGGGCAAGCCCACCCACAAAATAGCCGCCCATAAACGACTGTAAACAAGACAATACACACAATTCCGACCAACATTGCCAAAACAAATAAATGAAAATCTTGGGGCCAAAAGGTCAGTCCAAAAATGATGAATTTGCGCTCCAAAATATTGAAGAGCATCAAAGGTTGTCCATTCACCTTGATAAAAGGCATTCCAAACATCAAAGCCAATAAGACGAAGCTCACATAGGTTCGGTATTTATAGAATTTTCCCTTCTGCATTTTGGGAAAAATCCAGTTCCGCTTTCCCGATTTATCCACCGTACTGATGACATCTCGGAAAGCCTCTTCTTCCGTCACATTACTCATCTTGTTAGCCATCTGCTGTTATTGATTTATTAAAGTCAAATTTAAGTATAACTTATGGAATTGCTTCAATTCCATGCTCTTGGGTAAAAAAAAATAGTGGGCGCAACCTATCCAGACTCTACACGCCCACTACTACACACTAAAGCCAGAATACTTCTTGAAAAACAAAAGGAATAACTTCTAAATCTGCGTTTAATTATCCATCAATCGTGTTTGTAGCGTACTGTCCACAGCCTCCACATTTGTAGAATCAGGTACACTTTCACCGCCTTCTCTAATAAAAATCTCTCCTTGTGGAGCTTTAGGGTTTGGCGGATTCGTGCCTTCAAATTGGTAAATATAACTCGCTACCGCTTGCATTTCGGCAGGCTTCAATTGTGCTTGCCATGCAATCATACCTTGTGCAGGAACTCCATATTTGATGGTTTTGAAAATGTCTTTGATATCACCACCATGTATCCAATATTGGTCTGCAAAATTGGGCCCGACACCACCCTCTCCATATACACCGTGACACGCCACACAATTGGCGGTGTAAATCGTTTCTCCTTTTGACAAGGTACTTTTGTCGGTCAATAAAGTGACGTTATTTTCATCCACCAAATTTGCCACTTTTGCCAAATAAGCCTTTTTCTCTTCCGCAGCTTTTGCCATGCTGATTTGAAATTCTTCTTGCTGCAATGCACCTGTTCCAAGCACATGGTAATGACTAATATAAACAACGGCAAATACAATCGTACCATAAAATAAGCCTACCCACCATGGCGGCAATTTGTTGTCCAATTCTCGAATCCCATCATAAGAATGAAGAGACAGAATTTTTTCTTCTTGCGAAATAGGTACTGCATCCGTCAGTTGATTATTGAGTCGCTCCCAAAAAGAGGGTTGTGCGGCCTTCTTTTTGGCATCTTCGGCTTCCATTGCTTCGAGGTCAAAACCTTGTGCTTTGAAATAGTCTTTCCGCAATTCACGAGCAACTACTTTGACGGACTTATCCAAAGTCCATAGAGCAGCCAAAATGACTATAAGTGCGGTTAGTCCTACGATCAAGGTCAGTTGTTCTTCGATGCTCATAGATGCCCAAAAACTCTTTTCAGTTACTACTTCCTCCGCAGCCTGCAAGTTGATGGTATTGAAGGTTGTGAAACCTATCAGACCCATTATTTTGAAGAATTTATCAGTCATATTTTTTTGAATTTTAAGTTTTAGAGGTAGGATGTAAGAAGTAAGATGCAAGATTAACAGTCCAATTATTTATCCTGCATCTTTCATCTTGCTTCCTGCTTCCCAAAAATCTTACTCTTCCTCCAATGGCAACCTCGCCATTTTATCCATCTTCTCTTTGCGCTGCAAAAAAGTCCACAACAACAAACCTGTGAAAAACAAGACAAAAACCACCAATGCAATGATTGGCAAAATTTCAATGTCCGTTATCGAACGCAATACATTTTTATACATTATGGTAGTTATTTTTTATCAGTGTATTAGTTATCATCAGTGTATTGGCAATTAGTTATTAGCGACTCGTAGTCAGTAGTTTGGTGGTGTTTTTCAAGCCAGACCATTGCGAATAATTTTATGAATACCTATTCACCAGTCACCAATCCACTACTTCCCTTTCTTAATATCCGTCCCCATCCTTTGCAAATACGCAATCAAAGCTATAATCTCCTTATCGCTCACCGTCTCAATCTTCGATTCTTTCAATGTTTGGGTAATTTCCTCCGCCTGTTTCTTCAAATCCTCATTCGCCTTTTGGTCGTAACCTTCGGGATAAGGAACACCCAATTTTTGCATGGCTCTGATTTTGGCTGGAGTCGTTGTGATATCCAAGTCATCAACCAACAACCATGGATAAGGAGGCATGATAGAACCTGGTGACATACTTGCGGGGTCGAGCATGTGATTGTAGTGCCAAGCATCGGGATATTTACCACCTATACGATGAAGGTCAGGGCCTGTTCGCTTAGAACCCCACTGAAATGGGTGGTCGTACACAAATTCGCCCGACTTCGAGTATTCCCCGTAGCGCTCTACCTCCGAACGGAATGGGCGAATCATTTGAGAGTGACAAGTGTAACATCCTTCTCTTATATAAATATCTCTACCCTGTAATTCGAGGGGCGTATAGGGTTTCACACTGGCGATTTTGGGTACATTGCTTTCGACCATGAAAGTTGGCACAAACTCAATAACACCTCCAATACCTACTGCTACCAAACTCCAAAACAACATTTGAGCGGGTCTTTTTTCTATCCAACTGTGCCAATGTTCTCCTTCATGGACTTTTGCCATTGCCACTTCTCGTGACGGTGCTTCTGCCGCTTCATTCTCTAATAAAGTACCACTTTGAATGGTTTTGTGGATATTGTAAATCATGATGATGAATCCTATCAAATAAATACCTCCTCCCAAAGAACGCATCATGTACATCGGCAAAATTTGGGTAACCGTTTCGAGGAAGTTGGGGTATTGAAGGAAGCCATCAGGAGTGAATTGTTTCCACATCAAACTTTGGGTAAAACCTGCCCAATACAAAGGAATAGCATAGAAAAGGATTCCCATTGTACCAATCCAAAAATGGACGTTGGCAAGTTTGGTCGAATACAGTTTGGTTCTGAAAATCTTGGGAACCAACCAATAAAAGACTCCAAAGGTCAAAAATCCATTCCAGCCCAGCGTACCAATGTGAACGTGTGCAATCGTCCAATCCGTGAAGTGACTCATCGCATTCACATTCTTGAAAGACAACATCGGACCTTCAAAAGTCGCCATACCATAAGCGGTAATCGCTACCACCATAAACTTCAAAATCGGGTCGTTTCGCACCCTGTCCCAAGCACCTCTCAAGGTCAACAAACCATTTATCATCCCTCCCCATGAAGGTGCAATCAACATGATAGAGAACACTGTACCAAGAGTTTGTGCCCAATCGGGAAGAGAACTGTATAGTAAGTGATGTGGGCCAGCCCAAATATAAATAAATATCAACGCCCAAAAGTGAATGATGGACAATCGGTAAGAATAGACGGGACGATTGGCGGCTTTGGGTACAAAATAGTACATCAGCCCCAAATAAGGAGTCGTCAAGAAAAACGCCACTGCATTGTGACCGTACCACCATTGAACCAGTGCATCTTGCACACCCGCATAGACCGAATAACTACTGAACCAACCATAAGGCAATTCCATGCTATTGACAATATGCAGCATGGCGACCGTGACCCAAGTAGCGATGTAAAACCATATCGCCACATACAGATGACTTTCTCGACGCTTAAAAAGGGTCATCATCATATTTATCCCAAAAATGACCCAAATCAATGCAATCGCAATATCAATCGGCCACTCCAATTCGGCGTATTCCTTACCTGATGTATAGCCCAAAGGCAAACTTATTGCGGCGGCTACAATAATCAATTGCCAACCCCAAAAGTGGATTTTACTCAGTGTATCGCTCCACATTCGGGCTTTCACGAGTCGCTGCAAGGAATAATAGACCCCTGCAAAAATACCATTGCCCACAAACGCAAAAATCACCGCATTGGTGTGAAGGGGACGCAAACGCCCAAAACTGGTTTGTGCCATTTCAAAATTCAACGAGGGGAAAATCAGTTGAAGGGTCAGAATAAACCCGACCAACATTCCCACGAATCCCCACAACATGGTGGCATAAATAAAATTGCGGGTTGACACATTGTCATAATAAAATCGTTCTAATTGACTCATACAGTAGCATTTTTGGATTCCTCAGTGTTTTCGTTTTCCACTTCCATTTCAATTTCCTCTTCAAATAGTATCCGCACGGATGGCGTATAACTGTCTTCAAATTGTCCGCTTTTGACTGCCCATAGAAAGGTCATCAAAAAGCCGAAGGCAGTAATGATGCTGATGATTATGAGTAGGTAAATGGCGGACATTTCGTTTTTGTTGTGTTTAGGTATTTTGGTTGTAGTATCTTCTTTTTTCTATGTGTCATTCCGTAGGAATCTTGGTAAATGTTTACGGGAACGCCATAAATTCACAACCGCTTCAACCATTCTCCCAAACCGCTTCCACTATCTACAAGATGCTTTCAGCATGACACTGAAGGATTTACACCAACACTTTAACATATTAAAACATGATTACTTCAATGTCACAAACTTAGGACTAATCCAAAAATGATTGAATGAGGAAAATCATATAGAAGGGTGATTATGGTCAGTTTTGTTTTTGCAGATTTCGGACAAATGACTTCACTTCAAAAACGATTCGCTTTGCCTCTGCGTTTTTCAAATATTGCCCATCAAAAAAAACAAACAAATGCCAACGAACCTTCAAAAAACACTGTTGTTCATTACCTCTTTTGCAGCCATTATGGGTTTGATTTTCACCCAAAAAAGTGAATCCCAATCTGCCTTCATTTCCCTACAAAAAGAAGTGCCAGACTTCAACACAAGCACCATGACTCCAAACCCAACACTCAACAGCACTACTCCAACTTTAACAAAAGCCATTGCAGTCGTTGAACTCTTTACCTCACAAGGTTGCAGCAGTTGCCCACCTGCTGACCGAGTTTTGAGAGAGATGATGGAAGAAGGAGAAAAGATGGGCAAACGCATTTATGGTTTGTCGTTTCATGTGGATTATTGGAATTATTTGGGCTGGAAAGACCCGTATAGCCATGCCGATTTTTCCAATCGCCAACGCCGTTACAACCAACTGTTGAAGAGTCGGGGAAGCTATACGCCCCAAATGATTGTGAATGGGGTTTCGGAATTTGTGGGTTCAAAACGAGAATATGCGAATCAACAAGTTTCTTATGCACTGGAAACACCTGCAAAAGTCACTGTCAAGATTAGCGACCTTCAATTGGACAAAACCAAAAATCAAGCACAGCTTGAATATCAACTCACTGGCGACTGCAAGGACTGCAAAGTGCATATTGCAGTAGTAGAGAGTAGCTTGAAGGATGCCGTAAAACGTGGAGAGAATCATGGACGCACTTTGCAGCACGACAATGTGGTTCGGGCTTTTCACACAAAGGGTTTTGAGGCTTCGGATAGGGTGAAGTTGGATTTGCCGAAAGGAATGGATTTTTCGGAATCGGCGGTGATTGTGTATGTGCAGGAGAAGAATGGGTATGGGAAAATTATTGGAGCGGGGAGTTGGGATTTGGAGTAGTGCTTAGTAACGTCATTGCGATGACTTACTGATTTGAAGTTTAAACCTTATAGGTTTTTATCCTGTATTTACTCCAAATAATTAAACTTGTATGCGTTTTCAAAAAGCAAACCTATAAGGTTTAGCTCTCTAAACATACTTTTGTCCTGTTAGGGTGGTGAACAATACGATGCAACGAAAGTTTCTAAAAATCTCCGTAACCTACCTACAAAAAAGTTCCTTTCCATCTAGCCGTTCCTGTTCAAAAACCCACTGCTCCATGCACCTCCCTTTGCTCACCGATGCGGCTACCGCCCTCGCATCGCTCACAAAGCTCCGTCCATCTTGCCCTGACCTGACCTGTCTTGTCTTGTAGCTCAAAGAGAAAAGCCCGATGGCTGACTATTAAACTAAGGCAACCCAAGGCGAAAGCCGAGGACGATGTACCCGTAGGCAGGGGAGTCGTAGTCGCGGTAAGCAACCCGACAGTCGCCGGTGCTGCCGTTGAGCCACGAGCCGCCCCGACGAACTCGAGTTGAAGCTCTTGGTTCATCTACCCAAGCACTCCCATCTTTTGGAGCATCCTCATAATTCGAGTGCCAATCGTCTTCACACCATTCTTCCACATTCCCCGACATATCGTATATTCCCAACTGATTCGGTTCTTTCCAACCTACAGGTTTGGTTTCTCCGTGACTGTTTTTTCCATACCAAGCCACTTCCTCAATGTCCTTACTACCCGCAAATTCAAAATTATTTTCTTGTCCCTCTTTTCCGCCCCTTGCAGCATATTCCCATTCGGCTTCGCTCAACAGGCGAAAACCCAGATTTCCATAGTCTTGGTTGAGTTTGGCGACAAACCGCTTGGCATCATGCCAAGAAACTCGTTCCACAGGTCTTTCTGCTCCTTCAAAATAAGAAGGGTTCTCCCCCATCACAAACACATAGAGGGCTTGGGTCACGGGATATTTGCCGATATGGAAAGTCGGAATGGTGACTGGGTGTATCGGTTGTTCTCTATCCCATTTTGTTCCGCCCATTTGGAAAGTTCCGCCTTCTACTTGTATCATCTCCAACTCGAAGGTGGATTTGTTTTTTGGGTGTTGAAGGCGGATGGTTTTGGTTGAGGTTTGTGTTTGTTTTGGAGGCATGGTTTATTTTGAATTTTGGTTTTTTAATGGATGAAAATTTCGGTGACACCCTTGGGTTCGCCGACAATTGGCTTACACTTCAAATGTCGCCGAATCTTGCAGATGTCGGCGAATTTTTCGCTCACAAAGCTCCGTCCATCTCGCCCTGACCTGACCTGTCTTGTCTTGTAGCTCAAAAGAGAAAAGCCCGATGGCTGACTATTAAACTAAGGCAACCCAAGGCGAAAGCCGAGGA
>JAUHXA010000026.1 GCA_030427245.1 Bacteroidia bacterium | reverse complement strand
GATTCGTAATTAGCGTTATACAAATATTTCAATTGCTAAGATAATATTTTCTACTGTATAATTCAAATCGAAAAAGCACTTTATTTCACTCAATATCAAATATTAGTGCCTTCCCGTTCAGGCACTAATATAAGCTTATAATTGGTAGATGTAGGATTTATGATAGACGATATTTGAAGTAGGATTTCTCAAAAATTCAAACAGTATAAACTCTTTCTCTCTACCTTTCTTACATCCCCCGTATCACCTCTTTCGCTATAATCCGCTTCACCAAAGTCAAAAAGAACAGACCAAGAATAAAGAAAATAATCAGCGGCAAAATAGAAGCTCTCATACTTCCTGTTAAGAAAATCAAGTAGCCAAAAACGAGTGTACCGCTTGAAGTAGCCAACTTTTCGGTAATGTCGTAGAAACTAAAAAAGGTGGCTGTGTCTTCTGTTTTTGGGAGCATTTTGGCGTAGGTCGAGCGTGAAAGTGCTTGAATACCACCCATCACAAACCCTACCGCAGCAGCCATTCCCAAAAATTGCCATTTACTCGCCACAAAGTAGCCCACAATGCAAATCAATCCCCAAATCGTGCATGCCAACATCAAACTCGGAATGTTTCCGATTTTCGCAGAAGAGCGAGAGAAAAACAAAGCTCCTGCAATCGCCACCAATTGAATTGCTAAAATTGAAATAATCAAAAAAGTGGTTTCGATACCCAATTCCTTTGTGCCATAAGACGAAGCTAAATAAATGACCGTTTGAACGCCCATGCTGTAAAAGAAGAAGGCAAAAATGAAGTTTCGCAGCCTCGGCAATCCCTTTAATTGACGAAAAACCTTACCTAATTCTTGGTAGCCCTTCAACAAAATATTGCCTTTTGCTTCTTTCTTGAATACATTGCTCGGCAAATAGTGAAAGGGAATATGGGCAAATACAAACCACCAAATACCAACGGATAAAAACGAAATTCGGGCGGGCAAAGCAGAATCGGTGATGCCAAATAATTCGGGTTTTTGAATCATCACCAAATTAAACACCAACAACAGCACACTCCCCGCATAGCCCAGTGAAAAGCCCTTTGCGCTAATGCGGTCGTGGTCTTCGGGTTCTGCAATGACGGGCAAATAGGAATTGTAAAACACGATACTGCCTGTAAAACCAATGGATGCCAATGCAAAGGCAATCATTCCTGCTTCAAAAGTTTCGGGGGTGAAAAAGAACAGGTACATACACGAGAAGGAACCGATATAGCAAAACATCCGCATGAAAAACTTTTGCCGCCCTGTATAATCCGCCATTGCAGACAATATAGGCGACAGTATCACCATCACAAAAAAGGAGGCGGAAATCACATAGGACAACAATTCGGTATTGATGAATTCCATCCCAAAAAAGGACACCAAATCGGAAGTCACATTTCCTGCATCGTCTTTTGTTGTGGTAATTGCATTGTAGTATATCGGAAAAACAGCAACGGTTATCACCAGTGAATACACCGAATTTGCCCAGTCGTACATCGCCCAAGCATTGATGATTTTTTTGTCGCCTTTTTGGAAGTTTGCCATATCTTGAAGGAATCAGTTTGAAGTACCATGAGGATTTAAGGTGACATTTTTGATTCCTCAAAAATGTCACCTTAAATTCAGCTCAATGGAAAGATGTCACCTTTTTCATACTTCAAAAGATTACACCTTCCCATCTCAAAAATATTTGCCGCTTCAAGTTAGCAGAAATTTATGGGAATTGAAGGGATTGAACAAAAACTTTGGCAACAGTTTCAAACTCACTAATAATTGAAGTGAAAAACAGAACACAATTTGTAGAGTTTGAAACTTAACTTTGGCAGATGTTGTTAAAATCATGTAATTTTATAGTTTATTATATCAATATAGCGAACAAAAATTTCAAAAATGACCAGCCATATACCTGATAAATATGTAAATCCACTAACCGATTTTGGTTTTAAAAAATTATTCGGTAGCGAACCCAACAAGGATATATTGATAGATTTTTTAAATCTTTTTTTACCTTCAAATCACACCATTAAAAACCTCACCTATACCAAAAACGAACATTTGGGTGAAACGCTTTTGGATAGAAAAGCCATTTTTGACATTTACTGTGAAAGCATAACTGGCGAAAAATTCATCGTTGAAGTTCAAAAAGCCAAACAAACCTACTTCAAGGATAGAAGTATTTATTACGCTACTTTTCCTGTGCAAGAACAAGCGAAAAGAGGAGACTGGGATTTCAAATTAACGGCTGTTTATACCATCAGCATATTGGATTTTATTTTTGATGACCACCAAGACGACAGCAATTTAGTGCATTATGTAGAATTGAAGAACCAAGAGGGAAAGGTCTTTTATGATAAATTGAAATTCATCTATTTAGAGCTACCCAAATTTAAAAAAACCGAAAAGCAATTAAAAACTCATTTCGATAAATGGTTGTTTGTCTTTCGACATTTGGCAGAACTACAAAAACGCCCCAAAGCTTTGCAAGCAAGAATCTTCAAAAAACTCTTTGAAGCCGCAGAAATTGCAAAATTTACTCCTGAAGAAAGAGAAGCTTACCAAAGTAGTTTGAAATATTACCGAGACATCAAGAACGTTGTAGATACTTCTAAAGAAGAAGGACTGATGGAAGGTATTGAAATTGGGAAAGAAGAGGGTATCGAAATTGGGAAAGAAAAAGGTATCGAAATTGGAAAGGAAGAAGCTATCAAAGCAGTAGCTAAAAGTATGAAAGCAGAAGGAATGTCTATCCCACTTATTTCCAAATATACAGGATTGAGTGAGCAAGAAATTGAGGACTTATAGAGTTTTGATTGGATAGTTTCTTCAAAGGAATATTTTTAAATAGACTATCCAATCAAAATATCATTTTAACTTACTTCCTTTGGTGCAACCTCCTCTTCAGCAGAGTTTGAAGTAGGCTTCTTCAAGTTCAAAATTGGCTTTTTCTTACCTCGATTTTGAAACTCCTCCTCCTCTTTGTCCTCCGCATCTTGATAAGCTTCAATAATTCGTTTCACCAATTTGTGGCGAATCACATCCTCGCTATTTAGATGTACATGAGAAATACCCTTGATATCCTTCAAAATATTGATACTTTGCCTCAAGCCCGATTTGACATTTCGAGGAAGGTCAATTTGGGTCAAATCACCTGTGATGATGGTCTTGGCACTTGGGCCGATTCTGGTCAAAAACATTTTCAATTGGGAGCGAGTCGCATTTTGTGCTTCGTCTAATATGATGAAGGCATTGTCAATCGTCCGTCCACGCATATATGCCAAAGGAGCGATTTCGATGATGCGGTTGGTCATCATATAGTTCAACTTTTCCACATCAATCATATCATCCAAAGCATCGTACAAAGGACGTAAATAAGGGTCAATTTTGTCTTTCAAGTCACCAGGCAAAAAACCCAAACTTTCACCCGCTTCCACTGCTGGACGGGTCAAAACAATCTTTCGCACCACTTTATTCTTCAATGCCTTAACTGCCAAAGCTACTGCCGTATAGGTCTTTCCTGTACCCGCAGGACCAATCGCAAACACGATGTCGTTGTAGTCCGATTCGGTAATCATTCGCATTTGATTGGGCGTTTTGGCTTTAATTACCTTGCCGTTTGGTCCATACAAAATGATGTTTTCTTTGCGCTGCGGAATGTTCGTTGGTTCTGAACCTGCCAACATCTCTTCCACATGACTAACTTTCATCGCACCATATTTTTGCACGAAGTCAATCATTTTATCAACGTTATTTTCAAAAACCTCAATGTCTTCTTGGCTACCAATTACTTTGATCTTACTACCTCGCGGAATCAACTTCAATTTGGGGAAGGAACGCTTCAATACATCAAATTTGGCGTTGTTGGCTCCGTAAAACTCCACCAAACTCACGCCCTCAATTTTTACGGTTGTCTCACTCAATATAGATATGTATTAATGTTATTAAATTCTGTCTCACAAATGTCGATAAATAATCTGATAACTACAAAACCACCTAATAAGTTCATTTGAAGGAAGATTTTCAGAAACAGGAAGTGAAAAGTAGAATTACATGATTTGTGAAGTTTGCCCTACTTAAACCTCACTGTAAAAGGGCCTCACTCCAATACCTCCAAGTACCTCTTCTCTTTTATTCTTGCAGCCAACCACCTCTTCAAACTGAAAGAATCGTAAATCAAGCGTTCTTGCGGCCCGTCCTCAATTGCAGACAAAGCATCCAACCATTTTTGCAACAAATCTTTGAGGTCTTTACGGTCAATAATTTTGGGGAAGTCATTTCGGATAAACTGCAAAACCACTTTTTCATATTCGTACAATACATTGGTTTTGTAGAGTTCACGATAAACCGAACGAGCTTTGTAGGGTAGTAAAAGGTCGTTCCCCAATTCAAAATGCACCAACAATTCCAAGATACAAGCCCTGCGATACATATAGTTTCCCTTACTTTGTTTCAAACGTTTTTTGACTTCTTCCAAAAAAAACAAAGCTCCTTGATAATCTGCTACAATCATGGAAAAACCAGCCAATTGAACATAATAAGCATAGATTTGCTCTAAAGGTAAAAGCATAGAATGTACCTTCAGTTGGGCTTTAAAGGCTTGTAAAACCTTCTTCAATTTCGCTTCATTTGCCCCATGCAAATACAACATCAACTGCCAATAATAATAATTCAGTTCGATTCTAATTTTTTGAGGTTCATGACTTGTTTGAATGGTTTTGAACTTTTCCAAAACGAGGGCACATTCATCGTATTTTTCAAGCAGATATGCCGCATTGATAAAATTGTTATAGACCGTATGACAGTATTCTGGATTCACAAAATTTTGTCCTTCTTGATCTAATAAGTGCATCCTCTTTTTGGTATATTCATAAACATAAGGATAGTTTCGAGTAATGACCCCATAAAAGCTGTGGATAAAATAAAAATGGTCTTTGGCGTGAAAAGTCTTGGCATGTTGAACATCCTGCAACAGTGGATCCTCTATCAACTCTTTGATTTGTTGAGCAGTATCTTTATGGTGAATGGAGGAAATATAATTAAGATACACCAACTTTGAAAACAAAGCAATGTAACGCACATCGCTTTCCACTGCTTCCAAACCTTCAATTGCAGCTTTTGAATATTGCTCAATTGCTTCTCCATATTTGGGGTGAGGTGTTTTGATACGTTCTATTCTGACTTTCAAAGTATTGATAGCGTATTTCCTTTCATACACATCGTATTCTTCAATTTTTACTTCACATTTTTCCGCCAATCTTTCTGCCTGTGTGATCAGTCTTCGGTTCAATAAAATTTGTGCTTCCCGAAGCATATTGTCAACCTCGTGTTCGTTGTCCAGAAAAAAGCGTAAGCTCTTCAATACCATGAGATACAAGCGGTGTTTCGCCACACTAAACTGTTTGATTTCCTTCCGAAATTTTCGCTGCAAAATGTTTTCATCGTATTCCGATTGTTTGTTGATCGCATCAAACAAATCCAAATAATAATCACTTACCTTCCCTTGCATCTTCGCAAACAACTTAAAGTAGCGTTTTTCGGCTTTGCTCATGCTTTGAATCAGGTCAAAAATGGGTTCTTTTTCGTTCATGGGAGTGTAATGACATTGAAGGTTAAAAATTTGTTGGTCAATATTTTAAAGTTATACGAAGTAGTTTTGTTTTGATAGAATCGCAAAATCTTTGGTTTGGGTCTTTTTGCAGCAATAGTTATCTTCGAAACAGCAACCAACCTTACTCTCCCTCTTAATTTTTTTTTAAACCATTTAGTTTTGGATAAGAGATGTAGGATGCAAGAAGCAGGAGTTTTCAAATTAATAGATTCCTCTTTCTTGGTCTCGCTTCTCTCCTCTGAATCAATAAACCTCGTAAAAATCATGAAAAAATCTCTCTTGATCACATTCGTACTCCTATTAGCGACTATCCTCCATTTTTCCACAGCGGTTTACTCCCAAAATTCGGACGATTGCATCAAAGAAATGAGCAGTCCCTTTGCCATAGACGATGGTTTTGAAGGCAGCAGTTTGAAGGAATTGAAGGCTAAAAAGAACCAACTACAACAGGAAATCAGCAATATTAAAAAGTATTGTCCCAATTTTGAAGAATGGAAAAAACACATCGAAGATGCACAAAAAGTCATTGACGAAAATCTGCAAAAGCTAAGAGATGTCGCCCAAAAATTGAAGGAAAGCGATGGCATCAATATCCAATATCCCACTGATTGCAGAGTGAGCAGTGAATGTTGTCAAGGTGGTACTTGTTGCAGTGATTTAGACCCTTGCAAATATGAGGATTTTCAGAAATACCTCGACCGATTAAAGTGTATGAAAAACGAAGCTTACCAAGAAACTTCCTCTGCTACCAATAATTTTATGAATGGAGGGATGTTAGTACCTCGTTGGTATTCAGGCAGAGACCATCGAGAGTTTATGGGTGCATACAATGATATATTCAATGCCGTTTTGGGTTTGTTAAATGTATTCGACAATATCTTATCAGAGTTGGAAGGCAAAGACAACCCGATTACCGACATTGTGGAAGAAGAAATATTGAAGATTGCCAAAAGTATTCCAATGGAGGGTATAAAAGCAATGGCTTCTCCCGAAGAATTGAAAGCCATTGAAGATGCTCAGTCGGCTTATGAAACCATTCAAGCCTTCAAAAGTATTGTGCAAAAGCTCAAAAATGGCGGGGCTTCTCCAGCATGGGTCATTCAACTCAACCAAATGCTCTACACAGCAGCAGCCAATGCAACGGCAGTTGCTGTGGAAGGATGGAAAGACTATGCTAATTTAATGTCAGGATATTTCCAAAGTTCTTATCAAAAATACCTGTGTTCCAAAAAATTGTTCGCCAATATGCTACAAGCGATGGAAGCCTGCAAAGGTTTCTGTAAACGGGCGGAGGAATGTCACCGAAAACAATTGGAGGAAGTGCAAGCCGAAATATCGGGCATGAGAAAACGGGCGGGTATCAAAATGACTCAAACGGAAGATGGCATTAACTCGCTATTGAAACAACATTTAGAGGGACAAAAGAATGACTGTAAAGAAATCTGCGAACAAGGGGGTACGATTGTCATTCCCGACAATCAAAGCCCTGTTGGTCAGCGATTGAGTCAGTTATTGCAGCGCAGATATGGCAATTGGTTTTGTTGGATGCGGGTAAAAGTGACGGCGAATTGCAGCGGCACAAGTTGTTCGTTTACCACTCTTCCCGAACTCTCAATGAAAGAACCTTTTCACAAGGAATGTTGCAAAAAACTGCCTCCTGAAACGGCAACAGGCGGCAATCCTTCATCAGGTGGAACAACAAGTGGTGGCGGTACTTCCATTGAAGGTGGAGGACATACGACTGCACCACCTATTGAAGGCGGTTTGGGAACAGGTAGTGGCAGCGAAGGTGGCAATAGCGGAGGCAGCAGCAATCCTGGCGGTGGACACACTTCACCTCCTGATCCCGATCATCCAGACAGCGGCAATCCCCCAAACCAGCCTAAATCTTGTAAATGTATAGTACCGACTGTTTTTGTAAATGGCATGGTAGCCCTTGCAGGAAGCACGTTTCACTTTGCGCCCAGCGCAGTCAATATTCAAGTCTTTGGGCATTGTGTGGGCAAGGATTGCAAAACGGGAAAACAGTCTGTAAAGGTAAAATCACCAAATGGGTTGATTCAAAATGGTGCGAATAGCCTCAAAGCCAATCTGCAAAATTTTGGAATGTATCAAGTCGTTGCCAAGCAGATTTGCAACGATGAGGTTTGCCCATTGAAGTTCAAAATTGAGATTTTGGACAGACCTTCCAGAAATCAAAGTCATCCGAGTTTGAATAATAATACACCTTCTATTGGAAATTGTGGCAACGATGATTGCTTGAATTTGGAATGGAAAAAACAAGGACAAAAAACCCCATACATGCCTTTTGCAGATGCGATTTTGAACCTCTCTCCTACTCAAGTATTAGACCTTCAAGTGAAAAGTCAATGCCTCAATCACTGCAATGTTCAACAAAAATCTCAAGTAGAATGGATCATCGAAACACCAAGCGGGCGGGTGATTTCCAAACAAGGCTATCAATTGACTTTCGACTTTGCAGAGGTGGGCGTGTATAAGATTTGCCTTATTGAACGAATGATATGTGGGCAGCAAAAACGCAAGTTTTCGAGGACGTTTTTGGTGAATACCAATTAATCATACTGGTCAAAAGGCATCGGGTAGCTTCTATTGATACTATCCGATGCCTAAAAATACCCAACTTCAATGGTCGTTACCTGATGATTATCGAAAAAAATAAGAAAAACACGATTTTTAATGAGAAATTTGCAGCGTAATTCTCATTAAAAATTGAAACGACATGAAACCGATATTTTTTATTGCAACTCTATTTAGTAACGGTAAAAAAATAACTCCCCTGCTAACATACCCCACTCTCTTTCAAAAGAGGAATATTAGTCGAGGAGTTATTTTTTCTTTTTTACTTTCCAGCTTATTTTTCTTATCAGCTTGCGGCAATGAAAAAGGGCAAGACTCTGCTGAAACTCCCGCAGATTCTCTCAAAATTGCACAGGAAGTGGCATTGAGGAAAGAAATCAGTAGCCGAGCTTTGTTGGATCGAATTGCAGAATACCAATTACTGTTTGGTGTGCAGGAAAAAGGGGTCTTTAACATTTATATGGTCAATGGAGACGGTACGAATTTGCAGCAATTGACAGACGAGAAAGGAAACGATATGCTCCCAAGATGGCTGCCAGATGCAACAGGTTTTGTGTTTGAATCCGATAGGAACAAAACTCCACAAACCTATTTATTTTCCTTTAAAGATTCACTCTACAATCGGGTCAGCAGCTCTAATTTTGCAGAACGGTCCCCTCATGTTTCACGAGACAAAGAAATCGTTTTTGTCAGCGATAAAGACGATGCGTTGCAAATTTACAGAATGGATATAAAGGGTCAAAACCTGCAAAAAATCACCAATACGACCTACAATGATGCCTACCCTGTTTGGTCACCCGATGCGCTTTCTTTGGCTTTTCACACTTTCAGACACGACAATCAGTCTGATATTTATGTAACGGATAGAAGTGGCAACAATCCGATTCGCATTACAAAAGACAATGGATTGGACTTCACTCCTAATTGGTCACCGAATGGCAAGGAATTGGTTTTTGTATCCAACAGAACGGGTAACTTCGATGTTTACACCATTGCAGCAGATGGAACAGGACAGCCTACAAATCTCACAAATACGCCTGACATAGATGAAATGATGCCTTCTTACTCACCTGATGGGGCTTATATTGCATATATGGTAGCAAATGGAGCGCAGAGTAGTATTTATGTAATGACTCATGAAGGAGGTATTTCTACAAAAGTTTCTCATTCTGCATTGGTGGCTTCAATGCCAAGTTGGCGACCTCCTACTGATATTGAAAAAGCCCTTGAAGCAGACAAACCTTCAAAAAAACAGAAGGTGGAAGTGCAGATTGGGAATTAACAACTTCAGATACTTCAATCACACAATCCTTTAAAATTTGTTAATGTTGAACTAATTTTTGTCATTAGATGTTTTCATGACAGAAGAAAATTTCAATCAATACAAAAACCATTTACATGAGTTTCATATCCTTTTTACCTACTTACCTCAAACACAAAATCGGCGGCTTGTTTCCTGAAAACAACAATGAAAACCGCAAGGAAAGAGCCAATGAAGTCGTTAATAATCACGTACTTTGGTCAATGGGTGCAGGTGCAATTCCTTTCCCTATTGTAGATGTAGGTGTATTAACCCTCGTTCAGTTGGCCATGATGAAACAGCTTTGCCGTACTTATGATGTGGACTATTCTCGCCGAGTCAGTAAAAGTCTCATTACAGCTTTGGTGGGCAATACTTTGGTGCGAGTGGGCGCAATTGCTACGAAACTGGTACCAGGATATGGCTATGTCGTCGGGAGCATTTCCTTAGCTATTTTGTCGGGTGCTTCGACTTATGCTTTGGGACAAGTCTTTGTGAATCACCTCGAAGGAGGAAACGACCTCCTCAATTTTGATGTTGATAAGGTGAAAGAAATGTATGAGCAGGAATTTGAAAAAGGGAAAGAATATGTGGGGACACTCAAAAAGAAATACGATGAACAACCTGACCCAAAACCCATCGAAATTGACCCTGCTCCTGAAGAAAAAGATATTTTTGAAACTCTCAACCGCCTTCACGAATTGACCGAAAAAGGCATTTTGACAGAAGAAGAGTTTTTGAAGAAAAAAGCAGAGTTGCTGATGAAGATATAAAGAAAAGGGGTGAATCGCACGATTCACCCCTTTTCTTTATATCTTCAAAATTTGGTTGGTTGAAGCCAAAAAAAGTATCTACTATTATTTTCATGGAACTAAGGTTTCTAAGACAGCAAAGTAAAGCTATCTGATTATCAAAGCAAAACTTCAAGAAGGGAAACAACTTTTTTCAAAAAAATAGCGTATCTTTATACATGACCTATTTTTTTACAGAATAACACTCCCCTCTATGAAATCTACAATTCTACTTTGCCTTGCCCTATTTGCATCTACTATTTTGCTGCAAGCCGACAATTGGGACTTGTTTCCCTTCAATCAAAAAACTTATTACTACTTCCAAACAGGTGATACTGAAACGATTGCTGTTTACTACATGGATTATGAGGAAGAAATTGCAGAAGGTATTTTGCAGTTTCCTTTAAGGACTTATGTTGAGTCTTTGGTTAGTGAATTATATCCTCTATTTATAGAAAACCAGAACATTCTCAACCCGATAAGAGATGTCTATTTGAAAAGTACAGATTCTGAGAAACCATACGCTTATATTTTCAATCATCATCCCGATTTATACAATCCGCACATAGAATTATTTAGAGATACACTTGTTTTCTACCCAGAGACCTCTTTAGGAAACAGTTGGGAGGTACGCCCCAATACTTACAGTAGTGATGCCTTCCCTTTTAGTCACTTAAAAATCACCTGTGTTTCTACTGACTTTGAGGAAATTGTTGAAGGCGTTATTGACAGCACTAAAACATTTGGAATTCAAGCTTTTGATGGAGAAAATGCTATCGAAAGTCCTTTTGATGACATCACACTAAAACTTAGCAAAAATCATGGCTTGGTAGATTGGATAGCTTTTGGTGAATGGTTCAATCAATATCTGCGTTTAGATGTTCGAATTGTTTTAGCTGGTTTTGAAGCAGATCCAGGAAAAACTATGGGAGAACGCACACCTTTGGTAGCTGATTTTTTCCCTTATGAAGCGGGGGATTTTTTGAAATGGAAATATTCTGACCTAATTGGAAGCATGAATGGCAATAATACCGTCACTGAAATACGAGAAGACAACATCACACAAGTAACCAAAACAGATTCTATAAAAAGCTACTTATTCAATCGCAAAACGACAAGAACTCTCACAAAAAAAGACAATTTCACTGGATCAATAGATACGCTCGAATTTGAAATTTTTGAAGAAGACAATATGTCTGCAACTCCCCACTATTTTCCTCAAGAATACATAGATATTGCCTATTGGGGATTTGGATTCTATGCTGGCTCGATATACGAGGATGAGTCGACTATCTCTGTTGATTACTATGACTATGTGTACTTAAAAAAAGAGTCCTCCAATAATTGTGGAAGCCATTACCGTTTCTCTGAAACTCAAACTTGTAGCTCGCTTGTAGCTTATGACATCAATGGAGAAACTTATTACGAAAACCCCATTTGGGATATTAATTGTCCAAGAAAAGGTACATCTTATAGCACTTCTTTTGGCATTTTGGGAACGGGGCAAGATTACAGTCACAAATCCCTCAGACTTATAGAAGCTAATGTAAGTGGCTGCTATTTCACCAACATCAAAGAAGAAATCTACTTTGCATCACAAATTACACTCCATCCCAATCCAACTCAAAACCGCTTTTTACTTCAATTGCAGAATCCTAAACTTCAACTGCAAAACCTTCAATTGAAAATCACCGACATTCACGGTCGAACCTTGCAGCAATTACCTGTCCTTCAATCTACTATTGAAGTCGATTTGTCCGCCCAACCGAATGGCATTTATTTGGTGCAGATTTCGGATGGAACGAGTTGGTGGACGGAGAAGGTGGTAAAATATTAATAACCTAAAATATCTGAGGGGATATTGGCAGTTCTTTTAATTCTTTCAAACCGTTTTTATTATGAAAAACTCATTTTTACTATTGGTTCTTTTTGTTGTTCCTTTTTTGGCAGAAGCCGACAATTGGGACTTGTTTCCCTTCAATCAAAAAACTTATTACTATTTCCAAACGGGCGATTTAGAAACAATTGCTCCGTATTATATGGACTATGAGGAAGTCAATACAAATGAAGTGCTGCAATATCCTTTGCGGACTTATATTGAATCTTTGGGGATTTGTTATCCAGTTGCTCCATTTGGAGGAACTCCTAAATTGAATGATGTCTTTTTCAAATCTTCTTCTAACAACAAAATACAAGCCTATATCCACAAACCCTATTTTTATCCTACCGAAGTTCCCGAAAACATTGAAGAACTACAAGACACACTTTTCTTTTATCCTCATATTGAAGTTGGAAGCAGTTGGGAAATCCACGCAAAAGCATTTAATGAAGAAGAATTTCCTTTCACTCATTTAGTGATTACTTGTAGTTCTGCCAATTTTGAAAATATTATAGAAGGAGTTGAGGATAGTACTAAAACATTTCATATACAAGCATTTGAAGGTGAAAATGCAATCAGTAGCGATTTTGACCAAGTAAGCATTAAATTGAGTAAACAGTACGGCTTGTTGGAATGGACTGCTTTTTCTGAATGGTTTACTTATGACTTGAAAACGAATATTACTTTTGCAGGTATTGAAGCAGCAGATGGAACGATATTGGGTGAACGGACTCCATTGGTCGAAGATTTTTTCCCTTACGAAGCAGGAGACACATTTACCCGGGAAATAAGACGAAAGAAAACAAATAGTATGATTATAGAAAGATACAAACACACAATCACTGAGGTAGGAAGAACTGATTCAAGCATTTCCTACACTTACAATCGAGAAATATCCAAAATAGAAATTCAAACCGATACCAATGATACGTTAGAAATTTCTTATACTCCAATTCATACTAAAACGGCAACGGAATATTATTTTCCTCAGCAATTTATTGATATGGCTTATTGGGAATTGGGTATAGGTGAACTTGAAGGAGATATCAATATAGGCTTATCTAGCAGTATTAAAACACTTCAACTTTTAAGGCTAGCTGATGATATCTGTGGGACATCTTATATATTGAGTATAGAGGACATTCCTTGTTCATTTGTAATAGAAACAACAGAAGGAGAAAAAATTTGTGATACCTTTTGTTTGCCCTCTGATTGTGATATGTGCCAAAAAAAATATTATCACTCTCATTTAGGGCTTACCGCACTAAATCCTGCCAGCTCCGACTTAAATCACTGGTATTCAGGCCTCATCGAAGCCTCCATAGGCGACTGCTATTTCACCAACATCAAAGAAGAAACCCACTTTGCATCACAAATTACACTCCATCCCAATCCAACTCAAAACCGCTTTTTACTTCAATTGCAGAATCCCAAACAAACACTCCAAAATCTTCAACTAAAAATCACCGACATTCACGGTCGAACCTTGCAGCAATTGCCTGTTCTTCAATCCGCTATTGAAATAGACTTGTCCGACCAACCGAATGGCATTTATTTGGTGCAGGTTTCGGACGGAACGAGTTGGTGGACGGAGAAGGTGGTGAAGTATTAATAACCTAAAATATCTGAGGGGGTATTGGCAGTTCTTTTAATTATTTCAAACCGTTTTTATTATGAAAAACTCATTTTTACTATTGGTTCTTTTTGTTGTTCCTTTTTTGGCAGAAGCCGACAATTGGGAATTGTTCCCGCCTAATCAAGTGACCTATTTTCATTTCACAGGTGAAAACATGGATGCAATTTCGCCTTTTTATGTAGATGCAGTTGAAACCATCAACGATGCAACTTATCAATACAATCTGCGAAACTATATGGAAGAATTGTCGGGAGATTGTTATGAAAACTTGGCAATACCCACTATAACTGATGGAGAAACAATAGTACGATTCCCCAACGAAGTCATTGTACTTCAAAATGGTTGGTACGGAGAAACTGTTTTTGAAGCTAATCCAACCATTTTACCAAAATTGATTTTCAATGCACAGGCAAATCTAGGCGACAAGTGGGTGATTGAAAGTGAAAATTTTCAAAATTTTGACCAACTCGAAGTAAGTTGTATTGCTGTTGAAACGGAAGTTTTTCTGGAGCTTGAAGATAATGTCAAAACTTTTCATCTTCAAGCTCTGCAAAATGGAAATCCTGTCAGCAGTAGTTTCAATGAGATTGTTTTTAAAATCAGTGATAAATATGGATTAATTTCGGGAATTCCTTTGAAGGAATTGTTGCAAAACGAACCAACAACTCAAATGCAGTTGGCAGGTTTTGAAGACGAAAATGGAATTTTACAAGGACGAGGAGCATACACCTTTTTAGATTTTGTTCCTGATTTTGAAGTAAGAGATATATTGAAGTGGGAACTCCAAAATCATTGTCGAGGATTTACTACCTATCTCACCAATTCTTTTTTTAGGGATTCTATTACAGCCGTTTACAAAACAGATACGTCTATTCAATACAACTTTGAAAGAAAAACAGAAGAACAAAGAATACATTTCACAACGGAGGAAGAACTCTCAGTCAATTTTTACTCCGAAACAGATTCGATAATCTACTCTACCAATAAATTCGATGATCTTTATTATCACTTAGATTTAATATATTATGGATTTTCTTTTTTTGGACAAAAAAAAGATGCTAATCTTTATGTAATAGAGATACAATCGTTTGACAAAGATTTTTCATTGTCAAATTCTCCACAACGCACACTTACGATACTACACGATGGTATTGTAAAAGACAATTGTACAATCAACCAAATATTAGACATAGGTTCTTTGTCCGAATATAATACGATGGTTGGTTTTCATAATGAAACAAATCTCTGTCTTGGTCATTACTTTCATCAACTGATTGGCTACCGAATCGGAAACGAAGAAGGTGGAGACATTGACCCAATCATCACAAACATCGAATCTTCAACTCACTTTGCATCACAAATTACACTCCATCCCAATCCAACTCAAAACCGCTTTTTACTCCAATTACAAAATCCCAAACTTCAACTCCAAAACCTTCAACTAAAAATCACTGACATTCACGGTCGAACCTTGCAGCAATTACCTCTCCTTCAATCCGCTATTGAAATTGATTTGTCTGACCAACCCAATGGCATTTATTTGGTGCAGATTTCGGATGGAATGAATTGGTGGACAGAGAAGGTGGTGAAATATTGAAGTATTGACGTCACATTCTGCTTTGAACGACAGAAATCTACTACAGAAAGGAATTTCCTGCAATTGACGTGACGTATTTAACACTGTGTTGTACGAGATTCTTTTTCATAGTAGATTCCTGTTCGAGGCCATTTGATTTCTCTTTTCAAACAATTCATTATCAATATCTCTAAACACACAATATTCCTCAGACTCCTATTTTTACTCAAAACGTGGTTTTCATCCGCCTCACTTTGCCTTTATCTTTGTGGTATCATTATTAACAAACAATCATTGTAAAATTCATTAAAACCTCAAAGAGATGAAAAACACAACATTAAACCTCAGCCAAGTTTTCGCAATTTTAATTTGCAGCTTATTGATCAGCCTTCTTTTTACAGAAAGCGCACTAGCACAACGAAACTTCAATTTCAACAAAAAACCTTTGGTTCTTAAAAAGAACAGTACGATTACCCCAAAAATGTTCGGAATACAACCCGAAATGTACAAACCCGAAGTCACCAACCGCAACGTCAGACAAGCAACAATTCAATTACCTTTTGCCAAAAGCGCTCAAAGGTTGAATGTAGAAGTTATAGACGGTTTAGTCATTTTGGACGGAGATATGATTGTAGGACGTGCCGTTGCAGTCTTTGGAGAAGGTGCGGCAGCTATTAGTGGAAACAATTACCGATGGAACAATGGTGTCATTCCCTACAAAATCGCCAACAATCACCCCAAACGAAACGACATCATGACTGCTATCAGTCGAGTCAATGCCCAAACCAAATTGTGCCTAACGCCTCGCACCAATGAATCTGACTATGTAGAGTTTATTTCTGGAAGCGGATGTGCTTCTTGGGTAGGCAAACAAGGTGGTCGCCAAGAAATCGTTATCGGTGGCTGTTCTTTGGGCAGTATCCAACACGAAATTTTGCACGCATCTGGTTTGTTTCACGAACAATCTCGCCAAGATAGAGACAACTACATTACCATCAACTGGAATAACATTAGCTCTGGCAAAACACACAATTTCCAAAAATACACCGATAGAGGATATGCCGGCGTAGATTTGGGAGCCTATGATTTTGGTTCTATCATGCACTACGGTCCAACTGCTTTCAGCAAAAACGGACAAGCTACCATCGTGAGTAAAATCTCTGGCAAAACTTTTGGACAGCGAACAGCACTCAGCGCAGGTGACAAAGCTGGTGTGAATGCACTGTATCCAAATGGCGGCTGCAATACAGGTGGAAGCACTACTTCTTCGGTCAAAGAAGACTGTATCAGCTTCAACTACAACAATATCCACATCAAACCTTACACCAATGGTCAATACCGCATCATTGAAGGCACAAGCCATGCGATGTTCTTGTTCCCCAACTATGCAGAAGCCAAGAAAGCCTACGACATCATCAAACGCTACAAAATGAACAAGTCTTGCTTCGTTGGACGACCTGGACCTTCACTCGAATACATGCTCGTAAACAACAGTGCCCCTCAAGGTAGCACATCGGGAGAAGATTGTATCAGCTTCAATCCAAACAATATTCAGGTGAAAAAAATAGGCGGACGTTGGAAAATTGTAGATGGAAGCCATTACATTTTTGACTTTGGAAGCAGCTACACAGAAGCCAAAAAATCTTACGACATCATCAAAAAACACAAATTCACCAAAACGTGTTATGTTGGACGACCTGGACCTTCTTTTGAATACATGAGGAAATAAACGAAAAATCCTATTTGTTTAACATTAGCAAGAAACGCAAAATTGAGTAAAATCAGTTTTGCGTTTTTTCTATTTTTATAGAGTCCTAAAAAAATCATTCCCTCCTTCAAATTAAACCTACCAAACTAAACATTTCCGTAAGTCAATCGTTCTAATACCGAAAACTTGTCACATTTAACCTAACCTTAAATTTAAAAAAAAACGATGAAGTATAACTTGAATGATATTGTAGATAACGGAGAGGTATATTCTCCAAAACTGGAAGAAGTTGGCATAAAGACCACCGAAGATTTGGTGAACAAAGTCGCTTCTCCCGATACTCGCAAACAATTAGCAGAAAGCACTGGCATTGAAGAAAAAAAATTGTTGCATTTTTTACATAGCATTGATTTACTTCGAATCAAAGGAGTAGGCACCTTGTACTCTACTTTGTTTTGTGAAGCGGGAGTATGTTCGGTAAATGAATTAGCAGAATGGAAAGCTGAAAAACTGTACAACCATTTGACCGAAATCAATGGACATCAAGAATTGGTGCAACATTTACCTTCCAAGGAACAACTCGCCAATTTTATTGAGCAAGCAAAGGTATTGCCCAATTTGATGATTACAACTACTCAAGTAGAAATCACAGAAGAGGTTATTGATGAACCTACTTTTTGGAGCAAATACGGTACAAGCATTGGTATGCTGGTATTTGGAGCCATCGTTGTGGGTTTGAGCATGGTCTTTCGCCGACAAATCATAGCTGCTTATAAAGGGGTGGCGGTTTATAACGATGTAAATCGAATGAGAAATAGATTCGGTGGCTTCTTGGGTGGAAATGCAAATTTCAACAAACAATTTAGAAAAGTACAGAAGCAGGTCGGCAGTTATGTGCCGCAAAACATCTCTTTCGACAAGCAGTTGAATCAAGCCAAAGCTCAGGTGAGACAGGTGAAAGAACAAATGAATGACTTAGTCGACGAAATCAACAACCTTAGAAAATAAATAAGCATTTGTATGCGAACCAAGCTACGAAACAGTGAAGAAGTGTACTTAGTGACACATCATCATTGGCTTACAATGGCAAAACCGATATCGCTTGTCCTCATTACAGGATTGGCGACTTACCTTATGTATGCTCTTTCCGAAGAGATGAATACATTCTTTTACGTATGGGTAAGTTTAATTGGTTTTGCCATTGCTTTTTTATATGCTGTCTACAAATGGTACGGTTGGAGTGTCAATATCTGGGCTGTCACCAATTATAGAGTCATTGAAGAAGCAGGTGTTTTTTCGATTTTAGCCAAAGAAAGTCCGCTCGACAAAATCAATAATATCAGTTACAAACAAAGTTTTTTTGGACGAATGTTTGGATATGGAGATGTCGAAATTCAAACCGCAGCAGGAGAAGGAATGACCATTCACCGATTTATTCACGACCCAAAAGACCTGAAAGACACCATCAATGATGCCAAAGATAGACTGTTGATAGCCAAAGCTTCTACCACCAAATCCTATTCAGAATCCTCTCACAAAGATTCTAAAAACGAAGCCGTCTTACAAGCGCAGTCCTCTTTATCCAAATCCGATAGCAATAGTGTGGAGAATATCATTGTGAATCTCTATCAACAAACCGATATGGAAATTGCTCAAATAGCGGCTGCCGTAAACAAAGACAAAAATTACGTTATTGAAGTGCTGATGGACAGGAGAATACTCGATAGCAATAGAGGTTGATTCGTTTCAGTCGCTAATCAGCCAAATACAAATCCGTAATTCCTCCTTCATAATCCCGATTGATCCACTCCAAAATTTGTTCGTAGTGTTCAGGATGTGCCACAAAATCCAAATTATCGGAATGTAAAATCAAAACCTTCAATTGTGGATTCCTCTTAAAATAGTCCATATACAATTCCTCCACTTTTTGCAGATAATTGGGATCTACTCCTTGCTCAAAACCCCTTCCTCTTTTTTGAATATTTTTAATCAATCGAGGCACCGTCGAATGTACATAAATCACCAGCTCAGGTTTGGGTAATTGAGGGTAAAGTGCATGAAAAATTCTGGCATACAATTGGTATTCCTCTTCCTCCAAATTGACTTGACCGTATAGCAAAGACTTGTTCAGCAGATAGTCGCTGATATTGAAGCCAGTATTCAATCTATTAGAATGAATAATTTCTGACAACTGCTGTTGCCTTGCCATCAAAAAATGAAGCTCACAAGGAAAAGCGTATCGTTCTCTATCCCTGTAAAACTTAGGCAAGAAGGGATTATCCACAAAATCCTCCAAAATCAAATTGCCGCCATACTCTGCCGCCAACATCTTTGCCAAGGTCGTTTTGCCCGCACCTGTATTGCCTTCAACCGTAATAAAATTGTATTTTTCTTTCATTGGGGCGCAAAAATACGCATTAAAGTTTCAAAATCAAGATTCCAATTTAAAAACTCCCATAACCAAAGTTTTATCGTCCCTTTCGTTCTGCAATACCTGATTACCAGACTTCAAAAACCTCGCCCAGACTTCATTGATTTCGGCTTGTGTTTTACCTTCACGATGCAGCTTCAATAGCGCATTTTGGCAAGGATTTAGAAATTTTGGGAAAGGCAAATTAGGGTCAAAGTATTTTTGGTGAGAATCATCGTACAAGTTCACTTCAAAACAAGCCTTTTCCATTCCGTCTGTCATCAAGCAAAAAGCCAAAGGAACTTCTTCTATTACCTGCGACTCCACAAAATTTGCAGCATTTTCCAAGTCCCAAAAAGGAGACGTAATAAAAATAGTCTCGTTGGCAAGTTCCCCCGAAAAAGGTGTCATCATGCTTTTCCAATTCCCTAGTGTATCGCAGTAAGCCGCCCGACCGTCACCAATATGTGTGACCAACAAACCCGAAGAATGGAAAACGACTACAATAAGCGTACAAGCCAAATCCCCTATCTGAAATTCCTTTTCATCCGCAAAACCTTGTAGCTTGTGGTAAATTTGCTGCAAAGCTTGAAAGGAAAGTTGCTGCCAAATTTCATTGGAACAGATTGGGGTTTGAGCAATCCATCCTTGCTCTTCTACCAAATCACTAAAAACAGCCACTGCAAAATCAACGGTTTTTTGTGCACCAATTTCTGAATGTTGGGCACTTCCCGCACCGTCTGCTACCACAGCAATTCCCCAACTGTCATCTAAAAACCGCACATCACAGTAATCTTGACAAGAGATGTTGTTTTCTATATGCCCTTTGCCAATTACTGAAGCAAAGCCCACAATCCAGTCTTTTGCAGTCACATTGTTTGTTTTTGGATAATAAAATTTTTCTACCCCACCTGCATCCTCAAAACTTCCAATGGTGGGCGATTCAATACATCCCGACTATTCAACATTCCCAATACGACCGTCAAAATGGTAATCACAAAAAAGGTCACAATCACCGGAGTCCAATCAGGCGTAAAAGGCGTTTCGAAAGTGTATTTCGCCAAGCCCCAACTTCCTGCAACAGCCAGTAAAATCCCTACAAAAGAAGCCAAACTACCCAAAAAGAAATATTCCAAAGCATTTATGGTCAATATTTGGCGGCGACTTGCGCCCATCGTGCGAAGTAAAACACTTTCCTTGATTCGCTGAAACTTGCTGATAATCACCGAACCAATCAAGACCAACAAACCCGTCAAAATGCTGAACAAAGCCATGAACTGAATCACAAAAGACACCTTGCCCAAGATGTCGTCCACCGTTTCGAGAATCATGGTCAAATCCACAATCGAAACATTTGGATGTGCCTCCACGACTGCTTGTTGAAACTTGGCAGAAGCCATCTCGGAAGGTGTTCGAGTGACCAGAATGTGAAACTGTGGAGCTTCTTCCAAAACGCCTGCTGGAAACAGCACAAAAAAGTTGCTTTGCAGTCTGCGCCAATCCACTTTGCGGATGCTGCCAACTACGGTTTCAATGATTTGACCTTGCACATTGAAGCTTACTCTATCGCCAATGCCCACCTTCATATTGTCCTGAATACGTTCTGCAATAGAAATGTATATCGTATCGTCGGGCGAATTAACTCGCCCTCGCCACTCCCCTGCAATGATGGTTTCAGATTCATCTAATGTATCCCGAAAACTCACCCGATACTCCCGATTCAATACCCAACGGCTGATGTCTCTTGTGGTATCTTTTCGCATCTCTGTCACCGTTGAGTCGTTGATACCCGCCAAACGCATCGTCACCACAGGAACTTCCTGCATCACAGGTAATCCATTTGCTTCGGTCAATGCCGCCATTGCATCTTTTTGGTCGGTTTGAATATCGAATAAAATCATATTTGGTCGGTCGTTGTTGCCTGCAATCGAAACTTGATTGAGCAACAAACTTTGGGTAAAAAATAGAATGGAAATCAAAGCCGTTCCCAATCCAATACACACCATAAGTGTCAATGTCTGGTTGTTGGGGCGATACAAATTCGCCAAACTTTGTCGCCAAACGTAGCTCCACTGCATCGGGAAAAATCGGCGCACCGACCATATCAAGCCTTTCGATACGGCTGCCAATACGAACAAAGCGGTTACAATGCCTCCTGTAAAATAGGCGGCATCTTTGAGGTCTCCAATTTGCCAATAAGTAAAACCAAACACAAACAACCCTATCAGAGCAAACACCACCCAACGCCATTTATCTTTCGCCTCTACATCATTACCCGAATCTCCCAAGTCCCGTAAGGTTCGGAGGGGTGAAACTTTGCGGATTGCCAAAAGAGGCAACAACGCAAACAAAATAGAAATACTCAACCCTATCAAGATGCCCTGCCAAATTGCAGCCCAAGAAATGCTCAAGCTTACCTCAACAGGCAAAAAATCACCCACTACTTTCGGCAAAAGCACCTGTATCAAACTGCCCAAAAATGCCCCAACGATAGAACCTAACAGCCCCATGACTGCAATTTGAATCAGATAAATCAAAAATCCCTGCGTGCCTTTCACCCCCAAACAGCGCAAAACTGCCACTGTTTTTCGTTTTTCTCGGATGTAAATATGCACCGAACTCGCCACACCGATACACCCCAGCAAAAGCGCAATAAATGCCACCAAATTCAAAAAGCGATTCATCGACATAAACGCCTCTTTAACATTTTCTTGTCGCCCTTCAACAGTTTCAATGAACATTCCTTCTTCCTTCAATTGTGGGCGAATGTCCTCTGCAATTTTTTCGGCGACTGCGGTTTCATTGAAGCGGTAATAATAGTTGTAAAATACTCGACTCCCTCGCTGTATCAGATTGGTTTCGGGCAAATATTGAAGGGGAATAAAAACGGGTGGTGCGACCGTTCCTGCAATGCCCGACTGCCCTGGCACTTTACTCAGTTCTCCTTCAATCATAAATTTGGTTTCCCCCAATTGTATGCTGTCGCCTATTTTAGCATTGAACTGCATCATCAAAGTTCGGTCTATCAATGCCTTGCGTCCTCCTGTTTTGAAGGATTCGCTCGCTGTTCGAGGCTCACTGACTATTTCACCATAAAAAGGATAATCCCCTTCCAATGCCCGTACTTGCACCAATCTCGTTCCACCACTCTTGGGGAAATAGACCATAGAAGCAAAAGAACTTTCTTCGGATAGCTCATCTCCAAAACTGCGAAACAAGCTGTCTTGTGCGCTTGTCACAGGATTGCGGCTGCCGATCGACAAATCTGCTCCCAATAGAGATTTGGATTGTCGACTGACATCCAATTGTAGATTGTGACTAAAGGAATTGATGGCGACCAAAGCCGCTATGCCGATAATGATAGAGGAGGTAAACAGAAGTAAACGTTGGCGGCTTTGGCGACTGTCTCGCCATGCCATTTTAAAAAGCCATTTCCACATATTGTTGGAGGATTGTGTTGTTTTATTGCTGAATGGTTATATTGCTGTATTGCTTTGCAGGTTGAGTAACATTGAAGATAAGGGATTTGTTTGTTAAAGGAGGTTAAGTTTCTCTCAATTATGACTTGAATGTAAGAATAAGCACTCTTCTGTATTCAATCTTATCAAGATAGTCTATCCTAATGTTGGGAACTCAATTTATGATTCTTTTGTTTATTCATTTTATCTTTTGTCGAAAACCAATAACCTATGTTTGGAATTAGATACATTAAATTCGATGCCAACAAATATGTCATTCACTACAAGGGCGGCAAAGCCAAAAAAGAAGGAAAAGGGCTTTCCTTTTGGTACTATGAGCCGACCTCTTCTATTGTAGCAATTCCTTCGGGAAGTGACGATGCGCCTTTTATATTTGAAGAATTCACCTCCGATTATCAATCTGTAACCGTTCAGGGACAATTAACCTATCAAATCAATGATCCAAAACAGCTAGCTGAATTGTTGGATTACACAGTCGACCATCGCGGAAAGTACACCTCCGATGATTTTGAAAAACTTTCTCAGCGCCTTGTAAACGAGATACAAGCAGCAGTCAAAACGCTTATTCAAGGATCGACCCTCAAAGAGGCGATTCGCAGTTCTTCGGATATGGAACAAACGATTTTGGATGAGTTGAGTATTTCAGAAGTCGTGCGATTGTTGGGTGTAAAACCTTTGAGTATTAATATTTTGGCGGTAAAGGCAGTGCCTGAAATGGCGAGGGCTTTAGAAGCGCAAACCAGAGAAGCTCTACAACAAGAGGCAGATGAAGCGATCTATGCCCGCCGAAAATTTGCAGTCGAACAGGAACGCACCATCAAGGAATCGGAATTGAATACGCAAATTGCTGTAGAAGAAAAGAAAAAGCAGATTTCACAAAAGAAAATGGAGGCGGAGATAGAAAAACAAGAAAATCAACGCAAACTGCGTGAAATGAAAATCGCTGCCGACATTGAAGTGGAAAATCAACGCCAACAGTTAATTGACTTAGAAGCGGAAAACAAACGCAAACAAGCCGATACAGAGGCCTATCGTTTGGAGAAAATGATGACACAATACAAGGATGTGGATTGGCGTACTTTGATGGCTTTGACAGGCAACAGCGGCTCTAAAGAACAAATTGCCATTGCATTTAGAGAGCTTGCCGAAAACGCTCAACAGATTGGAACCTTGAATATTACACCTGATTTGTTGCAGGATTTGATGAAATAAGAAGAGGGAGGCAGGAAGCAAGAGGGATAAATTCAACAATTTAACCGTATAGCAATAAAAAGAATGAACCAAAAAGAACGAGTCATCATTGTCACCGCCAAAACTAGGTTGGAGAATCTCAAAAAACGCTTCAATACCATTTCGCAAGCCAAGTTTTATTTGGAGCGTCAAGGAAGTGATTTTGACGCATTGAAGAAGGAAGATTCAGTGATGAATTTTTCGGTCGAACGGGTACAGAGGGATTTGCAGGGTGTGGCAAAAACGAAGGTCGTTAGCAAGGAATTTTTACCCAATTATATTTTTTCCAACAAAGATATTGTAGTCGTTGTGGGGCAAGATGGATTGGTGGCAAATACGGCTAAATATGCTCATGGTATTCCGATTATTGGAGTGAATCCCGACCCAACACAATACGATGGAGTACTTCTTCCTTTCCAAACCAAAGACATTGAGCGCATTGTAGAAAAAACTTTGGCAAGTAGATACCAACACAAGGAAGTGACGATGGCAGAAGCTCGCCTCAACGATGGGCAACGTTTGTTGGCTTTCAACGACCTATTTATTGGACCTCAAACCCATCGCTCGGCTCGCTACAACCTCACCTTCAATAGAAAAACCGAATCCCAATCTTCAAGCGGTATCATTGTCTCAACAGGAGCAGGTTCAACGGGTTGGTTCTCCTCCTTGATGAATATGGCAAATGGCATTGCCTCGGCTTTTCCCTATCAAGTAGATGAACATACAGGTAGGCTTACTTCTATGCGCCTTTCCAAACATACAAAAAACAATTCTTCTCTTCCGAATCAAGTAGTTGCTTATGAACCTTTACCCTGGAATACCGACAAATTGGTGTTTGTGGTGCGAGAACCGTTTTTAAGCCGCACTTCCAATATTTCTATATCGGCAGGTTTGATCCATCAAAAAGAAAACTTGGAAATTGAATCTCTGATGCCTCAAGGTGGGGTGATTTTCAGTGATGGCATTGAAGAAGATTTCCTTCAATTTACAGCGGGTACAATTGCGGAAGTCGGAATTGCGAAGGAAAGGGCACATTTGGTGGTGGCTTAGGGAAAATGCAATTTCAATCTTCAAATGCAATTTCAAAGATGGCTATGGCTAATATTTTAGTTTGCGGATTACTTTTAGACTTTGGACGAAAGATGTAGGAAGTAAGAGGCAGGACATAAAGCTTTGAGCCTTATCCCTCTCCGAAAATAATTCCATTTCTTCTTCGTCAAAGTCTTTGACCAAATGTTATGTTTGTAAACTCCCCCACCTTGTAGTAACCGATTTCTTGGTAAATCTTATTGGAGGTAGGATTGGATAAGTCTGTAAACAAGTTGCAAAACTTGTAGCCCTTGTCCAGCATTTCTTGACTCAACTGTGCTACACAAGTTCGAGCGTAACCTTGACGGCGATGTTCGGGAGGGGTAAAAACCATAGAAATACCCATTCCATTTTGGGTGGGTCGAATAGCGGAAGCCATCGAAACAGGCTTACCATCAAGCTCCCAAATTCTCAATAGTCCTTCTTTCAATTTTCTTTGGGCTGCTTTACGGGCCGTTTCAAGTGTGTAGTTATTATCGGTATGTTCACCAAAACCCATGACCCACTTTGTCACAATATCTTCATCTGAAGCCTTCATCGGACGGATGTTTCCTTTTGCAGAGGGCAATTCTACAACTTTATCCAACTGAAAAACACCCAAGTCCATAAATACCTCTCGTCTTAGGTTGTTTATCGTAGACCACTTTTGAGCAAAATGGGAAGCAGCACGTTTTTCTCCAATTACGCCGGGAAAACTCATTTTTTGGTCTTGCAGATAGCTTGCCAATGTATCTATTCCTGTCGTTAGAAAATCGGATTTTGCAGAGACAATCAAATTGTGAGGAGGTGTTTGCAAAGCCGCCAAAACAACATGTCCTTCTGGATGCTCTATCAACAACATCAATACCTCATTAACATCGAAACGTGCTTCGGCTTTAGGTTTGTTGAGCGAAAAAGCCAATCCCAACATCAAATTGTTGAGAGCTTCGTTTTTTTCTAAAAAAGGCTGAACTTTTTGGAGGAATGTTTGGGGATTTTTGTAGTGTTTTAATTTCATATTGAAGTTATTTTTCACTGCAACACATTTTTTTCAAAAACAGTTTCCCGACCAACAAAAGAAATGTAAGAGGGGATTGTACTGCAAACAGTGGGAACGAAAAAGGAGGCGTAGTTGTAGTAGTATAAAGTTTACTCGATTTATGAGGGAATTTAAGTAATACTCAATATGATGTCCATAAAATCAATCTTTTGGGGGATTTTCAAATTTTTGCTCCTCCTCACCTTGCCCTTTATCTTGCTGATAAGAGGCGCAGTGTATTTGCATGTTCACCAACACACCTATCCTTCTTTATCCATTTTGGGAGGAATGATATTGTCGACTCTACTGGTCATAGTCTACTTGGTTTTTGTATATGGTTATACAACGGGTTATTGGACAAGCCTACAAACTTTGAAGAAAATAGCTTGGATTGCCCTATTTTTGGTGGGTGCTTACTCACTTCATGCCTTACTTTTTTTGGCGAAACACAATGCCAAAACACCTGCGATTCAACAACAATATACCAAACTACACCCAATTTTACGTTTGGGTATCAGCACTGTTTTGTTTTTGGACAAGGATGTGATGATTACAGATGCACAAAGACAGCCCGAAGATTACCGCAAAATGGGTCTGCCCTCTAAAAAACGCTCTTTGCATTATCCACAGAAGGATGGTTATGTTCATGCAGTGGATATTCGCACAAAGGGCCATTTTGAAGTCCGCAATTTTTTATTGAAAATGTATTTTTATTCAATGGGATTCAATACTTTAAGACATGTAGGCACCGAAGACCATTTGCATATTTCGATTTTGAGCCACGATTCTCCTTATGGGATTTAACCCATAGATTACTTCAACTGCTTCAACCTATCCGAAGCCTGTGAAGAGCCTTTCCCTGCTGCAATATTGTAGCACTCCTTGGCTCGATTGGTGTCTTTTCCTTCAAAGTGTTTTCCCAATTGATAGAGGATTTGCGGATTGACGCTGTATAAAAGATTGTTGTCTCTAAGGTGGTAATAACATTCACTATTGTAGTTGGTAGTTTCACACAATTTTTCACCTTTACGCAGGCGTTTTTTGGATATATCCGCTTGCATTTCACTTATTTTTTGATTGCATTTTGCAATTTTGGCATTGATGGCAGCAGGATCTGAAGCATTACTCAATGCTCGTTGATACAACTCCCTTGCAGTGGCAAAATTGTTGCTGCTGAAAGCCTTATCTGCATCGGTAATCAGCCTTTTAAAAGCATCATCGGCTTGAGATTGTTCAATCATGTTTTTTGCAATTTCAATACGTTGAGCTGCATATCCATCATCTTTTTTGACCTCCAAGGCCTCCTGATACAACTGCTGTGCTTCTTTGTATTTTTTGGACTGAAAAGCAGCATCTGCTTGTTCCATCAATCCATTATATTTTGCTTTGCTTTTCAACTTTTTGTTGATTTCTGCAATTTGGTTCACGACACCTTCTGTTTCATTGTATTCCAAAGCCGCTTTGTATTTCGCAACTGAAAGCTCCAAATCGCCTTTGTCCAAAGCTATTTTTGCAGCGGATAGTAGTTCTTTGTACTCTCTATGGGTGATGATAGAATCGTCCGAATTTTCTGGTAAAGGTTCTACAATCACAGGCTTAGGCATCCTTGGTCTGGGCTTCACTTCTATTTCTTCCATAGGAGTCTCCTCCACATCCGTGTATAAATCTTCGTTTTCTTCTTCCACAACGGGAGGAGCAGTACCAATTTGTATGGCCGTTCCAATCGCCAAAGCCATGTCAATCGTGTCTTCTTTCAAGGCTCGGTAAGTATTGTTGATTCGATACAGCAACTGAGTATCTTCTTGTGCAAAATACAAGGCTTCAAAAAGACTATTTCTCGCTTCTTCAAAACCATTTACTTGCATCAGCGAATCCGCTTCTACCACCAATCGAGTCTTTTCTTTAAGCAAATAATCTTCGATAGACTGCAATTTTTTGCTGGAATAATCGCTTTCAGGATGCACATTCAGTACCCTCTTGTATTCGTCTCTTGCCTTCAATAAGTTACCGTCTTTATAGAGTTTATCTGCAATACTTACCATCTGTTGTTCCTCCGTCTGACGAATCTTAGCTCTTACTTCGCTGAATACACTTGTATCCTCCAACTCTAACTTTAGACTGCTTGTATAAACAGCAATAGCTTCTTCGTATGATCCTTTCTCAATCAATTCCTGTGCTCGTATCATTTGCTGCTCAAATACAACTTCAGGTTTTGATTGTTGGAATTTATAAGCAAAGGCAATGGCAGCAAATAACAAAATCATCAGTGTCATCAAAATGGCGTTCCGAGAAGTTTTAGAAATCGAAGGCTTTTTAAAGGCACTACCTTTCCTACGAATAGGACCTGTGTCAATGCTTGTATCGGTGACTGCTGTAGTCTGGGTGCTAGCCGCAGACATATTGGCAAGGCTCCCTTCAGCAGTGCTGTCAATCTGAATCAAAAACATGCCACATCCTTTGTAAGAATGTGTTCGACAAAGTTCTTTTATTTTAGTCGCAATAGCTTGATTTTTAGCTTCATTCCCATCTCCTTGTGAGAGCAAATAGCGAATATTCCTATCATCAAGTGTCTCTACAACTCCTTCGCTACACATCAAAAAATAATCACCAGGGCGAATGTCTTTTACAATAGACAGGCTGAGGTAAGCGGGTTCGATACCCGAAATAGCCCTTGGAACGACCACCTTCGTACCGTTTTGATAAGCATTAACAGTGTGGTCTTGGGTTTTGGTGAGAATTTGATTGCCTCTGACATGATAAATTCGGCTGTTGCCCACCCAAGCGATTGTAATAGAATCGTCCTCATTGAAGTACATCAATGCAACGGTACTTCTCATCCCTCTTTCTTTGGGATTGGATTGGACATATTCTCTCACAATTCGCTCTACATATCGAAGGGCATCGTTCATATACAACTGCCCAACTGTGTTGTTTTTAGGAGGCCTTTTCTCGGTAAAGTATTCGTGGAATCCTTTTGTTACCAATGTTGCAGCATCTCCTTTGCTGCTTCCGCTTTCTCCATCACACAAAATAAACAAGCGACTGTCGGTATTGTCGCCATTACTTAATGGATATAAATAATTAAAATTTTTCCCGCTTTTACCGTCTATATTAAAAAATTGGGGTATATTGATAGTAATATTCATTGCTCTTAGTTGTGGCTTTACAAAATATGGTTTGTAATATTGGGTAGTTCTCTTTAAATAAACCAAACATACATTTGGTTTTAAGTCAACAAAACTACTTCATTAAATAGTTTTTATAGATTAAAAACTTATTTTTAATCCAAAAATTGTATGCTGATTTTATGAATGTTGAAAGAATGGAAAAATACATTTCAAAAGTAGTTTGCCGTAAAATTAGTCAATTTCAATTGGAGTTTGTGACTATTTTCCTTCAAAAAATTCGTCTTAAATTTAGCTTGAATATTTTAGTTTGGCTTCTTTCTTCAATAACAACCACAAAAATCACATTGTTCCCAATGACTAATCAAGCCTTCAAAAAACATTCAGATTTGAACGATTTTTTGAATTTTTTAGTTGCTACATTAGATTCGAGTTCCTACTATTGTACTCTTTTATAAGGCACAAAGAAAACAAAAGCAAAGAACTGAGATTCATCTATCTCTTTTGTGCCCTTTTGATACTTTTGTGGTTCAAAAATCATTTTGTGCAGTAGTATGATTCGAGTTTTCACCAAAACGACCTTCGTATATGGATGATTTTTTTGCTTTCATCGCTTTTTTCATTTTTATATTGGTGGTGTTTCCTTTTCTTTTGATATTCATATTGTTTCGACGCACCAAAACACAAGCGAAATACATCGCTACTCTACAAGCACATCTTGAAGAATTGGCGTTCCGATTGAAGGTCTTGGAAAAAGGTAAGGTTGCTAAACGAGCCGATTTTATTGAATCTAAATTGGAGCAGGAATTGAAGCCTAAAACCCTTCAAGTAGAAAAATCTCTTCAAGAGGAAGAAAATCCAACTCTCCCCGATATTGCTCCCGAATTGGAATCAACCGAAATGGTAGAAACACCTGCAATAGAGGAAACTCCGATTGAAACAGAGAAACAAACGGCGGATGTCCCTTTCATCAAGATGGTGAAACGACAACCTATGAAAGTGGAAGAAGAAACTCTTGAAAATGAAGAAATTCTTCAAAAAAAGCCAAGTATTTGGTCAAAACTGGAGGAACAATTTGCAGACAATTGGACAGGAATTATTGGAGCGATTTTATTGGTGATTGGCGTGGGTTTTGGTGGAACCTATGCAGCTCTGAGTGTAGAACCTATCATTCGTTTTTTCTTGATTTCGAGCATTGCTGTCGTACTGTTTGGTGCTTATTATTACCTCAATCGGCTTCCTGAATGGCAAAAAATGGCTTCTTGGCTGCGAAGTGCATCAGGGGCAATTTTTCTATTTGCCTGTTTTGGTTCGGGTGGAGTTCCTGGGCTGCAATGGATTGACAATCCGCTTTGGGCATTGATTTTATTGCTACTCGGTGTGGTGGTCAATCTCTATTTGGCCTGGATTGGCGGTAAACAAGTTTTCAGTTCTTTACACATTGTATTGAGCTTATTGGCTTTGGGGCTTGCTCCTGCTTCCGATTTGGGTTGGGGAATTGGCATTGGAATAACATTGTTCAGTGTTCTACTTGCCTACAAACCCGAAAAATGGGATTGGCACATTTTGGTGACAATTATCTCTTTCTTTCTATTTCACCTTCAGTGGTACTTTTACTTTGAAGACTCCAATCTTTTTACCTCCTCCAAACATCTTTTGGGCATTATCGGAATAGTGTTGGTTGGTGCTTCGGTAGCGGTGATGCACTACCGAGAACTCTATGTGACGACCAAACTTGAAGCCTTGCCTTTGGGCGTTCATCTACTTAATTGGGTTTTCATTGGAGTGGGTTTGTTGGTTCACTCAATGGGTGGACAATGGCGTATTATTTTCATCACTTTGGCGGCAATCATCGCTTTCTTTTTGGCTCGAAGGGCAAAACACTTAGGCATTTCGTGGTTGTATCACACCGATACGATTGTCTCGCAAATTTTGGCGTTTATAGCGATTCTCGCATTGAAGGCTTGGGAGGTGAACCCGCTTATTATTACGGCGGTGATGCTTATTGAAGTCTTGGGTTTTATGGCTTTGATGCTTTGGGAAAAAGAGCGTTGGCTTTATACAGTCGGGATGTGGATTTTTGCCGCAACGGGTTTAGCTTATCTTTATTTTGCGACTTTGTCCTTTCAATATGGTGGTTTCGGCTATGAAAAAACCTTTCCGCAGATTCAAATTGGGCTGAGTGGTTTGGTGACTTTGGCAGCAATAACGATGTTTCATATCAAATTGATTCAGCAAAAACCAAATCTTTCTTTCTCTGTTTTGGGCGGCAATCTTGTCACAGGGACATTCATTAGTGCTTGGGTTTTGATGTTGTTTCTTCACTACTTCAATCACTTATGGGCTTTGTATGCAGTGGTAGCTGTGACGGTGTTTTACTTGTGGCTTCGTCAAAGAATTCAATCTGAAGGGCTACTTTACAGTCTGGCATTGTTGGTAGCGGGCTTGCATGGATTGGTATGGTTTCAATTGATAGAGGTTAAATCATTTGAATTGTCAGGACAACTTTTGTATGCTGCTCCTCTCCTACTCACTTCCTTTGCAGCGGCGGTTTTGTCTTATGATAAGTTGTCGAAGAATTACTATCAATGGTTTGGAATTTACCTATTTGCAGCACATTTGGGAGCTTTGATTTATTGGCTCACCAAGCCTTCTTCTTTGCTGATTGCAGGAGTTGCGTGGTTGATTTTATCGGTCGTGGCATTGGAGTTGGCGACTTATTTTAGGAAGAAACACGGAAGCGAAATTGCGAACTTGGGTTATACTGATCGCTATCTGCTTCATGTGGGTTATGCGTTTATTGCAGCATTTTTGATTCGGCATTTGGTCGTTCATTTACAAGTCGAGCAATACATTGGGTTTATCAAAATTCGAATGTTGATTGAATTGTTCGCAATTGGCGTGTTTGGCTATTGGGCGAGCTATAAAAAGCCTGAAGGTGAACCATTTTACAAATCTTGGACTCATTTTCATCCGCTTTTTTGGGAGTTAATTTTGTTGTTTGTAGTGACAATTTTGAGTGTAGAAATCAACACGATTTGGTTTCCGATTGTGTGGGCAGTGGCGGCTTATGTGAGTTTGATTTTAGGCTTGCGATTTGAATATTTGGCTCGATTGAAGTTTTATTCTCTCTTGTTTTTGTATGCAAGTATTTTTCATTTGGTATTTGTGAGTGCAAATTACATCACACCTTCTTTGGCGTGGCAAGATCAAGCTTGGTGGACGGGGTTGATTGCGATTGCATTGCAGTTTGGTTTTTTGGCTTATTTTTACCCACATCGCCAATTGGAGAAGCTGAATTTTCCGCCTTTTTTGATGGGTGGAATGAGATGGCTTGCAAATAGAATTCAACCTTTGATTGTTCCTTTTTTGGTTTATCCCGTTTTTATTGGTGTTGGAATTTTTCTATTTTGGTCTTTCGATAAAGCGATTTTGACCTTCCTTTGGGTTGTCGAATGTTTGGGTTTATTTGTATTGAGCATCGTTTTGCGGGACAAGTATTTCCGATATGTGGCTTTGGGTGGCGTGGTTTTGTGTGTGGGTCGCCTGATTTTTTACGACTTAGCACAGACGAATTGGCTGACTCGTGCAATGGTTTTTGTGGGTACAGGCGTGGTGATGTTGGTGATGAATTCGATTTACAATAAGTATAAGGGGAGGTTTTCTTGAATGGTTTTATGGTTTACTTTTAGAATACAACAAGGTTATAAAACAATTCAATAGTTCAGCAATATAACAATTCAACAATATGAACTACTTATCTCATTATTACTTCGACAAAGAGGACGAACGCCCTCACTACATCTTGGGCTTAATTTTCCCCGATTTGATACGGACTTTCAATCGAAATAGAGTTCGCAAGCAAGTCATTGAGGAACATTGGGAGGTAGAGATTCAAGATTTGCAGGAAGGAGTCAACAAGCATCACCGCATTGATAAATTGTTTCACAGTTCTGAATTCTTCAAAACCTACAATAAAAAAGCGTTCAAACAATTGCAGGAAATAGAATTGGAGGGAATCACCAAATACAAACACTTTGTTTCTCATGTTTTGATTGAAATGTTGTTGGATAGACTACTATTAAAAGAAGATTTGAATACCGCAGATGCTTTCTATTTCAAATTAAACTCCATTGACAAGTATGTTTTGGGAGACTACTTCAATGCTTTTCCCTATTTGTATCAGAAAAAGATGAACTTTGAATATTTCTGGAATTTTATTCAGCGCTTTAGAAGTTCGGAGTTTTTGTATGATTACCAACACAATGAAGGGATGATTTTGCGCCTGAATGGGGTCATGCAACGGATTACCAAACAGACGTTTACAACTGCGGATGAGGTCAAGTTGAGTCTGTATATTGATGGATTGGAGGAGGAATTGAAGGGAGTTTATAAAGGGGTTTTTGAGGCATTGAACACGGAGACACAGTGACACAGAATTTTCTTTCTGTATTAAGTTTAGCCATTCACTCGTCGACCGTGAAAATAGTAATATCTTTCACTCTATCATAAAACCAAATAAATATTCATTTGAATTCATTGGAATATCCTGTTCAAGTCAGCATTTACAATTCTATTGGAAAATTGGTCTATCAGAATGAATTGCTCACTGAATATACCGAAATTGATTCAAGCGGTTTTCGTTCGGGATTGCATATTGTGGTTTTGGAAACAGATGACAGTAAGGCAAGTTATCAGTTGATGGTAGATTAACTCCAAAACTTTGTCAACGTTTGAAAAAGTTCTTAAATCCGACTTTGGAGTTTGCTCACCAAACCTCTATTATTCATTTTAGAACTTACTTTCCATTTAAAAGTTCTTCTTATTTCCAAACATCCACTTTACTGTTCAATCACCTTCGGCACCTTAATAAACTCTCCATCCTGCAAAGGCGCATTCTTCAATCCTTCTGCCCGACTAATCAAAGTCTTGGCTTCATCCTTGCGAAATACGTTCACCTCCTCATTCATATAAATCAGTGGTTCAACGTTTTCGGTATCCAATTCGCTGATTTTTTCAAAAAAAGTCAAAGCCTTTTCCAAATCTCCACGAATCGCTTCTTTGGTGGTATCGTCAAAATTGAGTTTGGCGAGGTTTGCCAACTTGTCTATAAGTTCGTTGTTGATGTCCATGTTTTTTTACATTTATAGGAGGTCAAAAAATTGCTACCTCTTGAAAGGCGAAAGTTAGTGGTATTTTTTCTAAGTTCATAGCTTGAAAAAACTCTGCAAAAATAAACATACATTACCATGCACCACCTAGACGAAGGCTACATCAAGTACCGTATTCACTGGAATTCCCAATTACCGATTCATCCCATGTTTGCAGAAACGGTCAAACTACTCAATATTTGGCGAACAGAAATGTATCACCGCCATTGGATAGGATATTACCCCAAGTTGAAAGTCGGTTTTGGCAATATCAGTATGCGAACTCCTTCAAATGAGGGTAAATTTATTATCAGCGGCACTCAAACGGGACACCTTTCTCAATTAGCCCTTCCCGAATACGCTCTTGTAACAAACTATGATATTGAAGCAAATGAACTTTGGTGTGAAGGTGCTACCAAAGCTTCTTCCGAATCCCTCACCCATGCGGCCATTTATGAATTAAACGAAGATTACCAAGCGGTTATTCACATTCACTGCAAGGAAATGTGGCTTCGACTCCTTCACAAAGTTCCCACAACATCTGCAAATGTTCCCTACGGAACACCCGAAATGGCTTATGAAATTCAACGTTTGTATCGTGAAAGCGATTTGGCTGAATGTAAAATTGTGGCAATGGCTGGGCATGAAGATGGATTGATTGCTTTTGGGAAAAGCTTGGAAGAAGCGACTAAGGTTCTTTTCCAATATGCTCAATAAAATCGTCTTTGTTCAACAAGTTTTCCTTCAATTGCTTAATTTAGTTGAGTAAACAGACTTTTGAATGAAAAAAACACTCTTTTACCTTTTGCTAATCTTCCATTTTTCCACATGGAATTTGACCGCTCAAGAAGTACCGAAAGTTCTTCATTTCTCAAAACAACAATATGGGGGACAAAACCAAAACTGGTCTATCACACAAGATAAAGACCTTCAAATGTACATTGGCAATGCACAAGGTTTGCTCCAATACAATGGTAGCCAATGGCATACACTCCAAATTCCCAATCAACAAATTATTCGCACAACCTATTGTGATACCAAGGGGAACCTATTCATAGGTGGATTCGGGATGTTTGGTTATTGGCAAGCAACAACGGATGGAAAATACCACTACATTTCACTGGTAGAAAGAATTGTAGAACATCGCATTCACGAAGAAGAAATTTGGCATATTTTCGAACATCAACAAAACATTTATGCCCAGTCTTTCTCAATGATTTACCGATTCGATTATTATTCTAACACCGTCACAGCCCTAAAACCTCCTTCTAACATCATGTTTGCCCGAACCTTGAACCAAAAACTAATTGTACCTGTCCTAACAAAAGGACTTTACGAATTGAATACTCAAAACACTTTTGAGCAAGTTCCCAATGGCGATTTCTTTCAAGATAAAAAAGTAGCCACGATTCAACCGACTGCAAACAAAGACAGTTACTTGGTTGGGACACAATATTCGGGCATTTTTCAGTCCAAAAACGGAAACTTCCACAGTTGGACACTCCCCATCAATGACCTTCTAAAACAATACCAACTCAACAAAGGAATCCGCCTACAAAATGGTGATTATGCGTGGGGAACGATTCGCAACGGAGTCTATATCACCGACTCCACAGGAAACATTCGCTACCACCTCAACCAACAAAATGCCTTGCAAAACAACACCATACTTTCTCTTTTTGAAGATGCAATGGGAAATCTTTGGGTGGGTTTGGACAAAGGGATTGACCTCATTGTACTGGATTCTCCCATGGTCTATTCACACGACAAAAATGGTCAAATTGGCACCGTTTATACAGCCGTTCTCTTTGAAGGAGACTTGTATATCGGAACCAATCAGGGATTGTTTTACCGAAACTGGCAATCCGAAAACAATGAAAATTTCCAGCTCATTGAAGGAAGTCAAGGGCAGGTTTGGGATTTGAAGGTCATAGATGGACAGTTGATTTGCGGACACAACTTGGGTACTTTTTTGATTGAAAAACACCGATTGCAGCCCATTTCAATAGTTACAGGAGGCTATAACATTCTTCGTCATCCTGATTTTGAGGACATCTTGCTGCAAGGAACCTATACAGGTCTGGTGGTATATAAGAAAGATGAAAAAGATAAATGGACATTCTCCAATCGTATAGCCAATTTTCAAATTTCCTCCAAACAAATCAGCTTCGACAAAAATGGTTGGCTTTGGATTGTTCACCCTCAAAAAGGATTGTTTCGTGGCAAGCTTAACAAACCTTTCAGTCAATTAACAAATACCAAAATCTTCTCTACACAAGATGGATTACCTTCCCTATTCCATCTTTCACTGATTAATTTTGAAGAGCAAATAGTCGTAAAATCTGATTCCCTATTCATGACCTTCAATGAAGAAACACAAAAGTTTGAAGTGATTGCTTCAATGAGTCACACGGACTTAGACGTAGGCAATTATGAATTTATAAAAGGCAAACACTTGGATAGGTTCAAAATTTTCCCACATTCCATCATTTACTACAATGAAAAAGACAGTCTCCAATTACACCTTTCACTAGTCCCTACCCACGAAAACATTGTATTACTCAACGACAGCACTTATCTATTTTGTATGGACGATGGATATGGTTTGTTATACCCCGAGAATTATTCATTTACCAAAACAGAAACGGTAGCAATACACTCATTGAAGCCCATGATTACACAACTCCAAATCAATGGAAATCCTCCCTCCTTTAATGCTATTGACAAATTACCACAACCGATGATTTTCAAGTCCTCCGAAAACCACCTTCAATTTCAATTCGCCGTTCCCCATTATGCCTATTCTGCAAAATTAAGATACCGTTTGCGAGGTTTTGAAGACAAATGGTCAACTTGGGACACACAAAGCAGCAAGGAGTTTACCAACCTTAATAAAGGAGATTATGTTTTTGAAGTACAATCTGAACTAAGCAACCAAGTAACTTCCTTTGCTTTTGAAATTGAAGCCCGATGGTATCAAACCCTTTGGGCAAAATTTTTCTATTTGGGAATTTTCATCGCTTTGTTTTATATGCTACTGCAATGGCACGAACGTCGTTTGAAAAACCAAAAAAGGGAACTTGAAATCAAACGAAAACGAGAACTCCACCGCCAACGCATTGAAGCCTACAATGAACGTCTGCAAATCGAAAATGAAAACAAAACCAGACAATTGGCAGATTCGACCATGAATCTTGTTCGTAAAAACGAGATCCTCATCCAACTCAAACATAAACTTAAGAACTTCAAAACAGATCAAAATGGTAAAACAAACAAAGTCGAGGTCAACAAATCCCTACGATTGATAGACGAACACATCAGTAGTGAGGAAGATTGGGCAGTTTTTGAATCCCACTTCAATCAGCTGCATGGTGAATTTTTTAAAAGACTGAAAACAGAATACCCCGACTTAACCCCTGGCGACCTTCGATTGGCGGCCTACCTCAAAATGAATTTATCCTCCAAAGAAATCGCCCCGCTTCTCAATATTTCGCTTCGAGGAGTAGAGAACAAACGCTACCGATTGCGGCAAAAAATGGACTTGGATTCCAACACCAATCTCACTGCAATGATGATTCAGTATTGATTCACATTTTACTTTTTCACAATATTAATATGGTGAGGTGATTTTTTGGCTTTTTTTGTTATGTAGAATTCAACAGAAACAGTATTATACTTGTAATCAATTGATTGAACAAATGGTCTCTATCTGAAAAATATCCAAAAAAGCGTAATGGCGTAGTAGTAGTGAGGTGTGTTTTTCGTTTTATGACTTCAAAAGGGTTAAATTTGTGGTATTGCAAATACAACGAAACTACGACAATATTCATCTACTCATACAAACAAACACTCTAAACCTAAAACTCTGTTTACATGGGAAACTATAAAACTCTACTCTTACTTAAATTCACTGTTTTAGTCTCTTGTTTTTTACTTGCCTCTACGTTTTTATCTGCCCAGCAAGAACCATTATCTGAACTCCAAACGTTGCTAGCAGAAGAACAAAATCAACTATCCAAACAGCAATCTTCATCACAAGAACATCAAACCAACTTATCCTATCAACCTACGATTCGGGGTAGTGTAATAGATGGAGAGACCAATGAACCCATTCCTGGTGTGAATATAGTCGTGAAAGGCAAAGCCAAAGGCACTGTTACCGATTTTGATGGGAATTTCACATTAGAAATGGATGCAGGAGAAAACATTTTGGTATTTTCTTTTATTGGCTACAAAACTCAAGAAGTCGACATTGCAGGTCAATCCGTTATCAATATTCAATTGGCTCCAGATACCGAGCAATTGGACGAAATCGTAGTAGTTGGTTATGGTACAATGCGGAAAAGCGACTTGACAGGTTCTGTATATTCTGTCAAGGGTGAAGATTTATTGAAAGTACCCGATGCCAATGTCATGCAAGGGCTTCAAGGAAAAGTTCCTGGGGTTCAAGTTAGCAGTGTTTCGGGAAATCCTGGTGAAAATCCAGTAATTCGCATACGAGGCGTTTCTACTTTTCTGGCAGGTGCCTCTCCTGTTTTTGTAGTCGATGGAGTGATTCTGAATGACATCGGTTTTCTCAACAACAACGATATCGAATCTATTGAAGTCCTCAAAGACGCTTCTTCTACAGCCATTTATGGTACAAGGGGCGCAAACGGAGTTATCATTGTGACGACTAAAAAAGGGTCAAAAGGCAGACCCGTCATCAATGTGAGCAGTACTTATAGTTTGGAATATGTGCCAAATACCATAGATTTATTGGATAGCAGAGAATTGGCGCAAATTGTCAATCTCATTCAGCCAGGACGCTTCAATAATATTGACATCCTCCCCAATACGGATTGGCAAAACCTTATTTTTGAAGACAATGCACCTATCCAAAAATACGACTTGTCTATTTCAGGGGCAGACGACAAGTTCACCTACTATTTAGGAGGAAGCTATTACGACCAACAGGGCATCCTCCCCAAATCCGACTACCAACGCCTTTCGCTCAAACTCAATAGCAGCTTCAAAGCCAGTAGTTTCATCACCTTAGGAACCAACCTATCCTTCTCCAAAGAAGACAAAACCAACCCTCCTGGAGTAGTTGCCGCAGCTTATCGAGCATGGCCAACCTCCGAACCCTTGGACGAAAACGGCAACTTCGTAGAAGTAGATGGCGCAGGTAATCCCTTAGCAACCATCGAATATTCCAACGATTCATTTGACCGATACAGAGCCGTAGGGAACTTGTATGCAGATGTGAATTTTCTAAAAGACTTCACCTTCCGCACCAGCTACCAAACGGATCTGCTCTACTTCAAACAAACCAACTTTTCACCCGTTTTCTTCGTATCGGCTACCCAACAAAACGAAATCAACGACTTGACCAAAACCATCAAAGACGAATCCACATGGATTTGGGAAAACACCTTACGGTATGACAAAACATTGGAGAATCACCGCTTTGACGTATTAGTGGGTTACACCTCACAGGAAACCAACAAAGACGAAACCAGCAATACGGTGGACGACCTCATCAGAGAAGACCCCGAATTTTGGTACATCAGCGCAGGAGATGCGACAACGATTGACGCAACAACCACTCTGGAAAACTACTCTTATATTTCCTACCTTTTCCGATTGAATTATGTGCTGAACGACAAATATTTATTTACAGGAACATTCCGCCGAGATGGTTCTTCCAAATTTGGCCCTAACAATCGCTACGGAAATTTCCCTTCTTTGGCTTTGGGTTGGAAGCTATCAGAAGAACCTTTTTTGGAAGGCGCAGGATTCAGCGCATTGAAGCTAAGAGCCAGTTGGGGTATCAACGGAAACGATAGAATCCCCTATCAAGCACGTTTTGCGAGGGTAAACAACAATGATTTGGAAGCTGTCTTTGGTTTTGACGAATCACTCTTTCCTGGGGCTACGCTCACGGATGCAGGCAATCCAGATTTGCAGTGGGAAAATACGGAGACCTTCGATGTGGGCTTGGATTTTGGCTTGTTTGACAACAAATTGACAGGTGAAATTGAATACTACAACAAACAAACGAATCAAGTTCTCGTCCCGCTTTTACTTCCCGCCCATTTCGGCAATGGCGCATTTCGTAGGGTAAACTTCAATGCTGCCGATGTCAACAATTCGGGCTTTGAGTTTTACCTCAATTGGAAAGAAAAACGAGGCGACTTCAATTACAGTTTGGGCTTTTTGGGTTCTACCGTCAAAAATGAAGTGACAGACGTAGGGGCAGCAGACGAGTTTATACAAGACGGAAGTTTGGGCAATGGACAGTTGATTACCCGCACAGAAAAGGGTTTGGCAGTAGGTACTTTCTTCGGCTACAAAGTAGCGGGCGTATTCCAAAACGAAGGCGAATTAACGAGTTTCCCCAGATTATCGGGTCAAGATGTAGGAGATTTTCGCTACGAAGACATCAACAACGATGGCATCATCAATGCAGATGACCGTACCGTAATTGGGTCTTACATTCCCGACTTTATGATGGGGGTAAACCTACAATTGGGCTACAAAAGTTTTGAATTGTTGGTCGACATTCAAGGACAATTCGGCAACGAAATCTACAATGGTAAACGAGCCGTCCGCCCCGAACTCTACAACTACGAATCTTCGATACTTGATAGATGGACAGGCGAAGGCAGCACCAACACCGACCCCCGATTGACCACAGGTGGCGGCAATTATACGCCTTCAGATTGGTTCATTGAAGACGGTTCTTTTGTCCGATTGAGAAGTGTAGCATTGAACTATACCTTACCCGCTTCTGTAAGCGAAAAATTGCACCTTCAAAGAGGAACGATTTTCGTGAGAGGCACCAATTTGTACACCATGACCGATTTCACAGGTTACAGCCCCGAAATTGCCAGTCAAAACGTATTGTCGTCAGGCATAGATTTGGGTAGCTATCCCATAACCGCAGTATATTCAGCAGGTATCAATTTGACTTTTTAGGATTTAAATTAGGCATTGTAAGTTTAGAAACTGCCGATGTCTCACCTCAAAAAACAAACAAAATGAAAAAAATAACCCTATACTTATTCATCTTCCTTGCTGCCATTAGCAACTACCAATGTTCCGAAGACTTTTTAGACAGAGGTTTGCTTTCGGAAGTAGAGGAAACCGATTTTATGAAAAACGAATCGGATGCCATTTTAGCCATCAATGCAGCTTACAATGCCTTGCGAGATTGGCGATACCATGGCGGCTACCCCATACTCGACATCATGTCAGACGATGCCCGAAAAGGCAGCAATCCTACCGATGCCATTCACATTCAGGCATTTGAGAATTTTTCATATACACCCAGTGAAGGCGCAGTAGCCAATTGGTTCACCACCCTTTATTTGGCTGCCAAGCGCTGCAATTTGGTGGTAGAACGTGCTCCCGCCATTGACATGGATGAGACTTTGAAGAATCGTATCATAGGAGAAGCCCGTTTTTTGAGAGCAATGACCTACTTCAATTTGGTACGTATATACGGAGGTGTTCCCCTCATTACGACCATTACTCCCGAAAGAAAAGTAGCCCGCAACACCGCCGAAGAAGTCTATAACCTTGTCAAAGAGGACTTATTATTTGCAGCCGAAAACCTGCCTGAAAAGAGTGAATATGCTTCCGAAAACATGGGCAGAGCGACAAAAGGAGCAGCTAAAACATTGTTGGCGAAAGTGTACTTGTACCAAAAAGACTATCCCAATTCAGAAAAATACGCATTGGAGGTCATCAATTCTGGACAATACTCACTCGAACCTAATTTTGGACGGGTTTTCTCCAAAGACGGAGAATTTGGTTCAGGTTCTATTTTCGAGATTGGCGCAAGACCCGAAGATTTTCAAAATGGCGGACACCAATACGGCAATACACAGGGCTTTAGAGACAACCCCAATAGAGGATGGGGCTTCAATCGCCCTTCTTGGAATCTACTTACCTTTTTTGAAGAAGGCGACCCACGTTTAGATGCAACGGTCATTTATGTAGGCGAAACATTGGACGGCATCACTATGGGCAACGATGCAGCAACGCCCGACACGACCTATGCACAAGGTACAAATCAAATTCTCGAAATCGAGTGCTACAACCAAAAAGTATGGACACCAGGAACAGGTCCTTTGGAATCTTGGGACCACAATGTTCGAGTGTTGCGATTGGCAGATGCGATGTTAATCGCAGCTGAAGCGATGAACGAAAACGGCAAAACAGAGGAAGCTTTGGTTTATGTAAACAAAATTCGAGAACGTGCAAGAGGAGGCAATTCCAATATTTTGCCCGACATCGTATCTACTGACCAAACCCAAGTTCGAGATGCCATCTTGAACGAAAGACGAGCAGAAATGGCGATGGAACAAAATCGATTCTTCGACTTGGTACGTACAGGACGTGCTGCCGAAGCCTTGGGACCTTTGGGCTACATTGAAGGAAAACACAACCTTTTCCCCATTCCTCAAAGCGAAATTGACCTATCGGAAGGCTTGCTTACACAAAATCCAAATTGGTAATTGAATTCTTGGAGGAGAGTAGTGAGATATGAGAAGCGAGACTATTATTCTCACCTCTCTATTTTCGCTTCCCTTTTCTACAAACAATAAATTTATTTTTTTACGCTTAAAATTTAATCATTTATGAAATTTCTAAAATTTTACCTATTGGCTTTTATCGCAATAGGAGTATTGTTGAACACAGGTTGTGAAGAGGACGACCCTACTCCATTGAGTGTCTTAACCATTACTGCTTCTGGCACAGACCTTCAAAGCGGAACACAAACCGTAAAAGACCTAAACGGTAGTGCTGCTGCAACGGATGTACCTTTGGACGCAGTCATTACCATCACTTTTGACACCGATATTGACGCTTCTACAGCTACAAGTGCCAATGCAAAAATCAGTTCTGCAAGTGGAGACGTAGCTGCAACTGTAGCAGGTTCTGGCAAAGGAATTACGATTACTCCCAGTGCTGATTTGGCAAGAGGAACAGACTACACCCTTACCTTGAGTGCAGGTTTGTCAAGCTCAGACGGAGGTGGATTCACTTCTACCACTCGTAGCTTCAAAACCGCAGGACGTTCCGATGTAGCTCCTCCAAAAGAAGCCGATCAGTTGGCGTACTGGAGCTTGAATGGTAACTCCAATTCTTCAAACAATAACTACAACGGTACAGAGATTGCAGTAACTTACGGCGCAGACCGATTTGGAAACCAAGAAAGTGCAGCGTTTTTTGATGGAGATGCAAGTATTATTGAAATACCTAATGGCGACCAATTGTTGGCAGGTGGCAGTTTTACTTTGAGCTATTGGGTTCGAGTAGATTCTGTGGACCATGTAGGTGGACACTTTGTAATGGGAGTTGGTGATGTGTATGGTTTTTTCATTGAAATCCAAGGCGGTTTGGGTGGTATGAAAATCACTCAAAGATATGAAAACTCTACAGGTACAATTGCCAACGACTTCTTTGTCAATGGCGATGGTAAAGATGCCAACAATGGTGGTTGGATTGGAGTAGAGTTCGAAAAAGACTTGACTGCCACAGGTGGTTTGGGTGCAATCATTGACCAAAAATGGGCACACATGGTTTGGGTATATGATGCAGGAACCAATAAGCGTCATCTCTATATAAATGGTCAACTGATTGAAACCGACAACTTGAACAATCCACCAAATCCTGCTTTGAATTCTATCACTGGAGTTACTTTTGACGACAGCGATGCAGGTACGGATATAATTGGTAAAGCATTGGCTTTCGGTTTCAACCACGATATCCCTACTACTCACTGGGACAACGAGCCTTGGGGCGGATACGATTTCCCTGATGCCAATCACTTCAAAGGTGGTTTGGACGATGTACGTATTTTCAGCAATGCGTATTCTGCAACAGATGTGGATCAGCTCTACAATGCTGAGAAACCTTGATAAATGTATTTAGGTAAAAAAGAAAAAATAACTTCCCGACCTATATTCCCTTTTTGAAAGGGCTTGGGGTATGTTATCAATAGAAAACGGGGAGTTATTTTTTTACCATTACTAAATTGTAAATACTCGAATATTACGTTTTGATTCAACATCAAACCTCAAAATCACACATCAAAAATCGTATATCCACCTGTGGGATGTATGATTACGATAGACGAAGTTTGAGGTTTGATTTTCTCAATGTCCAATATCATCATATCCAAAATGAACCCTAACTCCAAAACCTTTCTATTCCTTTTTCTCAATATATTACTGCTGCTATCTGCCTGCAAAAAAGACGGAGGTGAAACTCCTATTCCAACACCTGATAAACTGCAAATCACCGCAGCAAGAGTTGGTACTACCAACCTTCAAATCAATCAAACTACAGAAAACATTGAAGTTGAAAAACCCATTGTTATCAGCTTCAACAATGCCATTAATTTATCATCGGTTTTAGGTGGAAACTTTCAGTTACAAACACTTGCAGGGGATAACGTAGAGATGGATTATTTTTTCTTGGACAACAACAAAACTATTTCAGCACAACCTAAACAGGCATTGCAGACATTTACTGATTACCAAGTAATAATTAGCGACAAACTAGAAGGCGAAAACGGTGAAACTTTCGATGGTATCACCTACAACTTCAAAACTTTGCGTCCTGATTTAATCCTGCAATCCATTACTCTCAATGGTGCAGACTTCAATGTTAACGGACGCATCATTGACATTCCACAAGACAACGTAGAAATCCAATTTACCTTCTCGCACGAAGTAGAATTGGCAATTTTACAAGACAAAATACGCTTGATTGGTGGCAGTCATATTGTACCTTTAGAACTAACTATTGTCGAAGGAACACCCAACACCTTCAAAGTCACCAATCTTGAAACATTGCAGCACATCACCGCCTACAAATTTTTCATCTTTCAAAGTCTCGCTTCCGTCGAAGGAAATGATTTTCATGGATTTGACAAAGAATTTTTCACTGCAATAGATACAACTCCCAAATTCCCCATTATTCCAGATGAAGAACTGTTGACCTTAGTACAACAGCAAACCTTCAAATATTTTTGGGATTTTGGACACCCTGTTAGCGGCTTGGCAAGAGAGCGCAACACTTCTGGAAACACTGTTACCTCTGGCGGTTCAGGATTCGGATTAATGGCCATTATCGTAGGCATCGAAAGAGGATTCATCACCCGACAAGAAGGCATTGACCGACTTGAAAAAATTGTCAATTTCTTGACGCAAGCCGACCGATTTCACGGTGTATGGTCACATTGGCTGCATGGTTCGACTGGCAAGGTCATTCCTTTCAGTCCGAATGACGATGGAGGAGATTTGGTCGAAACCTCTTTTTTGGCAATGGGTTTGCTGACCGTACGCCAATACCTCAACGACCAGAACATACAAGAAAATACTTTAAAGAACAGCATCAACCAACTCTGGGAAGACATCGAATGGAGTTGGTACACCAAAGGAGGTGAAAATGCCTTGTATTGGCATTGGTCACCCAACTTTGCATGGGAGAAAAACCACAAAATCGGTGGTTACAATGAAGCCTTGATTACTTACATTCTTGCTGCCTCCTCTCCCACTTTTCCCATTGAAGCAGAAGCCTATCACCAAGGATGGGCAAGAAATGGCGGCATGCAAAACGGCAATCAATTCTATGGAATTACATTGCCTCTGGGAAACAACAATTTCGGAGGACCGCTTTTCTTCGAGCATTACACCTATTTGGGTATCAACCCCGAAAACCTAAGCGACATCTACGCCAATTATTGGGAACAAACTGTCAATCATACCCTTATCAACCGAGCCTATTGCATCGACAATCCCAAAAACTATGTAGGCTACAGCGCAGACTCTTGGGGACTGACCGCAAGCGATGGCAATAGTGGCTATTCTGCACATTCACCGACCAATGATAAAGGCGTAATTACACCGACTGCAGCCTTGTCGTCATTTCCCTATACGCCCGAAGAATCCATGCAAGCCCTTCACCATTTTTACTACGTCTTGGGCGATAAGCTGTGGGGAGAATATGGCTTTTACGATGCCTTCAACTTAACCGAAGGTTGGTATGCAAATTCTTACCTCGCTATTGATCAAGGGCCGATAATTGGCATGATTGAGAACCATCGAACGGGATTGTTGTGGGATTTGTTTATGTCTTGTCCCGAAGTCCAAAGTGGCTTGGATAAGCTAGGATTTAATTATTAAACGGAGAGATTTAACGAAAACTTTGCCAACAGTCGCAGACTTTGGCAACAGTTGAAGTGGCGTGGCTAATGAACACAGAGAGACAGAGGCACTGAGTTTTTTACTCACTTGATTTGGGAATTGAACAAAGAAAGATGGAGAGATTTTCTTGCTCTTCTGTCATTCCGAAGGAATCTCGTTGCTCATTTTCAAATATTGAAGTAAAACGACAAGATGCTTACAGCATGACGGATAAAAAAATACATTTATAACATGAAAAAAACCATTTTATATTCCTACATAAGTTTTTTCTTATTGGTAAGTTGTGTGTATTTCACAAGCTGTAATGCACCTCCAAATACCGAAACCAACACTGGAGAACCTGCAAGTGCCATCAATACAAAAGAAGAAAAACTCTCCGATGAAGCCCTGCTCGACCTCGTTGAAGAACGCACGTTTCGATACTTTTGGGACGGAGCAGAATCCAATTCGGGCATGGCTTGTGAGCGTATTCACACAGATGGTGTCTATCCGCAAAACGACCAAACCGTAGTTACTTCAGGCGGCGCAGGTTTTGGGGTCATGGCGATTTTGGCAGGAATCAAGAGAGGCTACATCACCCGTGAAGAAGCCGTAGAACGCTTGGAAAAAATTACCAATTTTCTTGAAAAAGCTGACCGATTTCATGGCGTTTGGCCCCATTGGATGTATGGCGAAACTGGCAAGGTAAAACCTTTCAGCAAAAAAGACGACGGTGGTGATTTGGTCGAAACTTCGTTTATGGCACAAGGTTTATTGTGTGTCCGTCAATACTTCAAAGATGGCAGTGAGCGAGAAAAAGCCTTAGCAGCCAAAGCCGATGAACTTTGGAAAGGTATCGAATGGGATTGGCACAGAGGTGCAGACAAAGAAAACGTACTGTTTTGGCATTGGTCACCCAATCATGCTTGGGACATGAACTTTCGGATTAGAGGCTACAATGAATGTTTGATAACCTACGTTTTGGCGGCTTGTTCGCCTACGCATGGAGTACCCGCAGAAGTCTATCACGAAGGCTGGGCAGAAGGTGGTAAAATCACCGAAGACCCTCCTGAAGCATTCGGAATCAAATTGCCGCTTCGCCACCAAGCCGCCCCTGAATATGGCGGACCCGCTTTTTGGGCGCATTACTCCTTTTTGGGCTTAAATCCCAATGGTTTGAAAGACCAATATGCAGATTATTTTGAACACAATCGAAAACACATTCTTATCAACCGTCAATTCTGCATCGAAAACCCTAACAATTTCAAGGGCTACAGCAAAGACAATTGGGGCATTACTTCGAGCTATTCGATGAAAGGATATGCAAGCCACAAACCCGAACGAGATTTGGGAGTCATTGCACCAACAGCGGCTTTGGCTTCGATTCCATACACACCCAAATATAGCATGGATGCCATGCGCTTTTTCTATGAAGAGCTGGGCGATACGTTGATGGGGCCTTATGGCTTTTACGATGCCTTTAGTATTCACGACAACTGGTTTCCTCGCAAATATTTGGCAATTGACCAAGGTCCGATTGTAGTGATGATAGAAAATCACCGAAGCGGCATGTTGTGGGATTTGTTCATGTCTTGTGAGGAGGTACAAACAGGATTGGAGAAATTGGGGTTTGAGTGGAAAAATTGACCACAGATTTCGCAGATGATTCAGATATTCGCTGATAAACTTACAACTTCCATTAAGTAAAAAAGAAAAAATAACTTCCCGACCGATATTCCCTTTTTGAAAGGGGTTGGGGTATGTTAGTAAAAGAAAACGGGGAGTTATTTTTTACCGTTACTAAATACATAAATTCGGCTTCGAGGTTTCGGTTCAGGCTCTCAAAACCTTGTCTTAAAAATTTCAAAAATGAAACAAACAATACTTATTTTATTCCTATTTATCGGTCTGCAAAGCCTCTTTGCACAATCAGACAAAACCGAACAAAAAATCGACAAACTCCTCTCCAAAATGACCTTAGAGGAGAAAATCGGACAATTGACCCTCTATACAAGTGGCTGGGACCAAACAGGCCCTGTATTGCGAGACAGTTACAAAGAAGATGTCAAATCGGGAAGATGCGGCAATTTATTCAATGCCCATACTGCAAAATACAATTATGATTTACAAAAAATTGCAGTTGAAGAAACCCGCTTGGGAATCCCATTGCTGTTTGGCTACGATGTTATTCACGGCTACAAAACCATTTTCCCGATTCCATTGGCAGAGGCATGTAGTTGGGACTTAGAATTGACTGAAAAATCTGCACGTTTGGCAGCCAAAGAAGCTACGGCAGGTGGATTGCATTGGACCTTCAATCCGATGGTCGACATTGCTCGTGACCCACGTTGGGGAAGAATTGCAGAAGGTGCAGGGGAAGACCCGTATTTGGGCAGTTTGATTGGAGTAGCCAAAGTGAAGGGTATTCAAGGGGATGATTTTTCAGACAAACATACGATGTTGGCGTGCGTGAAGCATTTTGCCGCTTATGGTGCAGCGCAAGCAGGGCGGGATTACCACACCGTTGATATGTCCGACCGAACTTTGCGAGAAGTTTATTTACCGCCTTACAAAGCTGCTATTGACGCTGGGGCTGCAACGGTCATGACCTCCTTTAACGAAGTAGATGGCGTTCCTGCAAGCGGCAGCAACTATTTGTTGGAGAATATTTTGCGGAAAGAATGGGGCTTCAAAGGATTCATTGTGACTGACTATACTTCTATCAATGAAATGGTGCATCATGGTTTTGCAGCCGATGAAAAACACGCTGGTGAATTGGCGCTCAATGCTGGCGTGGACATGGACATGCAAGGGGCTGTTTTTCAAAACCATTTGCAAGAATCTGTGAAAGAAGGCAAGGTAAGCGAAAAAGACATTGACGAAGCGGTTCGTCGAATTTTGCGCTACAAACACAAGTTGGGTTTGTTTGAAGACCCGTATCGCTATTCGGATGAAAAAAGAGAAAAAGAGGTGATGTTTTCGGAAGAGATGATGGAACACGCACGAGATGCAGGGCGAAAATCTATTGTATTATTGAAAAATGAAGCTGTTGAAGGTCAACCACTTTTACCACTTTCCAAAAGCACTGCAAAAATCGCTTTGATTGGTCCATTGGCGGACAACAAAGAAGATGTTTTGGGTTCATGGCACGCATCGGGTGATGTCTCCAAAGTCGTTACGCTCCGCAAAGCCTTGACCGATGCACTCCCAAAAGCAGAGATTACCTACATAGAAGGCGCAAAAATGGATAACAATACTGAGGAAGGTTTTGAGGCGGCAATTGAAGCTTCCAAGAATGCGGATATTGTGATTATGGCGATTGGTGAGAATTACCGACAAAATGGAGAAGCCGCAAGCCGTAGTAATTTGGATTTACCAGGCGGACAACAAGCTCTTTTGGAAGCGATTCATGCCATTGGGAAACCAATAATTACAGTCGTCATGGCAGGTCGTCCGCTGACGATTTCATGGATGGACGAAAACATCCCTGCTATTGTAAACGCTTGGCATTTAGGGACGATGGCAGGTCCAGCCATTGTAGATGTATTGCTTGGCGACTACAATCCTTCTGCAAAATTGGTGATTACCTTCCCTCGAAATGTAGGCCAAATCCCCATTTATTACGCCATGAAAAACACAGGTCGCCCCTTCAAAGCGACCGATAAATATACCTCCAAATATATAGATGTTCCCAACGAACCTTTGTATCCGTTTGGCTATGGATTGAGCTATACGACCTATGAATATGGCGATTTGAAGCTCAACAAAACCGAAATCGGCATGGATGAAACCCTAGAGGTGTCAGTTAAAATCACCAATACGGGTAAAGTCGATGGTGTGGAAACGGTGCAATTGTATATTCGTGATTTGGTGGGTAGTACGACTCGCCCTGTCAAAGATTTGAAGGGTTTCCGTCAGGTAAAATTAAAGGCTGGTGCAGATGAAACGATTACCTTCAAATTGACTTCGGAAGATTTGAAGTACTACAATCAACAAATGGAGTTGGTGGCAGAAAAGGGTGATTTTAAGGTGTTTGTGGGAAGTAGTTCGGTAGATGTGATGGAGGCGGATTTTACATTGAAGTAATCTTAACTGTCCCTCTTAAAAACTTTGAGTCACGCATACAGATTAGGATTTGTTCATAAAATTGAAGCCATGCAAGGAAAGACGATTTTAAAAGTAGGGTGTCTATTACGAGTTAGATTGAGAGTGAATGGAATGTTTTGATTTGAAAATAGGTTATCTTTGGTAGGAGAATTAATTTCTCAAAATATAAAATTTATCACAATGTCGAAAAAAAATCAAATTATAAAACGGTTTAAAGAAGCAATGCAAGGATTTTATGGAAAAAGATTGGACAAAATTATTTTGTATGGTTCTTACGCAAGAGAGGATTATAATGAGAATTCTGATATTGACTTTTTGGTGGTTTTGAAGGATGAAAAAGTGAATCCATATAAAGAAATAGTTAAGGTCAGTAATATTCTTCATTTGTTGGATTTAGAATTAGATGCTTTTATTTCTTTTGTTCCAACTTCCATAAATGATTTTAAAACATTAAAAAACATGTTGTTTCACAATATTAAAAAGGAAGGAGTACAGATATGAAACCCGAAATCCAAAATACGCTTCAGAAAGCACAACAATTTTTGGAGGATGCAGAGTGGGCTTTAGAAGGGAAAAGGTATGCAAATGTTTTGAATAGGTCTTATTATGTCATGTATGCTTGTATGCAAGCACTTCTGTTTGAACATAATATCTTCGCAAAAACTCATAATGGAATACAAAGTAAATTCAGAGAGTATTATATAAAAACCGATGTATTTCCACTCGAATATAATAACCTCCTAAAAGTAAATGATTTATTTCGTCAAGAAAGCGATTATAATTTTGATGCCGAAATTGAAGAGGAAGATGCAGAATTAGCCATTGAAAATGCAAGGAGATTTCTGGCTAAGACGAAAGAACATTTTGAATAAAAACCATCTCGCAATGAAATACTTGTACTTTTCGATACTATTAGCTTTCCTTTTTGCCTGTACTTCCATGCAAAAAACAGCCAACCAATCTTCAACTGCTGCAAAAAAAGCCGTTGAAGATTCGGGCAAGAAAAATGTCATTTTTATTTTGAGTGATGACCACCGCTATGATTTTATGGGTTTCATGGGCAAAGTTCCGTTTTTGGAAACGCCCAATATGGATAGAATAGCAAAGGAAGGAGCGCATATCAAAAATGCTTTTGTGAGCACTTCGCTTTGTTCACCAAGTCGTGCGTCAATTTTGACGGGACAATATACACACCACCATGCCGTGGTCGACAATCAATCTCTTGTGCCAGATAGTGCGGTTTTCTTTCCGAGTTACCTTCAAAAAGGCGGTTACGAGACGGCTTACATCGGCAAATGGCACATGGGCGAACACCACGATGACCCTCGCCCTGGCTTCGATTATTGGGCGAGCTTCAAGGGACAAGGCAATTACTTTAATCCTTCGATGAATGTGAATGGTGAGCGTGTGGAGTATAAAGACAGCAGCTATGTGAGCGATGTTTTGACCAAATACGCTTTGGAGTTTATGGACAATCGCTCCAAAGATAAGCCATTTTTCATGTATCTATCTCATAAAGCTGTTCACGCTGATTTCAAACCTGCTCCTCGACACCATGGAAAATATGCCAACGAAAAAATTACTTATCCACCTACAATGTTTCCTCCAGGACACGAAAGGGCAACGGTTGATACTTCGGAATACAACTACAAAGATGTGCCAAATTGGGTGAAAGCACAGCGACATAGTTGGCATGGAGTGGATTATATGTATCACAATCAAATCAAGTTTGACGACTTTTACAAACTTTATTGCGAAACTCTATTGGCTTTAGACGAAAGTATTGGAGAGGTGTTGGACTATTTGGAGGAGAATGGTTTGATGGAAAATACCATAGTTTTCTACATGGGCGATAATGGTTTTTCGTTTGGTGAACATGGTCTGATTGACAAACGACAGGCGTATGAGGAGTCTATGCGTGTGCCGCTATTGGCTATGGGGAAAGGTTTTGTGCCTGCTGCTTCAAAGGTAGAGGAGGTGATTCAAAACATAGACATCGCGCCTACGATTTTGGATTTGGCAGATATCGAAACACCCGAAAATATGGATGGTGCATCGTTTGTTCCACTATTGAAGGGGCAAGATATGGACTGGAAAGATACGATTTACTACGAGTATTTTTGGGAGCGACCTTTTCCTCAAACGCCTACTGTTCACGCCATTAGAACCGACCGCTATAAGTATATTCGCTATCACGGAATTTGGGACATCAACGAACTCTACGACCTTCAAAATGACCCACAGGAAATGAACAACTTGATTCGGAATCCAGAATATACCAAGCTATCGGAGGAACTTCGAAACAAATTGTTTGATTGGATTGAAGGAACTGGCGGTGGTCAAATGCTGTTGAAGCGAGATAAAGGACGACGTTTTGACCATCGGTATCGGGGGACATACTGAAAAAGAAGCAAGATGCAAGACCGCTTTCGCTGTAAGAAGTGAGACCTGCTTCAACTCCACTCCATCCCCTGCAATCTTACCGCATTCAAAATCGCCAACATAGCCACACCAACATCTGCAAAAACGGCTGCCCACATCGTAGCCAAACCTAGTGCGCCCATGACCAATACTATGCCTTTCACCCCAAAAGCCAGTCCGATATTTTGCCATATGATGCGCTGCGTAGATTTTGCGATTTCGATAGCAGTCGCAATTTTGGAAGGTTGGTCGGTTTGAATGATGACATCTGCTGTTTCGATAGCGACATCACTACCCAATCCTCCCATTGCCATACCCACATCACTGATTGCCAAAACAGGCGCATCGTTGATGCCATCCCCTACAAAAGCCACCATCTTTTTGGGGTCTTTTTTGAGCATTTCAACTTCGGTCAATTTGTCCTCGGGCAACAATCCTCCTTTTGCTTCTTTGATGCCCAAGTCTTTCGCTACTTGTTGGGTGATAGAATCTTTATCGCCAGAAAGCACCACCAAGTGTTTAATACCCAATTTTTTGAGTCGGTTTATGCTTTGTTGTGCATCCGCTTTCAGTTCGTCTGCAATCGTGACATACCCTACAAATTCACCATCAACCGCCATTAGTACCACACTTTCTACAATCGTATCCGTTTTTGAAGGAACAACAACATCAAATTGCTGCAATAGCTTTTTGTTACCGACCAGCAACTCTTTGCCGTTCACCTTTCCTTTTAGTCCTTTACCTGCAATTTCCTCAATGTCAATTGCGCTCGCCAAGTTTCCATTGAAGGAAGCATACTCCATAATCGCTTTTGCAATCGGATGCGTGGATTTGGCTTCCATTGCCATCAACAAATTCATAAATTCCTGTTCTGACAAATTGGAGTCTGTCACTTCAATGTCTTTGATTTTGAAAACGCCTTTGGTCAAAGTTCCCGTTTTATCCATCACCAGCGTATTCACCTTGGTCAGTTGGTCGAGAAAAGTTGCGCCTTTGAAGAGTAAACCGTTTTGGGAAGCTGCGCCCAAACCACCGAAATAACCCAATGGAATTGAAATCACCAAAGCACAAGGACAGGAAATCACCAAAAAGACCAGCGCTCGATACAACCAATCCGAAAACTCATAATTTTCTACAAAGAAGTAAGGAAGCAAACATATCGCCATTGCCAAATAAGCAACTATTGGCGTGTAAACTTTTGCCAATCGCCTGATTAACAATTCCGTCTTGGACTTTCGGGCTGTGGCATTTTGCACCAGCTCCAATATGCGAGCAATAGAACTGTCTTGAAACAACTTCTCTACTCGCAGGTCAATTACTCCCTCCAAATTTATCGAACCTGCCAAAACCTGTTCACCCTTCAATGCCGTTTGTGGCTTGCTCTCGCCTGTCAAGGCTGCTGTATTCATGGTAGCTTTTTCGGAAAGTAAAGTGCCATCCAAAGGTATCTTCTCTCCTACCCTCACTTGAATCTTTTCTCCAACAGCCACAGATTCGGGTGCAACACTTACATATTGCCTATCTCTCAACACCGTTGCAGATTTTGGGCGTACATCTAATAAAGCTTTTATATTTCCTCTTGCTCGCTGAACAGCAGCACTTTGGAACAGTTCTCCTACTGCATAAAACAACATTACTGCCACGCCTTCGGGATATTCTCCAATTCCAAATGCACCAATTGTAGCTATTGACATCAACGAAAATTCGGTAAATATTTCCCCCTGACGGGCAGCTTCCCAAGCTTCTCGCAAAACGGGAAAACCTACGGGAATATACGCTACTGCAAACCAAAGTATCTTCACCCAGCCTTCAAAAAATGACCATTGTAGCCAATGCTCCAATGACATACCTATTACCAACATGACAAAGCTGATAAGGGCAGGTAGGTAAGGATTCCCATTTGAAGAATGATTGTGCTCGTCTTCATGACCGTCACTCTCATGATGTTCGACCATTGCAGGTTCTTTTACGCTGCAACAACTTGTTTTACAAGCTTTTTTAGAATTAAGAGTGATAGGTTTTGAGGTTTTTACTATTTCATTTTTTTCAATCATGATGCAAAATTACTGAAAAAAGGTCGCAACCTAGTTGCATAGTAGACTTTGGCAAGTATTTATCGAGAGGGTTATTTTTACCACAAATCAGGTATTTTGCTAACCTATCTTATTCCTCAATCCCAACTGCAATGTTCACTCTTTTAATCGTACGATAGTAAACATCGCTTATAAATATTGAATGATTATACATGAGGGATAATTGGAGGAATGTAGTGGCAACTTGCACTTTTTTCAAATCTTAAATATTTGACTGATAATAAATTCCTTATTCTAACTGTCAAAGTCAAGAAGAACGATAGGACAAGGACCAAACCGATTGATTACGGAATTTGTCATCGTTGTAGTGTATTCATAAAGTTACGGTTACGAAAAGCTACTTTTACTAAGTATTTTTTGGGTTGTTCGACTTATTCGAGGTGTCGGTTTATGGCGACGGAGTGAAAAAATTATTCAGTTATTAGTTTTACATAATCCACCTCCAATTTTTCACAATATACCTTAATCCACCCCAAAGCCGCCTTGTCAATATCCGTTTCAATGAGGTGAACAATCGCTTCCTCCAAGCCTGTTATTTGTGCTTTTTCGGAAAGGTTTAGGATAGCAGTAACAGTAGTATTTTGATTTCTCAACCATCCTTTTTCGACAAAAGCAGATTGAACATCTATATAAAAACGTTTGGAGTCAAAACCTTCAATGTTTGGATATTGGAGAATAGACTCCAAAAATACCTTCACCATCATTTCCAAAGTTTGCGCTTCCGTTGCATCCTTCAATTGCCTTATATCTACCTTCAAAGCCATTTCCAAAAGTTGCTCCTCTTCATCATAGTCCACAAATTCATCGTGAAATTCGTTATTGGCTTGAATTGCCAAAAAAGTACAATACAAATTTTTGACTGCTTCTCCATAATTGGATAAGGACAGTTTTTGGTTTAGCAATTCGCTCACTGCTTGAAAGTTCACTTTATCACTGACATCCTTCCAAGTGATTGCTGTAAGATGGAAATCTTTTGAAGGAATAGAGGAAGGTGTGGTAAGGTAATTTGTATTTTGATTATCGTTGTTCATGCTGTTGATTTTTTTTATTTAAAAGAAGAGCATCCAAAATTTGCAAGTAATTCGCAAGCAAAATCATCTAAAAAGCCCTTTTTGCCAGTATTCAATAAAAAAAGGTCAATAAGCTATTATAAATAACCTACTGACCTTCAACAAAAGTAGTCGGGATGAGAGGATTCGAACCTCCGGCCCCACGCCCCCCAGACGTGTACTCTAAACCTGGCTGAGCTACATCCCGAACTAAACAATTCCCTCCATTTTGTTTTTATTAAAATGGGCTGCAAAGTTAAGGAATCGAATATTATCAACCAACCCTTTTTGTGATTAGTTCCTCAAAATAAGTAAAATCGTCTTTTCCTCAATAAAGTCAGCTAAACAACACTACATTTACGCAAGTTTTAACTTATTTTGTGCGATATTTCTCTATCCGAGAAAATAAAAATTAATACTTGGATTTCAGCCCATTGTATTTTTTGTAAATCCTTGACAAATAGCTATAATTGAAGTAATAAATACCTATTTTAGGCGATAAACCGCTAAATAAATATTTGCAGATTGTTTCAATAAGATAGATATTCGGCCAGAGATTGATTTTACACTTCTTGATAACTATGCTAAATAAGCACTAACTCTATGAACAAAACATTACTCAAATTAACAAATTTTATATCTATGAAAAGATTGATAATTTCTTTTGCCGCCCTAAGCTTGCTTGTTGCAGCAGTAGGAGGCTACCTTTACATGCAGCAGATACAGGAGTCTGACCTTGTTGCACAAGTTCAAGACGAACAGATTCAGAAGTCTATGAAAAAATTTGAGGAAAAAACTCAATCCTTTATTGGAGCTTATGAGTACCTCATGAAAATGAAAGCAAATCCTAAAACAGGACGTATTGATGTAGCAGATGTGATGAAAGCTCGACAAGCAGCGGACAAAGCATCAGAAAGCCGAAATCAAGCTGAAAAGGCGGGTCAAATTGATTGGGAATTTATGGGACCCAACAATGTGGGAGGTCGTACTCGTGCGATTTTGGTGGACAAAGACAACCCCAAAAGAATGATCATTGGAGGAGTATCAGGAGGTATTTTTACTTCTGACAATGGTGGTTTGCGTTGGAATGATCACCCTCAAAACACTGAATTTGCAACACTTTCTGTTTCTGCTATTGCCCAATCTCCTAATGGAGATATTTATGTAGGTACAGGCGAAAACTTTGATGGTCGTACTTACGGAGAAGGTAAATTAGGTAACTCTGTTTTGCCGGGTAATGGTGTTTACAAATCAACAGATAGAGGAGTAACTTTCCAAGTATTGGAATCTACGGTTCCCGAAATTAGCGGTAACAATATCTACAACACAGATTGGGCTGCAATTCAAGACATTGAAGTGAGTCCTACCAATCCTAACTTAATCTATGTGGCTACAAGTAGAGGCCTTCAAATCAGTCAGGATGGTGGTGCTACTTGGTCCAAAGCGGGTGGCATTTCTGCAAGTGTAGTGGCTTATGACATTGCAGTCGCTACAGATGGTACGGTACATGCTGTGGCAAGTAGTAGGTATTATAAATCTACAGATGGTTTGAATTTCAGTGATGATTCTACAGGAGCAGGTATTGGACAATTTGAGGTTTCATCGGGAAATAAAGTCTTGTCCATGTCTCCAACTGACAACAACTACTTATACATTGTCACTGTGACCAATGGCGGTTGTTTGAGAAAAGTATGGCAATCTAAAAACGGCGGAGATACTTGGATCATCATTGGAGAAGGAAGTGCTTCTTTCTTTGATCCTATGAGTCAAGCAGGTGGAGGTAGCTGTCAAGGTTGGTATGACCTGTGTGTAACTGTTGACCCAGCCAACAAAGAAAGAATTATCTTAGGGGGTATTCGTCTATGGTCATGGTCTGCTCGTGATGATTGGAATCAATTAGACGGTGGTGCACCTCCTTACGATGTTCACGCCGATCAGCATACCATTGTTTTTAGTCCTCATAATCCAAATGTGATGTATATAGGAAATGACGGTGGTGTTTACCGCAGTTTGGATGCTCAAAACGTATTTCCTACTTTTGCCGCTATCAACAAAAATTACAACGTTACCCAATTTTATGGAATGGCAGCAGGTAAAGATGGACGTGTTGTTGGGGGTTCACAAGACAACTCTACTGTTTTTGTGACTTTGAACGGTAGTTCTGCTTTTGAAGGACAGTTCATTACAGGTGGTGACGGTGGATTTTGTGACATTTCCAAAATCAACCCTTTGGCTATTTTTGCAGAATCACAAAACGGTGCGATTATGCGTACTGGTAGTGCGACTCCTCCTTTGAGTACTTTCTTTGATACCCAAATTGACTGTGCACCAACAACTCCAGAAGGTAACTGCAATCCTGATGGTCAAATGGATGGAAATCCCCTCTTTATCACTCCTTTCATTCTATGGGAAGACGTAATTGGCAACATCATTGACCCGACACAACAAAAAGGAATTTTTGTAACAGGTGCTTGCGATGGTCGTGTTTGGATGACAGATGGCCCTCTCAACTTTAGTGAAATCCCTACATGGAAAGAGATTGGTAGATTCTCCGGCAATAGATGCATCAGTGCCGTAGCAGTTTCTAATGATGGTAAAACGGTCTATGCAGGTACGACAGACGGTAGAATCATGCGAATTACCAATTTGGATAGAGACACGCCTTCTACGAATGATGCAATAGTGAGCCCAGGTCAATATATTTCAAGTATTGATGTGGATTTCAATCCTGCTCACATTGTAATAGCTTTGGGGAATTATGGTCAACCTCAAAATGTTATGGAATCCTTTAATGCCAATGCTGTGACTCCAGTTTTCTCGACTATTCAACACAATCTTCCTTTGATGCCTGTATATAGCATTGTGATTGATGGCTTCAATCCCAACCGCATTATTGCAGGTACAGAATTGGGAGTTTGGATGTATGATGCAGTATCTAAAAACTGGACAGAAGAAAATGGTATTATGGGTAGAGTACCTGTTCACAGCCTTCGTCTTGAGTTGATGAAAGCCGCTGGATGTGATGTTCTGTATGCAGGTACACACGGACGAGGAATGTATAGAAGTACTACTTTCACCCTTCAAGGTTGTGACACGACTATTGACTTTCCCGATTATGAGTTGATCAATGGAATTGAAGACCTTTCTGATCGTATTACACAAATCGATTTGTTCCCCAATCCAATGCAACAACAGAGCAAACTACAAATCACCCTTACAGAGGCTACTGATTTGACTCTCCGAATCATTGATATTCAAGGTCGAGTTGTTAGAAATGAAGTATTGGGCGAATTGGCTGCTCGTACTCACACAATTGAACTTGAAAGAGGTGACTTGGTGGCAGGTACTTATGTTGTTATGTTGAACGCAGGTAATAAACAAGTGACCAAAAAATTGATGGTACAGTAATTTTAGACCTTCAATGTCATCATATTAAAATACAAAAGGTGTTGAGCTTAATAAGTTCAACACCTTTTTTTTATGGTAAAAACTATTATCTTCGTAATCAAAAATGGTCTTTCTTATGAGCAATGAACAACCAAATAATCCTTTACATGGCGTAAAACTCGCAGACATTCTGGAATACTTGGAGCACGAATACGGTTGGGAAGCCTTGGCAAGAAGAATCCAGATTCGTTGTTTTATGTATGATCCTTCTATCAAATCAAGCCTCAAATTTTTGAGACGAACTCCGTGGGCAAGAAAGAAAGTGGAGGAATTGTACCTCTATACCATTGATTTGCATAGGAGCAATCTTAAATAGTTAAGACCAAGAGCAATCAATGTATTTTTGAATTTGAAGACGCCATCTACCGAGTCACTCCTCCGTCAATTGGCAACACAATACCTGATACAAATCGAGCTTCTTCTGATGCCAAGTACAAGTAGCCATACGCAATGTCAATCGGTTCGGCAGCCATTCTCACAGGAATTTGTTTGATAAATCCCTTGCTAATTTCATCAGGAATAGTAGCGGTCATATCCGTCAAAGTATAGCCAGGCGCAACGACATTGCAGGTAATTCCATATTTGCCAACTTCTAAAGCCATGGTTTTCGACATCCCAATTACCCCAGCTTTTGCAGCCGCATAGTTGGTTTGTCCATAATTGCCTCTCAAACCAGTTGTTGAAGAAGCCGAAACAATGCGACCGTACTGATTTTGCTGCATATATGGCACGACTGCACGGCTGCAATAAAACACGCCACTCAAATTGACCTGTATGGAAGCCATCCATTCCTCATCACTCATTTTCAAAAGCGTTTTGTCTCGCAAAATTCCCGCATTGTTGATGAGAATGTCCAAGCGTCCATTTTCTTCAAATACTTTTTTGGCGGCTGCTTCAACTTGTGCTTTGTCGGTCACTGATACTTTCTGAAAGGTAGCCTTGCCCCCATTCGCCTGAATCCCTTCAGCCGTTTGCTGCCCTACATCCAATAAGTCCCAAATAACAACGGTAGCACCTTCTTTGGAGAACAATTCGGCTATTGCTTTGCCTATACCTCTTGCGCCACCTGTTACGATGGCAACTTTATTTGCTAATCTCATGATATAATATTACTAAGAATTAAATGAATTTATTTTGGACGCAAACTTACGATATTCTCTAAAAATATCATTCAATATCTTTCACGTAATCGAAGCGGGTAATATCCGCTATTTCATTCACCCCTTCATTGGAAATAAACAAATCACCATTGGGCAAAAAGGTGATTCCTTCGGGCTTGCGAAACAATTTACTATCCAATTGTCGGATATAACGAAACTTTCCTTTTGGACTGAGAATCATAAAGAAATTGTCTTTGGAAGAGACCAAATAATAGTCTCCCGAAATGGGATGAATCGCAAATCCTGAAGTTTGGAAAGCGAGAACATTGTTGACTCCAGGACTGAAAAACTCGGCTAATTGTTCGGAAGTTTTTTCGATACCTCCCACGTCTAAAAATTGGTATATGTCGTCAATCGTAAAAGAAATCACAGGAATAGAATCCAACTTATTGGTTTCTAAATTGAAGGAATAGATAGATCGGATGTTATTAGCAGATTTTTCATCTCCTATCAAACCATTACAGGCGACCAATAAGCGGTTGTTAATAGCATCGTAGGCCATACCTTGCGGATTGTTGAATTTTCGGAGTTCGGTTCGATGCTTTACTGTAAATTGACTGTCTTCTTTGAAGTGTTGTACCTCGTAGATTTTGCCACTGCTTCTAAGTGTATAAATCAGGCTATCGGTACAAGCAACCCCTTCATAATCCCCTTCTTTTCCGAAGGGTGTTCGGCTGGTTATCACCGACTTATTAAGATTGAAGGTATAGAGTTCTCCCAATTCATCTTGCACACAAGCAATCGTAGTATCATTCAAAATACTCAACCCCGAAATTTCCACCAATTTCCCAGGAAGCCTATATTTTGCGTTTGCATCCGCCAAATCGTAGGAAATATTAAAATCCTTTGCTTTGTGAATGATTAGTTTGTTGTCTTTGGATTTGGGAGGTACACAGGAAATGATAGAAATCAGTAATAGCCATAAAAGACCAATAAAAAATTGCTTCTGATTCATGGACAGTGAGTTTATTTTTTTTGGGATATCGAGGGATTAACCATTATTAGAAATGTTGAAAAAAAATAACGTTACATTTTATTCTTGGAAGGATTAGCTTTGAAGGTTTCCATCATTCAAAATTCAACATTTATTTCTTGAAGTTTCGGAATAAACTATTCAAAATTCCTTATTTGTATTCGATTACAAACACATCTTCATTTTTTCGCTTCATTAAATAATTTTCTCTTGCAAATTTTTCCTGAGTTGCTTCATTGGTCAGTAAGTCTTCCAATGACTGATTCACCACTTCAATTTCTTCCTTGTAGTAGTCTTTTTTCTGTTCCATTTCGTTGATTTGCATACTCAATCGAACTTGAGAGGGAAGCGTATTGGTATCAAAAACCATCATCCACAAAAGAAAAATAAACAGGGTCAGTGCATATTTGTTTTTGAAGGAATTAGGTATATGTTGATACAAGGTGCGTATGATATGCTTCAACTGGTTCATTTCTGAAATTTAATAAATGGTAAATGAGTAGTGAATGAATGGTCGTGTTGGATGAACTTGCAAAGTAAGCAATAAAAATCAAAATGACAATAATCAATCTACAGATTTGAAAATTCTATCCCATCTGATGCGGTCAAAAAAATTATCTCCTTCTCCGAGCGAAAACCAAATCAAAACCGCTTCTCCCACAATATGGTCTTCAGGTACAAAACCCCAATAACGAGAATCTGCTGAATTGTGACGATTGTCGCCCATCATAAAATAGTAGTTCATTTGGAAAGTGTAGCTTTCAGTTTCATTGTCGTTTATCCATATTTTTCCATTTTCTACTCGAAGGTCATTGCCTTCGTAATGGGTAATAATTTTCTCGTACAAAGGCAGGTTGGTGAAAGTCAATTGGACTGTACTGTCTTTTGCAGGAATGACTATAGGGCCGTAGTTGTCAATGTTCCAAGGATGTTCTTTGGAGGCATGTGGAAAAATGCCCATGTCTTGTATCCCTCTATCTATCAAACTCGTATCTACTTTGACTACATTGGATAGTTCTTTGGTCTTTTGGAGACTGTACTGTGTAAGCGGGTAAATATAAAGGTTGTTTTCTGCAATGTTGCTGCCCCCTTCGTTGATTTCCAATTTTTGAAGGGTCGTCCGATTAATGGGCGTTCCGTTGGTTTGCACCAAATAGTTGTATTGCATCAATTCGGGAGTTTCGGCAGGTTCACCATTTATCCAAAGTTGTCGGTTCACAATTTCAAGCGTATCAGCTGGTAAGCCCACACAGCGTTTGATGTAGTTTTCTCGCTTATCAACAGGGCGTTCTTCTTCTACTGGATAATTGAACACGATGACATCATTTCGAGCGATGTTTTGAAAACCGGGCAGTCGGTAATAGGACAGTTTGAAGGCTTCACTATACGAATTTTTGCCATCGGTAAAAGGCATGGTATTGTGAGCAAAAGGAAATGCTAATGGGGTCATCGGCATTCGTGTGCCATAATTAAGCTTACTGACAAACAAATAATCTCCTACCAAAAGCGTTTTTTCCATAGAGGAAGTAGGAATCGTGTAGGCTTCAATGAAAAAAAGTCGAATAAGGGTAGCTGCAATCACTGCTAACAAAAGGGCTTCGGTCCATTCTCTCGCTGCCGATTTTTTCTTTTTCTTTGGAGCTACTTCAATTTTTTCTGTCTTGTACTCCTCTTGTGGATTCACATTCATATAATTTGTATCACCTTTTAAAAATTCATTCGATGAAGACTTGAAGTATATTGATTAATAGTGACTTAAATTTTAACTCTCATCAGATAAATAAGCAAAGTCAAAGATAATTAAGAAATCAAAAACTGGTTAGTTTTCCGATGAAAACCCCCAATAATAGCACGAAAAATGGGTAAATGAAAGACATTATCACAGATTAATAAAATAGAGATTTCCGAATTTGTGAAATTTGAAGCCGACAATTGGTAGATAAAATATTTGTGAATATCCCTACAATTGCGTAATTTTCCATAGTTAATTAAGAAAGATTCTGATGAAACGTCCATGATTATTTTGTTCGTGGTAAGTTCCATCCGACCTTAAAAAAACGAAAATACACAGATGAAAAATATACTTCTATTACTATTCTTGCTATCAACTTCAATGCTGAGTTCTGCTTTCAGTCCAGTAGTCAATTATGCCATTTTTAGCACCCCCGAACACAAGAGTTATGTAGAAACTTACTTGTTGGTGCCGAGCAAAGATGTAAAATTCGTAGCCGTTGACGAGGGTAAATTCCAAGCAACTATTGAAGTAACCATCCTTTTCAAACAAGAGGAAAAAATCGTTCAATTTGATAAATATTTGTTGCACAGTCCTCTTATTGAAGATTTGAAGGCCTTGAACTTCAATCTTACAGACCTAAAACGAAATGCCTTGGAAGATGGTACATACACTTTGGATATTCTTTTCAGAGACACCAATCAAATCGAAAAAGAAGCTCGATACAACAAAACGATTGAAGTAGGTTTTGAAAAAGATAAAATAGCCATTTCTGACATCATGCTGATAGATAGCTATGAAAAAAAGAACACAGAGGAAGGAACGATTTACACCAAAAATGGCTACAACTTGTACCCCAATGTACTGAACTATTTTGGCAACAGCGTCAATAAACTTTCTTTCTATGCCGAGATTTATCACACAGAAAAAGCCTTAGAAGAACCAGATTTTTTGGTGGTCTATTCTATTCGATTGAGCAACAACAATAACAAAATCGTTCAAAATCTTCGCTCGTTCAAAAAGAAGAAAGCTGCCCCTGTCAATATTGCCTTTTCGGAATTTGACATCAACGAATTGCCTTCGGGTAATTACAACTTAATCATTGAAGTACGTGACAAGAAAAACAAGCTATTGGCAGCCAAAGCGGTCTTTTTTCAGCGCAGTAAAAAAGCGGCGGAATACTCTTTGTCAGACATTCACCAAATAGATATTCACAATTCTTTTGTAGCAGCATTGACAGATGAAGAAGCAGATTATTATTTGCGTTCGATTGCTCCGATAGGCGATAGACAGACCAAAGACTATATCCAAAATCTGGCGGAGGGTAAAAATCCCGACTTGCAGCGACGATTCATCTTCAATTTTTGGACACAAAAATACCCTTTTGATGCCGATGAACAGTTTGAACATTATCAAGCACAAATCAGAAAAGTAGAAGACCTATATGGTAGTCAAATCTTCGATGGTTTTGAGACAGATAGAGGTCGAGTTTACCTGCAACATGGGCCGCCAAATGACATTGCGGATGGAGCAAACGAACCTGGTGCTGCACCCTACCAAATTTGGCAATACTATCAATTGGGCAATCAAAGCAACGTCCAATTTGTGTTTTACAACCCCAATTTTGCAGACAATGACTATGAATTGATCCACTCAACGGCTCGTGGAGAATTGAGGGATGATAGATGGCAAATGAGGGTTTTTAATTCGGTAAAAGGACGCAACAACAATGCGGATTTCGACCAAAATGGCGTAAAAAGCCATTATGGAACAAGAGTGAATGAATTTGGAACAAATCGAGGGGGGAATTAGGCATTTTCAGAATACAATCCACTCACTCATAAAATATTCATTGAATTTGCCTTAGTAAAAAAGAAAAAATAACTTCCCGACCGATATTCCCCTTTTGAAAGGGGGTGGGGTATGTTAGCAAAAGAAAACGGGGAGTTATTTTTTTACCGTTACTTAGTGTTATCTATGAAGAAAAGTAGAGATTATTGTTTTGCTATTTTCCCTTCTAAATAGGAAACCATAGATTGTGCCCTTTTACCCACCAATGTACTCTTGTGTTTTGTAGTAGTCTTTGATGCCAGAAGTATGGGTCAATAAATGGTGAATTTTCACCTCATTGCTGATGTCTAATTGGGAAAAATCGAAATATTCCAGTTCAATATCATCAGGGCTGATAACACCATTTTGAGGAACTGCTTTGAGTGTATTAAAATAATCTTCCCCATCACATATCCCAGCTTCTAAGTTCTTCGACCGATTGAGCTTGCACCGACAAATTGCAAAAAAAGCAAATTACCAAAAATCCTAATACCTGTAAACCTCTTTTCATGATTTAATCTATCTTTTCGTTTCTTCGAAGTATAAAAAGATGATTTGAAGGAGGTGGAACATTGTAGAAAAGCAATAGTTGTTTTCCTACAATGAGAAAAAACTAAGAAGAAGGGGGATTTTTAATACACAAATATAGTAACTAATTAGTAATGCTAAAAATCAATACTTACACTGTTTTTCAAATTAAATTATTGAACACAATTTAAAAATCTATTTTTCAAATGTATTCACATTGCAAAAATTATTAAAATGGTCAAAAATTCTGTATTTGGTGTAGATACTGAAAAATAAAAGGAAGGAGAAATAACCTATTCCGAAGAACCCAAATAGCTGTTATAAGGTTTTACATTAGCAAACAATCGGAAACAAGTAAATCACATTATTATGAGTAATCACTACACAAAACTCCCTCAAAAATGGCACACCTTTTTATGGTGCTTCCTTTCGTTTTTTCTATTCTTAGAAACACACGCACGAGTGATTTCCGATAACAATTTGCTCTATCAATCTGATAACAGTACTTCAACTGTCACTCTATCAGGATTTTCAGTTCCCGAAAGCGACAACTCCCTTCTCGTTGTCTATGCCATTGTCACGAGTAACAGCCCTTCCATTAGTATCACCTTTGGAGGAACGCCTTTGACCCAATTGGGAGTATTCAACAATACTTACACCCTGTCTATATCGTACTTGGCTCAGGGAGATTTGGCTGCGCCCATTTCGGGAGACATCATTGCCAATTTCGCTGGCAGCACTACTCCTTTTGAAGCAGCGATATACGCTGTCTCCTACAAAAATGTAAACCAAGTCAATCCAATGGATAATTTTGCTCAGAATTTCATTGGAACGGCTACCAATTCTTCTATTTCAATTCCCACTGCTAATGCCAATGATTTGGTGGTGGATTTTATTACGGCTCGCCACAACTCCTCTTCACCCACTTTGACCGAAGGAGGAGGGCAAATCAAATCGGGTGAAATGCCCAATCAAATCACTACAAATCCCAATGCCAGCACACATGCTTTGAGTGAAAAATGTCTATCAGTGGGAAGTGGTGCTGTAAACATGGATTGGATTATCAGTACACACAATTCCGCCTTTTCTTATCACATTGCCGCAAAAATCAATGGGGCAACTCAAGAGATTTCTCGGGTGATTTCCGACGGCAATTTGCTCTATCAATCCGACAACGGTACTTCAACTGTCACCCTACCGGCATTTTCAGTTCCAGAAGGAGACAATTCTCTGCTCGTTGTCTATGCCATTGTCACGAGTAACAGCCCCTCCAGCAGTATCACCTTTGGAGGAACGCCCTTGATCCAATTGGGAGTATTCGCCAATACTTACACCCTGTCTATATCGTACTTGGCTCAGGGAGATTTGGCTGCGCCCATTTCGGGAGACATCATTGCCAATTTTGCTGGCAGTACTGCTCCTTTTGAAGCAGCGATTTATGCTGTTTCCTACAAAAATGTAAACCAAGTCAATCCAATGGATAATTTTGCTCAGAATTTCATTGGAACGGCTACCAACTCTTCTATTTCAGTCACTGTTGATGACCCCAATGATTTGGTGGTAGATTTTATTACAGCTCGCCACAACTCCTCTTCTCCGACTTTGACCGAAGGAGGAGGACAAAGCAAATCGGGTGAAATGCCCAATCAAATCATCGGAGGCTCCAATGCCAGCACACATGCTTTGAGTGAAAAATGTCTATCAGTGGGAAATGGTGTTGTAAACATGGATTGGATTATCAGTACACACAATTCCGCCTTTTCTTATCACATAGGCGCAAAAATTTCTGCTGCTCCTGCTGTTGTCGCTCCTCCTCCCAATGCTCCCGATGTACCAACTCTTTCCGATTGGGGCTTGATTATCCTTGCTTTGATGCTGTTGAATTTAGGAACGCTTTATTTGATACAGAAAGAGGATTCTTTGGGGAAGATGATGGAGTAAGTTATGGAGAGTAGGACTGTTTATTGTGAGGGTGTTTTTGAAGGTTTTAATAGACTGTAGGTTGAGTAAAAACAATACGCTCAAAGAACCAAAATACATATTTTTAGGTTGTGTATTTAGCTAAGATATTCTTATTTCAAAAAAATCAAATTCATGGAATTATCACTTTCAGAACAAAGACTTAAAGAAGTCATTAAGGTCGCACTTATGGAACTAATGACCGAACAGAAAGGAATGTGGACAGACGTTGTTCGTGAGGCAATGGAAGATTATGCTTTAGGAAGAGCTATTGAAGAAGGCATTGAAAATAAACCTGTTTCTCGTGAAGATGTTTTCAAAGTATTTAGTAACCAATAAGCATCCACTTGGACTAAATAAAGATTTCTCACTGATGCACATCTCCTTTAGGATGTTGCCGAGTATCAAATAAACTTGAAATTATCAAATATCGACCACTCACCCGATAATAAAGCCGTCTAAATTTTCCAACCAAAACAAAACGTACCGTCTTTCTTTTAGGAGCTTTCCGCCCAATAGTAGGGTACTTTTGAAGCACTTCAATTTTAGCAAAAACGTTGCTGACAAAATTCTCAGCCGCTTGTATGGAGTGTACTTCTTCCAGATATTGAGCGATGTTTTCAAAACTGTCCAAAGCCCGTTTATTCCACTTTACTTCTTTAGCCATCGCTCCATTCTTTTCACTGCCATTTTGTGTTCCACCAAATTCTCAGACAAGAAACTCGCTTCAATATCCCTATCCAAAGCAGTTTCCTGTTCAGCAGACAATTCTTGATTGTAATTAGCAGCCTGAGAGATAATTTCTGAAACTATCTCATACAAATGTGACAAAACTTCTTTGTTGTCCACTTCTGCAATCATTTCAGTAAGGCCTCCTTTTAGTTCCAATGTGTTCATTACGAAATGTTTTGATTTTGATTCTCAATCATGATGAATATTTTTTGTTAAAACAATGATTGGCAATAAATGGTTTCTTTGACTTCAAAATCACCTCTTCAAAACCTTCCTCACTTCCTTCCTCTCTCCCTGCCGAACTTCCACAAAATAAACCCCACTACTCAAATCACTCGGAAACGCCAACTCATACCGCTTTTCCCCCAATACCGCCTCAAAAGAATACCGATAAACCACCCCACCTTGAATATCCATCACCACCACATCCGTTTGACCAGAAACAGGATAATCCAACTCCAATGTAAAATGCTCGTCAGAAGGATTGGGATGAATAGACAATTACATTAACTATAACCTTCGGTTTCTTAAAAAACAATCTTATATTTCTCTTGAAGAAAATTATTAATTGAGGATTTTCTCTTTAACCTCATCAACTTTTTCTTTTCTTCATTCGTAAATTCTGGAATACCAAAGTTTTTGATATAATTTTTAGCAAGCGAGAAGTAATCGCCTGAATAAGGTTTGCTTATATGTTTAATGTAATACCAAAATAAATCAGAAATTAGAATTTTTTGTATAAATCGCAAATCTGCTTCACTATCAGATACGATAGCATAACCATTATAAAATAATAAATTTTCTTGATTAGAAAACACGAAATATGGTTGCTTAGCAATATATGGAAAGAATAATTTTTTCCCTTTTATGTTCAATGCTTGCGACCTTCCAAAAGCAAACCATTCTTCATATTTTTTTGCCCCCTTATCTCTTTTAGCTAGCTCTGACTTGTGTTCACTAAGGTAAGCATAAGCATTTGGAAAAGAACCTCTAAATTTACTCTCAGATAAAACCTTATAACCATTATTATTGTCGCCAAATAAATCTAAAACTTCCTTTCTTTCATATGGGAACATTATCTTTTCTGTTAACTCTTTGATTTTATCTTCAGTTTTTAGAATATTGGGTTTGATAATATTTTTGCAGACACCTTTTTCAACCTTATAGATTTTATCTCCTTTCTTGAAATAATAAAACGAATCGCATTCATCAATAGGCTTAAATATATAAATGTTATTTCGTAAAGTGGCTAAACCATTGCGAATTACAAATAAATCTCCAAGTTTTTTTCCAATAGTTTCTATTTTTTTTAAATTAGATTGAACATTGTAATCATCTAATATCCAACCATCTTCATTATTCAACCCATCATATTTTATATCTACAAAATCAGTATCCTTTAGGAAAGAGATTGATTTACTTGGACACTTAGTGTAAGCAATATTCCCCATTTTGTTTTCTATCATACATATGCAGGTATAAGTTTTTTTGCCTTTAAAGACCTGCTCATCTCCAAAATCTACCAATTTTATTTTTGTTCCATTTAGATATTTTCTTAAAGCCCGACCATTGAAACTTCTATAAAAATTACTTGCCGTTATATACCCTAATATTCCATTAGGTTTTAGAGACGTTAATCCGATTTGAAAAAAAGGAATATACAAATCTGATTTTCCTGTTGATGAAACAGACCATTTGCTAAGTAGATGGCGAGATTCTTCTTCAATATGCAAAGAACTTACATAAGGAGGATTTCCTACAATAACATCGAACCCATCATTTTCTCGAATACTTTTTACCTCTTTCCTCCAATTAAACTCTAGGGAGTTCTTGACAAACAAATTAAAATCAAACTTTACTTTATCTTCTCCTTTGCTAATCGCTAAAAGTGATAGTAAAATTTCCGTTCTTTTAATGCTATAATCTGTTAAATCGACACCATATATGTTGTTCTTAAAAATTTCGCTAAAGGACAGGCTATATTTTTTATTAAGCAAGATAGCCATATCAAATAAGAATCCTCCACAACCACACGAAATATCCCCTATTTTAGATGATTGACTTAGAATAAGTAAGCATTCTTTGATTATGTACATTCGAATATTAGAAGGTGTATAAACGGCTCCATTTACAATTTTATCGGATGGAGAAATAACGAATTCAAAAACTTCAATTAGCCTCTCAAAGGAAAATGAAATATTATTTTTATGAAATAACTCACAAAATTGTAAAAGGAGATTATATTCTTCCGTGTTTTCTTCAGATATAGTAAGAGCTTTAATTAACTCATTGCATTGCACTTTTAATTGGTTGTATTCTATAAATGCGGAAACTACTAAGCGATTAATATCTAATGGCTTAGTAGAATACTTTTTTAAAAATGAAAATATTTTATTATTCATCAATATTTATTGCATATACAAAGGAAATACATTGGCAAGTGTATAGTCCAAATTTGTAGTCGTTCCAAATGCCTTGAAATAAGGCTGCCACATTCTATTTTGGGCCCTTTTTATAATATCCTGATAATCTTCATTATTCAATAATTTATTTACAAAATCATAATCTTTTGAACTAAAAAAATTATTGATAATAAAATGGAATCCAAGAAATAAATCCATAGGAGGATGTGGTAATCTTGGGGAACCCAAAATTACTAATTTTCCTGCATCTTGTTCTTCTATAGTATTTCCTCCAAATTGAAAATGATAATAAGGATGAGTAAATTTTGGAGGTTCAGATTCTATATTTTTATCTAAATGCCAACAGCTAAGGTAAGGACCATTGTCATCAATAAAAGCTTCAATATCTATTTGAAAAGAATATCCTATTATAACATCTCGGTTATTAATAATATTTTCAGGGAGGAACTCACATGTGTTTTCTAAAAAGACAGTTATATAGTTGATTCCAAATGGATTAGTTCCAGAAATGCTTTTGTCAATATGAAATTCTATTAATTCAATATTGAGTTTAGGTTCATTTGAGTAGGGAAGTGTAGCATTTAAACTTTCTAATTTATCAGAAATAATAGGTACTTCATATTTTTCAGTAAGCTTTAATAATGTCGATAAATCGTCTGCTATTTGAGTAATATTCCAATTATCCATTTTGTTCTATTTGAGAGTTTATTATTCTTAATTTCTTAAGCCCAGTAGGTTTAACATATACTCTAGACGGACTTGAATCTAATCCAGCATGAATTGATATATAATTACTTTCTTGCCATGGGAAAAGTTGTTTTTGAGATAGTTCTAAACCATCGATATAATCAATAGGAACTTCTGTATCAATACACGAAGTCCAAAATTTTTTACTTTTAGCGTATGGGGATAGTTCATTTACCTCCAAACCTTCAAACCCAGTAATTCTTTTAATTTCATTTACCCTTTCATCAGCAGTTAATCGTCTTATTTTCAAACTACTGTTTTCCTTCCACCAAGCCTCAATTTTATCCATCCACCATGTAGGAAATATATCAGATAAGATGCCATTATAAGCACATGAAACTATCTGATTCTTCAAATTTTCCCAATCTGCTGAAGATTTCTTTATACCTAATCTTGCTGACAAAATATTTTCGTTAATTAATACGCCAGTAGTTTGTATTAACTCATGATTTATAAATCTGACAATCGCATAAACATCTTCTTTCACATTTCCATGATTAAGATAGTCTCTAATTCTGTAATCTAAACTATTGTAATCATCTTCAGTTAATCCGAGAATCAAATAATACTTATATTCTAATTCTTTTACTTTTTTGTATGCCTTGATGAATGAATGAATCATTTCTGAATATTTATCACCATTGTCTCTAAACTTACCTTTAGAAACTGAAAAATCAAATAAGTTACTACTAGTGTAATCTTCATAATAGTCTGTTATTTTACCTTCTTCTGAAAGTAACACAATAGGAATATCTTTATGCATTAGTGCATTACGAGTTCTTATCGTTTGGGCAATAGTAGGAGCATTAAATTTAACTTGTTTATGTTCGTTTTCTGTTAGCTTAAAATCAAGGACAAGAGCATCAATATCTTCTGTAATTTCATTTAAAACTCCTTCTAAAGTTTCAGGATTGAAGTGCTCAACAGAAAGTAAGTCGCTGTTGAATTTCCTGATGATTGTATCAGGTTCAAGGTCTTCAATATAAAGTATTTTATAAATCATAAGTATCTAAATCTTTTTCTGTTGCTTTTGGAATTTCTACTCTAATACAAGTATTAAAATTTCCTTTAGGGGACACTACTTTTACTGCACCTCGATAACTTGAAACTATATCTTTGACTATTTTTAGTCCTAAACCAGTTCCTGTTATACCTTCATTGCTAATACCTTTATCAAAATTACTTGCAGAAGTTGTAGTAAAAAATTCATCAAATATTTTTTCTTCTATTTCCTTTGGAATCCCTATACCATTGTCAGAAAATTCAATATAAACCTTATTCTCCTCGACTCCGCATTCTATGAAGATTTCTCCTTTATTTTTGGCTTTTTTAATAGCTTTTTTGGAATTTGTATAAAAGTTAAAAAGAATAGAAGACCACTCAGAAGGATGCATTGGTTTCGAATAAAGAAAGAAACCATTAAATTTAGGTTCTTTTATTATTATACCTGCTCTTTTTGCATCTTTTTTTATGGATTTTATAAAAGGTCTAACAACCGTTCTAAGTTCAATTGGTATTAATTCTCTTATAACATTTTGAGAAATTACATCATCAAAATAGGCAGTATAAGTATTAAAAGAACTAAAATTTTTCTGTAAAGTCAAAGCAATTTCAAGTAAAACTTTTTGCCCTTGCAAGTCGTTCACTAAGTCTCGAATATCATGATTGATATTATCCATATAGTATCTAATTTCATGGATAAACTGAGCTATAGTTAAGCCAACACTGCTTAAAACACGTAGCATAGATTTTTCTTTGAGATACTTTTGTTGCTCTATTTTTTGGGTCTTTTCTAATTCTTTTACTTGTTTTTTTATTTTTTTTAAGGTTTTCCGTCTTTTTTTTGTTTGGATACTTCCTTCTTCTTTTGCCAATACTTCATCTAACTTATCAAGGGTAAAAGCAATATCCTTGATACGTATTTCAATATTTTCATAATCCCAATTTCCCTTATTATCTTTCTTTTGGCTTGGGATAGCTTTTACATTTCTAGCTTCTGCAATCTTAATAAGACCAGTCAATAATGTTCTATACATAAAATTCTGCAACTGAATAAAGGCTTCATTCTGAACTAAGCCCTCTCTACTAGATGTTTCATTAAAGGTGTTATTATTATCTGTTATTTCAACAAAGCCAAAAAAGTTTAAATTAGTATGTGTAGGGAGAATTGACCTTTTTCTTACAGACTCATCTAATTTTAACCAATCATCACCTACTTCACCGTAAGGTAATACTCTAAAACCATTTCGGTATAGTCGAATACCGTTCACTATTTTTTTAATAATATTCTCCTGCATTTTGGGAATATATCCGCTACCATACAAAAAATAATAAGCAATAAACTGAATGTTACTAAGCTTGTCAAAAGGTTTAGTTTTGTCCTCAGGGTCATTTCCTATTTCATCAATTTCATCAATTTTCAATTCTTTGCTTTCGATGGAATAAATTCCTTGTCCTTTTTCATCAATATAACCACTAATAGAAGCAAGTGCATAATCATAAATCATAGATTGACTATCTGCAATAACCTCTTTTTTCTTGCCATCTTGCTTAAAAAATTTAACTTGAAATCCTATATCACTATGTATTTTAATCTTTTTATTATTAGGTTTTAATCTTTTTCCTTTTACTAACGAAAAAGGTTGCAGTATGTCAGAAACATATCTATAAATTCTTCTGATTGCAGCTCTTGTCCATCTATCTCTTAGCTGTTCAATAATTAAAATTGTGCCTTCTTCTTTTTTCTTTTCTATTTCCTCAAGTTTATTTGTTATTGAGTTTAAATTAATATCTCCTTTATAATCATTCCAATCAATTGTTAATTTTAGAGCTTTTTGAGATTCTTTAGTTTGAGTAATGATTGTTAATTTTTCGCCTAATCTCTGAACTGCAAACCTACCAATACCCTTTTGCCCTGCCCGTTTTCTTTTATATCTTTCTGATATGGGGTTTTTAACTTTATCAGTTGAGGATATTCTCATGAAACCCTCTACTAACTGTTTTCTATCCATCCCAACTCCATTATCTAAGATTTCTAATTTTCCACCAACATCATTAGAATCATAGAATATTAAATCTACCTCTGTTGCATCAGCATCATAAGCATTTTTCACAAGTTCAGAGACTGCTGTCTCCTGTCTAGCTACTAACTCTTGCCCCAATCGGTCGATTACACCAGCATCTACAGAAAATCGAATCTTATTGGGTTCTAACCGAGCTAATTTATTTGACAAAGCAATCACTTTGTCTGTATTAACAGGTTCAGTTTCTAAGACAATTCTTAGTTCTTCTTGTATGTCTTCTTTTCTGTCCAATAGAATAAATGCAAAATTTTGATTTAAAACGATAAAAATATAGAACTGTAAAAGTAATAAAACTTTGTCTCATTGAGTTTTTTTTATTTGCATAAATGGAAGTTTGATGAAAGCAATATTGAAGAAGTCTAATTTGTCCCCTCCCTTTCCACATTTCCCCAAAAAATTCCCTAACCTTGCCCCAAAAAACAAAACACCATTACTAAACAATTCCATCCAAAAAAAATGAAAAAATACCTCCTACTCCTATTAACATTAACCCTAAATATAAACGCCCAAATCTCCACCTCCTCCCCCCCCCATTTCTCAAAATCCCCACAAAAAATCCCCACCATAAAAACCCCACCCATAAACCTAAAAACCCTAACCCTCGAAGACGAAATAGCCGCCCAAAACCACCTCCCCCCAAGATTCGGCAAAATCTTCAAAGTCGCCCACAACCTACAAAACAGCGGCAAATGGACAACCTTGCCCAATGGCGATAGAATATGGAGACTACAAATCCACTGCCCCGAAGCCCGTTCTATCAACCTAACCTACAGCGACTTCCACCTCCCCAAAGGCGCAACCCTCCACCTCTACAACCCCAGCCGAACCAAAATCTTAGGTGCATTCACCGCCTACAACAACCATCCCTCTCGCACCTTCGCTACCAATGTCATCGAAGACCAGCGCACCATATTAGAATACTACGAACCCGCAGCCGTCAAAGGACAAGGCATTATCCAAATATCCCGAATCGTCCACGGCTACCGTTTCATTCGCTCCATTGAAGCAGAAATAGAGGAGGAAAATAACTTAGAGAAAGGCTTCAACGATTCAGGCGCATGCAATGTCAACATCAACTGCCCCGAAGGCGACGATTGGCAAGACCAAAAGAAAGCCGTCGCCCGAATCATCATGATAAACTCCTTGTGTTCAGGCGCATTGGTCAACAACCAAACCCAAGACTGCACCCCCTATTTCTTGACCGCCAACCACTGCACAAGCGGATTCAGTGCCGCCCAAATGAACCAATTCATCTTTCAGTTCAACTACGAAAGCCCCAATTGCAGCAACATCAACGGACCTACCAACCAAAGCGTCACAGGAGCCAGCCTCAAAGCCAACCTCGCCGCCTCCGACTTTGCGCTTTTGGAACTCAACTCCGAGCCACCCCCCGAATACAACGTCTATTACGCAGGTTGGACCAACACACCCACCGCCGCCCCCTCCGTCACAGGCATTCACCACCCCGCAGGCGACATCAAAAAAATCTGCATCGAAAACCAACCCGTCACCACCAGCGGCAACGAATGGCGAGTCGACGATTGGGATGTAGGCGTGACCGAAGGCGGTTCATCGGGTTCTCCCATTTTCAACCCCTCCAAACACATTGTCGGACAACTCTTTGGAGGTTCAGCCGCTTGCGCCGGCACCAACGACAATGGCGCACCCGACTTCTACGGCAAATTTTCCCACTCATGGGATGCAGGAGGTTCCGCCAACAATCAATTGAAAACTTGGCTTGACCCCAACAACACAGGCATCGTCGCCTTAGACGGACGCTATTGCGACGACCCCTATTGCGAATCCACAGGCAACAGCACCGCCAACCACATCACCAACGTCACCGTCAATGCCACCTCCAACAATTCGGGCAGCGATGGCGGATATGGCGACTACAAAAACGTCACCTTCACCGTCACCGAAGGACAAAACAACTCCATCTCCTTGACACCCAACAACAACAATCCCAAATATTGGCGAGTATGGATAGACTTCAATGGCGACGAAGACTTGGACGACACAGGCGAAATGGTCTTCCAAAGCAATGCCGCAGTCACAGGAACAGTATCGGGAACGCTCGACTTGCCCGACTGCATCAACAACCTCGAAACCCGCCTAAGAGTCAGCATGAGCGGCACCCAATTTCCCACTCCCTGCCAAGTCGGATTCAGTGGCGAAGTCGAAGATTACACCGTCAATTTGCAGAGCAGCGAAGCCGACAATTACGATTTTACCGCCACACCCACCGCAGGATTAGCCCCCGTAACGGTACAATACACCGCCCTTTACACAGGCACAGACGGCAATTCGGCAGACGATTTCACTTGGTCGTGGAACTTTACAGGAGGCACACCCGCCACCTCCAACCTTCAAAACCCCACCGTCACCTATTCCACAGGCGGCGACTTCAGTGTGTCAGTCCAAGTCACCAACACCGAAGGCTGCACCTACACGATTTCCAAACAAAACTACATCAGTATCAGCGACTATTGTAGCACAACAGGAACAATCATCACCGACGAATGGATAGGCAGAGTTGCCATTGCAGACATCGACAACAGCACAGGTGCAGACGGAGGCTACGGCAATTACACCGACATCAGCACCGACCTATTTTTGGGCGATACCTACACCATCGAACTCGAACCCGAATTTGCAGGCGACCTCTACAACGAATTTTGGAGAGTGTGGATAGACTACAACAGAGACGGCGATTTTGACGAAGCCAACGAACTCGTCTTTGATGCAGGAGCCGCCACAAGCGCAGCCGTTTCAGGCGAAATCACCATCCCAAGCACCGCCCAACAAGGCGCAACCCGCATGAGAGTCAGCATGAAATACAACGACGATTCAGGCGCACCGACTCCCTGCGAAACCTTCACTTGGGGCGAAGTCGAAGATTACACCGTCAATCTCACCACCCCCAACGCCTGCAATCTGCCCAACAGTCTCACTTTCACCAACCTCAACTATCTCTATTACACCGTCAATTGGGCAAATTCTGCCGATGCCCAAAGCTACATCCTCCGCTACCGACCACAAGGCACAGCCACTTGGACAACCATCTCCGACCTCACCTCCAACAGCTACCTTGCCACCCTTCAACAACCCTGCTCGACCTACGAATGGCAAATAAAAGCCGTTTGTGATGTGTCGGAAAGCGAATTTTCAAACAGCTACTTCACAACGACTTTGGGCTGCAACGATTCTTATTGTTATGGCTACGAAAATGGCGTGGATACTTGGATTTCGTCCACAACCTTCAATGGACAACTCAACAATTCGGGACAAAACTACGGCTACGGCAATTACACCAATTTGATTTATGGCGTTTCACAAAACCAAAACTACAATGTCTCCCTTTCGCCTCAAAGCAATGGCGGAACACAAACCGTTTATTGGAAAATTTGGATAGACTTCAATCAAGACCAAGTTTTCGACCCCTTCAATGAATTGGCATTCAGTACCTCCAACAGCAGCAACAGTCAAGCTATCGGAACGGTCAACATTCCCTCCAATGCCGTCATAGGCACAACTCGAATGAGAATCAGCCTCAGCACCAACTCCAATGCCTCACCTTGCAGCACCTACACAGGCGAGGGCGAAGTCGAAGACTACACGCTCCAAATCAATGCCGAAACGGTTAACAATCCGCCCACCGCTTTTGCAGACAATTTCACCACCAACGAAGACGAAAGCCTATTGATGGACGTATTGGCAAACGACCAAGACGCAGACGGCAATTTTTTAACCATCGACAATTTCACCCCCACTTCAAACGGTACGCTCACCTTGCAGGAAAATGGAGAATTGCAGTACGTTCCCAACGAAAACTTCAATGGCATGGACGAATTTATGTACCAAGCCAACGATGGAAATGGCGGATTGAGCGCAGCGACTTTGGTACAAATTGAAGTGCTGCCCATCAACGATTTTCCCATTGCCCTCAACGACAACCGAACGACCAACGAGGACACCGATTTGCAAATTGAAGTCTTGAACAACGACTCGGATGTGGATGGCGATGCATTACAGATTGAAGAATTTGGACAACCCTCCAATGGCACTTTGCAGCAAATAGGCGAAACCTTGCAGTACAGCCCCGATTTGAACTTTTTTGGCGAAGACCAATTTTCCTACACCATTTCAGACGGTGCTTCCATCGCTTCCGCAACGGTCACAATTGACGTGCTGCCGATAAACGATGCGCCAACTGCAATGGATGATTTGATTACGACCGACCGAAACACCGCAGTCAATGTGGCAATCCTTCAAAACGACAACGATGTGGACGGCGACAATCTCAACATTGAAACCTTCGCCCAAGCCGCAAACGGAACAGTCACGCAAAATGGGCAGCAATTGACCTACACGCCTGACAACAATTTTATCGGCACAGACGAATTTGACTATACAATAGCGGACGGTAATGGAGAAACGGCTACTGCAACGGTGCGAATCAATGTGATTGATGTAAACAGCGCACCACAAGCCCTTGCAGACGAAATCGAAACCGACGAAGACACGCCCATTGGCTTCAATGTCTTGGCAAACGACAGCGACCCCGACAACGACGCTTTGAGCATCAACACCTTCACCCAACCCGAAAACGGCACGATTGAACAAGTCGGTGAAGACTTCTTTTACACGCCTGATGCGGACTTTTTCGGCAATGATTTGTTCACCTATCAATTGGTGGACGAAACGGGAACGGTCAGCAATTTTGCGGAGGTCGACATTCGAGTTTGGTCGGTCAATGATGTACCGATTGCAGTGGACGACAGCAAAACGGTCATTGAAGACAAGCAGGGAATCGTCAGTGTTTTGAACAACGATATAGATGTGGACGACTCTTTTATCGCCATCGAAAGTTTTTCGCAAGGCGCAAACGGCAGCGTGGAAATCATCGGTACAAGCGTCCTCCGATACACGCCCACCGCAGACTTCAACGGCATGGACAGCTACACCTACCGCATCCGAGATGCAAAAAATGCCATCAGCAACGAAGCAACGGTTTTCATCACCGTCTTGCCTACCAATGACTTACCAACCATCGCCAACGACCAAATCACCACCAACGAAGACACGCCCGTTGCCTTTGATGTGCGCTCCAACGACATAGATTTGGACGGTGATGTTTTGGAAATCGTGGAATACAGCGAAACTTCCAACGGCACATTGACCCAAGAATCCGATGGCAGTTTCACCTATTCGCCCGCCACAAACTTCAATGGCAGCGACCAATTCACCTACCGAATCACAGACGGAAGCGGAGAGGTCAGCGATTTGGCAACGGTCAACATTGAAGTGCTGCCCATCAACGATGTACCCAATATCGAAAACGACATCGTGGAAACCGATGAAGATGTTCCCGTCACGATTCGAGTCTTGGAAAACGACAGCGATTTGGATGGAGATGTCTTGAAATTGGCGAGTTTCACCCCAAGCTCCAACGGCACATTGACCGAAACCGCCAACGACAACGAATTGCTCTACACGCCCAACGAAAACTTCAACGGACAAGACGAGTTTTTCTACACCGCCTCGGACGACAAAGGAGGCGAAAACACCGCAAAAGTGACCATCATCGTTTTTGCCGTAAACGATTTGCCACTTGCCATTGACGACATGATTTCAACGCCTGAAAATACACCTGTTGGCATTGAAGTTTTGAACAACGATTCGGATGTGGACGGCGACGGTTTGAGCATCATTACCTTCAAACAAGCCGATAATGGAACGGTTACTCAAGAAGGCAATGAGTTGATTTATAGTCCCAACGAAAACTTCAACGGCAACGACCAATTCACCTACACCGTCAGCGACAACAACGGAGGCACAGCCAACGCAACGGTTTTTGTGACAGTCACAGGAGTCAATCAAGCCCCTTCCGCAATAGCCGATTCTTTCAGCACACTTGAAGACACCTCCGCTGATTTGGATGTCCTCCAAAACGACAGCGACCCCGACAACGACAACCTCACAATCGCCAACTTCACCAACCCTTCAAACGGAACGCTTGAATTGCTAGCCAACAATCAGTTGAAGTACACGCCCGATGAAAATTACTTTGGAACGGACAGTTTCAGCTACCAAAATTCGGACGACAATGGCAGCGAAAGCGAAATGGTGGAGGTCAGCATTGAAGTCTTGTCTGTAAACGATGCACCTTTGGCGGTGGCGGACGAGTTTGTGACGGATGAAGATGTAGCCATTAATTTGGATTTGCTGCAAAACGACAGCGACATTGAAGGCGACGATTTAAGCCTCAACTCCTCCCATTTCACCCAACCCGAAAACGGCACACTCCAACTCTTGCCCGACAATCAACTGCAATACACGCCCAATGAAAATTATTTTGGAACGGACAGTTTTATGTATCGAGCTTCTGACAGCAATGGCGGTGAAAGCGAAATGGTGGAGGTGGTTATTGAAGTATTGTCGGTGAATGATGCTCCAATTGCTGCGAATGATTTGGTGGTGTTGAATGAAGACACCTCTATCAGCATTGCCGTTTTGGAAAACGACAGCGATGTAGAAACGAGCATCAACCATTTACAAATCGAAGCTTTTACCCAAACGTCAAACGGAACATTGGAACAAGTCGGAAATGAGTTGCTTTACACCCCTTCAGAACATTATTTTGGAGCAGACGAATTTACCTACCAAATCCGTGACGAAAGCGGAGAAGTGAGCGAAACAGCCACCGTCAATATTCAAGTACAAGCCGTTCCCGACCCACCAACTGTTCCCGTTTTGTTGACTCCCGAACACGAAAGCGAGGTCAGCATGGAAATTGCGCCTTTGACCTTTACTTGGCAAGCTTCAAGCGACCCCGACAATGAAGTGTTGGAATACACCTTGATTTTATTGAAGGATTCGGACGGCTCTGAAATCGTCAGCACCACTACCACTGATACTTTCTACGAATTGGACATCAACCTTTTGCAGCCCGAAACACTCTACAAATGGATTGTCACAACTTCGGATGGATTGTTCACCGCTGCTTCTACCAACTTCAATTTTAGCACTTCCGAGATTGTGGATATTGAAGTGATTGATAGGGAGTCGGGAACGATTTTGGGGCAGAATTTGCCCAATCCTTTTGCTTCTCGAACGGTGATTCCATTTTATTTGGCTTCTGCGAATCAAGTGTCTTTGGAGGTGTTTGATTTGACGGGTAAGCGTGTGGCTGTTTTGGTGGATGGTGAAGAATTGAAGGAAGGTTGGCATGAGGTGGAATTTGAAGTTGATAACTTGGCGAGTGGGGTTTATTGGTATCAGTTGAGGACGGAAGGTAGCCTGCCCCGAAACCTCAGGGTGGTTTTGGGGAGGCGGATGGTGATTGCTTGGTAGATACCGCTTCAAACGTTGGCAAGACATCCCCCTAACCCCCTTCAAAGGGGGAATTTAGGTGTCGCCAAGCTTTAGCTTCTCAATAACGAAAAACTTGACAACACTTGAAAAGTTTGTCAACGTTTGGAGTGGGTATGGCAACAGGAATTTGTGGTTTCGGAGGAATTGCTTGTGGTTTAACTGTTGCAATGGTGCAGCGAAAAACTTGACAACACTTGAAAAGTTTGTCAACGTTTGGAGTGGGTATGGCAACAGGAATTTGTGGTTTCGGAGGAATTGCTTGTGGTTTAACTGTTGTAATGGTGCAGCGAAAAACTTGACAACACTTGAAAAGTTTGTCAACGTTTGGAGTGAGTATGGCAACAGGAATTTGAGTTTCGGAGGAATTGCTTGTGGTTTAACTGTTGTAATGGTGCACCGAAAAACTTGACAACACTTGAAAAGTTTGTCAACGTTTGGAGTGGGTATGGCAACAGGAATTTGGGTTTCGGAGGAATTGCTTGTGGTTTAACTGTTGTAATGGCGTAACGAAAACTTTGCCAACAATTTCCAATTTTGGCAACAGTTGGAGTGGGTATGGGAACAGGAATTTGAGTTTCGGAGGAATTGCTTGTGGTTTAACTGTTGTATGGAGGCAATGAAACCTTTGACAACACTTGAAAAATTCTTCAAAGGATGGACTACCTCCTCACAACCACCTTCAAACTCTCTCTCAGACTCAAGTGAACCGTTTGAAGCTGCAAGAAATACACACCCGAACGCTCCATTTGGAACAATTCCTTTTGAAATTCAACATCCCTCAAAGTTCGTTTTTCCACGATTCTGCCCTGCTCATCATACACTTGTATAAACACATCATCCATTTCCGCCAACTCCAAATCCAATATAAATTCACCATTTGTAGAAGGGTTCGGATAAGCATTGAAGTAGATTAACTCGTGAGCATTCAGCAAACTTCGGCGGCAATTAGTGACAAAGATTTCTTTGGTAATAGAAAGATTACCACATTCATTGTCAAACACTTCTACGCTGACCGAGTAAACTCCCGAAGTGGAAAAAATATGAACAGGATCTCGCTCGATACTGCCATTTCCATCTCCAAAATCCCAAATAAAGGACGTGGGGGTGATGTCCGTTTCCGAAATTTCGATGAAGTGAACCGTATCTCCCGCACAAGCTTGATTGGGAATCAAGAGGTTACTCGGAAAACTGCTGCCTACTAACATTTCTAACTCTATGGAAGCGACGCTACTACAACCTTCTTCATTGAAGCCTTCAACGATATAAGTTCCTTCTACCAAAGTTTCATTTGCCAAAAGTGGATTCTGAACATTGGATTGAAAACCATTGGGTCCTGTCCAAACCCAAGACACAGCCTCCTCTCCTACTTCGCTCAAAACCAAACTTTCTGTTTCATCACAAAGCGAACTTTCACTAATCGGTTCAACATTCGGCGTTTCATTGATGCTGATTTCTTGTAGAACGAAGTTGGAACATTCGTTTTGGTCTGTATAAGCATAAACCACTTCAAAATCACCTGCCCCCATTGCTGCTATATCCAAATTCGCCGTACCATCACCATTATTCGTCAGCCCCAAAGGAGAAGTCGAACTGAATGTACCGTCTATCTGCGAGCCATTGAAAACAACCGTTTCCTCATCTTCACAATAGGTATCCTCCAAACCTGTGATGCTAACCTCAGGTAAAGGATTGATTTCCAACCCAACAGCAGTCCGCAAAGCACTCGTACAATCGTCGGGCAAAAATCTGGCTTCGGCATAAAAAGTGCCTGCTGCCGTTGGAATATAAGACAAACTTTCGGACAACAATAAATTGCCTTCAATAGGTGCATCATACCAATCAGCCGTTTGACTTTCGCCTACCACTACCCTCAAAGCAGGAATCGCTTCTCCTTCACAAACTCTCTCATCGCCCTCGCTCAATGGCGCATCAACTGCAGTGCAACATTCAGGAGCAGCAACATTCAAATCATTGATACAAAGCATCTCGGCATCGCCTGCTTCCAAAATCAACCCTATTCCATTCGGAATGTCTTCAATGGTAAATGTTCCATCCAAATTATTCGTCACCGTACCTTCATTTGTGCTAATCACAGCCGCATTCGATTCAACAACCACCTCATAAAACAGTAAATCTGGCGAACAAGTCGAACTCACAAAATTGAGCGTAGGAAGCGCAAAGATATTGATTGTTTGCGTTTGGCTGTTGCCGCAATTGTTGCTGTCCACGAAAGAATAAATTACATCAAAACCACCAACTCCCGAAAGTGAAGGGTCGAAAGTAGCTGTTCCGTCGCCGTTGTCGGTCAAGGCTGTGCTGCTTGTGGAAGTGAATGTTCCGTTTAGAGGAGAACCCGTCAAAACAACGACACCATCGTTCACACAATACTCAAAATCAACATTGAAGCCAGTAAAAGAAACTGTTGGCAAAGAAAGCTCTATTACTTCAATGGCAGTTCTGAATGAACTCTTACAACCTGTGTCGACCTCTCTTGTTTCAGCATAAAAAATGCCTGAACCAGCGGGAGTAAAACTTGTATTCTCCACCGACAACACATTTCCGCCACTGGGTGCATCATACCAATCCACTACAAATCCATCCGCCACTGTCACCAATAAAGTCGGAATTACCCCTCCTTCACAATAAGAAACGGAACTTCCAACTTCGCTCGTTGGCGCATCAATTGTAGGGCAATTGCAGTCGAGCGCAGCAATGTTCAAATTATTGACACAAAGCCCATTTGCATCGCTTGCCTCCATAATCAATCCCACTCCACTCGTTATCCCTTCAATGGTAAAGGTTCCATCCAAATTATCCGTCACCGTACCTTCATTTGTGCTAATCATAGCAGCATTGGATTCAACAGTTACAGTGTAAGTAGTCAAATCTTCTGAGCAAGTCGCATTGATAAAATTTAGAGTAGGCAATGGAGAAATAGTAATTGTTTGCGTTTGACTACCGCTGCAATCACTTTCATTTACGAAGGAATAAACGACATCAAAAGTGCCGACTCCTGCAATGAATGGAGAAAAAGATGCTGTTCCATTTCCATTGTCGACCAAGGCAGTGCTGCTTGTTGAAGTGAATGTTCCGTTTGTGGGTGAACCAGTTAGAAGAATCGTTTCATCATCCACACAATATTCAAAGTCAACGTTGAAGCCTGTAAAGAAAACGTTAGGCAGCGAAATCTCTATCACTTCAATAGCAGTTCTCATCAAACTCGTACAGCCTGTATTTGGGTCTCTTGTTTCGGCATAAAAAATCCCTGCATTGGCGGGTGTAAAACTGGTATTGTTTGCCGACAGCAAAACCCCATTGATGGACGCATCGTACCAATCCACGACAAATTCACTTCCCACGGTGACACTCAAAGACGGAATCGTTGCATCTTCACAATAAGACACTGCATTTCCAACCAAACTTATGGGTTCTTCAATGAAAGGGCAACTGCAATTAGGCGATAAAATATCCAAACTACTCACACAATTACCGTTTGCGTTCACTACTTCTACCATCAAATCCGTTCCGCTTGGAATCCCTTCAATCGTGTATGTTCCATCCAAATTGTTCGTTACTGTTCCTTGATTGGCTGCCACTGCAATTGCATTAGATTCAACAACTACATCGTAAGAAGACAAATCATCCGAGCAAGTTGAACTCACAAAAAGGAGCGTAGGAACATCGAAAATGGAAATTGTTTGTGTTTGACTGTTGCTGCAATTGTTGGCATCCATGAAAGTATAGGTCACATCAAAAGTACCTATTCCCGAAAGCATTGGATCAAAAGTAGCCGTTCCATTTTCATTGTCGGTTAATGCTTCGTTACTTGTTGAAGTAAATGTTCCGTTTAGGGGTGAACCAGTTAAGAGAATAGCCTCATCGTCCAAGCAATATTCAAAGTCGTCATTAAAGCCTGTAAAGAAAACGTTTGGCAGTGAAATCTCTATCACTTCAATTCCTGTTCGCACCAAACTCGTGCAGCCTGTTTCTGCATCTCTGGCTTCGGCATAGAATATGCCTACGTTGGTGGGTGCAAAACTCGTGCTGTTCGCCAACAATAAAGTACCATTAGTCGAAGCATCGTACCAATCTGCCACCAAACCACTTTCTACGGTCACAGTCAAAATCGGAATCGTTGTATCTTCACAATAAGACACTGCATTTCCAAGCAAACTTGTGGGAGCTTCAATCACAGGACAGGCACAGTTAGGGGCCGTAATATTGAGGTTATTAACACAATTATCATCACTTGCCTCAATGCTCAAATCCGTTCCACTTGGAATTCCTTCAATTGTGAATGTTCCGTCCAAATTGTTCACTACTGTACCTTGATTGGTTGCCAATGCAATTGCATTAGATTCAACGATTACATCGTAAGAAGTTAAATCTGATGAACAATTTGCACTAATGAAAGTGAGTGTAGGAGTTGCAAAAACCGTTACCGTTTGTGTTTGGCTATTGCTGCAATTGTTGGCATCCATGAAAGTATAGGTCACTTCAAACGTGCCTGTTCCCGAAAGCGAAGGCTCGAAAGTCGCTGTTCCATCTCCATTGTCGGTCAAACCTATTTCAGCCATTGAAGTATATGTACCATTTAAGGGTGAACCTGTTAAAGCAATTGCCTCATTGTCCAAACAATATTCAAAATCCGCATTGAAGCCTGTAAATGAAACGTCTGGTAGAGAAAGTTCTATTACTTCAATGACCGTTCTTTCCAAACTCGTACAGCCTGTAATGGGGTCTCTTGTTTCGGCATAATAAAAGCCTGATATTGAAGCAGTAAAGCTTGTATTGTCTACTAACAATAAATTTCCATCCATTGCAGCATCGTACCAATCAACTGCCAAGCCCTCTTCAACCGTTACCGTCAAGATTGGAATCACTTCATCCGCACAATAAGAGACAAAACTTCCGACTGTGCTGACAGGTGCATCAATGATAGGGCATTCACAATCGGGGGCTATTATATCAAGTGTATGGAAGCAGTTATCATTGTTTGCTTCAATGCTTACATCTGTTCCACTTGGAATCCCAGAAACCGTAAATGTTCCATCCATATTATCCGTCACCATATTTTCAGCAGCCGTTACCATAGTGCCGTTTGATTCTACGACTACTTCATAGGAAGTCAAATCGGAGGAACAAGTGGCACTGACAAAATTGAGTGTTGGAGCAGCAAAAACCGCTACCGTTTGCGTTTGGCTATTGCTGCAATTGTTTGAATCGGTGAAAGAATAGGTCACATCAAAAATACCTGTTCCTGAAAGCAAAGGGTCGAAAGTAGCTGTTCCATCGGCATTATCGGTCAAACCTATTTCAGCCGTTGAAGTAAATGTACCATTTAAAGGTGAACCTGTTAGATTAATGATGGCATCGTTTTCACAATGTTCGAGGGTAGAATTAAAACCTGAAAAATTTACGGTAGGCAAAGCAAGGCGGACTACTTCAATTGCTGTACGAACTGAACTTGTACAGTTGGTCAGAGGATCTCTTGTTTCAGCATAAAAAACACCTTCTGCAATGGGAGTGAAACTTGTATTGTCTGCCAACAACAAAGTTCCATCCGAAGAAGCATCATACCAATCGGCGACGAATCCGTCACCGACCATCACCGTCAAAGTAGGAATTGCAGCATCTTCACAATAGGATATCGAACTACCTACTGTACTAATAGGCGCATCAATTGTAGGGCAACTGCAATCTGGTGCTGACACATCAAGATTGTTGAAACAGTTCCCTTCAATTGCCTCAACGTTCACATCCGTTCCACTCGGAATCCCTACAATCGTAAATGTCCCATCCAAATTATCCGTTACTGTATTTTCAGCAGCTGTTACCACAGTAGCGTTTGACTCTACAACAACATCGTAAGAATTCAAATCAGAGGAACAGGTAGCGCTGATGAAATTAAGAATAGGGATTTCAAAAACTGTAACGGTTTGCGTTTGACTGTTTGTACAACTGTTTGAATCGGTAAAGGTGTAGGTCACATCAAAAGTGCCTGTGCCACTCATTGTGGGGTCAAAAGTCGCTGTGCCATCTGTATTGTCGGTCAATCCATTTGTCGCAGTTGTGGTGAATGTACCATTGAAGGGCGAACCTGTAAGCATAACAATTCCATCGTTTTCGCAATAGGTAGCTATTTCATTGAAGCCTAAAAAACCGACCGAGGGAATAGAATTGATTGAAATAGTTTGTGTTTGACTGTTTGTACAACTGTTTGTATCGGTAAAGGTGTAGGTTACATCGAAAGTACCTGCGCCAGTCATTGTGGGGTCAAAAGTCGCTGTGCCATCTGCATTGTCCGTCAATCCACTTGTAGCAGTTGTGGTGAATGTCCCATTGAGGGGTGAACCTGAGAGCGTAACAATCCCATCGTTTTCGCAATAGGTAGCTATTTCATTGAAGCCTAAAAAACCGACCGAGGGAATAGAATTGATTGAAATTGTTTGTGTTTGACTGTTTGTACAACTGTTTGAATCGGTAAAGGTGTAGGTCACTTCAAAAGTGCCTGTTCCTGAAAGTGAAGGGTCAAATGTCGCTGTGCCATCTGTATTGTTGGTCAATCCATTTGTGGCAGTTGTGGTGAAAGTACCATTGAAGGGCGAACCTGAGAGCGTAACAATTCCATCGTTTTCACAATAGGTAGCTATTTCATTGAAGCCTGAAAAACCGACCGAGGGAATAGGATTGATTGTAATAGTTTGGGTTTGACTATTTGTACAACTGTTTGAATCGGTAAAGGTGTAGGTCACTTCAAAAGTGCCTGTTCCTGAAAGTGAAGGGTCAAATGTCGCTGTGCCATCTGTATTGTCTGTCAATCCACTTGTGGCAGTTGTGGTGAACGTCCCATTGAGGGGCGAACCTGTAAGCGTAACAATTCCATCGTTTTCGCAATATTGAAGGGTGGTATTAAAGCCTGAAAAACTGACGTTTGGTAATGAAAGGGAAGTAACTACAATTTCTGTTCGTATGGAACTCGTACAACCTGAAGCAGGAGATATGGCCTCCGCATAATAAGTACCTTCGACAACAGG
>JAUHXA010000112.1 GCA_030427245.1 Bacteroidia bacterium | reverse complement strand
TAAGTGAGGTTTTGTGCTCAATCCTGAGTTTTCTTTATTCCTTCAATCATACTACTGTACATTTTTAATCCAACCACAAAAGGCACAAAGAAAACAAAAGTAAAGAACTGAAATTCATCTATCTCTTTTGTGCCCTTTTGATACTTTTGTGGTTCAAAAATCATTTTGTACAGTAGTATGTCCTTCAATCTAGGATTTCTTGTTCATTTTATCTTCTTCGGGCCTATCATTTGTTGACTTTGCAATAGATTCACGCATTTCGGTATCCGCTTTGACATTGCGGTATTGGTAATAGTCCATAATCCCAAGATGCCCATTACGAAATGCCTCTGCAATCGCCATAGGAATTTCGGATTCTGCTTGAATCACCAAAGCACGAGCTTCTTCTGCTTTCGCTTTCATTTCTTGCTCATACGCAATCGCCATCGCTCTTCTTTTTTCAGCTTCTGCTTGTGCAATGTTTTTATCTGCGTTGGCTTGATCAATTTGCAGTTCTGCACCAATGTTTTTCCCAATGTCTACATCTGCAATGTCAATAGACAAGATTTCAAAAGCTGTTCCAGAGTCCAACCCTTTTGCCAAAACCAACTTGGAGATAGAATCGGGATTCTCTAATACTTTTTTGTGGCTTTCGGCAGAACCAATAGAGGTTACAATCCCTTCCCCTACCCTTGCAATAATCGTATCTTCACCAGCACCCCCAACCAACTGTTTGATGTTGGCACGCACTGTCACCCTTGCTTTGACAATCAACTGAATACCGTCTTTTGCGACTGCCGCTACTGAGGGAGTATTAATAACTCGTGGGTTAACCGACACTTGTACTGCGTCGAATACATCACGACCAGCCAAGTCAATGGCCGTAGCCGATTTGAAGTCGAGGTCAATATTGGCTTTGTCTGCCGAAATCAAGGCATTGACGACCGAATTTACTCGTCCTCCTGCCAGATAATGTGCTTCAAGGTCGTTTCGGGTAAGGTGAACACCTGCTTTCGTGGCATTGATCAGTGCATTGACAATAATTGCTGGTGGTACTTTACGCACTCGCATCAATACCAACTGTATCAGTGAAATACGCACTCCAGACACTACGGCCGAAAGCCACAAACCCAATGGCACATAGTAGAAAAAAACCAGTACCCCTATCAACAAGATAATTCCAAAAAATAAAAGTTGTATTTCAAAACCCATATCAGTAGTTAAATTTATATTTGTTTCACGGTAATTTGATTCCGATAAATATCAATTATCTCAATGGTCGCATTGTCGGGAATAAACTCTCCATTGGTACGAACATTGTAAATTTTGTGTTTGAATATCGCTTTGCCAGTTGGTTTGATGTCTCCATACGCCATACCCTGATCATCTAATGCCAAATCGAAATCATCTTCTAAAGTATTCACTTTGCCTGTCAGTTCATCGTCTAATGCCACTCCCTTTGAATTGAGAGTTTTGTAGCCTATTATAAAAAGTACAACAGTAATAATCAAAGAAATAATCAAACTTAGATTGCCCGCTGCAGCTCCTAAATTTCCATACGACAATAGAATCCCTGCAATTATTACGATGGTCCCTACTATCCCCGCAACAGTTGTTCCTGGCAGTAAGAATACTTCTACAACCAGTAAAAAAATGCCAAAGGTGATGATACTAATAATGGTAATTGCACCCATTTTTTGATAATTTTGGAAGGTAAAAATAGTTAGTAATCAATTAATATCAAAATAGAACTCCAGATCAAAACCAAAATGATTTCTTAATTTTGTCTAAATTACATTTCTTAATGCTTAATAATTCATTTTCATAAAAATAAGTTTCCTTTTGGTAGGAAAAACTCAAATAAAATATTTGCAAGAAGGCATTGCTGTCTATCAAAAACGCTTGAAACACTATCATTCTTTTGAAATTCGGGTAATTCCTGCGCTTAAAAAAACGAAAAATTTGTCTTCTGCCCTGATTCAAAACAAAGAAGGGGAATTGATATTGCAGCAATTTTCGACGGGGGATTTCGTGGTATTATTAGATGAAGCGGGTAAGTCCTTGACTTCAATGGGTTTTGCCGATTACCTTCAAAGTTTGCTCAACCGCCATATTCGACACTTGTATTTTGTGGTAGGAGGGGCATATGGATTCAGTGACGAAGTGTATGAACGTGCCAATGCTAAACTCTCTCTTTCTGCCATGACTTTTTCGCATCAGATGGTGCGGTTGATTTTTGTAGAGCAGTTATATCGAGCTTTTACCATATTGAAGGGAGAGTCGTATCATCATGAGTAAAGGATGTCAAGCGAAGTTTGTTATAAACTTAAAAGTTTTTTGAAGTCATGAAAACACAACCTATTGTAAAGTTTCATTTAAGCAAATTGGCAGAAGCTTATCAGGAATTGCTAAAAATCAGGTCATCGGTCGATGAGCATGGCATCATTGCGGTAGAGATTTTTCATGGTATTGAAAAAGAGTTTAAATATTTGCGTGAATTGGAAGAACCTTCGTCTGCTCAAGTCAAGTCTTTAGAAAAGCGACTGATTCAACTGAAGCATTACCTTCAGCAGTTTGACCGATACAGTCAACTCAGCAAGAGTTTTTTTCAAAAAATCACTTCGCAAATTGATTCTCAAATCCTTCAATCTTCTTACTCTTATTTAGCTGCTAAAAACAGGGCTCGCCAATTATTTGAAGATTTTAGAGACGGCAGATATTTTGATATAGGCTTGCAAAAAGGTGTCGACCAATTGAGGCATTTTATAGACCTTTTTCGAGCGAAAATGCCCTCTTTGAATACACAAGTTCCCATAGGGGATTTGGATATTTTTCAACCTATTCGTCAGAACTCGGATGAAGAGTTTGACTTAAAGGATTATTTGTCGAAGCAAATTGACACAAGCCCCAATAAGATTTCTGTCGACCGAATCAAACAAATCAAGGATGGGTACTACTATTTGTATAGTAAATCCCTGGCGTATCAAATTCAAGGAAAAGAACACAAATTGGCCAAGCGATTGACCTTGTTGGAAACAGGTTTGAGAAAACAAAACGAACAAGTGATTTACAAAGCTTTGCGATTGATTCAACAATTGGTTCAGCCTACTGCTATCACAAGTCCAACCAACTATATCAATACCCAACAAAAGCTCATTAAATTGACGGGTATTTCTGAGCCAGATTCTACCATCATACTCCGAATCAATAACAATCGTCCGTTGAGAGTAGTCGTAGATCAAGACCAAAACTTTGTTTTTGAGGATATAGAATTACAGTTTGGAGACAATACATTGATTTGCTACAATCAAGATTTTTTGTTTTTAGACAACCACAAATACCACTTACACATTCACCTCGAACGCCATTATCCCTTTATTGGTATGTATGATCCATTGACTCAAAAAGCGTTTCAAGAAAATGAGGCTCAAATCATTGTACGTTGTAAGATCTGCAAAAACTATGAATATGATTTTTCGGTTGAGGAAAATAACAATAGATGTGTTTTTCCAAAATGTGATGGAAAAGAATTTTGGAATTGGGAAGACAGAGAGTATTGGAGTGAGCAATAATCATGGCATTTTTTTTGTGTGTTACACCTGACACCCTATTGAAACACCAAAGAACCATTCAGATGCAATCAAAATCCCTAGCAGTTTTTAGTATTGAAGAGCTGAAAACGAAGTTGATCAATATTCGTAGTTCGGACTTCAAACCCACAGTAGCCATATCCTTTAGTTCACCAAACTTTAGTTTTCGAGAAGTTAGTGCTATCTTTAAGGAAAATCAAATAGCACTGATAGGCTGTACAACTTCTGGCGAAATCCTCAACCAAAAGATACTTACCAATAGTTTGACATTTCTGCTATTAGAAATAAATCCCAATCATTTCAAAGTTTTTCATCAAGCCTACGAAAACAAAAAAGCGGATAAAGCGGCTACCGAATTGGCGCAGGTTGCCAATTCAACCTTCAATAATCCAGGTATTATCGTCTATTCAAGTGGCGTGACAATTGATGGCGAAAGCATAGTGAACAATATAAAGGAAGTGATGGGTAGAGAAATTCCGATTTATGGCGGCTTGGCGGCTGACAATTTTCGCCAAATAGCCACCCATACCTTTACACATGAAAGCTTGACGGATTTTGGTATTGTGGGCTTAATCATTGACACCGATTACATTGAGATGCGGGGATTGGCTTTCAGTGGGTGGAACGAACTGGGCAAAGTACACACCATCACCAAAGCCGAATCCAATATTCTATACGAAATTGACGGCAAACCAGCACTGGATCAGTTTAAAAAATACTTTGGTAATCTCGAATTTCAAGCCAAAGAAAAAGAACTTTTCACCATCCCTGGACAATATCCTCTCAAAATCACACGACCTAATGGCACTGTCCTCATGCGTGCTACGCTGATTTACGACTTCAAAAACAAGGCCTTAATCTTGGCAGGTGCGGTGAAGAATGGAGACAAATTCAAGTTTTGTCCAACTCCTGATTTTCAAGTTGTACAAACGACAATCGAACAATACCAAGAATTTTCGAAAGAGGTAAGCAATGCGGATGCCTTGATTATGAATTCTTGTGCAGGCAGAAAATATTCATTCGGACCTATGTTTGACGACGAAATAGAAGGCATCTACAACATCTGGAAAAAACCAATGATTGGATACATGGCGTATGGTGAAATTGGCAATACGGGGCAAAATAACCGTTGCGAATTCCACAATGAGACTTGTTCTTTAGTGCTCCTTAAAAAGAAATAAACCCATGCAGTCTCTAAAAAACATTCAAAAAATAGTGAAGGAAATAGATATTCCTGATTCTATTGCAGACCAACTTCAAGCAGAAATAAGACAGTTGGAAAAACAATTGAAGCGGAATACATTTGCCATTGAAAGACTGCAAAAAGACAAAGTTATTACGGAAGGTTTCCTCAATACCACTATTCAAGAACTCGAAGAAAGCAACCTACAACTTCGAGAGTACCAACAAAAAGAGCTGGAACAAAAGGAGAAGCAAATCAAAAGCAAAGAAGTCCAACTCAAGCAAATTACAGATGCTATGCCCTCTAGCTTGGCTTATGTAGATCGAAACTACTGCTACCAAATCAACAATTCACGCTACAAAAAATGGTTTGGAGTCGAAGTAGAAGACCTTGAAGGAAAACATATCATAACCATTTTAGGAAAAAAACTCTTCTACAGTAAAATCAAATCCATTTTCGACCGAGCTTTTGCAGGTGAAAAAATTCAATACGAAATTGGCTTTACAGACAACGAAGGCAAAAAAATATTTCGTAAAACCACCTATGTTCCTGCCTACAATGAAAACGGCGAAAACGTAGGTGCGTATGTGTTTGGCGAAGACATCAGCATTCTCAGACGACAACAAGAAGAATTGGCTGAGTCTCAACAAGAATTGGAGAAAAGAAACAAAGAACTGCAAAAATACATCGAAAGCAACTTACAACTCGAAAGCTTTGCCCGACTTGCTTCTCATGACCTTAGAGAACCTCTTCTCAATATCTTTGCCTTCATCGACTTACTCAAAGAAGAATACAGCGAAAATATAGGTAAAATGGGCAATACCTACTTATCGTATATACAAAAATCTTCCAAGCACATGGAACGCCTCATCAACGATTTACTCAACTATTCGACCATTGGCAAATATTCACAACCCGAAGTCTCTTCTCTCAACGAATTGATAAAGAGCATCCTTCATGATTTCTCTGCCACCATTTCCAAAAAAAATGCCCTTATCACCTACGATGATTTACCAACCATCAGAGGTTATCAAACCGAGCTCAGAAGCCTATTCCAAAATCTTATCAGCAATGCCCTCAAATACCAAAAAACCAATGAACCGCCTATAATACAAATCAGTGTATGCTCTAAAAAAGACCATTGGCAGTTTTCTGTAAAAGATAACGGCATCGGCATTCCCTCCGAATATTATGAACAGGTTTTTGTAATCTACAAACGGCTAAATAACCGACACAAACAAGAAAGAAGTACAGGAATTGGTTTGGCACATTGTAAAAAAGTAGTAGAATTGCATGAGGGTAAAATATGGGTCACTTCAACACTTGATGTAGGAACGACTTTCCACTTTACCATCAGCAAACACTTAAACAAAATTCAACCAAACTCCCCAGTTGTCAAAAATGACTTTGTAATATCTTAATATAACAAGGAAAAGCGAATTGGGTCAAAATTTAAACACCACTATATTTTTTACAACCCAAGCCAAGCATGAAAACAATCACTCTCTTATTCTTACTTCTTCAACTTCAATTCACAGGTTGCCAATATCAAAGTAACCACCTTACTTCAAACCAGTCTCCAAATACCTTTGAAAAAAACGACTCAATAAATCCACTCCAAAAAGAAACACCTTCTATTGTCATCTCTTCTACTGATGATTCAACACCTCTATTATTAAAGAAAACTCCACACTACCAGTTTATGAAAGTAGGAGGTGAATTTCAACAAAAAGCCTTAGACAGTTTGGCAAAACAAATGGAAACATCTCTTCATGAAATAGAAGATTTTGCAGGAAAAAAAAGTAGCTTGAAGCCCATTCAGGTGTACCTCTATCCTACCGCCGAAAAAAAAGGATTACTCCTCAAAAACACCGACCAAAATTCCATTGACTTTCAAAAAAACGCTACCCATATCGTCTTCAACGATGTCTATGCAGACAATTTTCTTCAATTGGAAAACCAACTCACCATCAGACATCTATTAGGAGAACCACAAACCAAAGCCCTCGAAACAGGTTTAGGCATTTATTTCACAAAAAACTGGCAAAGAAAAGGTTACGAATATTGGGCAAGCAAACTCCACCTATCGGGAAACATGCCTTCATTGAAGGATTTGCTGCAAAACGAGATTTTTGAACACCAATCACCCTTACTTATGGGAGCAACATCAGGAGCTTTTGCAGCTTTTTTATGGAAGCATTGGGGAAAAGAATCCTTTTTGAAAAAATATGCTACGGCCACTTTTGATACGAAAGAAGTTGCCGAGTTGGAAAGCTCATGGCTTCAATTTTTAGACGAATTGAGCAATCAGTATAAACCCTCTATTACCCAACATCACCTTCAAAAAAAAGCGCGCCCTCTCCCCTATTTCAAAGGCTTCAATTTTGCGCATGAAGGCTACAATATTTATGATGGCTACATTTCGCAAGAAGCCGCTAAATCCCTAACTGCCTTGCACCAAATCGGCACCAATTCAGTCGCCATCGTCCCTTATTCGGGCATTCGGAATCCCAATACATTGCAGCCTACAGATATGCGTTTGTGGCGAAGGGCGGCCACCGAAAACGATGAAAGCGTCATCCATGTCGCTTTTCAAGCCAAAAAACTGGGCATGATGTCCATTTTGAAGCCCCAAATATGGGTACACGATAGCTGGCCTGGTGACGTAGATTTCACAACAAAAGAAGAATGGGATACGTTTTTTGAACGGTATGAACGGTGGATTTTACACTACGCACTTCTAGCCGAAATACATAACTTTGAAGCATTGTGTGTGGGCGTAGAATTTGTCAAAGCCACTTTAAAACACCCTGAAGCTTGGACATCCATGATTGAGAAAATAAAACAGCTTTACAGTGGTTCTGTCACTTATGCCGCAAATTGGGGTGAAGAATTTGAAAACACCACCATCTGGAATTCCGTTGATTTTATCGGAATCAATTGCTATTACCCTTTGAGTCAAAACCACCACCCCAGTATTCGTGAACTGCAAGAGGGTTTTGAAACGGCTTTGAAGCGCATTGAAGGGATTGCCAAAAAATACAACAAACAAGTGGTTTTTACCGAAATTGGCTTTAGAAGTATCGAAAAACCTTGGCTCAGTCCACATTACTATGATTGGGGCGACCAATCTACCTATCATGAGGAAGACCAAAAACACTGCTACGAAGTAGTGATGTCTGCCCTCGAAAACCAAAAAGACTGGTGTGCAGGTATTTTTTGGTGGAAATGGCCTTCCTATTTGAATCATAGCCAAGAAACCAAAACGGAATTTGCCCCCAATGGGAAAATGGCTGAAAGCGTGATAGAGAAGTGGTTCAAGAAGTGACTTCTTGTTTCTCTTTTCTGTCTTCCTACTTATTTTCTTAAATTTACTCCATGAAAGATAAAATCTCTTTTACCACCTTAATCTTCATTTTTTGCAGCATTTTCCTTTTTTCCTGCGAAAAAATTGTAGAAATAGACCTGCCGCCTATTGAAAGTCAATTGGTGGTAGAATCTTACATCGAGCCCAATCTGCCCTATATCTTGTCTCTTACCCAAAGTGTGAGTTATTTTGATGTGGGAGCTTTCCAATCCATTGCAGATGCCACCGTTACCATCACACATTTAGGCGAAACCGATACTTTGATGTATATTGATAGCTTGAATTTCTACATAGGGACAAGTGGACTTGTCAAATACGACAAATTTCCTTACGAACTGAAGGTCGAAGACGGTTTTGGTAGGAAGGTAAGTGCAAGCACCTCTTTTTCGGATATTGTCCGAATTGACACGATTACTTATTCTTTCAACGATTCGGCACAGTCATCTGTTATCATGTTTTTTGAGGATCAAAAGGATGTAGAAAACTACTACCATGTATGGTTTGACAATGCCAAAAGCAACGATCCCGATTCGCTGTATCACTGGTCTTTTTCGGATAAATCCATTGCCAACCAAAGAAGTTTACGGGGTACGGGCTTCAATTTTGACCAAAACGACACCATCACGGTTCGACTCTACAATATCCAAAAGGATTTTTATGATTATCTCGAAACAGTAGGTGATGCCATAAGTGCAAACGGCAGTCCTTTGGGAAGAGCCGCACGCATCGAATCCAATATTGAAGGAGGTTTGGGTATTTTTACTGCCCTTTCATTTGACGAAGAACAGATTATACTCGAATGAGATGGAGGAAAAGTGAGATTGCAGAAATGTGCTACTTGTGAGATTGTGAAATAGTAGCCATATATTTGCTCTAACGTATTCATGCATTTACACCATTATACAATTATTTTCAATTCATGATTCAAGGAAAAGTTTACATAGCAGCGACCAACCAACACGTAGGCAAAACAACCTCTACTTTGGGGCTGATGGATGCACTAAAAAACAGAGATTACAATGTGGGCTACTGCAAGCCCTGCGGCGAAAAATACCTCGAAATAGACGGGCATCGAGTGGACAAAGATGCTGTTTTGTTTGCCGACATCTTAAAATTCCCCCTCAGTCCTTCTATCCACAGTCCAATCATTGCAGGAGGCAGCATGGTAACGGATTACATCGAAAATCCCAATTACCAAGAACTCACTGAGGCTCTCCACAAGGCCGCAAAAACACTGGAGGCAAGTCATGAAGTAGTTGTATATGAAGGAACAGGGCATCCTGGCGTTTGTTCGGTGGTCGACTACTCCAATGCACAGGTAGCGAAAACTTTAAACACAGGAGTCATTTTGGTGGTAGAAGGAGGAATTGGTAGTACGGTGGATCGCTTGATGCTCTGCAAACATTTTTTTGAACATGCAGGAGTTGAAGTGCATGGAGTCATCATCAACAAGGTCTTGGAAAATAAAATGGAAAAGGTACAAAAATACCTCCTCAAACGCTTGGGGCAATTAAATGTTGAAGTGTTTGGTTTTCTACCTTTTGAAAAAGAATTGGCTTACCCACAGATGTCTACTGTCAAAAAAACTTTGAGAGGTGAACTCCTATGTGGTGCCGAGGGCCTGGGTAATTTGGTTCAAGGTTATTTGGCTGGTTCACTGACCGAAAAACACCACCTGAACAACGATGTCCAATATCTATTGATGGTCAGTACCCGCCGTCTCAATACTGCATTGGATAGGCTTCGTGCTTTTTGGAAACAACAAAATGTAGAGCCCCATTTAGCAGGGTTAGTATTGACCGGGGAAGATGAAGTCTCCAAGAAAAATGCCGATTTTTTGAAACGATACAAAATTCCAACGATTCACACCAACTATGATACCTACGAGGCGATTACCAAATTGAACCAAATCGAGGTAAAAATCAATACCAAAACACCTCAAAAGGTGAAGCGAGCGATTGAACTGTTTGGGAAACATGTGGATGTAGAGCGAATCGTAGAGGTGATGGGCTTAAAGCGCTAGATGGCCTGTGTCTTCGCCTTTGTTAATGTTTTGTTAATGGTCATATAGAATTTGAAGAAACTATGTCTTTAGATTATATTTGTAACAGCTAAAAGATTAAACTTATATTGTCTTATATTCGTGACTAAGGCTTTATAAATAAAGGTGGCATTTTCTTATGAATTGCCACCTTTTTGTTTTTGTTCCTGTTCACTTTTCACCTCGACTATATAGTGCCTGAACGATTTGTATCGGCTAACGAGTAGTGGGGAGTTTCTGAAGAATGGGAGGAAGCAAAACTTCCGCTACACAGTATGTTGATTCTTACAACTTAAACTGAATCGGCAAAGTAAATGCCACCTTCACCGCCTTTCCTCGCTGCATTCCAGGTTTCCACTTAGGCATTAATTTGATAATCCGCATCGCTTCCGCCTCCAAATCTGCCCCATCAGGTATGCCCCTTTTGATGTGAATATTGGTAATCGTACCATCCTCATTGATATCAAAACCCACATAGACCGTTCCCGAAATCCCATTTTCACGAGCCATAGCAGGGTATCGGATGTTCTTTCCAATAAAATTAAACAAAGCCTGCTGACCACCCACAAATTCGGGCATCACTTCCACAATAGAATAAATTTCAGGTTTTTCCTCTGCTACTATTTCCTGATAATTCAATATCTCCATTATTTCTGTTTCATCCTCCAATACTTCTTCCTCCTCTACGATTTCCAAACCTTCGGGTATGGAAGAAGGCGGTGGTGGCGGTGGTGGAGGAACACTTAGATTTGGAGGAGGCATATTTTGGTAATTGTTGTTTATACCAATTGCCTTTTCCGAAACGCCCTGTGGCAAAGGCTGTGGCTGTTTGACCGACTGCAAAGCCTTTGAAGGATTCGCTACGACTTCATCAATCGCTACAAAAGAAGTATAAGGAGTCAATAAGGAGTATTTTAGCCCCAATTCGGTCACTTGTTCCACGATTTTATCATTGTAGCCAAACACTTTGAAGTCCTCCAACAAGCGGATTTTGTCTCTTGCCCAAAGGTAGGGTAAGGCTTTGTGTTCGGATTGAACATTTTCAGGACTTGCTTCAATCTGGTATTTGTAGCGTTTGTTGCCCCGATTTGCAGTGACTTCAATCGTTCCCTTTGCCGCCCCTTTGTACTTACCAAAAACCACAATCGGACGGGATGCCATCAAATCGGGAATACTTTGTTGGGATACATCATAGGCTTCAAAACCTTTGAAATTCAATTGGATATTGGTCAAAAGTGGTTCGCTGATGTATTGGCGAAATTTGGCTGCTTGCGAAGCTGCTTTGTCCGCTTCTTCAATCACAAAAGGTTCGCCCTGTCCGCTGTATGCCATTCCTTCAATCAAATGCCGATTGACGCTGCTTCCGATTCCAAAGGGAAACACATTGGCATCGGACAAACGGCTGCGAATCAAATCAAAAGCTTCGGGTTCGACGGTTACATATCCATCCGTAGCTATCACAAAAGAACGAGAATAACCCTCCGTTTTGGGAATGTCGAAAGCCGTCTGCAAAGCCTGCAATACCTCCGTTCCGCCTCCGCCATGTTGCCCATCTATCCATTTAATGGCAGTATCTAAATTCTTGAAATTGGCAGCTACCGATTCCTCCGAAAACAAAGCGGAACGCCCTGCAAACAATACCATATTGAAGCGGTCTTGCGGCTGCAAATTGCCCAACAAATCACGCATCAGGGTTTTGGAAATCTCCAATGGAAAACCGTGCATGGAACCCGATACATCTACAATAAACACGTATTCTCTCGGTGCAATTTGCTGCTGTTCGATGCGTTTGGGGGGCTGCATCATCATCAAAAAATAGTTTTCTACTGCTCCTTCATACAGCATCAAACCCGATTCTATTTGCTTGCCTTTCAATTGGTATTGCAGTATAAAATCCCGATTTCCGCCAAATCTTTCGCTTTCATTGAGTGTGACACTTGCTTTGTTTTTGGCTTCAAAATCAATGTTGACTTCATGGCTATCAGACTGTACTTTTTGAAGGGGAATGCCTGTGGAAATATTCGTTTGAAGGAAAAATTTGGAGGCTGCTTTTTTGCCTTCCTTCAAATAGGGATTGCTCGCCCAATTTTGATTATTGCCATTGCTTGCCAACAATTCTTCTTGTTCTGAACTATAGCGAGGACCGACCACCGTAGGATAGACAAATTCGTACTTTCCGTCATCGGGAATCAACAATTCGGTGTAAGTCAACTCAACTTCAATGACATCATTCGGCAAAATATTCGCCACCGACATTTGGAATACATTGGGGCGATGCTGCTCCAAAAGTGTCGCTCGTTTGCCTTGACGTTTGGCGGTTTCGTAGTTTTTGCGGGCTTTGTTGCGTTCTTGAATTTCGGCAGTGATGATTCGCTCCCCGATTTTCATGGTCAGTGCGTGAACGGCTGCTCTTGTTGATGCGGGAAAAACGTAAATGGCTTCAATGGGTGTTTTCCCTTCGTTTTTGTAGGTCTGTCGCACACAAACGTCTGCGATTACGCCTACAATGTTGGCTTCTACTTCGGTGGCTTTCAAAGGGAATACTTCGGTGTCGGGTCGCTCGCCTTCGATGTGGAAATAGGGTGACAGGCTTTGGTCTTTGTCGTTTGGTTCGACTACTGCAAAAGTGGATTGGAGTGCATTGCAGCAAAGTATTAAAGTTAGGACGATTTGGAAGAAGGTGTTTTTGAAGGTCATAGCATGATGTTTTTGGAGGTGATAAGTATAGCTTTGAACGACACGAATCTTCTATAGAAAGGAAACTCGTACTACGCAGGGTAGCGCTTCTTTTTTATTATATCTTCTTGTTCAAAGCTCTTATCTCCAAAGGTAGGCTATGACGAAGGGTCAAAAAAGGGAGATTGAGTAAGTGTGAAGCTTGGGTGAGTAAGTGTTGCAGTCTCTTGAATAGGTTGGCTATTCTTTATGTTGGGTTGTTCTACACCTCACCACTCCAAACCCCATGCTGCTGCCTTTGCCCAAGCCGATATAATTGGGTAAAAAGGCATTGCAGGCAAAACGGATGTTGAAGGTTTCCAGGCGTTTGCCTTTGTAGAGGGCGTTTTTGATGGACAGCAATTCGGTGATTTCTACTTGCAGCCGTTCTTCAACTTTCCAGTCAACGCCTGTTGCAAAAGCAAGGATGTGTCCGGTGAGTTTGGATTCGAGGTACATCACCTTTTGGGTAAGTGATTGTAGTTTTTTGTATTCTCTAAAATTGGCTTGATTCAGGGCTATCCAATTTTGGATTTGGTATATATTGCTTTTGGGCTTGACTTGCAAATCAAACTCCCGCAGCTTCAATTCTTCTACCTTCATTTCGAGCGTTTTCCCCTTCAAGACGACGCTCCAATCTTGCATCTGAAAAAAGGTGTGTATTTCCTCAATGCTTTCGTGTAGGCAGACTACCATCGGCTGTTTTTTGTGGTTCACCTTGTACTGTATCAAAGGATAGCGGTAGTGAAAGGCGGGTTTGTTGGAAGCGGCATTGGCATTGTTGTGGTTGTGGTACCATTCGTGTTCGATGCCTACTTTTTGGATAATGGCTCCTCTAAACAAAGGTACTTCCCAGGGTTGTATTTGGGTATCGAAGGTGACGGAGAAATAACGAAGTTTGGACATGTTGGATATTTTGGCAAATTTGGGTAAATTAATGGGATTTGTGAATTTTTTACACCTGTATTTTGTTGTTGAAAGGATGAATCGCTATCAGTGAGGACAAACTGCATTGGGTGGGGGTAAAAAAAAGTTTGGATAAACCTTTGAATAAACTGTTTTGATGTGTATTTTTGAGGCATCGGGCTGCAAAGCTTGAATAGCTCTTTGACACGAATAGATTTAACTGAAATATGTAATTAATGTCATCATATGGTAATTGATTTCATATTTCACATAAGTC
>JAUHXA010000182.1 GCA_030427245.1 Bacteroidia bacterium | reverse complement strand
GTATTTTGTTATAGAACAAAAAGAAACAACTTCTACAAATTTCATTGAACCAAGCTTGTAGCGGCTGTACAAAGCGTGCCTTACTGAAATTTTGTCCATACCGAAAAATAATCCGATATTAGACCGTAAAATGAAATCAACCATGCTTATGACTCCCTCACTTCGCCTTCCATTCATCCTATTTTCATTGTTATTTATCATCGCAGTGATTGGCTGCAAAAACACCTCTTCTACTCCTAAAAAAATATCAGAAGTCAACTCTCAAAACACGACTCAAACCGACTTACGGCAACAAATTAAAGAATACCTACCTTTTGAAGATTCCACCGATTTTGTCAATGCAAAACGAGGTTTCATTGCCACCCGCAAAGACCCCATCATTAAGAATGAAGATGGCAGTATAGCGGTGCACCTCACTTCTTGGGGCTTTTTAGACAAACCTGCTCCTGCTACCGCCAACCCAAGTTTGTGGCGACAAGGGCAACTCAACAAAATACACGGCTTGTTTGAAGTGACCAAAGGCATCTATCAAATACGGGGCTTTGACTTAGCAAATATGACCTTGATTGAATCCGAAAATGGATGGATCATCATTGACCCACTGACTTCAAAGACCGCTGCCAAAGCTGGTTTGGAATTGGCGAATGAGCAGTTGGGCGAAAAACCCGTCAAAGCGGTCATTTTTACGCACAGTCATATTGATCATTTTGGAGGGATTCATGGGGTCGTGAAAGCAGCAGATGTGGAAGCAGGTAAGGTCGAAATCATTGCGCCCGAAGGCTTTTTTGAACATTCGATTACCGAAAATGTGATTGCAGGAAATGCCATGATGCGACGGGCAACGATTATGTTTGGAAGTCTTTTACCTCAAAACGAAACAGGAATGATTGGCAACGGTTTGGGGCAGATTGTTTCACGTGGTTCGTATGGCATTTTGAAGCCGACTAAGGTCATCAAAGAAACGGGGGAGAAATTGGTGGTAGATGGGGTGGAAATCGTTTTTCAGAATACGCCCGAAGCTGAAGCCCCTTCAGAGTTTATGTTTTACTTTCCACAGTTCAAGGCATTTTGTCAAGCCGAAGAAATCAATCACGTTTTGCACAATATGTACACGCTTAGAGGCGCAGAAGTTCGGAACGGTTTGAAGTGGTCGAAGTATATTGATGAGAGTTTGCAGATGTTTGGTGAAGACGTAGAAGTATCTTTTGGGAGTCATCACTGGCCGACTTGGGGTAATGCGGCTATTTTAGATTTTTGGAAAAAACAAAGAGATACCTACCGCTACATTCACGACGAAACCTTGCACTTGGCGAACAATGGCTATACAATGACCGAAATTGCAGAACAGATTCAACTACCTGATGAATTGGCAACCTTTTTCGCCAATCGAGGCTATTATGGCACAGTCAGCCACAATTCAAAAGCACAGTATCAATTGTATTACGGATGGTTTGACGGTAATCCAGCGAATCTACACGCCTTACCACCTGTAGAATCATCGGTGAAATATGTGGAATACATGGGCGGGGCAGACAGTATTTTGGCGAAAGCACAGCGAGATTACGACAAAGGCGAATATCGTTGGATTGGCATGGTGCTGAATCACCTCGTTTTTGCAGAGCCTCAAAACCGTGCGGCAAGGGAACTACTCGCCAAAGCTTATACTCAAATGGGTTATCAAGCCGAATCGGGACCTTGGCGAAATTTTTACCTCACAGGTGCGTCTGAACTGCTCAATGGCATCAACAAAGATGTTTATGGAAACATTGGAGGTGCATCTGTTGACATTTTGACCAATATGCCCCTCGAAACCTTCTACGATTTTTTGGCAGTCCGAATGAAACGGTCAAAGGCGAAAGGTAAAAAATACGTCTTCAATATGGTCTTTCCCGACATCAACCAAACAATTTCACTTTATCTCGAAAACCAAGTTTTGCACAATCGAGTAGGTGTCTTGGCCAAAAATCCAAATGCGACCATCACCATGAACAAAACGACCTTCAATGAAATCATCACCAAACAATCTTCGGGAACAAAAAAATATTTGATGGGTGAAGTGAAGATTGAAGGAAGTCGAGATGATTATTCCGATTTTCAATCTATGGTGGAGGAACCTTTTGACTTGTTGTTCAATATTGTAGAGCCTTAGGATGGTTGTTCAAACGTCGCCAAACTCTTCGAGTGTTGGCGAGTTATCACTTCTCAGGCATCATAAAATCCAATATTTCTCCTTCTCCAACTTGTAGGTCTCCTTCGTATAAACCCCATTTTCGTCCTTTTTGAAAGTAGGGTAAGATTTGTTCTCGCCAAAGAAAGCGTACTGTCAGTTCGTATTCTTTGCCCAATTCAAGCATTTCGGGTTCGCTGAATTGAATATCTCCTATCCAGCTTTGGGTAAATGTTCCATCTTCCTCGTATTCAAATACGTGATTGGGTCTGTATCCACTGAGGATTCCTGTCGTTCTACCGCCCTCTTCTGCTGTTTTGAATCGGACTTTTGCTTTGACGTGTATTAGTTTAAATGAGGTTTGCATCTATCAGACAGGTAAAGTTTTTCTGATTAAAAACAGCATTTAACGGTAAAACCTAAAAAAGTTCCGATTATAACGCTGCAAAAGGTAAAAAATATCAGATTATAAAATACTGTTTCTATTATTCAACCACCAACTTCCCTCCTCCAACTCGTCTTCCCTCGACTTCAATACTATACAAATAAACACCTCTTGCCCAATTCTCTACCTTCAATATTTCCGATTCCTTCAAGCCCGACAACTTCAATTGTTC
>JAUHXA010000025.1 GCA_030427245.1 Bacteroidia bacterium | reverse complement strand
ATAGGTTAACGATAAAGTCCCAATTAGTAAATTGGGACTTTTATTGCTTGAGTATAAAATGTAGCTATGAAAGCGTGTATGTGTGTATTATGCTGCAAATATAAAGTACAACCTCAAATCTCTAAACAGGAATGGTATAAAAGGGAATTTTTGAGGGATGAACCAAATTTACGCTTTTTTTAACACTCAAAATGTCACTTAGTAAGGGTAAAAAAATAACTCCTCGTTTTCTTTTGCTAACATACCCCATCCCCCACCGAGAAATCGGGGCAGGCTTTTCAAAAGGGGAATATTGGTCGATGAGTTATTTTTTCTTTTTTACTTAATATAATACTTTATAGAATAGTTCATACAAAACAAAAAAGCCCCAACTTTTATGAAAGGGCTTTTTATTCAATGGTTTAAAGGGAAATCAGGTGTTTTGTTTAGGTTTTGTCAGGGTTAACTGGGCTTCAACTTAGGGAATTAGCGTTAAACAGGGTTTTATGCTTAGGTTGTATTAGAGTTATTGGGGCTTTAACTTAGGAAATTAGTATTAAACAGGGTTTTATGCTTAGGTTTTGTTAGGGTTAACAGGGTTTCAGCTTAGGGAATAAATTAAGGTTTACAGCATAAAATCACTGCAAATATACTTGGTTATCCATGTGTCAGCAACTAAAAAGGAGTGAAAGGGAATTTTTCGGGAATGAATCAGTTTATTACCTCCCCAAAAGGAAAATAGCAGGTTGTTTGTGTAGTTCAGGAAGGGTATCATTTCTCCAATTTTCGATGGTTTGGCTGATAACTTGCTGATTTGGCAGAGTCAAATTAACCGCCACACATAACTTAGTAGCAGGATGACAATTTTGGAGAATATCTTTCAGAAGAGCATTGTTGCGGTAAGGAGCTTCAATAAAAATCTGTGTTTGTCGCTGTTGATTAGCCCATTTCTCCAATTGCTGCAAACGCCTTGCACGATCTGGCTTTGTGAAAGGTACATACCCCACAAAAGAAAAAGACTGACCATTCATTCCTGAAGCCATTAACGCCAACAGGATAGAGGAAGGGCCTACTAAAGGAACAACTTCAATGCCTCTACGATGCGCAGTTTTGACCAAATAAGCTCCTGGATCTGCAATAGCAGGGCAACCTGCATCCGAAATCAAACCAATATCCACACCATTATCAGCTTCATTCAAAAATTCTCTAAACTGATTTTTTTGAGTATGCTTGTCGAGATGGTGAAAAGTAAGATCGTCAATTGCTTTTCCTGTTTCCTTAATGCCCAACTTTATCAAATAACGACGAGCATTTCGAGGGGTTTCCACCAAAAATATATCCAAACCACAAGCGATGTCTTTTACATATTGAGGTATAATGCTCACATCTTCGCCACCCAACACATTGGGAATTAAGTAGAGTTTTCCTTTTTTACTCATGTTCTATTGAGTTTAAAAAAATTGGTCAATAAGTGAAAAATGGTAAGATATGAATTTCAAATCAAAAGCTGTTAAAAAATAACTTCCCAATTTGAAATCCACTCACTTGATGCTCAAACTATACAGGGTTAGGCAATACCCAAAAAAAAATGCGCTCAAAACCAATTGATTTTTGAGCGCATTGACTATCAGTTAAATTCCATTATTTCTTTGGTAGCTAATCTATTATTGCCAGCAAATGATTGTAGGACCTCTGCTCTACTTTCGCATATTCAATCGCTCGCTCAGCCGCTTTTCGAGCTTTGCGTTTTTTACCTACTTTGTCGTAGAATTTCGCAAGCGTTTCGAGGTTGTAAAACTGAGGATTGAGGTCGACCGATTTTTCGAGCCAGTCAATCGCCTTCAATAAGTCGGCCTTTTTGTCGGTATGGTCGTGAACCTCCCACGCTTTTCGGTGAAAAACTGCTGGATCTTTGCCTTTGTATTTTCGCATAAATTGGCGGTTTACCTTCACATAACTTTCATCGTCGCCAACTCCCTCAAAATATCTCGATTGTAGTTCTATCTTCAAAAAATCAGATTCGGGTAAATCTGCTTTCTGTACGACCTTCAATATATCCTTATACAAATCTTCGTTTCTGTCCCCCGTAGCAATCGCCAATTTAGTGTATAAAATACTCTTGATGTGTTGATTAATAGTTGACTCGCCATAGTAGTCATTGAAGCGATTTTTTTGGCGGAGTAAGGTGTTCATGGCTTTGCTATCAAAATTTTCAGCGTTGTGATAGACCCATTCCATGTTGTGAGGTTTTTTGATGCTGCCCGTTAGACGCATCAAAAAGAGGTCAAAACCCGATTTGTGGGCATATAAGCTGCTACTATTGGAAGAATTTCCTGTATAGATTTTTCCTTCAATGGTGTCGTCTGTTGAAGTATTTGGGCTACTTGTGTTTCTTGTATTAGGAGTAATGACGACCCTATTTGACTTGCGGGGTTTGGGATGTTTTTTCAGGATTTTGTTGCCCAAACTCAATATTTGTTGTTCGCTTTTGAAGCCTCCTTCTCGAAGCATCAAGCGACCATTGGAGTCAAAAAAGAAAGATTCAGGAATAGTCATAGCATCGTAGTTTCTTTTCAACTCAATTCCGTCGGGTGAATCCGCATCTAATTTGATATTTATAAAATTTTCATTGTAGAATTCACCTACTGAAGACAAAGGAAAAACGTATTTCTCCATTTGACGACAAGGTAAGCACCAATCGGCAGACAATTGTACAAAAACGGGTCTTTGTTCTTCTGCTGCAATCATTTGCGCTTCCGACAAGCTTCCATCAAAGAAAGTAATTCCTTCATCATCGGAGGCAAAACTAAACGTGGAAACAAATAAAAGGGTAAAAAGTAGAGCTGTGGAAAATGCTCTGGATGTGTGTTGTGCAATCATAATTCGCAGGATTTTTAGGGTATAGGTATAGTCAAGGTGGTTGCGAATTTTATGCCAAAGTATGTTGGTTAGATAGAGGTTATCAGGCCAATGTTTAAAAAATGACGAAAAAAAGACAAAATTATAGTCTATCGAAAAAAAAGAGGCTTTTGAAGTTCTTTGTATAAAAACTTCAAAAGCCTCTCATTGTAGAAAAAAATCAATGATTTAATTCACCAAATTATCCCGCATGAAAACCAATCGGACGATTATTTGGATATTTTTGCTTCAAAATATCATCGTAATGATCTCCGTAATTGCCCACACGAGTAATAGTTGCGAATGCTTCATTGGCATCCAAACCGTCACATTCTCGAATTGCCTTGATACAGACATGTTCGTTGAAAAGGGTAAAAGCTGCACCGTATAGTTGATGGTTCAGTGTCAATAACTCCAAAGCCAAATTATCTCGATTGGAAGCAGGCAACTGCATAACAGGAGCCAATACCTGAAAATAATGTCGCTTTTCTCTTTCAATATACATTACATCAATATATACTTTCACAGAGCCTTTTGTCAAGTTCCATTGACCTTCTTTCTGCCCTTTTGTAGTTGCTGGATCTATGCCCAATTTCTGAATACATTCTTCGACAACTGCATAGTATTGTGTGCCGTCACTCATGATATTAAATTTTTAGTGTTTAGGAATTAAAAAGAGTAGCAATATACCTCTTTTTTTTTAAATAATCAATCAAAAAACATCCACCGAACTCCAAACTTTAATGCTCTATCTTGCATTGGGTGGTGTACTGCTTCAAAATATCCATTGTCGAAGCCTGGTATCCATCCTTGATTGAGGTGTTGCATTGCTAAAAATAGTCTAACTCTTTGAATTTTTACATTGATATAGGCATCTACAACGGGATAAAACTCCAATTCTTGTTGATTTTGAAGAAAAAATTGTCCTGTTGCAGGATTGTAGCCATTGGCAAAATAGTTAGTGTGGTACTGTATGTCTAAACCGATTTTGGCAAGTGCTGCACCTCCAAACAGATAGCCCTGATAATACAAACTGTTGAAGGTCGTATAAGTAGGTAAATTAATAAAATCACTACTTGAAAGTTGGACAACCGAAGTATGGTCAAAATGAAACTTACGAAGAAATCGAAATCCCTTCTTCAAAATAAATTGACTCACACTCAATTCAGTCGACAATTGTGTGGGTTGCGAAAGCGTATTGGTGACAATTAATTGGTCAAAAATTTGGGTTCGTGCGCTGAGTTCCAACTTCAATCTTGGAAGTTCGTAGGTCGCTTCGACCTGCAAACTTTGCGTTTTTTTGAAGTCATTGTCCCAATTGAAGTAATGCCCAAACCAACGGTTTTGAACAAAATCGGGACTCAAACTTTTGATGTTTGCCTTCAATCTTAAACTTCCCAATTTCGACGCAATTGGATAGTCAATACTTGCAGAAGCATTGAAGTCTCCCGCATTGAAGCCAAACAAGGCGTATTGAGCTTTCAACAAATAATTAAACCGCCGATTACTTTTTCGAACATCGTTTTCCATTTGAAAATTGAGTAATCCCGTATTGAAGCGGTAAGTCGTATCTATCCTCGCTGCAAATGTGCTTGCTGCCGTTTCAGAAGTATAGTAGGTGAGGCTGTCAATTCGATAAGCTTGTGTCAGTTGGGTGTTTTGATGGAGCAAGCCGATTCTTGCATTGCGGACAATGTTGGTGCTGCCCTTTTGCTTATCGCCAATCCACATCAAAAACACCTCATTTTGAATAGTTTTTTGGGAAAGGGGATTGTATAGTAAGGCTGGGCGATTTTCGATATTGGTTTCATCACCCAAGTAAAAATCATTGTAATAAGTTGCGGCATTGTCAGTACTTTGCTGGTCATCATAGAGATACGAATTATTTTTCAAGGCTAGTGCATAACCTACCCTTCCTCTGGGCACAAACGTTTCGACCACTTTCGTTTTCTTTTTGGAAGGACGAGCCAGACGCAGTGTACTGTCTTGACGTGCATTTGGAGGTGGCAAAACAGCGATGCTATCGGGAATGGTATCTCTCGGTAATGTGACAACGGTACTATCTTGCAGCGGCGGTTTTGGAGGTCGGTTTAAAGGTGGTTTTGGAGGCAACACACCAGAACTATCTATAAAAATGCCTTTTGGAATTCGACTAATAGAAGTGGTATCAACAACCACTTTTCGCTTCACCCTTCTCCCAAAATCCATCGTTTGCTGCACAAAAACATTTCGCTCATTTATCTTATTTTCAGCAGAAGACAATCGAATGGGTAAGAGCAGTTTGTCTTCATTCAATTTTGTGACCGTTGTATCTACTGCTACACCTCCGTTTTGCTGAATCGTGCCATTGTTGGAGAGATAGTGAGCAATGACTTGATAGCGTTGTTTGGGATGTTGATACCATACGCTTCCTGCAAAATTGCGGTAAATAGACTGATGCCGTTGGTAAATCCCCGGTGCATTGCTACTTCGGTAACGCAAAAAGATATTGAAGGTTTGGGCAGGATGCAGGGCAAAGTCGATTCCAAAATTTTGTTCTTCTTGCGGCCCGATTGTGTATTGAATTTGAGAATAGGGATAATGAGAATGGTAATAAGGCACTTCTTCGGGCTTCAATAAATAGGCATCGAACTGCCTCAGACCCAACTGAAAACCTATCTGTCGTTGGTATTCAAATATCAATGGCTGATGGGCTTGTCCTGTATTTCCTAAGTGGACATACGGAAATTTACCATATTGCAGGGCAGGGTGATAGCGATTCAAATGAGTAATGTTGGTATCGACTTTCTCCAATTGAAGGGTGTAGCGGTTGGTTGAAAACAAAATTGTATCGTAGCGACCGTCAATATTGAGTGTGTCTTTCTCCAATATGGGTCGGGACGTTCCTCCGCCGCTGCTGCCTACCCCACCTTGACCGATTCCCCCCAAACCACCTCCCCCACCACCAAGGGTTGGGAGCTGGGCATAGATAGTAACTTGACAGAATATTAAAAACAAGGTCAAGCATTTGAAGCTGTGAATAATGGTTGAAAATTTTATCATTTATTCTTCAATTCATCTCGAAATTGGTCATTTCTCATAAAACCATACCAAAAGTACAGGTAATAATAACAAATCTGCCAATAAAGCCACCAACAAAGTCACGGCTATCAACAAACCGATGTAGAATGTACTTAGAAAATCGGAACTGCAAAGGGTCAAAAAACCTGCTGCCAAAATAAGCGATGTGACTACAATCGCTTTACCCGTATGAAGATAGGTTTGTCTAACGGCTTCCTTGAGCGGATGCTGCCTTATTTCTCTTCGAAAACGACTCAAAAAATGAATCGAATCATCTACTGCAATTCCAAAGGAAATAATGAATATAATAGCTGTCGAAATCTTTAAGTCTATTCCTACAAAACCCATCATTCCTGCAATGAACAATAAAGGTAATACATTGGGAATCAATACCAAAAAAATCATTTTAACGGACTGCAATAGATACCCAAACAGCAATCCAATAATCACAATCGCAATGCCCAATCCCACCAACACATTTTCTGCTAAAAAACTATTGTTCAAGTCCATCAAATGTGCCGTTCCTGTGATTTTATAGTTCAGCTTACTCTCCTTCAACTCTTCTGCAACAAAACGCTCTAAATTTCTATTTTTTTGCCGAACAATATGACTGCCCCAATCTGGAATTTTACCACTGATGTGTGAAAGACTCTGCGAAGAATCCACCAATTTATATAAGTTAACTTCTTCAGCATATTGCTCCAATCGTTTTACGATCTGACGTGTTTCTTTAGGTGTAGGAGGTAGTTGGTAATAATCCATTCTCCCTTGATGGTAAATTTGATTGGTGACTTTTACTGCCACTACTGGTGATACAAGATTTTTGATGCCATATTGATTCCTCAAAAAACTATCTACCACGGCTACTTCTTGCAGTACATCAAAATCAAAAATACGTTTGGTGGTATCTTTTGTTTGTATTGCCAATTCAAAAGAGCGCACACCTCCAAAATTTTCTTCAAAGAAAACAAACCCCTGTTGCTGAGGATGGTCATACTTCAATCCTTCCAAAATATACTTATTATCCTTTATTTGGGTGGCTCCACATAGAGCTATTGAAGCAATAACAGCAGACCAAAACATAATTTGCTTGGGATGTCTAATAGACCAATCAAAACATTTCTGCAATTTAAGCCTATCTCTAAATTTGAATCTTGAAATAGAGTTTTGTGATTGAACCCAAATCTCTCTCTTTCCTTCAATGAGTATCAATACTGCTGGCACTAAAGTATAGGTAAGTAACAACGCAATCATCAGACCAACAGTGGCGTACCAACCCAAATCTACCAATGGTTTGAAGCTTGAGGTAGTAAGAGTCAAAAAACCAATTGCAGTAGTGAAAGTAGTGAGCAGAGTGGCAGTTCCTACTTCTTTAACTGTTTTTTTGAGAACGTTGAAAGGAGGAAGAGGTTGTAGTTTTGCTCGATTTTCGGCTTGTAAGAATTGGTAATGATTCAGTAAATGTATCACATCTGCAATGCCAATAATCATTAATATAGTGGGAATGACATTGGTAATCAAATCTACAGATTTGCCTGTTAGCACCATTATTCCCATGGTCCATAAAACCGTAAGTGCCACTACTAACAAAGGCAATATCACACCGAATAAGCTCTGATAGGTAAACCACAATAGAATCATAATCACTAAAATGGCAAGCCCGATAAATAGGCGTACTTCTCGTTCAATTAGGTCTATATATACGGTTTGCCCTGTACATCGTCCTGCAATGTGGTATTCGTCAAATGAAAACTGCATTAAGGCTTGGTCCAAATTTTCTTTAATCTCTCTGCATTTAACGTCATCCAATAAATCCGTATTTTTGAGATACAATAATACCGACTTTGCATCCTGCGATACGAGAAAATCGACCAATAGAGGATTGTTGTAAATTCGGCTGCTGTCTTCGGCATACGTTTGGGGGTCGGAAATGGTCAGATAAGGAACTTCTAACAGTTTGTGGTAAAAAGCACTTCGACGAAATTCTTTGAGATGGGTGATGGATTGGATACTTTCAATATTGGGGATAGCTTCTATTTGTTGGGTCAAACGCTCTATTTGCTCCAAAAAATCCTGTTGAAATATACTTTTTTCATTGCGGATACCTATCAAAATATAGTCATCGTCACTGCCAAAATTATGGCGAAAATCTTCAAAAAACTGGGTGTCTTCGCTATTGATAGGAAAAAAATCTTTTATATCGTAGCTGTACTTTAGATACTGCAATTGGTAGCCCAAGAAGGTGCTTACCAAAAGAAGCAAGAAAAGAATTGTTTTGGAGGTTTTTTGAAGATTCATATAAGCAAAACTAACGTTTTTGAAGGTAGAAAAGTCTGTTTGTACCTTTTTAAAGTATCATCAATTCCTTCAATTTTTCCATTGCAATATCCTGTTCTTCCTCCCTATTCAGCCGAATCACCTCCACCAAAGCCAACAATTCATACAGTTTAGGGTCGTCTTTTGCCGCCAAAGCCACGTTTTTGTGGAGAGGAGTCAGCGCTTGACCCTTCACCGTTCCGCCTTTCATTTCCCACACAAAAACATCCTCTTGGTTTTCGGAAAACAAATTTTGGAGGCTGTCAGTAGAATGTGCCGTTTTGATTGACTTGAAGGTGCGAGCTTTCCACTACAATGACGTTGGACAGATGAATTTTTACCTCAACTACTACAAGGAAAACATCGTTCAAGCAGACGACAATCCTCCTATTGGCATTGTTCTATGTACTCACAAGCACGATACGAAAGTGAAATATGCTTTGGGAGGCATAGACAATCAGTTGTTTGTGTCGAAGTATATGTTGGCATTGCCGAGTGAGGAAGAATTGCAGAGGATTATACAGATTGAAGATTAAAACCCACTATCATCCACCTTTTCCAGCCAATCACCCAAAAAATCAGCAATTTGTTGTATCACTTCTTCTTCAAAAGGGGAGCGTAAATTTGCCAATTGAAGAGATTCAAAATAAGAATATTTTCCACCGACTTTACACAGTCTAAGGTAATCTTTCCAGGCCTCTTCTTTGTTTTCTTTCGATTTCATCCAAAACTGAACTGCACAAAGATTTGCCAAAGAATAATCTACTGCATAAAAAGGCATACACATAATATGCGGACTACTTTGCCAATCACTTCCCCGCCTTAGATAAGCGTTGTCGCCATAAATAGCCTCCGCTCCGTATGATAGGGGTAATACACTTTCTCCAATTCCAGCCATTTTTGATTTCGTTCTGTTGGGCTTGCTTTGGGATTTCGATAAATAAACTGTTGAAACGCTTCGGTACAACAGTTGGAGACAATAGAATTCAACATTCCACTGATTTTGCTAAACTGAAACTTAGCGGTATCATCTTTGAAAAACGGTGAATACCAATCCCAAGTAAACAATTCCATCGCTATTGCATGTATTTCTGCAACATCGCTTTGAGGGTACAAATATTCTATTTGACGAATGCCCTCTTTATACGTTTGGCGTTTCTGAAAAGCATGACCCATTTCGTGTACCAAAGAATTGAAATTTCGGGCTATTCCCGTGAAATTGGCGAGAATAAAGGGCATTCCATACTTTTGGAGGACTGAGGCATAGGTTCCTGGGCATTTTCCTTCTCGAACTTCTGTATCCAACAGCTCATTTTCTAACATGAATTGGCAAAAGACATCCGTTTCGGGTGAAAGTTCTGTATACATTTTTTGTGTATTGGCCCACAGTTCTGCTCTCTCTACTCGCAGTTTTGGGTTGCCATTTTTGTACTTAACCGAATCGTAATAATATACCTGGTCTACCTCCATTCGCTTCAATCTTCGTTCGTACAAACGCTGATTAAGTGGAACAAAATACTTCAATACTGCCTGATTGAAGGTCGCAACTTGCTCTCCATTAAAATCGCAATGGTGATAAGATTCTTCTACATAACTTTTAAAACCAAGCCCTTGCGCTCTTTTATCACGAAGCTGCACCATCTTATCAAAGGTCTGGTGAAACTCTTTTTCTTTGGAGGCCCAAAAATCAAACTGGGCATCTTTTGCCGCTTTTCGAATTAAAGTGTCTTTAGATTGGGTGAATTTTCCCAAGCCTCTCAGAGGATATTTTTCGCCTTGAAAAGTAACCGTTCCTTGTGAAATCGTTTTGAAGTATTCTCCCTCCAAGCGATTGAGTTCTTGGTCTATATTCGTACTCGTTTCATTGTTTTGCTGAGTAGAAAATTCAGCTACTTGAAATAAGCGTTTGCCCAGTTTTTCCTCCAATAGGTGGCGAAAGGGAGTTTTTAGAAGCACTCGATAAAAGCCATGTATGTAGTTGAAGAATACGGGTGTTTGCTTCCCAAAAAAGGCTCGTTCTCCTTCATAAAAGGTGTCAAAGCTGTTGAGGTCGTAACGAATGCGTGCCAAAGCTGCAAGAGTAGAAAACTCCAATTGTAGTTCATTGACTTGATGCATGACCTCCAATTGTGTTCCCACATTCGTAGCGTTTTCAAATTGAGTGCAAAGATTTTCAAGGGTTTGTTGGAGTGTGTCCATGTTTGGACGTTGATACGTTATTTCTGATAATTTCATAGAAATGATTTAGTGAAAAATAATATAACCTTTTAGACGTAGGAGATGGTTCATTTTGGACAGAATTTATAAAATTATATTTTGAAAATTTTCTATCCCCAATTCGCTTTCTTTCTTAAAGCATTAACCTCTCCGAAATCTCTTCAAAATCTGCTGTTTCGTTTTGATGAGGTAATCCCGTTTGTCAAAAACCCGCATCATCATCATCGCACCTTCAATTTCTGCCAAGCTCTGTTTACTTGTTTTTTAAAAAAAATAATGTAATTTGCTATTGCATATTTTTTATCTTATAAATCTTAAATTCATGATGCTACACTACAACAAATCAATTCTACGCGGTTTTATTTGCTCACTTTTCTTAGCTGCTATAGTCTTAACCACTTCTACTTCGTTGGCTAACAGCCCTACCGACAAATATCACATCTACAATTTCAACACCAATACAAACCTTCAAAAAAACGGTGATGATTCTTATGATATAGACGACCCCTGTGAATGTTTGAACAACTCAAGTACTATTGCCTATCCCTCAGGAACAGGAGGGGACGATGGAGGTTTTAGTGAGTTAGTTGCTATTACGGGACCAAATGGCAGTCCCATAGTCGACCAGACCTTAGATTTTCGAATTGCTAGTGGAACTCTCGGTGTGCTAGATGCCTTCAACGTTACAGCACCAGCGGGTGTACCTGTTACTATAGGTACACAAATGGTCTATAATACCGTCACAGGTCACTACGAAATCCCTTTTGTACATTTGGATGGTGAAGGATATACGATAGTCATTCAGCAATTTGTAACAGAAATTCCTGGACAAATTTTTTCTATTGGTAACCATTGTTCCTACCCCGAACCTGTATTTGATCCAGTATTACCAACCGCTCCTATAGAGTTTGATGCTGCCCCAATAACATTGGGAGGTACAGACCAACTGGGAGGTTCTGCCAATGGTTCTCCAACTTTTACAATTGATGGCAACCCTGCTACAAGCATAGATCCATCGGTCTTAGGTCCAGGGACCTATACTGTAGTCATGACCTTCAATGGTGCAGATGATGGACAAGAAGGAATAGGCACTTCTGCAAATTCTGCATTGCGGGGTTGTACTCAAACGGCTACTCAAAGTATTACAATAAGTGCTCCTCCAATTCCTACTTTATCAGAGTGGGGGATGATTGTTTTGTCTTTGTTTTTGTTAATTGGTGGAGTTTTGTACCTAATTCAACCTATTTTTTACAAACAATAACCAGGCAAATTAATAAAGCAAATAAGTCGAAACAACTAATAATCAGTTATTTCGACTTATTTTTTTTGTTCCTTCACTATACTCTTCTTTACATTTGTTATTAAATCCTTCCTCGAAATCGCTTCAATATCTGCTGATTTGCCTTGATTAAGTAATCCCGTTTGTCAAAAACCCGCATCATCATCACCGCCCCTTCAATTTCTGCCAAACTCTGTTCGGCATATTCCAAGGCTTTTTTGGGTTCAAATTTTTCTTCAAAAATCACCTTCAATGCATTGATGAAATCCACAAAAAAAGCTTTCACCAACTCCTCCAATTCTCCGTGACTTCCCGCCGCCTCCAATGCCAAATTGCCAAACAAACAACCGCTATCCGAAGCAAAATAGTGTTCTTCTGCAATGCTACCCAAAATTCGCAAACGCTGTTCTGCTCCCAATTTTTTATCATACGCATGGACAAAAGCCTCCCTCTTGTAGTAATCGTGTAGGTATTTGATAACTGCCTTCATCATTCCCAACTTCCCTTTGTTGCTGTCATCTCCTTTTTCCCCTTTGAAGTAGTGATACAAACTCCCTTTTTTCAACCCACAAGCATCTGCCAAATCTTCCATTGAAGTATGGTGATAGCCTTTTTTGCGGAAAACTTTTAGGGACTGCTTGATGATAAATTCTAAACTGACTTTTTGGACAGGCATAATTTGAAATGTTATTTTGTCTAACGATATTCACAAAGTAACAGAGTTAATTACATTTTTACAAATTTACCAAACGTTTGTTTGACATTTATCTCCCACAAAGATCATGTTTCATCTGTTTATTTTTATTTTTTGAAAGTCAGATGGAACTTACCATGAATGAAATAATCATTTCCCTTTGTGCTTTAATTATGGCCGTTTCATTCTATTCTTACTCTGATATTAGGCTTGATTGAGGCAATTTGTATATATTGAGCGTTGTTTTGACTGCTTATTCAACAAAGTAATTAGCCAACCCGAATATCGTTTGCGATTGTAACCTTTATGTCTACTATCATCAAAAACACTAAAAAACAATCTTAATATGAAACAAAAAACACTGCTTTTCCTCTTCATAATTTGCACTGCAATAAGCTGTAATACCACCTCTTCAACCAAAGAAGCAGCTCCACCACCAATAGAAACTTCTACTTCTACTTCAAAACTTCCTTTTGATATCAATCGCTTTGATGAAGCCATTGCAGCCTTCAAAAAAGAAGACCAAGAACAAGGTATTCACAGAGGTGAAATATTATTTGTAGGTAGTTCGAGCATCCGATTTTGGTTGACATTGAAGGAAGATATGGAAGGATTGGCGGTATTGAATCGAGGTTTTGGAGGTTCGACTTTACCTGAAGTCCTGCATTATGCTGACCAAATCATTTTCCCTTATGAGCCTGAAATTATAGTGTTGTATTGTGGTGAAAATGATATTTCGGAAGGACGGACTCCTCAACAGGCATTTGATACCTTCCAAGAATTGACCAATGAAATAACAGAAAAACTCCCCAATACAAAGCTTTTTTACCTCTGCATGAAGCCGTCCATTGCTCGTTGGGAAATGTGGAATCAGATGGACGAAGCCAACAAATTATTTGCAGATTACATTGCAGGACAGCCCAATATGGAGTACATTGATGTCAGTGTGCCGATGTTGAACGAAAAGGGAATGCCCAAGAAGGACATTTTTGTAGAAGACATGTTGCACATGAACGAAAAGGGCTATGCAGCTTGGACGAGTTTGATTAAGCCGATTTTGATGGAAGCAAAAAAATAAGCTTACAACTCTATTGTTATAAACAATGGGTTGTTAATAGTATTTTTCATTTTGATTCTCCCCGAGGTTTTGGGGCAAATCATTTTCATTTGTCCCTTATTCGTATCGCACTATAGGAATCCCCAATTCCGAAGCACGAAGCCGATAAGTATTGTAGTCTTTCACACTTACCAAACCGTCCATACTTAGGTCGCTTTCGACATATTCATTCAAAAACGATTGTTGTACTTGATAAGCATTGAAATCTGGAATAGAAACAATTCCATTGCCGTCCACATCTCCTACCTTCAATGCGTACACATTTTCCGAAACTTCGGCCAATTGTCCACTTCCTGCGGCTTGATTTGTAGAAAGGGTGAAATCGTAGGTATTGGGTAAGGTTATTGCAGAGGAGCTTAAAACGTCCAAATGATTGCGGTGTCGGACCAATAGGAAATAAGGCTCATTAGGAGCGACATTTTCAAACAATACTCCTGTTCTGCCCAAAACATCCATCACCGAACCGTCCGATAGTAGCCAAGCAGCTTTTTGTGCCGCCAAACTCGTATCTATTTCACTCCTCAATTCAACCAATATCCAATCCACCACATTTGAAGGCATTGAAGTCAAATCGCTAATACTTTCTGTTCCCTCATATTGCCATGGAAATTCATTGAAGGGTTGCGAAATAGGCAAAAGATTTTTAGCCCGCAAATACGTATTCATTTCACCCGTATTTGCATTGTACGCCCCTTCCAAAACCAACTTCAAATCTGCTACCAAAGAAGTCCGATAACTTACCTTGAAATCGTCAAAATAAAAGCCATCTGCTTTGGTATTGCCATTCGATTGCAGCAAAAAACAAATCAATACAGATTCTCCTGCAAAATCCGACAAATCCATTTCTTCCCTCACCCATTCCATTTGTTTCCCATCATAAATTGGTTCGTTTTCAGCTTGATAGCGTGTGCCATCTTGTGTAAAATTGCCGCAAAGAGCGGTCCATGTTTCGCCATTGTCTTTTGAAGCCAATACCTGTGCAAAGTCTCGGTGTGGCTGAATGTCCCACTTTGCCCAAAAACTCAATTTGGCTTCAAGTGCATTGCTGAGGTCAATCGCTTGCTGCAAAGCAATGGTCGTACTGTCAAAATTTTGGTAGTCGGTATAGGGTGAGTCGGTGAGGCTGTAATCACCACTATAAGCTGTTTGGTTGGTTCGATACCAATCTTCGCTATACCATTCGGTGAGATTTTCGGCAGGATCTTCAAATTCAACTGGAGCATTGTACCATTTGGTAATCGTATCGGTCGAGAGTGTAAAATCGCCATTGTTGACCAAGATCACATATTGAATGGTCTCTTCGTCTTGCATATCAGCCGAAAGCACGTAGTCAAATGCAAATGTTTCGGTAGCCAACAATTCTAAATTGCTGCTATTGAAGGGGGCGGAAGTGATGGTAAAATTGGAGCTAATGGGTTGTATTTGAAGGGTAAAAGTACCGTCAACTTCTAATCCCATTCTTTGAAGCTTGACCTTCAATGTTCCTTCCAAATCCTGTATATTTTTTTCGGAAGCATCTGTTGCCACAGCGTATTTGCCCGCCATATACGCATATTGCAGATTCGCCCAAACGTTTTCTTGACAAAGTGGAATGATTCTACTTGGTATTGGCCAAAAATTGTCGGTAGATTCTCCGACTTCTGGAGTAATTGCAAAAATCTTGTTTTTAGTCGTTTGTTCTCCGTACATCCAATCATCCGAATCTCCATTGGCCGTATAAGTGAGCGCTTCATGGACAGTGCCGTAGATATAATTATTGTGCCAACCCGAACGATGGCACATTTGCTGAAAATAATCGTGGTCTTCGGTGTAAGTAGATAGCGCATAACCCCAAGGATAGATAAGATAACCGCCATACGCATGGTAGTTCAGCGCAATTTTGAAGTCGTGTGCCTCACAAAACTCTTTCATCAATTGGGTTTCGGGTTCTGAAAAAGGGGCTTCTCCTCGATAGGTATTGGAGAAAGTGCTTGGCGAGGACCCCGTATCGCTGTATCCCCATTCATAACCATAATTTCGATTCAAATCTACTCCAACATTTCCATCTTCATGAATCTTTCGATTTTTGCGCCACAAACCTCCTCCTTCTGGATTGATGAATTGATTGTAAACATAGCCATCGGGATTGATACATGGCACAAAGTACAATTCTCGACTATTGACCAAATCCTGAATTTCGGAATCAGAGTCGTAGTTTTCGAGCAGATAATACATGAAGTAAATCAGCTGCATAGCCGAAATAGGTTCACGAGCATGATGCAAGGCTGTGTATAAAACTTCTGGTTCTTGTGATTCGTCCAAATATGGAAAATCGGATATTTTGAGCCAATACAAAGGACGATTTTCGTGTGTAAGAAGTTCGCTGTTGATAGGTGTTTTTGCGCTGACGAGGTTGGGATACAATTCGTGCATTTGGTCGAGATGAAAGAGCAGTTCTTCATAGGTCAAATATCCGCCCATGCTTCCCATTTCAAAATGTTCGGGAATCTCATAGAAAGGTTCATCCTTTCCTAAGCCCCAATTAGCGTTCTTCATTTTTCTGAAGTCTGCTACGCTTTTCACTGGGTCGGCTGCTATTCGTTTGGCATAAAAAGCGGCAACATCCGCTTGGAGCACTTTGGTTTTGAATCCCGCTTTTTTGACCAAATCTAATTCGCTATCAGAAAGTTCTGCAATGTAGAACATTGCAGTCTTCCTATTTTTTTCATGTTCATGCAATTCTCCACCGCAATCTAGGGGCAAGCCTAATTGCTGCAGAGTGTGAATATCCTTCTCTTGAGACAACTGAATTTCGACTCGGTGATAAGCTTCTTGTTGGGCATAGCTGCAAAGGGTTAGCACAAAACAGCTTAGTATCAATAAGATTCTGCAAGAATAAAACATAGGTATGTATTTTATACAACAACTTCGGTAAATTCAAAACAACTTCAAGACTCTAATGCAAATTCAAAACACTTATTGTATTTCAAACACAATAAGTGTTTGAGAATAAGCAAGTAGAATTTTGAAGAGAATGAATTTAATATTTTGACTTGTCTTATACCTATGTTAAACGGAAAGTGCGAAAAAGGTAAATCCTTTTTTTGAAGATAGGCTATCCTTTTTTGTCCAAGAGGTAGGAAATTTTGTTTTTACTCAAGATTTCTTCACCTGTACTGGTCAAAAAATTGCGAATCTTCAAAATAATAGCGTTGTAGAATAGCTCTATGAAGTTTTGTTTCTTAGAGACATTGTTCTGGAACAAAAGCGCATTCATCAACTTAGAAAACAGCTCAAAAATGAAACTGCTTTTGATGGAAGACAAAATAAGCCCTTTGTTTTTGCTCTCTTCAATAAACTTTTCTTGCTCTGCAAAAAAGTGTTGTTTGACAAATTGTCGGTATTCTCTAAAAATGTTAGGAAAGTGTCGTTTCAAATCGTAGAAAAAATCAGACCCAAACTTAAATAACTGACACATAAGATTGTATGCGCTATAGACTAGTTTGTCAAGCGGATTCATATAAAACTCCTTGATAAATTCATCTTCTCGTTTAATCTCTGTAAATAAGTTGTGAAGACTCTCTTCTACGAGTTGGTCTTTGCTCGTGAAGTATTTGTGAATCTCACTAGTCGGAATGTTGATTTGTTTGCTGATATCATCTATGGTAAGGGTATATATGCCATGTTTGACAAATAATGAGTGTGTTTGGGTAAGAATAGCTTGCTTTGAATAAAAAGCTTCTGTAACCATATTAGGGATTAAATTTTGATGATAATTAAAGAACTAAGGTTGCTTTCGATGTAATAACGAACATTTCAAAGATTAAGTTTTCTGATGAACTGGTTTTGTCTTAATTTTAACACAACCTCCTACAATGCTATTTTTTTGAAGAAATAGCATTTATAACATCAGTTGGTACACCTGAATCTAAAGAAAGTTCTAATTTTACATTTTTCCAAAGTTAACAAAAAAAAGGGATATTTCCAATATGAATTACCTATATGATTTCGATATTCCCGAATTAGAAAAAATTCACCGAGGCAAAGTAAGAGACAGCTTTCGAGTAAATGATAAACAAAGATTGATTGTTGTGAGTGATAGAATTTCCGCTTTTGACAGTAATCTGAAGAACCCGATTCCTTCAAAAGGAGCAGTTCTAAACGGCATTGCAAATTGGTGGTTTGAAAACACTCGACATATCACTGACAATCATGTAATTAAAATGATTGGCACGAATGCGATGTTAGTCAAGGAAGCCGTGCCAATTCGTGTAGAAATGGTGGTTCGTGGCTATATTTGTGGCAGTGTTTGGAGAGGATATGAGCAAGGAGAGCGCACGTTTTCTGGCGCAAAAGTGCCCAATAACTTGACTAGGAATGCAGCCTTTCCTCAACCCATTTTGACTCCAACGACTAAGGAAAAGAACGATAGGCCGATTACTCCTGACGAAATAGTTGCGGAAGGTTGGACGACTGCCGAACTCTACAAAAAAATGTCTGAGAAGGCATTGGCACTCTATGACTTTGGCTCAAAGGTGATGGCCGAACGAGGTTATATTTTGGTGGACACCAAATATGAGTTTGGTTTGTTAGATGGTAAATTGATTTTGATTGATGAAATCCATACACCCGATTCCTCTCGTTTTTGGAGTGCCAAAGATTATGAGAAGGCTCCTGCAAAGGCGGCTCAAATCGACAAGGAATTCGTGCGTCAATGGATGTTGGCAAACAAAACAACAGATGGTAATCTACCCAATACGCTATCAAATGAAGTAGTAGCAGAGGCAATTCTTCGTTACCAACATATTTATGAGACTTTGACAGGTGAATCATTGAAGTGGGATGAAAATGGAGATGCTTTGCAGCAACTTAGAAGGGAATTGAAGAAGGAAGGGATTATTTGAACATAAACCTATTGCAGTAGGTTATTCATTATAAAGCAAAATATAATGGTAGAATTAACATTAGACTATGTCACACAAAAAATTGTTTGTAATAACACTACCTACAATTTAAATTATCCTTTGAGGTGTCTGTATGCAAAAGAAGATGATTATTATATTATCCAATCCGAAATACTTGACATTATGGGTACTGGTTTAACAGTTGAAGAAACCATTTCTTCTTTTGCTCAAGAATTTGATTTTATCTATAAAAGATACAATGAACTTCCCAACGAAAAATTATCAAAACGCCTTCAAGCAATAAAAAACATACTTAACTACCTGGTAATAAACGCTCAATAATGGCTGTTTTAGATTCCTCTCGCACTTATCGAAATTTAAAAAAGAAAGGTTTTGTAGATTCAACTGTCAAAAGCGTTGACCACAAATACTTAGAATTCTATTACAATGGTCAATTAATTACACATACCAAAGTAAGTCATGGTAGCAAAAAAGACCTCAACGACTATTTAATAAAACAGATGTCATTCCAGTGCAAATTAACTAAACAACAATTCATGGATTTGGCTAAATGCCCTTTGTCAGAAGAAGAATACATAACGATATTGATTGACAAAGGTTTTATTGAAATCATAGACCCTTAAATAATGAATATAGCAATACTCGGCTCAGGCGGTCGTGAACACGCCTTAGAATGGAAATTTTCGCAAAGCAAAGATGTCGAACAGGTATTTGTCGTTCCTGGCAATGGAGGAACAAAAAACAATGTAAAAATTGACCTTCAAGATTTTACAGCCATAAACGAATTTTGTGTAAAGGAAAACATAGAACTTGTTTTTGTTGGTCCAGAAGCACCTTTGGTAAGTGGCATTGTGGATTACTTCAAAAAACAAAATAGCTCTATCAAGGTATTCGGTCCCACGCAGAAAGCTGCAAAGATGGAAGGCTCAAAGATTTGGTCGAAGCAGTTTATGCAAAAATATGGGGTTTCAACGGCTGATTTTTGGGTCTTTGAAAGCCTTGAAGCTGCGTACAAAAAAATCGAAGAATTGGATGGTGACCTGGTCATCAAATACGATGGTTTGGCAGGTGGAAAGGGCGTATATGTATGCGACAACGTGGAAGAAGCCCTTCAATCTTTGGCTGAACTTCACACAAACTATGGCAAGGATGCGGAATTCTTGATAGAAACCAAACTCATTGGGCAAGAAATCTCTATTATCGGTTTTACAGACGGCAAAACAACCAAATTGCTTCATCCCTCACAAGATCACAAACAGCTCTTAGATGGTGACAAAGGACCGAATACTGGCGGCATGGGTGCATTCTGTCCTGTACCCTGGTGTGATGCGCCAATGTTGCACGATATTATCAACGAGGTAGTTTTGCCAACGATGGATGGTATTGAAGCCGAAAACTTGGACTATAAGGGAGTGATTTATTTTGGTTTGATGATGACTGCCGAAGGTCCAAAATTATTGGAGTACAATGCTCGATTTGGTGACCCTGAAACGGAGGTTTTGCTTCCTTCAATGAAAAGCGACCTGCTTCAATTGGTGAAGGCTTGTTTCGATGGCAGTTTAGCGGATTTCCCTTTGGAATTGGCAGATGGCTATTTTGTGGATGTGGTATTGACGGCTGGCGGGTATCCAAAAAAATACGAAAAAGGGAATGAAATTACTGGCTTTGACCAAATTGGCGACAAGGCTCTTATTTTTCATGCAGGTACAAAGAGGGGCGAGAATGGTGAAATTTTGACGAATGGTGGTCGAGTGTTGAATATCGTAGGGCAAGGAAGCGATTTGAAGTCGGCAATTGAAGCTACTTATAGAGAGGTCGAAAAAGTCCAATTCGAAGATGCCTATTATCGAAAGGATATTGGAAATCGTCCTGTTTAGAACTATTCCTTCAAAATCCATGTTTTTTCGCATTTTATGCCTTATTTTAGCAAAAAGTAAAATTCTATGCGAAACGAGTTACTCAATGCAGATGACGAACATTTGAGTCCACAGGATGAATTGATTGAAAGAACGCTTCGCCCGCAATCCTTAGGTGACTTTACGGGACAGCCTCACATCATCGAAAACCTTCAAATCTTTATTCAAGCCGCCAAACTTCGAGGGGAAGCTTTGGACCATGTATTGCTTCATGGACCTCCTGGTTTGGGAAAAACAACGCTTTCTCACATCATTGCCAACGAATTGGGCGTAGGCATCAAAATCACCTCTGGTCCAGTACTCGAAAAACCCGGTGACTTAGCTGGTCTGCTCACCAACTTGGAAGAAAACGATGTCTTGTTTATTGACGAAATTCACCGTTTGAGCATCACCATTGAGGAATATCTCTATGCTGCAATGGAGGATTTCACGATTGACATTATGATAGACAGTGGACCCAGTGCCCGTTCTATACAGTTGGGGTTGAATCCTTTTACGCTCATTGGTGCAACGACTCGCTCGGGGCTTCTCTCCTCTCCTATGCGCTCCAGATTTGGAATCACTTTCCGCATGGAATACTACGATGCCGAAACCCTCAAAGGCATCATCAAACGTTCTTCCTCTATCTTACGAACTCCAATTACAGAAGATGGCGCTTATGAAATTGCTCGAAGAAGTCGGGGAACGCCTCGTATTGCCAACGCTTTGCTTCGTCGAGTGCGTGATTTTGCCCAAATCAAAGGGAATGGAACGGTAGATTTGGAGATTGCCAAATATGGTTTGAATGCGCTTAATGTCGACGAAAAGGGCTTAGACGAAATGGACAATCGCATTCTTTCGACTATCATCGAAAAGTTCAGAGGTGGTCCTGTGGGCATCAAAACCATTGCGATGTCGGTGGGTGAGGAATTTGGTACGATTGAAGAAGTTTACGAGCCTTTTTTGGTGCAAGAGGGCTATATCAAACGTACTCCAAGGGGTCGAGAGGTGACTCCTTTGGCTTATACACATTTAGGAAAAACTCCTCCTGGTCAGATGTTGGATTTGTTTACGGATGTTTAGCTTAGGTGTTGATAATTGGGTTTGGGTATTTAAGTATTGCTTTTCTTGAAGAATTGAGGTGTTCTACTGGTACAACATAGTATAAGGTTTCAATCCTTCATATTGACACTTGTGGATGTAAGATTTACGATTAGCGATATCTGATTTGGGATTTAATTTATAAGGCAAAACTGATTCAATCCAATTAAGTATTGAAGAATATTGAGGTTTTTGGTACTTGCAGAATTTTGGGTTTATTTATGCAAAACTTACTATTTTTGCATAATTTCAAAGCACAATCATTACTCCAAACACCGTTATCAATATAAACACAAAAGAAAGAAAATGAGCGATTTGAAGATATTGTACTACAATGAATTGGATACCAAGGGCGTAAAACAACAATTCAAACGAGTAGAAAAGTTTTTGCAGAAAGGTGACTTCAAATCGGCAGAAGTGAAGAAAATGCCCAATACCGATTTTTACCGAGCCAAATTAGATCACACCAACCGCCTGCTCTTCAAATTCGCTCAATACCAAGACGAAACCTACCTTTTGCTGTTGGAGGTCATTCACAATCATGCTTATGACAAATCCAAATTTTTGAGAGGTGCAGAAGTAAAGGAAGAACAATTTCAACCTGTTCCTAATTTGGTCAGTATCGAAAGTGAGGATGTCAAGAAGATGGTCTATATCAACCGTCAATACAATAGCTTTCACGTTTTGGACAAAATCATTTCGTTGGATGGTGAGCAGCAAGCCATTTTTACTTTGCCTACTCCATTGATTATCATAGGCTCGGCGGGAAGTGGTAAGACGGCATTGACGCTCGAAAAAATGAAATACCTCAAGGGCAACATCGCCTATATGTCGCTCTCACCTTATCTGGTCGAAAATTCTCAAAACATCTACTACTCCAATAACTACGAAAACGAAAAACAAGATGTTGATTTTCTGTCTTTTCGAGAATATTTAGAAAGCATTCAGTTGCCAAAAGGCAAAGAAATCACCTTCAAGGATTTTGAACGTTGGTACAATCGCTACAAACAAGCGGTTAAAATAAAGGAAAGCTACAAGTTGTTTGAAGAATTCAAAGGCGTATTGACAGGCTCTATTGTCGACAAACCCTATTTGAGCCGAGAAGATTACCTCAATTTGGGTGTGCGTCAATCCATTTTTTTGGACAAAGAACGCCCAAAAGTTTACGATGTTTTTGAGAAATATTTAGCCTATTTGCAGGAAGGGAGATATTACGATTCCAATATTGTAGCTTATGAGCATTTGCAGAAAGTAGAATCCAAATATGACTTTTTGGTCGTAGATGAGGTGCAAGATTTCACGAATGTTCAATTGAAGCTCATGCTGCAATCTTTGAAAAATCAAGCCACTAATTTTATATTAAGTGGTGACTCCAATCAGATTGTGCATCCCAATTTCTTTTCTTGGTCACAATTGAAGACCATGTTCTTTCAGAGCAGTTTGAAGGGAACGCTTATCCGAATATTGAAGACCAACTACCGCAATTCTCAAAAAATCACCACCTTATCCAACAATTTGTTGAAGATAAAAAACGCTCGGTTTGGTTCGATTGACAAAGAAAGTACCTATTTGATTGATACTGTTTCGGAAACAGCAGGTGAAATCAATTTTTACAAAGAAAGCGATGCTATCAAAAAAGAACTGAACAGCAAGACACAGGGTTCTGCAAAATTTGCGGTGTTGGTGATGAACAATGACGAAAAGTCGACGGTGAGCAAATACTTCAATACGCCTCTCCTTTTTTCGATTCAAGAAGCAAAAGGATTGGAGTATGAAAACATCATTCTCTACAATTTTATTTCCAACTACGAGAAGGAATTTCGGCACATTACGGACGGAGTGACGGACAAAGATTTGTTGGACGAAAACATGCAGTTTGGTCGAGCAAAGGACAAGACCAACAAAGAATTGGAGGCTTATAAGTTTTATATCAACTCGTTGTATGTCGCTTTTACGAGAGGTGTGAAAAATATCTATGTCATTGAAAAATCCCAAAAACACAAAATTTTGACGCTTTTGGGGGTGACACAGGTACAGGAGAAAGTTGCTCTGGAGGAGCAAAAATCAGATGCCGATGAATGGTTGGCAGAGGCTCGAAGGCTGGAATTGCAGGGTAAACACGAACAGGCACAGCGAATTAGGGCGAAGGTCAAGGGAATCGAATTTGTGAGTCCTGAAGAGGTCGAAGAATGGAAGCGAATGGGCTATGCGCCTCATTTTAGCAGTGGCGCACAAAAGAAACTCTTTGCGTATGCCAAAGACCGAATGGACTTTGAGATTTTGGAGCAGCTCGAAAGGGTGGGCTTGAAGGAAGCCAAAAAACTCTTGAACACTTTTGCGAATGACCGCCGCCGATTTGACAAAGTCATCAAAAGCGATTACTTCAATGATGTAAGGCGCATGGTAGAAAAGTATGGAGTAGGCTTTACCACCATCGAAGGTGAAACTGTATTGATGGCAGCAGCTAAATATGGAAGTATTCGCTCTCTGAATTTTGCCTTGGAGCAGGAAATAGACAAAACAAAGGTCAATAAGGAAGGTTTGACTGCCCTTCAATTGGTGATACGTTCGTATGATAGTGAAAAATTGGAGGAAAAAGATTTGAGAAAAATCTATCCTCAACTTGTCACTCCTTACCTAAAAGTTCAAACTGAGGACAAAATCATCAAAATCAACAAGACTTCAATGGAGTATTTCTTGGTGAACTATATGAAGGCAGTGATGGATGACATCGTAAACATGAATCATTTGCCAAGTTTGAGGGGTATGAAAATGGACGATTTTATGGTTTTGATTGAAGATATGCCTGAAAGTATTCTTCCTGAGTATCGCCGCAAACGACAGTATGTAAATTCTATTTTGGCAAAAAATGAAGTAGATAGAGATGCTCCTTACAATCGCCTTTTGTTCAAACGTGTATCAAGGGGATGCTACAACTTCAATCCTAAGATGAAAATTCTTTACAAGTAATTGTGTTTGGGTGGTTGCGTTGATAATTGTATTTAGGTGTTTTGAACACTCAAGCACCAAAATACAACTATCAACGTTCTCCCAACTCTTCTGCAATGAAAAATCCATCTTTTCCTTGTGCTTGATAGAGAGGCATTAGCATGATTCCGCTAAAGGGTGCACGTATTTCACCTCCCTTGTCATACGCCAACAACTGCCCTTTTTCCACTGATTGAAAATTATCGAACCCTTCTATCATTTTGAAACAATCTTCTGGCTGAATCGCATGACGGTACTTGTATTGAATAGTACGAGGCAGACCTTCTCCCAATTCGTGCAGCAATCCCTTGTGATTACTAAAAAAAGGAACTTTAGCTGCTTCAATACATCCTAACGCTACTAATACTTGCCAAATAGCCGAAACGGTTCTTGTTATTGAGCTTTCGGCATCATGTTGCCCCGCCTCAAAACAAAACGACTCTAAGCCTAAGTCACTAAAATAATTGAGTGTTGTGCCTGATATCGCTTTGTCAAAGCCCATAATAGCAGGCACCCCCAAACTTTCGGCTATTGTTCGACTCTTTCCCATTGAAGTCACTATCGAATAAGCAACTCCATCCGCAGAAGTTGTATGTAAGTCTAACAATACTACTCTACTATTATTTTGAAACTTCCTCTTCTCCAAAATCCCTTCAAAAAACTCAATCAGCTCTTTCTGCTCAATATCCTCATCCTTTAGCTGTTTCTTTGGTGTTCGTTTGATGCGAAGTACATTCCCTGGCTTCCACTGTCTATTCAAATCCTGTGAAAGGTATCTTTTGTGCTTAGAAAAAGCTTGTAGGTTACCTATCAGCCCAATAAGCTGCCCTTTGATAGGTATATTCCATTCCTTCAATTGGGTCAATACGACTTGAAGTGCTTTCACGCCAGCAGGCTCATTTCCATGAATTGCTCCTGATATAATTAAGAGAGGACCTTTTTTAGATTGAGTATAACTCCCAATGATTCGTTTATAATCCTTAGTAGAGTCTGAGTCCTCTCTCTTCTCTTCGGCCTCATCAACAAGGCCTATCCCAGTATTTCTCATTCGGTCTATTTTTGTTCTTTTTTACTCTTCACTTTGAAATGTTTGTATGTCAAGCGTCCAATTACTTTGTGATAGTCCTGTTCGGTTATGATTCCCATCAATTGTCCATCTTGAACCACGGGGAGACAACCAATTCCATTTTCATTCATAATTTCTAGCGCCTTACTAATGGGCTCAGTCGGTTTTATGGTAAATGGATTTTTTATCATCAACTCCTTAACTAGGGCCGAACGCTGTGTACTACTCTTTTCATTGTTGCGGTAACAATTTAATAAATACCGCCTCAAAATACGTGAGGTCATCAGTCCTACCAAGTCGCCTTTTTTATCTTCAACAGGAACATATCTAAGCTTTCCCCAATTCATGATGTCTCCTACTAGTTCAAACACATCCTCTTCCTGAACAGTAATCAAATCTGTTTCCATAAAATCTTCCACCAAAAAAGAGTGAGGTTCCCAGCCATTCAAGTCTGTTTCATCTGCTAATCTCCATGTATGAACAGGTTCTTTTGTTTGTTGTTGGCTATGCATAGAAGCAGTTATTGCAGTAATTGCCTCTTTTGTAGATACTTGTTTGGTTAATTTTGCATAGGATTTTAACATCCAATAAGAACCATTAAGGCTTGATTCTGCCCTTTCTTCAATAACCCCCAAATAGGCGTCAATATCCGTCTTATCCACATTTGCTTTTTGTAAACCTTCTCTTGCGATGGGAATCAACTCTTTGACTAATAATTCTGAGGCATTGATAGGTTTATCTAATCCTACCCAATTGAATTTGGAATTCATACTGCTTCTACAAGCTAATAAAAAATTGGCTTGGGCATCATCGAAGTCCATCACTTTTGTAATATCCTTATATTGGTCATCAAATCCATTCATCAAGCCCAACCAAAGAGCCGCATTTGCCATTTCATCCCTTACAGTAGGACCAGAAGGCAAAACTCTATTTTCTATTCGTAGATGAGGTACACCGTTTGCAACACCATAACAAGGACGATTCCAGCGATAGACAGTAGAATTGTGTACTAATAACGAATCCAAACTTGGTATTTTTCCTTGTTCTAACTCCAATAAAGGATCAGGTGTTTCGAGCGAACTTCCCAATAGTACCCGAAACCTCATAATATCCTCCTTGTAAATTTCCAATATCGAGTCTTTAACCCATTGATTTCCAAACATAACTCTTGCGCTTTTGTTACGCAAATGTCGCCCACTAATTCGAGTATCTACTGCTTGCTGAAACAATGCAATGCGAGTTTCATGCCAAAGCCGTTTACCGAACAACATAGGGGCGTTGGTAGCTATTGCAAGAGCAGGGCCTGCAATGGCTTGAGCAATATTGTACTTTGAAGCAAAATCTTCTGGCGTTACCTGTAAATGTACTTGAAAACCAGTATTACACGCTTCCATCATGGGAGAATCGTGTTTTGCCATTAAATGGTCTATCCCTCTGATATTCAACTCCAAATCTTTTGTTCCTCTTAAATCATTTATAGCAAACATCAATGCTTTGTATCGTTCAATGGGTGTAATGCTATCCATAGATAAGTCTAATCGGCTTACAGTAGGCAAAATTCCTGTTAGGATAATGTGATTCCCCATTTTTTCTGCTTCTATAGAAGCCAAATCAACCATCTTTTGAATATCTGAGTCCATTTGACTTAGACAATTACCTGTAAAAATCAAAGGATTTACATTTGCTTCAAGATTAAACTGAGCAAGTTCTGTGGTAAATAGTTCATGGTTAATGTTCTTCAATAATTCCTGATTCACTTTTGCTGGCTTCCAATCTTGATTAACTATGCACATCTCTTGTTCTGCCCCAATTCTTATCGGATCCTTTTCAAACATGTCTCCCTCAATCATCTTCTCCAAAGCACGTACATCCTTTAAGATATTTGCCACAAAATTTTGAAGCTCTTTTTTTGTAGGTAATTTAACTTTTTCGCTGCCCATTTTTTTTGTTTTTAATGATACACTCGTAAGATTCCCAAGTTATCGTTTTTTTCAAATTACCCCAAATTTTTATGCTAAGTCTATAAAAACAAAAAGCCTGCAACACTCACGCATTGCAGGCTTTCTATTCAGAATAAGTAGCTCCGAAAAATCGGAACTACTTATGTGTCATTCATTTATCAGGATTACTCCTTAACAAATTTAGTAGTAGCTACTTCTTCACCATTTTTGATAGTGATGAAGTATGTACCAACAGGGTAAGAAGCTACATTCAATGATACTTTGTTAATACCACCTTGTGTATCTACATCCTGTGTAGTAATCAATTTACCAGCTACGTTGTGGATTTGGATAGTAGAGCTACCTTCTGCCTTAGTAGTGAAGTTAATATTAACAACACTGCTTACAGGAATTGGGTAAACACTTACAATATCAAATACACGCTCACCTCTTACTAAGCTAATAACTTTAGTGTAAGTAGCTTCTCCGTCAAAAGCAACTGCTTTGATTCGGTAGTAGCTCATTCCACTTGGAGCATTTCTGTGTAAGAAGTCGTAGATAGCAGCTTCATTAGTAGTACCAGCACCATCAACTGTACCGATAGCAACGAAATCTTGACCGTTAGTAGAGTGTTCTACTGTAAAGAAGTCGTTGTTTTCTTCAGTTGCAGTAATCCAAGTAAGGAAGTTACCTTCTGTTTGAACTTCACCGTAGAATTCGATGAAATCAACAGCCAATTTAGTACAAGCGATTTCACCACCAGCTTCGAAGAAATCTTCGCCATTGGCATCAACTACACTAATTTCGTAAGGATTACCATCAGTGATGATAGCAAATGTAATACCAGGAGCATCTAAAGTTTCATTGATAGCACCAGAGATAGTAAATGGAGCTGTACCACCTTGGATAGCAACATTCAATGTATAAACACCAGTTTCCTCAGCATTTGTACAATCTCTTTCTACCTGTACAATAAGTTCTCCACCTTGCTCGATAAAGATAGTTACAGTTGCTTGAGTAACATTACCATTACAGTCAATTACTTCGTAAACGAATGTATCAACTGTACATTGAGTGTCAGCATCTGCAACGTAAACAACATTACCTGTATCAGGATCAATATCTACGATGTCACCACATGAAGGAGATACTAAGATACCACCAACAGATAGAGCACAACCAGTGTCATTGGTCAAAATATTAACCGTTACAGGCTGGCCAGGTAAAGTGTTACCAAAGTCATCAACAGCAACCAAAACAGTTGTACAGTCAGGAGCATCACCAGAAACAGTCAAAGGCTCACAAGAAGGAAGCAATGGATTGTCATCAATTACAAATGAGTATCCAGTACCTTGTGCGATTGGAGCACTTGTGAAGCTTTCAGGAGCAGAAGCACCATTCACAGTGTAAACAAAGTTACCACCAGTGATGGTAAATGTTACAGTGTAAGATCCATCAGAATCATTACAAGTTGTTTCAAGGTTTTCAACTGCCAACTCATCGTAGTGATAAGTACTAGCTGCTAATGTAGCAGACTCACAACCATCAGCAGTAGTAGCGATGATGTAAATAATTCTCGCTCCAGTAACTTCACCATTTACGTAAACATCACCAGAAGCAGGATTAGCAGGAATAGTACCGTCAGAATCCAAGTAGTAGTTGTAAGTAGCACCGTCACCAGCACCTGTTGGAGCTAAGATGATGTTACCTTCACCACATACAATTGTTTGGCTAGAAGCACCAATCAATGAAATTTCAACATTATCTACAATCTCAACTGTTTGAGGAGCAGACTCACAACCGTCAGCATTTACAGCAACAACTTCATAAGTACCTGCAGTTAAGCTTGCAGAAGTACCAACGATAGCAGTACCGTCAATGAATACAGTAGAAAGACCATCTACATCAAAAGAAACAGTAGTGAAAGATACACCAGTGATGTTATCTACCGCAGGACATCCTACAGTCACACCCAATGTTGCAGCAGCAGGTACTTCAACAACGAATGGAGCAGAAGCACAACCTGTAGTAGTAGAAGTAACAACAACTGTTACGTCTCCACCAGCTTGGAATTCCAATACACCTTCGTCCAAATCAATGTCACCAACAGTTACTACGTAAGTGTCATTTGGATTAACAGGACTAATAGTAATGGTAGATTGACCATTTTCGTCAGGACAGCTTGCAGAAGCAGTGAATGTTACAGGAGCACTTGTAGAAACCAATCTACTTTCAGACTCACAACCTTTAGAATCTTTCACTCGGATGATAGCATCACCATCAACAGCTACTGTCAATTCGTCAAAGTCACCATAAGCACCACCATTCACAGATACTTGGTAAGGACCAGTACCGCCAGCAGGAACAACCGTTACAGTTGAGTTGCCATCAGCATCAGGACAATCAGATACAGCATCAAAGCTTACTGCTTCATCAACAGAAATTTCCATTGGTGCAGATGTACAACCATTACCATCTTGAACAACAACTGTGTTGATTTCTCCACCCAATAATACGTTCAATGATTGGTCAGGAACGAAAGCAAAGAACTCACTGCCATTGATAGATACACTGTAAGGACCTACGGTCGTTACATTTGTAATTTCAATACCAGCTTCACCAGTTGCAGGATCTGTACAACCTACTAAGAAGTCATATTCAGGAGATTCATTTACAGTAAGGTTAACCTCTACTGCATCACTTTCACATACTTTGTTTACAGTTACAACAGAGAAAGTATAGTCACCAGGACCGTCAATAACGCTACCAGTATCAAATACATCTTCATTCAAAGTTTCTCCATCATAAACCAAGTTACCGTCTCCATCATATACATGGAAAGTAACAGGACAGTTACAGTAAGATGGGTTACCAGTCAACTCTAATACAGGAGCATCGTCACCGTCACAGATAGAAGCAACAGTTGGAGTTACCTGAGGAGCTTCAGGAACATTGTATACGTTGATTACGTGAGTTTGTGCTTGACCGCAGTTAGCACCACCACCTTCGTAAGTTACGCTGAATGAACCATGATCAGTATCTTCGATGTCAGCATCGAAAGTAACTACTTCAACAGTACCAATTACTACTGTTTCAAAAGTTACAATCGTATCAACATTCAAAGTATCACCAGTAGCACCATCAATAGTAAATACAAAGTTGCTATCAGCTACTTCTTCAGTAATTTCTTGTTCTTCAACTGTTACAGTTGAGTTAATGTCAGATGTCCATGTACCACCTGTTTGTTCAACAGTCAAGGTCAATGGCAAGTCATTTTCACATACTGTAAATCCACCTTCATGTGTCCATGTAGGATTGAATACATCAAATACATTTGTAAAGTTCTCTTCAACAGTTGTACAACCGTTAGCAGCAGTTACTGTGTATGTTACAGAAACATAACCAGCAGTAGCAGGAGTCCAAACATTACCTTCAATATCTGTTCCGTTTACAGCGAATGTACCACCTTCTGCAGTACCTGGGTTCAATTGGAATACAATATCACCATCAGCCATACAAGCTTGACTTGGTACAAAGAAACCTGCACTTGGAGATGCAAGTACTGTAATGCTTGTATTAGAACTACCAGAGCAATCAGCCGTAGTGAAAGTAACAACTGAAGTTCCAGCACCAGCAGCAGCAGGGTCAAAGACGAAACCGCCTTCCACAGCAACTACACCAGCACCAGCAAAAGTACCATCTACGTTTGCACTCAAAGCAACAGGAGCATCTGTAGAACAAACAGTAGCAGGAGCAGTAACAGCTACTTCTACAACGTTAATAGTAACTTGATCAGAGATTTCACAAGCACTGTTAAAGTTAGTAGTATATGTTACAGTCCAAGAACCAGCACCAGCAACAGCAGGATTGAATGAGAAGTTACTTGTCAAAGTACCAGCAGCAGCATCTGTTGTAAATGCACCAGAAGCAGGCGTACCAGGAGCCAACAAGTTCACTAAGTTTACAGCACCGCTAGTAGAACATACAGTCAAAGCACCATCAACTAACTCAGCAGGATCAGAGTAGATAATGTTGATTAATTGATCTCTTTGGTCTTCATCTGTATTGTTGTCAATACAAGAAACATCATCTGTTCCTTCGTCTGCATCGCCAACATTAGCATTAGGAATGTCATAAGTCACCAAAATTGGTGAGAAATCTTGCAAGCCACTTGGGTCAAGTGTATTGTAAGGATCAACAGGTACTTCACCGTCAGGAGCAACACCTTGTACATTGTCAAGATTCAAGTCAATGTTTCCATTAACTGTATTGTCAGAACTACTGAAATCACCCACATAGTGGCATTGTTCGTAGTTAATAGCAATAGCCAAAGTAGCAGAGAATCTTCCGTCTTGCGTAATTGAATAACAAGAATCAGCACCACTTGGAATTACAGGGAAGTTCAATACTTGACCAACCGAAGCTGCAATGTCTAAGTAGTAAGTTCTCTCAGCTACTTTAGTAGCATACGTTTCAAAAGCAAAGTCACAACCTAATGGACCATTTCTATTACCAACAGCATCTTGCAATGTGAAACCATTCACACTTGCACCAGTAGCAAGATCAATAGTGTTACCCAAAGCAGATTGACCAGGAATACAGTTTACACGACCTGGGCTAATACCACAACCGCTTGACTGACAGCCTCTGTCACCTTCATCGTAGAAACAACCAGTTCTATCACCCAATTCATATTGGAATACGAATCCTTGAGTTGCGTTCCCATTAGAATCTTCAGCAGGACCTGCATAAGCTTGTACCAAGAAGTCAGTAATGATATAGTTATCAGGTAAATCTTCATCGCTAATAGTCACCTCAACAGTACAAGGTGCAGCTTCAGATACATCTTCGTCTAACTGACAGTTGTAGTAACCGAAAGAGTTAGAGAATTGATTAGCACCAACAGCAGTCTCAGCAGGACATACAGGAATCTTGATAGCACCACCGTTGAATACAGTTACCCATACAGTAGAACCTGGATCATCACAACTAGAACAACCAGAAGTCAAACTTGCAGGAAGTTGATCACAGCTCATTAACTGCAATGAACGCAAGTCACCGAATGAATTATCCAAACTGTCAATGATTTCAGAGAATTGTTGCTCGAATGGACCAGCTTCTGTAAAGTCAGCTTGGTTTTGAACACACAATTGCTCACCCCAACTCAAGAACTCAAGAGTTTCACCTGGTAGGTCGTCAGTGATAGGACCAACGTCATTACATTTGTTGTAAAGACCAACACCAGAAACGTTTTCATCAATATCCAATATTGGGAACCAACGAGAACCAACGTTAGAACGTCCTCTGTTAGTAAATGCATCACCAGAAGTCAAGCGACCTGTTCCGTCATTTGCACACTCTGTATCACGCTCCCATGGGAATACGTCATCAGTAGTAACACATCCGTCAGTACCTGTAGTTTGTTCACCTGGATCGTAGTCAAAACCACCATCTCTGTCTTTGAACAACAATAAGTCTGTTCCAACAGTAACCAAACCATCTCCGTTGATATCCAAGTAGATACCACCAGCTAATGAGCTTACAGGAGTACCATCTGGGTCAATGAAACCAGGAGCACAATCTGCATTCACATCAATTGGAGAGAATGGAGTACCACATGGACCATTATAGTTAGGAATAGTGTTATTCAATGCGTTATCCGATGGATTAGGCAATGTATAGAATTCAGTTGGAGCAGAGATGAACTCGATTTTAGCTCTTGTTGCAGGATTACGTAAATCCAACGCACCAAAACCAGGAACATTACTTTGAGCACTACCGTCTAAACGGAATACTGTTGTACCGTTGAAACCATAGTAAAGATCGTCGCTGTTACCATTTGGTGTGAAATCATCGTCAATTGTACCATAAAGGTTCATGTAAACCAAGTTTTCAACATCCGTAGTAACAGGGAATCCTCTAGAGTCAATATAAACAACATCATAAGACAATGCAGTAGATTGTACACCTGTTGCAACCAAAGTAGGCTCAGGACGGTAGAAAATCAATTGGTAACAGCTCAAGTCTGTACCAGTCAAACCTGAAATTTCCACACCATCACAGAATTTAACTGTTTGGTTATCTTCTGCAGGGTTGTAAGAATTCAAGAATCCACCACCAAATGCACCATCAATATAGTTATAAGTAACACAGTGCTCATCCGTACTTGTTACGTCTTTACCGAAGTAGTTTATCTCAGAGATAAACAAAGAAGGAATGTTTTCGTCACATTCAATGTTTGCACTGAAAGTATGAGAACCTGTAGCTTGAACTGTGAAAGGAACAAAAGATACATCTTGTGTAATCCAGTTGTTCATGTTTTGTACACCATCACCTTCACAAATAAAGGAAGGAGCAGTCCACATTTCTTCGTAGTCCATCATTACATACAAACATACATCTGAATCAGCACACAAATCTTCTGGAGTACCACTTGGAACTTGGTAAGTGAAGCAAATAGGCAATACTTGATTTTTAGTAAAATCAAACAATACACCTGAATCACTGTCACCATCAGTACCACCTGTGTAAACATTGCTTTCATTAGCTACCAAGCCACCTACAAATAAAGTAGAATGGAAGTGAGAAAGATCCAAAATGTCACCATTTGGAGAAATGTAATCGAAGTAGTTTTCTTCAGCAGAAGAGTTGTTTGGACAACCAAAAGCAAAGTTACTGTAACTTGCATCACCAGGAGCCAACTGACCCCAGTTCAAGAAACCACGAGATTGGTCTTCAGCAGTTGCAGCATCTGCAGCAGCAAGAACACAAGTCGTATTAGGAACTTTATAGTTCAATTCGTTGTCAAATGCAGTCAAGTTAGGAGCAACCCAACCATTGTTTGTAAACTGAACAGATTTACCTGTGTAGATTCCGTCACCAGCATCTACAACATTGATATCAGTAGTAGATAGACCAGCAGAAGGACCGTCAGTAGCTGTAAAGATACCGAAGTTACTACCTGTCAAGTGAGCTTTTGCAGGGTCTCCACCATAACCAAGGAACTGTGTTGTAGTCATACTTGCGTTACAGTATCCACTAACTGTATTATATACACCAGCACCGTTGTCAAAGTCACCTTTGTAAACAAGGGAGATACCAGCAGGACCGTCTTTCAAACCTTCCCACTCAGGACCGCTACAAGGAATATCGTCTCCAATATCAATAGCCAATGCACCATAGTTGATACCATTAGCAGCACCATACGTACCATTGATAATCCAGTCACCCGCAAGACCTTCTTCAACAGATCTTACCACAAATACATCAGGGTCACCGCCTATTTGAGGACAACCAGGAGAAGTAAGAATGTCAGGAGAAGTACACCATTTGTTATTAGTTGGTGTAGCAGGATCAGTATAGTTTACTTTCCAACCATATCCCAATTCAGGAGAAATAACAGCGTAAACACGACCATTAGTTTCACCAAATTGAGGATCATTGTTTACAACAAATTGGTTAGGCTCGTACAATACGATTAAGTAATCTCTCAAGTCCGTACCTTCTGCACCTGCAACCTCAATAAAGTCACCAGTACTAGTAACATCAGTAGCCAATTCAGAGTACTCAATCTCGTTGATGAAAGCACCACCGTTTCCAGCTTGTGCACCGATTCCAGCAAATTGGAAAGTACCACCGTTTACAGTAGGACCAGCTTGTAAGTATTGAGTCAAATCAATTGTCCAATCATCTTGTGATTGACATACGATATTGTCTTCCAATGTTGGAGTAAGAGGAGCTGTAATTGTAATAACTTGAACAGCAGAACCGCCACAACCATTATCAGGAGTAGGATAAGTATAAGTAATAGTCACAAGACCAGAAGCATTACCAGCAGTGAAAACTCCACCTACAATTACACCACCATCAGCAGTGAATGTACCTGTTTGGTCACCAACTACAAAATCCAACAAGTTGAGAGACTCACCAGCACACAAAGAACTTGGCAAATCAAATGTAGCTGTTACAGACTCAACAACAGTAATTGTCAAGTCAGCAGAAGCATTACACTCATCATTAGCAGCATCATTAGGATCTGTTCCTACGCTGTAAGTAATTGTGTGAACACCAACACCTGCAGTTGTAGGATTGAAAGTGTTACCAGTCAAACCAGCAGAAGCAGTAGAGAAAGAACCACCAGAAGTAGATTCAACGCTCAAGTATTGAGTCAAATCAACATCGCCAGCACCTGTACATACAGTTGCAGAAGCAGGGTTGAAAGAAGCAACAGGATTGTCAAATACGTGAATATCTAATTCATACGTTTCAGTACAACCTTCAGGAGTTGTTACGGTCAATGTAATTGTATTGATTCCTACTTGAGGATCTACAAGTGTGTAAGGACGTGCAATAGTAACAGGTGTTGGGTTACCATCCCAAGTGAAAGTATTTCCATTATCTGGGAAAGTATGAATAACCACACCATTGTCTTCCAATGTTACAACACCAACGATTTCAATTGTTGAACCGTCAGGCAAAGTAAAGATATTACCACTTGTTAAAGAAATAGACTCACCAGGCTGCAATGTGAAAGCATTGCCACCATTCAAGGTGAAAGTTCTAGCCTCTAACTGTGTAATAGTTTGTTGGAAGAAAGTACCATTATCCACTACAACATCTACACCGTTTAGGTTTACTGTATAAGTGAAGGTAGGATCAATTTGGTTAGGCAATATACGCAATGCTTCATTGATACAGAAGTTGATATTTGTTGCAGAAACCAAATTATTATCTACAGGAATTCCATCAGCCAATAAAAATGGATCTGGAGCAGGAGTTACAGGACCAGAAGCAGCCAAAGTAGCATCAGGAGTAGGAACAACAGTTACTGTGAAAGTAGTTGTTGCATCACACTGACCTTCGATACCCACTGTGTAAGTGATGTCATAGCTAGCATCAGCACCTACAATCAAAATATTACCAGGACCAGCAACGCCAGTACCTGTGAATACACCACCAGGAGTCGTATCAGCAGTCAAGAACTGAGTCAAGTTAATCAAATCACCAGCATCTGCACAAACTGTTCCAGGATTAGAATCAGCAACAGCTGTTCCAATAATGTAAACATATCTGCTTGCTACATCAGAACAAACACCGTTTGTAACAGTATGAACGATTTCATACAAACCGTCTAAACCTGTTGTAGAAAGAGTTGTACCAGCATCTGCATTTCCATTGAAGCTAACAGCAGAAACTGCAGCAGCAGGATTTGCAGAAGGAGTTACAGTAATATCTGTACCCGCACATACGAAAGGTTCTGCATTTGTTGTGAAGTCTGCTTCTACAGCTTCATTCAAAGTGATGTCAGTAGTTGCACTTGTATAACAACTAACTAAATCCGCAGCGCCATCCAAATCAAGGTCATCTAAACCACCCTCTCCGTCTTGGAAAGTAACTCCTTGAGAATCTACTACAGTATAATCAATTGTAATAACCGTACCGTCCGCAACACCTGTCACGTCCAACATCGCACCAGCAGCAGTCGCTGTTACAGTACCTGCACTTGCAGTAAAAGTACCAGGAGCAGCGCCAGCGTTCAAATAAGCACTCAAGTTGAAAGGACCTTCGTCAGAACATACAGCAGCAGGAGCAGTCAAAGTAGCATCTTCGTATTCTGGGAATACATTGATGAAGAATGTTTCACATTGCTCACAAAAAGAGTCTCCAATACAGTATTGAATAGGAATCAATCCACTCAATCCACTTGGATTAAATTCGAATAATCCACCACCACCTGTAACGCCAGGACCAGTGAAAGAACCGTTTGTTCCAAAACCTGGATCGAAATCAGGAGCCAATTCTTCTAAAAACTGAATATTTGAAGTTTCACAAACAGCAACATCAGCAATCTCAAAAGGATCTACGCTAAAGAAAACATCAGTAGTTTCCATCAACAAGTTGTTGCAACCACCAGCATTCGTTTGTTCGTATCGAATATTGTAGAAAGTAGTGAAGTTTCCAGCAATTGGAGCCCATGCAGTTGGAACAAGAATCTCAACACCATCTTCAAAGAAAGTACCGTTAGCCAAGTTTACATCTCCACCAATTACATAAGAAGTCAAGTCAAATGGACCAGCTCCACAGAAGAAATCAGGAAGATCAAAGAATACAGCAGGGTTTTCATCACTGATAGTCAAAGTAGCTGCACCTGTATCATCGAAACAAGGAGCACCAATACCAGCATCACCTACTGTATAAGTAACAGCAAAGTCTGTAGTAGTAGTACCAGCAGGGTAAGTGAATACATCTACACCAGCACCCAAAGAAACACCATCAACAGAGAAAGTACCACCAGGGGTAGTTGTTCCAGGAACAAACAAAGCTGTCAAATCAACTTGTCCACCATTTTCTTGTGCACAAATAGCATAGTTTTGAAGGGTAGCATCTACTTCATCTACAATCGTAATACTATGCGATTGAGAAGAAACACACTGCTGAAAACCTACAAACAAAGTAACAGTATAAGTACCAGGAGCTAAATTTGTATTAAATTGAGCTGTACCTGTTTCAGGATTTGGAGTACTAACACCTGTTCCATCAAAAAGAACTGCAGCTGACAATTCTTCGTCAATACTACCATTACTTGCACCAACAGAGAAAAATCCTTCTACTGCTGTTAGAGTAGGGATAATGTAATCATCCAACTCATCAGGCTCAATTGTAATAGAACCACCATTAGCTCCTTGACAGATAACTGTTGGGAATGCATTTGCATTCGCAGCATTTCCGCCATCGAAAGAAGCAATGAAAGTAGGATAAACGTTTACTATTTGTTCGTCAATAGCCAAACAATCATCATCTGTACCAACTTGATATCTAACTCGGTGTTGACCATAACCAACTGCTGCAGGATCAAACAAAGCCGAGTTGTCAGCATTATCCGTGACAATTGCAGGAGTAGGAGACGAGAATACACCTATTGGAAGGTCAGAACCTGGCACAAAGATAGCTCCATTAGGGTCACCATAGATAAGGTGAGCCGCATCTGTATCACAGTAATCTGCAGACAATCCTAAGATATCTGCTTGTGGTGTTTCGAATTCTCCACCAATAGTAGATTCACAGCCATTTGCATCTTGAACCGTCAAGCTCCAAAGTGTATTGGCAGGAATAAACAAAGGATTAGCAGTTCCTTGTCCAGCAGGGAATGCAATCGGATCACCATTTACATAAGGAGTAGTCAAACCCGCATCTGTATATACTTCCGTAGCAGCATTAACTGTGTAAGGAGCAGTACCTGCAGTAACATCCAATGCAATAATTTCTGCTACATCAGGAGAAAGACAATCGTAGTTGTCATAAGGGTTGATTCCGTCAGGATCCAAAAATTCTCCCACTACAGCTACTTGAATAGTGTTACTTGTTTGGTTAGCACAAGCACCTTGAGGTTCAGGTGTACCACCTGGAGAAGGGATTGTACCTAAGTAAACATCTCCTTCAACATCATAAGTAACACCAGCAGCTAAAGGCGAACCAGTAATTACAGCATCAAAAGAGTTTACACCTGGAGAACCAGGAGCAGGCTGTAAAGGAACAGTAATATTACCTGCAGCATCTACAGTAATTACAGCTGCATCTACATCAGCAGGAGTTAATGGAGTAGCCACACTTGTTCCTTCAAAAAGAACTGTTGCGACAGGTGTTGCACCATCATAAAAGGTAACAACATACGCACCATTTAACCCAGAAGCTCCACCTCCGAAAGGTATCGCCCCCACAGTTGTGGTGATGTTTGCAGTTGCAGCTGCGGGAGCTGCCCCCCCAGTACAAACCACAGCAGCGTCAGTTGCTATTGTCCCAGCATCACACTGAGCAAAAGCTTGATTGGTAGTGAGCGTGAGGCAACAAACAATGGCAAGCAACGCTGCCATTTGCCCCATCCCCACTCTGAATAAATTTTTCATCATGTACATCTTGGTTTTGGAAAGTGAATAAAGAAAAAATTAAATAATTATTAAAAAATAAAAAATCGTTTTGTCGCTTTATAATTTTAATTTAGAAAAACGCCAAAACCCCTGCAAACTATTTCGTTTACAAGAGTTGCAAAATAAGCTAATAAATACCAATTTTTGAAGCATATTTCTGAAAAAACTAAAATTACTCATATAATATGTATTGTTTTCTTCAAAACAGACGATTATTCATGCTTTTCTTACGAAAAATCGTGCTATATCTACCTTTATCAAGGCTTCTTTGAAAAAAATGACAATAATTTTACAAAAAATAACAGATGTGTAATTAAACGTTTTTCAAGGGAAAACTGAAACAATAGGATCATATAAGAAGGGCATTCACCCAATTTAATCTATTGGAATGTAATAAATGTGGAGTCGTAAAAAATAATTGTAGTGGTGCAAAGATAAGCGTTTTATCGAAACATACAAGGTCTTTTAAAAAAAATATTTTAAGACCCCAGCTTATTTGCAAGCAGCAACCGCAGCGTCATAAGTGGCTTTAAAGTCTGAATGTTTGTCTTCTGCCAATCTACTTAAGGTAGCATCATAACTTTTCTGAATCCGCTCTTCACATCGTTCTTTGTTCACATTATTTACACAGTTGCAGTGGCTCTTGGCCAATACCTCTGCTCGTTTCATCATAGCAGTCGTCACACGTTCGTCTTCTTTTTTTGCAGTGTTGGCATCAATTCGTTTTTTTACTTCAGGAGCAACTGAATTTGCATTCTCACCTGTAGAAGTCGTCGTCTTTGCAGGAGAATTTCCATCTGTTGAGCTTGAGCTTTTGCAGCTGATTCCAACAGAAAAAATCAATAAAACAGAAAAAATCAAAACAAAATAATTTTTCATAGTGCTGATTTTGAAATGTTTTGAAAAAACAAGAACATTTCTTTGAAGAATGATTCTAACTAATTACATACAAAGATACAACCGTTCTTCATATTACCACAAAGATTTGTATTAAATTTGTAGTTCAAAAAATAAATCCTCATGAATAAAACAGTCTATATTTTTCCTCTGATACTATTAATCATTGTCCTATTTTCTGCTTGTCAATCGGAGAAAGACTTTCAAAAACAGTTGAATGGTACAGATTGGACCACTTCTCACTTTTCTGTTGTCATGCCTACTCACAAAAACAGCGACTCGACTTCTACTATTAGTGCCAATGAATCAAATTGGGCAGAGGTTATGAAGGCCTCCCCTTCAAAATTGTATTTCAACAATGATGGCTCCTACAAAGAAGACTTCTTCAATATAAATGGTGAGATTACCATCACTTATGAAGGTACTTGGGAAACGGTAGGAGATTCTATCATTTTCTCTGTCGAAAAACCCCAATCTTTCAAACAGACTCACCTCATCGGTTTAGATGAAGCTACTTCTGAATTGAAGCTATCCAAGGTTGGCGACTTTGATAGAGACAAACAAATTGATGATTTACAAACGTTTACTTACAAAAGACAATAAGTAACGGTAAAAAAATAACTCCTTTATTCTTAGAAATTTTGCTGTGCTATGAAATACCTGTTATCCACTTTTATGGTTTGCTTCCTGTTACTCGCTTGCCAAAATCCCGCTAAAAAGCAAGATACGCCTCTAGATATTTCTGCTGATTCAACTAAAACTCATGAACCAAATAACGAATGGCTCGCAATTCCCAACAAAAGTGTTGGAAAAATCACAGTTGATATGTCTGAGGCGGATATCATTGAAGTTTACGGAAAAAATCAAGTAAAACGAGACAGTTTATCTATAGGAGAAGGTTTTTACATTCAGTCAACGGTTGTATTTCCCGATACCCCCAACGAACTGCGAATCGCATGGGAAGAAGGTAAAACCTTTGAAAAAATAGCTCGAATTATTGTCAGACAGAATAAGGCGCAATGGCATACGCCTGAGGGTCTAATGATCGGCACTCCACTTCAAAAAGTGATTGATCTCAATGACACTCACTTCAATTTTTGGGGCTTCGACTGGGACTATGCAGGCAGTGTGTCTTCGTGGGAGGGCGGTAATTTTGATGGCAAAGGCTTGGGAGTACGCTTCAATTATGAAGCGGATATTGAAGATTTGGATTCCAAAGCCCTTAAAGCAGTCATTGGCGATCAGGAAGTGTCGAGTAGCGAACCTGTATTGAAGGAGATGCAAGTCGTCGTATCAGAGATGTTCTTTTATTTTCCTGAGTAAAACCTTCATCAATAACCCAATATTGAGTATATCTGCCATACCAACATTCCCAACAAAACGCCTATGACTACAATAAACAAAACCATTTGCCAATCTATCGCTTTTTTGGCATCTATTATATTGTCATCATTTGGCTGATTGTCGGCTTCATTTGAAACCAAGTCATTGTTGTCCAGCTCCTCTATTGAAGTAGGTTCAATTTCGCTGTACAAATCTACTATCTGTCCTTCAATATATTTGCTCAATTTATTTTTGCGTTCGGTTTTGACCACTTGATGAATCAAGGCTTCAACATCTACATTTTTGATATAATTGTTCGAGCATTTGATGTAGCGTTCTCGCTGCTCGTGATACATTTGAAGCTCAGTGAATTGGAAAAAATGGGGTTCTTTATCGTCGGCACATTCGGGACAATTGCAGGAAATCCACTCACTGACACTCAAATTATTCACATCTGCGTGAATTTCTTCAATCGTTTGGCGAATCATCCGCAGCATTTCCTTCTTAAAACTCCCTTCAAGCGTAATGTGAATTTTGCGATCAAAATAGCGTTCTCGCACCAACGCCCGAGTGTCTTTGTACTCCAATAACACTCCGTACCTCCAGTTTGTAGCTTCGTGAATAAACGGGTGCAACTTCACAATCAATCTCGTCAACATTCCCTTGGGCATAAAGGGATAGCGATATTCAAAGTGAAAATTATTGAGCTGTGTGCGCCATTCATAGGGGATTTCGTCCACCTTCAAAAGCTGTGGAGCGAGGTAATGACCAGGGCGTAGTTCAAAACACAATTCAAACTTGTGGTTTTTCATCAAAGACAAGAGTTCTTGCTTATTTTCGCTGTATTCTTCGTCTCGCCAAATATGACTCAAATCATTGTCGGTAAAATGTCCATGATTGTCTTTAATACGCTGATTGTCCAGCACATTGTAAACGCCTTTTGTGACCCAATCGTGATTTAAAAAAATGCGGTTTTTCAGTTCTTCATCGTCCTTGAAGTGAAGTATCACCCCTAAATCGTGAAAAAACTCGCTGATGAACAAAGCACTGATTTCGTTTAAGTGATGCTTTTTGCACAAATCTAAATACTCTCCGTATTCGATGTAGTTTTTGCCCTCTTCCTTCAATTCCTCTAACTTCTTGCGAATGTCGACCCACACTTTCGGCAACGGTGTACCAATATGCGGCAACAATTGGCGGTTTTTGAGCAAATCTTTTATCTTGTCTTTTAGGGCTTCAATCGTATCTCTGAATTCTGGTTTGCAGCTGATTCGCTCCAAACTCAGAATGTTTTGGAAGTGTTTGCGGTATTCTTTTATTGGTAAATCCTTTGTCGGTTGATCGCATTTGTTCAAAACCATCAAAATAGGGCTGTCTCCTCCCAAAAGACTGATAATGTTTAGCCAATAGTAAAAATCTTCGTGTTTGTCCTCTTTTCGTGGTTCGGTTACTAATAGATAGATAGCACGTTTGGTAAGGAAAAATTGATGCGTGGCGTGATAAATTTCTTGTCCGCCAAAATCCCATATATTCAACCGAAAATCCTTTTGTAAACCCAGTTGTTCTTTAGGAATTATCCAAGGTTTTACATCTATCCCTTCGGTACTTTGTTCATCCTCCAATTCGTAATCACTTAAAGTCAGTGATTTGGACAAAGATGTTTTACCGACTCGCCCTTCTCCGACCAACAAAAGTTTCATTTCATACAGAAAATCTTTTTCCTCCGCTTTGGCTAAGGCTTTGAAGTAGTTTCGGATAGAAATGATGCCTCTATTGGCAATTTCTAAAGGAGGACTGTCAATGGGATTGTCTTTGAGATATAGGTATTGAAGGCTCTGAATCTGAGCTATTTCAGGAGCAATGTCTCGAAGTCTATTGCCGCTTAAATCCAAGAGTTCCAGTTTGTGAAGATTGGCTACTTCTGGCAACAAGACTCGCATTTCGTTTTTGCCCAAATCTAAATACTCCAATTCTGTTAAACACCCAATTCCATTTGGCAGCCCCACCATTTGATTGCTGCGTAAATCCAATAATTGGAGTTGTTCTAACTGAGAAAAAGTTTCGGGTAAAGTTGTCAATTGATTGTTGCTAAGATACAAGCGCTGCAATTCCTTCAATTCGGCAAAGGAATCGGGTAGTTCACTCAACTGATTTCCACCTAAATAGAGGCGTTGCAGGGAGGTCAATTCCGAAAAAGATTCGGGAAGTTCTTTGAGTAAATTATCGCCCAAGCCCAATCGCTGCAAGGATGGCAAAGTACACAACTCGTCTCCAATTTTCGACAAGCGATTTCCTTTCAAATCCAGTCTTTGCAGGTTTTTCAGTTTGAAAAATTCTTGAGGTAATTTGGTTAGGTGATTGTTGCTAAGCCCCAACCTTTGAAGGTTTGACAGATTACAAAAACTTTCTGGCAATTCATTCAGCATATTATTGCTCAAATCCAACCGCTGCAATCGCTGTAAGTTTCCTATTTCATTGGGGAGATGCGTCAATTCATTTTTGCTAGCATCTAAGAGTTCCAAACGCTTCATAAGCCCAATCGCAGAGGGCAATGTTTCCAAAGCATTGCTGCTTAAATCCAATAATTGTAAATTTTGAAGCAGTCCAATTTCGTTCGGAATGTGAGTGATTTGATTTCTGTCTTTCTTGGTATATGCCGACCAATGTCCCAGTTTTAGTTCTGTTAAATGGCTCAATTCAAATACTTTGTCAGGTATTCGAGTCAATCCAAGGTTGGTTAGGTCTAAAGTGCGAAGTTGTTGACTTCGTGCTTCTTCAATGCGTTGTATCGCCAGCTCTTGCAAATCCATTCGTATGTTGTTTTATCCGCTGTTTCTGATTTGGTTAGTAAGTTTTGGGCTTTTATCTTAATTTTGATTTTTATTCATTGCATAACGCAATTATTGAACCGTTTTTTTTAACAAAGATAGTCTTTTTAAATGGTGGATAAAATCAAACTACAAAGAGGAGACATTACCCAACTCGAAGTAGATGCTATTGTGAATGCTGCAAATCGTTCTTTGTTGGGAGGCGGCGGAGTAGACGGTGCGATTCACCGAGCAGGTGGAGCTGAAATATTGGCGGAATGTAAAGTTATCGGTGGCTGCAATACAGGTGAGTCGGTGATTACTACAGCAGGACGAATGGCGGCCAAACACGTTATTCACACTGTTGGCCCGATATGGAGAGGCGGACATCGAGGAGAGGCAAATTTGCTAAAGAGTTGTTATTGGACCAGTTTAATGCTTGCAGAAGAGCATCGGCTTGAAAGTATTGCTTTTCCGAATATCAGCACGGGGGTTTATGGGTATCCTAAAGAGGACGCAGCGACTATTGCAGTCGAAACAGTTCGGCAATTCTTAGAGGAGGAAGCAGATACATTGAAGGAAGTTATTTTTGTTTGTTTTGACGAAGAAAATTGGCAACTTTACAGCCGAATTTTAAAGATATAATTTTATGAAACAACTGATTTTTATTGTAAGTTTTTTGTGTTTGTTGATGTTGAGTTCTTGTGGTAATAAAGAACGAATGGTACTTATCAGCACCGATTATGGCGATATGAAGGTGAAACTCTACAATGAAACGCCTCAACACCGTGACAATTTTATCAAGCTCGCCAAAGAAGGATTTTACGACGGTACGCTGTTTCATCGAGTCATTAAAGACTTTATGATTCAAGGAGGCGACCCCAATTCTAAGGATGCAAAACCTGGGCAACAACTGGGGAATGGTGGACCTGGCTATACAGTAGAGGCCGAGTTTGTTTTTCCTCAATACTATCACAAAAAAGGAGCTTTGTCTGCTGCTCGTCAAGGCGATCAAATGAATCCAGAAAAGGCTTCTTCTGGTTCACAGTTCTATATAGTACAAGGGAAACCTATCTCGGAAAGTCAACTAAAACAAGTGGAGAACAAACTCAAAGTTACTTTTACGGACGAACAGAAAGAGGTGTATTCTGAAATAGGTGGCACACCATTTCTCGACAACAATTACACTGTTTTTGGAGAAGTTATTGAAGGATTGGAGGTGATTGACAAAATCGCAGCCGTTGCTACTCAACGTGGTGATAGACCTATGGAGGATGTGAAAATGACTGTGAAAGTTCTTAAATAAGAGAATTGTTTTCTATGGTTTCATATCTTTCCCAACAAAAAACTCCGATATCACCATCTCGTCTTCTACCATCAATTTCCAATAATAACGTCCTGGAGGATGCTCCTTTGCAACAAAAGGAACAGTGAACTGAAAGGTATTGGGTTCGATTTCTAAGGTGTAAACCTCATCACATTGATTGTTTTCGATACTCAACTCCAACAATTCCTTGCTTGTTTCGGAAAGCTCAAAATACAGTCCTTCATCCGTACAATCCACTCCATTTTCGGGCACCAAAACTTCAATTCCGCCTGCCCTGGTAGGCATGGCCAAAAGAGGTTGGTAATGAGGGACAGGGGCGAACAATTCCTTCAATTGTTCGATAGAATAGTCCAACTGTTTTTGAACCGAGGTTTTCATTTTATCTATTGAAGCAGAAAGGCTCTTGGCCTGTTGCTTTTTGAGTTTCGCTTCAACAACAGCAAAATGTTCTCTCAATTGTTTTTTCTTCACCTCAATAGCAGAGAATAAAACTTCTTGCAAAAAAGCAGCTTCTTCGGCCCATTCGGGATTGTTAGCTATCTGCAGTCGTACTGCTTCCGCTTCTTGGGGAGAAAGCCTATTTGTCAGAAAATCAGCAATTTTTATCGTTTGTTCCATGATAAGTAGTTATTATTTCATGCCATCAATTAGAAATTTCTTAGTACAAGTCTTCTTTACTGTATGCTTCTTTCATAATTTTTCGCATTTTTTTCAAGCAACGCATTTTTTGCATCCTTGCTACGGTTTCACTTTTATAATTCAGTCGTTTGGCAATTTCTTTGAATTGCAAATTTTCGGTATAATAAAACATAATCAAAGATTTGCAAGGATTCCCCATATCGTCTATCACCTCTATCAATATTTTTTGGCGCTCCGAAACCTGCAAATTCACCTGTACCGATTCCTGATCCACAATATCGTTTTCTCTATCTGTTATACTGTTTCGTTCTCGTTGAAATTTTCGGCGATTGTAGAGAACCACATTTCTACCAATCGCAAACAAATACGTTTTAATACTGCTCGTAAATTTTTGGAGTTTTCCTTTTTTAATGTTGTTGTACATCACCAATACACTTTCTTGATAAGCATCCAGAGCCTCTTCATCTGTACATTGATATTTATTTTTTATCCATAAGAAAAACTCTTTTCGGTACTTCTCATAAAGCTGAGTAATGGCCTGTTCATTTCCAGACTTTATCAATTCAAGCCATTCTTCTAATGTGTATTTTTTACCTCTCATAGTATTAATTGCATTAAGATGGATATTGTAAACATACAAAAAACATTTATTTTTTGTTGATATAGGAACTAGTTTGGCGATAATTTTGTAGCAGTTCCACAACTTTACAAAACAATTGTATATTTGTGACTTTATTTAATTTGGCTGAAAACACAGAACTGTTATGGTACAAATCAGCGACTTATCTCAATATGAAGAACAACAAGTTACCCTAAAAGGTTGGGTAGCGACTCGAAGAACAGGCGGAAAAATAGCCTTTATTACTCTACGTGATGGCTCAGGATATGTAGAATGTGTGATTGATTTGCAGAATGTTTCGGAAGAAGAATTTGAAGCTGCAAAAAGAATCACTCAAGAAAGTTCTATTATTCTGACGGGTATGGTCATTAAGAATGAACGGCAATCAGGCGGTTATGAATTGCAGGTCAAGAAAATAGAAGTAGTTCACATTGCCGAAGAATTTCCACTGGGCAAAAAAGAACATGGTCCTGATTTTTTATTGAATCACCGTCATTTGTGGTTACGTTCCAAAAAACAATGGGCAATTCTCAGAATTCGCAACCAACTGAAAATGTCGATTCACCATTTCTTTCAAGATAGGGGTTTTATACAAACCGATTCGCCTATTTTGACAGGAAATGCTGCGGAAGGCACTTCTGACCTTTTTGGCACAGAATTTTACAAAGAAGGAGTCGAAGCCTACCTTTCCCAATCAGGTCAATTGTATGCAGAAGCTACTGCTATGGCAATGGGTAAGGTTTATACTTTTGGGCCTTGTTTTAGGGCTGAAAAATCGGTTACTCCTCGTCACTTGTCGGAGTTTTGGATGATAGAACCCGAAATGGCGTTCTACGATTTGGACATGGACATGGATTTGATTGAAGATTTTATTCGTTTCATCATCACCGATGTCTTTGAAAAATGCCAAACAGAATTGAAGGCTTTGGATAGAGACACTTTCCTTTTTGAACACATTCACAAGCCTTTTCCTCGCATCACTTACGAAGAAGCCGTCGACATTATTCGGGGAGAAAGAGAGGTAAATGGTAAAAATGCCATTACGGTTCAAGAAGAAGATTTGGCGGCTGTTGAAGCAAAGTTGACGGTAACAAAAGCAGAAATTGAGGAAACAGAAGTGCTTCTGAAAGGTAATATGAAAAAGGGCAAACGCAATTACCTTCAAAGTAAAGTCGACAAACTCAAAAAAGAATTGAAGCAATTGGAGGAAGACGCTCGAAACATTCCACTTTGGATCGAATCGTCTAAGAACTTTCCTCGCGGCGAAGATTTTGGCGCACCGAACGAACGTGTTTTGACTCGACTATTTGATACGCCTGTGATGGTCTATAAATGGCCTCGTGCTATCAAGGCATTCTATATGAAACGCTACCCAGACGATCCAGAATACATCAAAGGTGTGGATGTACTCGCACCAGAAGGTTTTGGCGAAGTTGTGGGAGGTTCGGAACGAGAAGATGATTTAGAAGTCTTATTGGCTTCTATTCGAGCACACAACCTACCTGAGGAAGTATTTCAGTGGTACACCGATTTGCGTCGTTATGGTTCTGTCCCTCATTCTGGCTTTGGATTGGGTTTTGAGCGGACGGTGATGTGGATTACGGGTGCGAAACACATTCGCCAAACGATTCCTTTCCCGAGGTATTACGGACGTTTGTTTCCATAACTCAAAAAACAAAATTCAAGCAACATACGTTGGTTTTTGAGTTTGTTGCTTGAATTTGAATTTTCCATTGGTCCCATAGTTCAAGGGATAGAATAGAAGTTTCCTAAACTTTAGATCCAGGTTCGAGTCCTGGTGGGACCACTCCCTTTAACATAATGCCTTGCAAATCAAAAATCTGCAAGGCCTTTTTATTTTTACTATTCATCTGATAATTGCCATTAGGTTCTTGCTAAAAGTTCTATTCCGAGATAGAGCTCATTGTATACACCCTTTCACTTCAAAAAAATTAACAATTATTTAACAAAAAAAAGTCCTCATAAAACCTAAAAGCGTTTTGGTTCGTATATATGTTCCAACATCACAACAGCCACAAGTATTCATATAGATATTTTTATAAATCGTGGCTCATATCAACTCCTTAAAGCTTAATTTTTGTTAAAAAACTGCTCGAACCCCTTTTTAACATTAGGTTACATTTGTAGCAATCGCTTGACAAAGCATTTAGTGAATAATTTCCTATTAACAAAACCTTGTAATTACATGAAGAAATTTTCTGCCCTTTTAATTCTTTTATGCTGCATCGTATGCAGCAGTGCTGACTTACTTTCCCAAACAACCCGTAACTGTGGTACCATGGGACATCTTGAAATGCTTCAACAAAAGCATCCTGAAGTTGTCAAAAACATGGAACAAATTGAAAAACACACAAATAGAGTGCTGCAAAGTACTAGTAGTAACCAAAAAGTGAACGGTGTAATTACCATACCCGTTGTCGTTCACGTTTTGTACAATACTTCAGCACAAAACATCAGCAATGCTCAAATTCAATCTCAAATTGATGTATTGAATGAAGACTTTCGCCGTAACAATTCCGATGCCTCCAACACACCTGGCGACTTTTTAGGTGTTGCAGCGGACTCCGAAATTGAATTTTGTATGGCTACTGTTGATCCCAATGGCAATTCGACCAATGGGATCACCCGTAAATCAACAAGCAATTCTTCTTGGGGCACCAACGATCAGATGAAGTCCAGTAGTTCAGGAGGCACAGATGCTTGGGACACTGGCAAATACCTCAATATTTGGGTGTGTAACCTAAGTGGAGGTATTTTGGGTTATGCCCAATTTCCTGGCGGTCCTGCTGCAACAGATGGCGTTGTATGTTTGACAACTGCTTTCGGAACAACAGGCAATGTAAATGCTCCTTTTAACTTAGGTAGAACTACGACTCACGAAGTAGGTCACTGGTTGAACCTTCGCCACATTTGGGGTGATGGTGGTTGTGGTGTAGATGATTTTGTATCGGATACTCCAGCTTCCGATGGGCCTAACTATACAGGTTCACCTTGTACTTATCCTGGCCCAGTAAGCTGTGGAACGAATGATATGTTCCAAAACTACATGGATTATTCTGATGACGGTTGTATGAATATGTACACCACCGGTCAAAAAAATCGTATGCGTGCTTTGTTTGATTCTGGTGGATTCAGAGCAAGTTTGCTTACTTCTGGTGGCTGTGGCGCACCTGCCCCTCCAACTTGTACGGATGGTATTCAAAATGGCGATGAAGAAGGTGTTGACTGTGGTGGTTCTAACTGTACGCCTTGTGTAAGTGGCTGTGGTGGTGATACAGAAGTGACCGTTTCGATTACATTTGACAACTATCCAGAAGAAACAAGCTGGTCATTGACCAATTCAAGTGGCTCAACTGTTGCTTCTGGTGGTACTTATGGAAGTTCTCCTGACGGTTCGACTTTCACTGAAGCTGTCTGTTTACCAAATGGTTGTTATGACTTCACCATCAACGATGCTTATGGTGACGGAATCTGCTGCTCTTATGGCAATGGATCGTATAGTGTGACGGATGCAAGTGGTACATTGGCTTCTGGTGGTTCATTCAGTTCTTCTGAAACTACCAACTTCTGCTTAGGCGGCACTGCACCAACTTGTACAGATGGCGTTCAAAACGGAAATGAAACAGGTGTTGATTGTGGTGGTCCTGACTGTGCAGCTTGTCCTACTTGTAGCGACGGTGTTCAAAATGGCAACGAAACGGGTGTTGATTGCGGTGGCCCTGACTGTGCGGCTTGTCCAACTTGTACAGACGGTGTTCAAAATGGAAGTGAAACAGGTGTTGATTGCGGTGGTCCTGACTGCGCAGCTTGTCCAACTTGTACAGACGGTGTTCAAAATGGAAATGAAACAGGTGTTGACTGTGGTGGCTCTTGTGCAGCTTGTCCAACTTGTACAGACGGTGTTCAAAATGGAGATGAAACAGGTGTTGACTGCGGTGGTTCTTGTGCGCCTTGTGGCGGTGGTTGCAGTGGCACAGAAGTGACCGTTTCGATTACATTTGACAACTACCCTGAAGAAACAAGCTGGTCTATTACCAATTCAAGTGGAGGAACTGTAGCTTCTGGCGGTACTTATGGAAGTTCTCCTGATGGTTCGACTTTTACCGAAACTTTATGTTTAGCAGATGGTTGTTATGACTTCATTATCAACGATGCGTATGGTGATGGAATCTGCTGCTCTTATGGCAATGGCTCTTACAGTGTAACTTCCTCAAGTAGTACTTTGGCTTCTGGTGGTTCGTTTGGAGCTTCCGAAACCACTAACTTCTGCTTGGGTTCTACTCCTGCTCCAACGTGTACAGACGGTATTCAAAATGGCAGCGAAACAGGTGTTGATTGTGGTGGTTCTTGTGCGCCTTGTAGTACTGGCGGCTGTGATACTGTTGATAGCGACGGATTTGAAGCTGGATGGGGAATCTGGAATGATGGTGGTTCTGATTGCGCCAGAATATCTAATAGCACTTATGCCAGCACAGGGAGCTATAGTATTCAGTTGAGAGACAATACTTCTACCTCAGTAATGACAACCGACAACTTAAATCTATCTTCTTATGATGAAGTAACCGTTTCCTTCAATTTCTATGCAAGAAGTATGGAAAACAATGAAGATTTCTGGTTGCAAATTTCCACCAATGGAGGTTCAACTTATACCACTGTTGCAGCTTATGCTCAAGGTAGTACATTTGTAAACAACACTTACTATACCGATGACGTAACTATTTCAGGGCCTTTTAGTTCCAATACAAGAGTGCGTTTCCGTTGTGATGCTTCTGGAAATAGTGATTACGTGTACATTGACGATGTTACCATTGAAGGCTGCTCTACTGGAAATACAAGAAATGATGGTTCTATAACGAATACACCTGAATTGACCGAAGAAGTAGAAACACTTGGAACGGCTGCTGATTTGGCTCTACGTTTGTTCCCGAATCCTGCCAAAGATATCTTGAACGTAGCTTACGACAATGTTTCTCAAGAAGCAACGAGCATTACGGTTTATGATATGACAGGACGCATATTGATGCAGAAAGCAGTGAATACCACTTCTAAAGATGGAAAAGTACAATTGGATGTTAGTACATTGCAGGAAGGAGCTTACCTATTGCAGGTAAACAATGGACAGCAAAGTGCGATTCAAAAGTTTTTTGTGTACTAAAGTAAGTAATTTAGTGAATTAACAATTAGTGATTTATGCCTCCTTTTTTCTATATTGAAGAAAGGAGGCTCTTTTATTTATCCTATACTAAAATGAAACAAATAAGCTGAGAAAAAGGTGAAGTTTTAGTTTCAATTCATAATTTCTCTTTCAAATACTCCCCAGTATAAGAGTTTTCCACTTCTGGTAATCCTTCTGGCACACCTTGATACAACAAATATCCGCCCTCATCGCCACCATCAGGTCCCAAGTCAATCAACCAATCCGCACATTTGATGATGTCCATATTGTGTTCGACAATCACAATCGTATGACCACTTTCAACCAAAGCATTGAAGGCAGCCAAGAGTTTTTTTATATCGTTGAAGTGAAGCCCCGTAGAAGGTTCGTCAAAAATGAATAGAATCGGATTGTTGGAGCGACCTTTGCCGAGGTAAGAAGCCAATTTTACTCGCTGTGCTTCTCCTCCACTCAAAGTACTTGATGACTGTCCCAATTTGACATAGCCCAAGCCTACATCTTGAAGCGGCTGTATTTTACCAACGACCTCTGGACGGTCAACAAAAAAGTCAATTGCTTCGTCCACACTCATTTCCAAAACATCGTGTATGCTCTTGTTTTTATACTGTACTTCAATGACCTCTGGCTTGAAACGCTTGCCTTCACATTCTTCACACTTTAGTCGCACATCTGCCAAAAATTGCATTTCGATGGTCACATACCCTTCTCCTTTGCAGGATTCACAGCGACCGCCTTCCACATTAAAGGAAAAATGCTTGGGTTTGAAACCATTCACTTTTGATAAGTGCATTTTGGAAAACAATTCTCTAATGGCATCATAAGCCTTGATATAGGTCACTGGATTGGAGCGAGAAGAACGCCCTAAAGGATTTTGACTAATCAAATCTATTTTGGAAAGGCTGTTCAAATCTCCCGTAATTTCTTTGTGCGTTCCCGGCGCATTTCCCGCACCTTCAAAATGGCGTTTGAGTGAAGGGTATAAAATATCTTTGACCAGCGAAGTTTTGCCCGAACCACTCACACCTGATACGACTGTGATGGCATTCAAAGGGAAAGTAGCGGAAATGTCCTTGAGGTTGTGATGGCTTGCGTGATGTATGGTGATGGAATTGACAACTTTTCGGCGGTGTTCGGGAACGGCCACTTCTTTTCGGCCCAATAGATAATCAGCGGTCAGGCTGTATTGGCTGTCTAATAATTCGGAAGGTTCCCCTTCAAAAACTACTTCACCACCCAAATGTCCTGCCATCGGTCCCATATCTATGATATAATCCGCATTGCGAATGATTTCTTCTTCGTGTTCCACAATGACCACCGTATTTCCCAAATTTCTCAATTCTTTCAATACTCGAATCAAACGCTGTGTATCTCTCGGATGTAAACCAATACTAGGTTCATCCAAAATATACATCGAGTTGGTCAAATTGCTACCCAAGCTTCGAGTAAGATTGATGCGTTGGGTCTCCCCTCCCGAAAGTGTGCTGGACAATCGGTTGAGAGTCAAGTAGCCCAATCCAATATCTTTCATGATTTTGAGGCGATTCTGCACCTCCAACAATATGCGTTTAGCAACCTCTATTTCATAATCATTCAGTTGGATTTGCTCAAAAAAGAAATATAGCTGTTTGATGGGTAGCAAAACCAAGTCTGCAATAGATTTGCCGACAATTTTCACATACTGAGCATCTTTTCGCAGACGAGTTCCTTTGCAGTCCTTACAGGTTGTTCGTCCTCTATATCGAGAAAGCATCACCCTGTATTGGATTTTGTGACTGGATTGTTCCAACATGACAAAAAAGTCGTCCAAACCTTGAAAATATTTATTGCCTTTCCACAACAAATTATACTCTTCTGGAGAGAGGTCTTTAATCGCTCGGTGAATTGGGAAGTCAAACTTGTGGCTATGTTTGACCAGTTCTTCTTGATACAATTTCATTTTTTCGCCGCGCCATGCCACTATTGCTCCTTCATAGACAGATAGATTGCGGTTAGGAATCACCAAATGTTCGTCAATGTCTATAACTCTACCAAAGCCTTCACAGCGTTTGCAGGCACCATAAGGATTGTTGAAATTGAAGAAATGAGCATTGGGTTCTTCAAAAGTGACTCCATCCAACTCAAAGCGGCTGTTGAAACTTCGAGTTTCCCCATCAATGACTTCAACAATACAATCGCCCATGCTTTCAGAAAAAGATGTTTGGGCAGAATCGGCGGCTCGGGTGCGGGTATCTTCGTCGTCACGAATCACCAAACGGTCTATTAAGACTTTGATATTAGTAACCAAGGCATTTTTTCGGAGCTTGACTTCTTCAATTCGTGTCAATGTTCCATCTATATCGATTCGGGTGAAGCCTTTTTGCAGTAAAACAGTCAATTGCTCTTGGGGCGTTCGTCCGTCTTTGACTTCAAAAGGAATAAAAACTTGCACCTTAGTACCTTCTTCTAAGGAAGTAATAAAATCAACCACGTCCGAAACGGTATGCTTTTTGACAATATTTCCTGAAATAGGCGAATAGGTTTTACCAATTCGTGCAAACATGAGTCTAAGATAATCGTATATCTCTGTGAGCGTTCCAACGGTAGAGCGAGAGGTACGGGTAATGACTTTTTGTTCGATGGCAATAGCGGGACTGATGCCTTTGATGTAATCAACATCAGGTTTGTCCATCCGCATCAAAAACTGACGGGCATAAGAAGACAGGCTTTCTACGTATCGTCTTTGTCCTTCGGCATAAAGAGTGTCAATGGTCAAAGAAGATTTGCCTGAACCGCTTACACCTGTCACTACCACTAATTTATTGCGAGGAATGGTTACGTTTACGTTTTTCAGGTTATGTACTCTTGCCCCCTTTATGATAATGTATTTTTTGGGGTCGGCATTTTCAATGTCTTTCTTCATATACTTTTTTAAAAAATTGGAGGGGCAAAGTTACCTTAATATGGCTGAAATTCAACTATAAAATTAAATGTTGTCTTTAAAACCCTGCAATGAAAGTATCCGAATCTTGATGTAAAAATGCTTATTTTAAGTAGTCATAATCAAAAACTTTTATTTTTTTTAAGGTACTTATGCAGCCTTTTGATTCTGATTTCAGTCTATGGAGGGTAGATTCTATTTTGAAGGGTATTAAAAAACAAAAGGTCTCAAATTATTCATTTTTTATAAAAAGAATAGGCAACTGTTTTTGATTCCAATGAAATATTTTTACTTTTGTTTGGTATTTACATCTAAAAATACATTTCTTCACAAAACAATGAATGCTTATAGGTTTAAAAACTCTACACTAATATTTAGTTTTTTTTTGTGTAAACTGTTGGTGAAAAGCCATCGGTTGGCTTTCTGCCTTCACCCCTAAATAATTGCTTACTATGGATTTGCACACAATTAGTGATAGAGCATTGGTCAAAATGTATATGACCGGTAATGAGCATTCTCTCGCCGAATTAATTCGTCGGCATCAAGAGAAAGTCTATACTTCTATTTTTATGTTTGTCAAAGATGAAGTCTTAGCTGAAGACATCTTTCAGGATACCTTTATTAAGGTAATTGAAACGCTTCGCAGAGGCAAATATTATGAAGATGGCAAGTTTTTGCCTTGGGTATTGCGAATTTCTTACAACCTTTGTATTGACCATTACCGAAAGGTAAAACGTACTCCAACTATTACAAACAGTGATGGTTACGACATTTTCAAATTCTTAAAATTTGAAGAGGATTCGCCTGAGAAGGTGATGATTAAAAATGAAACTCACAAAAAAGTTCGCAAGTTGGTAGAACAACTTCCTGATGAACAAAAAGAAGTCGTTATCCTTCGACACTATGCGGATTTAAGTTTCAAGGAGATTGCAAAGATTACGAACGTTAGCATCAATACTGCTTTGGGACGGATGCGTTATGCGCTTATTAATATGCGTAAAATGATTACAGAAAAGCAAATTCTTCTTTAGAATAAATTCTTAGGCTTACTAACAATAAAGAGAGTTTTACTTGCGTTTTATAGGCGATTATGCAAAACGCAATCCATTAAATCGGAGTAATTCTCTTTAAAAATAGTAACGCCTATGTACAAACAGTTTACACAAGAAGATCTTATTCGTTATAGTTATAACGAAACCAGCCTTACCGAAAGTAAAGCCATAGAACAAGCACTTGAAGATAATTGGGAATTGAAAGAGCAATACGAAGATATACAAGCTACCTTTGATGTATTAGATAAGGTTGTCTTGCGCTCTCCCAATTCATCTTCTATTAAGATTATCATGGATTATAGTCAAAAAACCCATACGATGGAAACTCCCTGTTGACGAACGTTCTTGATTTAATCTGAACTCATATACAATCATTATTGGGCTGTAAAGTGTACTAAACAACTTTACAGCCTTTTTTTTATTAATACTCAACTATTTCTACAAAAAAATAGTTTCTTTTATAGTTAAACTAAAACCTTAAAATCAAATTTTATTTATTTTATATTTTACCCCTAATTTGATACAACATGCCCTTAACAATTAAACAACTTTACCATTATTTTGAGAATAGTAGTTCCGTAAGTATAGACAGTCGTAAAGTAAAATCTGGTGATTTATTTTTTGCTTTGAAAGGTCCTAATTTTGACGGAAATGTATATGCAAATGAGGCATTGAAGAAAGGAGCTTCTTATGCTGTGATTGACAATCCCGATTTTGTGAAAGACAATCGCTACTTATTGGTAGAAGATACGCTGAAAGCTCTTCAAGAATTGGCAACTTATCACCTCAAGCAAGTTAAACCCACTTGCATTGCTATTACTGGTACTAATGGAAAAACAACGACCAAAGAATTGATCAAAGCGGTTCTTTCAATGACCTATAAGACTCAAGCAACGGTCGGCAATTTGAATAACCACATTGGAGTTCCTACCACTTTATTGAAGTTGAAGAAAGATACAGAGATGGCTGTCGTCGAAATGGGAGCGAATCATGTTAATGAAATTAACTTCTTATGTGGTATTGCCCTACCTCATTTCGGATTGATTACCAATATCGGAAAAGCACATTTAGAAGGGTTTGGAAGTATTAAAGAAATAGTGAAGACCAAAGGAGAATTATTTGATTTTTTGGATGCTTCTGGTGGTCATTCGTTCCTGAATATGAACGATTTCAGAGTAGCCAAAATCGGCTATTTTATCCAAAATGCTTCTACTTATGGTAGTGGTCAATGGTACAAAACCGATGTTCAATTGGTAGATGCAAATCCTTTTTTGAAGGTTATATGGCATCCGAAATCGGGTAATCCAATTACCATACAAACACAGTTGATTGGAGCATATAATTTGGATAATGTTGCTGCTGCTATTGCAATTGGAACATACTTTCGGGTTTCGGCTCAAAATATACAACATGCTATTGAAGCTTATCAGCCAGTCAATAAACGCTCACAACTGATCAAACAAGGTAGTAATACCATCTTATTAGATGCCTACAATGCCAATCCTACCAGTATGGAAGCTGCTCTTCAAAATTTTGATAAAATGAAAGGTTCTTCTAAAGTAGCGATACTTGGAGATATGTTGGAAATGGGAAAAGACAGCCAAAAAGAACACAGTGCACTCTTGAAGTTGGTGAAAGAAATGGATTTATCTTTCGTGGCGTTGGTTGGAAAAGAGTTCATAAAAGCCGATAAAAACCATCAATTTCTACATTTTCAAAATGTCCAGGAAGCAAAAGTTTGGTTCAACGAACAAGGTTTCGAGGATTCGGTGATTTTATTGAAGGGCTCAAGGGGCATTGCTTTGGAAATAATTTTGGAAAACACTTTAGTATGATTTTAGTTACAGGCGGTACAGGTTTGGTTGGCTCTCACCTATTGAGGACTTTAGTAAAACAGTACCCCAAACAGACTATTAGGGCGATTAAGCGCAAGACGAGTAGGATGGATTTGGTGCAAGATATTGCCGACCAAATAACTTGGATGAAGGCAGATATATTAGAAATCGAAAGTCTTCGGGAAGCGATGATTGGAGTCTCTAAAATCTATCATTGTGCGGCGGTTATTGCTTTTGATGCTTCCCAGTTTGAATGGATGCACCGAGTAAATAGAGAAGGAACGGCAAATGTGGTGAATTTGGCATTAGAGGAAGGAGTGCAAAAATTGATACATGTGAGTTCGATTGCAGCTATTGGTCGGAGTGAACGCAACAATCAAGTCAGTGAGACGACAAAGTGGGAAGATAGTCCCAACAATAGCCAGTATGCTATCAGTAAATATCGTGCAGAGACGGAGGTTTGGCGTGCTATTGCAGAGGGCTTGAACGCAGTGATTGTTAACCCTTCAGTCATTATTGGCGAAGGGTATTGGAACGAAGGAAGTAGTCAATTGATCTCGAAAGCTGCAAAAGGGTTGGCCTTTTACCCTATTGGTGGAACTGGTTTTGTAGATGTGAAAGACGTGGTGGATGCAATGGTGAAGTTAATGGAGAGTGATATTCAAAATCAGCGTTTTATCCTAAATAGTATCAATACTACTTACCGTGAATTTTTAACACAAGTAGCCATTACTTTTCACAAAAAACCACCTCGCTACAAAGTCAATCCTATCATTGCCTCTCTCTCTTGGCGGTTGGCAAAGCCTATTTCGTGGATAAGCCGCAAACCTCCTTTGATTACAAAGGAAACAGCTCAGCTTATGCAGTCGCAGTATTTTTACGATAGCAGTAAAATTCAAAAAACGATTGGCTTTCAATTTAGGCCATTGAAGGATACACTGAATCGAATTGCGGCAAGCTTTCCTAATATATAATGTGGTGCTGTGATAATCAGGAAAAATTCGTCAATTGAATTCAAAAGATGTTTATAGGATAACACACTATTCTAAACATTCTTGTCTCAAAAATAATTCACATACCCAAAATGCACTTTTCCCGCCCTCAAATTTACCCGATTATCCTGTTCTCGCCCCAAAGCATAGGTCAGTCCAAAGACTCCCGCACCTGTTTGGAAAGTTACTCCTGCCCCAAAACCAAAAGGAATATCCATAGCAGCCGTTTCATTCTGAGTCAAAGCTCCATCCCAAAAGGTGAATAAGTAGGCGTTTTGAGAGGTCAATAATCGCAACTCCAAACTCAACACATGGTAGGCAACCGACAAAATGGATTGCTCATCAAAACCCCTCAAAAGTTTGTTGCCGCCAATTCTAAATAGCTCGTTTTGAAGGGTATCACGTTTGGACTGAATACCGCCTGTCAAGCTATTTTTGAAGGTCAATCGTTGCCCTAATTTCCAATATTTTCCAATTTCGTATTGCAGTTGGTAGCGAAGCGGATTTTCATTCAAGGCATCGTATTGGGCTTTGAAGTCGAGGGTGGAGTTTTCATCAGCAATTTCAAGAATAGCATTGTTTTCCTTCACTCGTTTGTTGCCAATTGCTCCTTTAAGATTCAAGAAAATGCCTTTTCGAGGATTGAGGCGATAGTCGAGCCGTTCCCAATTGTACTCTAAGCCGTAGAGATTGCGGCGTACATCCAAGGTGTTGGGTAGTTTTTGGCTGCTGATGATTTGCGATTCATTGACCGACAATAAATTGGAAGCAGTATTCTCCAAAAATGCCTTCAAATAATTGTTGCCTTCAAACAAATACTGCACTGCCAAAAAACTCTTAACATCCTGAAAAATCGTGTCTTTGCGGAACAACTCAAAACGTCCGTCAATGCCCAGTGGCAATAGAGGAAGATAAGGGTACAAAGCGTGTAACTTCAATTCAGTAGCACTATTCGGATAACTCCTAAAATCGGCTTCAATCACTTCGCCCTGCCCCAGCGTATTCTGCAAATTGATTTTACCTTCTCCCGTCACTTCAAAACCCGTTTGAGGTGCAGATCTCGGAATCACCCCCAATAACAAATTCAACTGGCTCGCTTTTTTGTTCTTCAAAAACAACCTCACCTTCGCTTTGTCCCGCACAAAAGTCACTCTCGGTGCATACACTTCTTCCAAAAACGGGAGTTCGTTGATGCGGATACTTGTTTTTTGGAGGGCAGATTCATCGTAGGGTTGCCCTGATTTGATGCCCAAATAGTTTTGCAGATAACGCTCGCTGATGCTGACATTTGAAGTAGTCAAAATACTGTCAATTACCACAAAATCATTCTTTTCTATCCACAATTCAGCACTGATGCCTCCATTTTCTCCAATACTCACATTCTGCAATTGTACGGCTGCAAAAGGATAACCATTGTTTTCGGCATATTGTAGCAGCTTTTCCTTCAATGTTTTAATCCTCTCAATTTGAACGGTTTGACTATTGCTAAACAATCGTTCTCGAAAACCAATTTGTGCCAATGCTTTTGATTCCACATTTCCATTTTTCAATTGTAGCCAATGGTAAGGTTTGCCGAGATGTAGAAAAGCAGTGGTTTTTAAGGAGTCGGTTTGAAGGCTGTCGAATGAGGCTGCGATGTAGCTGCGGTTTTGAAGTTGGGAGAGGATTGAAGGTAAGATTTTTTGGGCATCAAGGGTGTTGGTGAATTGTTTGGGGTAATCGTAATCGGTGAGAATTTGGTTTAGTTTTGTGGTGTCGGTGTCTGTTGGGAGGATTTGGAGGGTGTGGGTTTGGGCGGTTAGGGAAGTGGTGAATAGAAGTAGGGAAAAATGCAACATCCCCCTTGCCCTCGAACCTCCCCCTTGCCCCCTCCAAAGGGGGAATAAAGAGAGAATTTTCACCATTGGAAAAAGCACAACAACACAGAAAACCCACAAATTGTTAATTTTATTAAGATATGAGAAACTACCTTTGAAGAATTGAAAAGGTAGTTTCTCATATCTTCCCAAAAAATAACCATGATGATTTATATTCATATCCCGTTTTGTAAACAAGCCTGTCATTACTGCAATTTTCATTTTTCTACCTCTCTAAAGTACAAAAACGAATTGATTAATGCCTTGTTGCAAGAAATGGAGCTGCGAAAAGACTATCTACCGACCCAAAAAATCGAAACGGTATATTTTGGAGGAGGAACACCTTCGCTTTTATCGGCAGACGAAATTCAGCGTATTTTTGAGCAATTGAACCGATTCTATGACATTGAAGTCGATGCGGAAATTACCCTTGAAGCCAATCCCGACGACCTTTTGCCTGCCAAAATTCAGGCATTGAAGCAAACACCTGTGAACCGTTTTAGCATTGGTATTCAGTCATTTGATGCAGAAGATTTAGCATTTATGAATCGAGCGCACAATGTAGAACAGGCAGAGAACTGCATTCGATTGGCGCAAGATGCGGGTTTTGACAATTTGACGATTGACCTCATTTATGGCGCTCCGACTACTTCTCATCAAAAATGGCAGCAAAACCTCCAAAAAGCGATTGATTATGGCGTGCCGCATATTTCGGCTTATTGCTTGACGGTCGAACCCAAAACGGCTTTGGCGCATTTTGTGGCATCGGGTAAAGCATCGGATGTAGATGAAGAACAGGCGGCACAGCAGTTCGAAGTATTGGTGAAGACGCTCACCAATGCGGGTTTTTCGCACTACGAAATCTCCAATTTTGGAAAGGAAGGTTGGGAATCTAAACACAACAGTAGCTATTGGAAAGGTAAACCTTATATCGGCTTGGGTCCTGCGGCTCATTCCTTTGATGGACAGTTTACCCGTCAATGGAATGTCTCACACAATCAACAATATATCAAGGCGATTGTAGAAGGAACTATCCCAAAAGAGGTGGAGGTTTTGACGGCTTCCGAACGCTTCAATGAGTACATTATGACTTCTTTGCGGACGATTTGGGGCTGTGATTTGGAGAAGGTCAAAAGGGAGTTTGGGGTGAATTTGCAAGGGCATTTATTGAAGGGGATTCGACCTTTTGTGAAGCAAGATTTATTGCAGCGAAAAGATGATTTTTTGGTTTTGACCAATCAAGGCAAATTTTTGGCAGATGGGATTATTAGTGAGTTGATGTGGGTTTAGGTGTTTGTGCATTTTTCGAATTGAAGTAGAGAAACTGTTTTAAATGCTAAAAATAGATAATGAAGTAGGTTTTAGTATAATTTGTTGTATTTTGCTGCTTCAATTTACACTGATTCAATGCCCTTATGAATGATAATATTTACAAAGAAAACTTGAAGGACAGTATGGGGAATCGCCCTTATATTGTCTTTAAGAATGTCAATCATGATTTGAAGAATTATCGGGCTTTTCTTAAAGATATCGAAGCAAAACTCAAAGAATTGTCTGTTCTTCCTGTCAAGCTACAACGTGTGAATAGAAAATGGGGAAGTATGGAAAAAGATAGCGATAATGAGTTTTTGAAGTATGAAATAAGAGATGACAATGAACAAATAGAAGCAATAGAAAAATTGCTTTTTGATACCGAGGTTAAGCATTTGTATATAACCCGTATTCGGCAAAAAGGCGAGAAGCATAGTGACAATCGCTTGGTAATTCAAGATAGAAATGGAGAAGAAAGACAGCTTTATTTTGACGAAGATTTGAAGAAGGAGGTAACGCTTTATGTACGTCAAGATGAGTATCAAATAAGCAAGCAAATACAGGCAATTGAGCGATTGCAGAACAAGCCTTTGCGAGAACATTTGCCTCTTCTCAAATTATTCAAAGACCCTCGTGATGAAAGATTAGATGATGTTGATTGCTATTATTATGATGAGTCTATTCTTCGTGATGAAGGTGACTGGAGCGTATTGACTGATGAAACTCGCAATGGAACTACGGAACAAAGAGAGTTTGTCAAAAAAGCATTGACTACGGCAGATTTTGCACTTTTGGAGGGACCGCCTGGCTCTGGAAAGACAACGAGTATTATTGAACTGGTGATTCAATTGTGTATGCTGGGAAAGCGGATTTTATTGGTTTCTTCTACGCACGTTGCAGTGGACAATGTATTGAAGCGAATTTTGACTTCTTACGAGGATAAATGTCAGGATGTGGTTGCCCCCGTTCGCATTGCAAATGATAAAGGGCAAATTCGTTACAAAGAGGTGGAAGCTTATCGTTTGCAGGAATTGGTTGTCACAAAGGCAAAACAGATGAAAATCCATCTACAAAATTCCCCGAATCGCACCGAAAGCCAAGAAGTATTGTTGAAGGCATTGAAGAAAGAATCTTATCCAAGGTTTTTTGAAACCTCTATTTTAGAGGCTTCTAACTTGGTGTGTGGTACGATGATTGGGATTTTACAACATCCACAAATTAGGAGGAGTACGATTGACACTCCTTTTGATGTTATGATTGTAGATGAAGCATCGAAGGTGACATTTCAAGAGTTTTTGGTGCCCGCTTTGTATGCCAAAAAATGGATTTTGGTAGGTGATGTTCAGCAATTGTCACCTTATGTAGAAGGAGAATATGTAGAGTTGGCACTGAGTAAATTATTGGAGGAAAAAGAGAAAAAACATTTGCAGATTGTCTTTCCTGTTTGGAAAGCGAGTCAATACACTCCTAAAAGAGTAGCTCAAAATTATTTGAAGATTTTGCTTTCCAATGATTTTGAAGAGAGCAAGGCAAAAGAGGTTTTTGGAAAAGATTTGGAAGTGTTTAGCTTAAATGGGCATTTCAGCGAAACGCCAGATGAAATATTGGCTTTGAATGCTGCCGATATTGTTTTGGCGAGGAATAACAAAAAAAATCGAGATATTTTGAACCGTTGTGTGTATGTTAAAGCTGAGGTTTTTGATGGGGTTTTGCATGGTGAATTTCAACGAGTTCAAGCATATTACTCCAATACTTCTTTTAATCGCCCTGCAAAAGACATAGATACTTGGGAAAGAGAATTGGCGCACCGATTGAGTCAACATTATGCTTTTCGTGCTTCTCCTGAATTGGGGGAACATTTGAAAAAAGACATAGATTTTTTGACTTCTTACAACAAAGTTGTCAATGCAAAATTTGAGAGAACACTCAAAGAAGAAATAGAGCGCATCAAACGGATTACAATGCCTTCTATTTTGGAATTGCTTCAAAATGGCTTGGGGGAAACACTTCATCAAGGACGAAAACTTGACCGAATTTTATACGACGGTTTTCCTGCAAAAGCTAAAAAGTATAAGTTTACTTCACTTTCGTATCAGCATCGAATGAATGATTTGATTGCTCAAACTTCACGGAATCATTTTTATGAAGGAAATTTAGAAACAGCCAATACTGTAATAGACCGTATAAATCCTTTAGGTACTTACAAACAGGGGGAGGATGCAGTTATTTGGGTTACTAATACTGAGAAGATAAAATATGATAGATTAAAAAAAAGACGTTTGAACTCCAATTTGAAAGAAGCAAAACAAATGATTGGAGAATTGAAAGATTTTTTAGAGTGGTCAAAAGGAGCACCCCCAAAAGAGAAAAATGAACCCTTTGAAGTGGCTGTTTTGTGTTTTTACCGAGACCAAGAATCCTTGATGCGGAGAGAGTTACAGCGATTGTTTCGGCAAGAAACAATACATAGGTACAAACCGATTAAAAATTTTGATTTTGGAAGTGTAAAGGTCGTATTGTGTACAGTGGATAGATTTCAGGGAGACGAAGCGGATATGGTGTTATTGTCCTTTACCAAAGCGAGTTACAATGCTTTTTACAAAAGCCCTAATCGTTTGAATGTTGCACTGACACGGGCGAAGTACAAGTTGGTCTTGTTTGGAAATCATAAGTTTTTTGGAGATAAAAATATTTCTAAAGCTTTGACGGGCTTGGCTCAATTTGATGTTCGGAAATCTTCTGCTCGTACAACTCACTCAAAACGTATTGCTAAGAATAGAAGAATATGAAACTAAGTACTAAGGTAAGCATACAAAAAATTCGTGTAATCGCTACTTATCAGCGGAAAGAAGACAATCCCATATTTGCGGCTCTTCTCCAATCAGCACACGAAAACAATGATGGTTTAACGATTGAAGAAGCGCAGGAATGTCTTTCTGGAACAGCTTTGAATCATCGAATGTGGTCGAATATTTTGGATAGGTTAGCTGGACAAGGTTATTTTAGAAAAGAGGAGCAAATATCTAAAAAACAGAGATATATAAGACTGCCCCAAAAAACGTATGTATATCGGTTAACGGATTTTGGTAAAGAAACAGCTAAACAGAAAACGTTTTTTAAATCCATGAAAGGGGAGTTGGAGGTTTGGGTATTGAAAGATGAGATTACTTGGTTTCCTTATCCTATCGTAAAGATAAAAGAGAGAGTAGAAAGGAATAGCAAGTCAACTAATGAGAAAACAAAAGATTTTGATATTCCCCAAAAGCAAATTTTGAGTTTCAAAAATGGTGATTATCGAATAGATGAATGTGAAAGCATTTGTATGTTTTTGAGAGAAGAAGATTTGACATTGGAGGTGAAGGCTAGTCAGAATTATGTTTCTGTTTCAATAGAGGATTTGGAGTTTGAGCTTAAACTTACAAACAATGAATCCACAACAAAAAGTGATTTAGAACAGTTGTTTTTGACGCAAGAATACCAAGAGGATTATGATGAGGATGGAAAAGTCGTTTTTGTTTCTTTTGACGGCAATGTGCAGTTTCGGCGAAAAGTGAAACTTCAAGAGCCTCAAATCGGTGAAGTTTCCTTCAATTCTATCTCTTTAGAGAATATTGTTTTTCAGCCGAGTACTAAGGAAGATGCGGAAAAATGGCGTTTGGCTTGGATGCACAGGAATCTAAGTGAATATATTTTTGAAGAACCTCAATTCAAGGTTTTAGACGAAAAGATAAGAACGAAATTTGAACCTTATTGGGAATTAGATGATTTGCCCCTATTGGAGATGAATCATTATCTTGAAAACAATGGGGATAATTATTTTTATACCCTGATGAAATTACAAGCGCCTCAATTACTGACTTATTGAATGAGAATAAATGATGAAAAAGATAACTGATTCAATCTTATTGCAGTCTGATGCTATAATAGATTTGGCTTTTTTACCAACAGGAAAAACTTGGCTTCCAAACCCTCAAACCCAAGGTAGGTTTATCGAAAGTGGAAAACACTTGGTGGATTTCTTGGTAACTGCAATAAATGAAGCAAGAGAACTTATTTGTTTTGCCTCTTTTATTTTTCAAGAGGGTAAAGTCACAAGGGCGTTGGAACGTGCAATGGAGCGAGGAGTTAAAATTTTTGTATTGACTTCAACGGTTCGAATTTCGCAGGAATATTATTACGAGAGGGATTATGAAAAAGAGGCTGTTGCAAACTTCAAAGATTTACTGAACAACAAAATGAGAAACAAGGCTTTGGTGCGTTGTGCAGATGATATTCATGCTAAATATCTATTGATAGACCCTAAAAATAGTAATGGAAAAGGCTTTTTAGCGACTTGTAATTTTACCCAAAATGCACTGAATAAAAATCCCGAGATAGTGGCAGTTTTGAAGCCGAAGGAAATATTGGAGCTATTCAAGGTTTTTGTTTGGCATTTTTGGGAAGCAACGACTGATGAACAATCTATGAAGACTCAGTTTACCAAAGTGAAAGCAGTCAATCGTTTTCAAATACCCAATTTGGAATATCTTTTACAAACCTCAAGTGCTGCTAATCAGAGAACTATTCGAGCACATATTTTGGAATTACTTCAAACTGCTCAGTCGAAGATTGTTATTTCAAGTTTTGGCTTTGATATAAACCATGAGCTGGGACAGGTATTGAAGAAGAAGTGTGAAATGGGAATAAAGGTAATCGTTTTTGCTCCGAATCGCCCAAAAACTATTATAGGGCAATTGGAAAAATTGGTGAAAGCAGGGGCAAAAATCTACACCCATGATTTATTGCACGCTAAGTTCATCCTTGTGGATGATAGAGAGGGGGCAATTTTTACGGCGAATTTTGAAAAACAAGGAATGGATGAAGGTGTGGAGGTAGGTTTGAAATTGGAGGGAAAGGATATTGAAGGTTTGAATAGTATCATTGAAAGATGGCAACACTCTTTTTCTCATTTCATTCAAGCCAATATTGGTTTGATGAATCTGCCTATCAATTGGTTTTTGATGACAGATAAAGGATTGAGAATGCAGCCAATTGAAGGTAAAAAAGTTGAGAGGCTGACCTTGAAGCCTAAAAATCTTAATGAAGTGATACAAAAATGGTCTAAGAATGATGCTTTTGATAAAGAAAAAATTAAAAACTATCACTTTGAGCTGACATTGGATTTGGAAGAAGTGGATATTGATTTTCTATTGAGCGAAAAAGAATTGGCAACAAATGTATTTTGGGGAGAGTATGAAATTGAGGCATCATCCAAAAAAAATAAAGCCTCTCAAAAAATCAAAAAACAGGGGATATTTTTAATGGAAGGAGTACGATTTGATGATTTATTAGAGTTGGGAGATTATGTGACACTACCAATCTTTGCATTGAAAGTATAGGTAAATAAGAGGTGATTGCTAAAGTAGTAATAGTTCTAAAAATGACCAACAAAGAAAAACCAAGGCTATCAAGATTGACTTCCATATTGACCCAACTGCAATCGAAACGCCTGTTGACCGCCAAAGAAATGGCGGAAAAACACGGTGTCAGCATCCGAACGGTCTACCGAGATATTCGCACACTCGAAAAATCGGGCGTTCCGATTGTGACCGAAGAAGGCAGAGGATATACGCTTATGCAAGGCTTCAATTTGCCGCCCATCATGTTTTCGGAATCAGAAGCAAATGCCTTGATTACTGCCGAACAGTTGATTCTCAAAAACAAAGACGAATCGTTTATCGAACACTACAAAAGTGCGATTACCAAAATAAAATCGGTTCTGAAATATGGACAGAAAGACAAGGCGCATTTGCTTTCGCAAAGAATCGTATTCCGCAACAATCTGGAGAATGAAAAAACGAGTACCTATTTGATGCCACTTCAATCTGCAATTACCAACTTCAATCTCATCAAAATCACCTATCATTCCCTTCAAAACGAACTCAGCGAACGCAGTATCGAGCCTTTTGCGCTTTACAGTACACAAGACAATTGGTTGTTGATTGCTTTTTGTCGTTTGAGAAAAGATTTTAGAGCTTTTCGAATTGACCGTATTCATAAATTGTCCGTTCAAAATCAACACTTTGAGCCTCACCCAATGACTTTGCAAGAATATTTTGAGCAATGCCGCCAAAAATCTCAAAACACCCCTGACATACCCATGTCATAGTGTACCCTTATTTTTGCAGCAGAAGTGAGACAACGGAAGTTTTTAAAACTTCTATTGTCTATTTTTTTCAAAAACAAAAAAAATAATCCAATGGAAAACGCACAGTTAGAGGCTTTCAACATCATCGGTATTTCGGTTAGAACGACAAATGAAAACGGTCAAGCAGGTCAGGATATACCTGCATTGTGGGGGCGTTTTATGTCGGAAGAAATACTTGCTAAGATTCCAAACAAAATAGACGATTCGATTTACTCGATTTATACAGAGTACGAAAGTGATTTCACAAAACCTTACACTGCTTTATTGGGTTGTCGAGTAGAGAGTTTACAGGATATTCCAGAGGGTTTGGTGGGCTTTTCTTTTGAAGGAGGTGATTACTGTAAAATGACTGCAAAGGGAGATTTGACCAAAGGATTGATTTATAATAAGTGGACGGAAATATGGGGTATGGATTTGAAGCGGGCTTATACGGCTGATTTTGAAGTTTTTGGTAAGAAGGCGCAGAATCCAACGAATGCGGAAGTGGATATTTTTATTGCATTGAGCTAAGTCTTTTATTTGTGAGGAATAAGGATTTTTAAGTTTATTAGAAAGATATCGGATAGTTTATACCAAAATTTCATTATTTATATTCAGCACTTTATAACGATATATTCGATACCTATAACCTATAATAATTCTATGTTAACACCAATCGACCAATTTTACGCTTGTCAAGAAGAACCTGCAAAGGGTTGTTTGTTGGCATTGAAGTCCATGCTACTTGATTTGGATGACAATGTTAAGGAGACTTGGAAATGGCGAATGCCTGTTTTTTGCTACAAAGGAAAGATGTTTTGCTATTTGAGGACAGACAAGAAAACGGGGGAGCCTTATATTGGAATTGTGGAGGGAAATAGAATTGAGCATCCGTTTTTGGAGCAGGGGAATCGGTCGAGGATGAAAATTTTGAGGGTGAATCCAAATGAGGATTTGGAGGTGGAAGTGATTGAAAGTTTGCTGAATCGGTTTTTGGATTTTTATCGGGATGGGACGATTAAGGTGTAGAGGTTGAGTTTTGGTTTGAAAGGAGGAAATTATTTTGGCGGTGATTGCGTTAGAATAGAAATAACAAGTTTATAGAATGAAAACCTACCAAAGAGCCATCAGGCGACATCACCGAACAAGACTCTTGAAGAAGAGGAAGAACTATTGGGGAAGAATGTGGAATATGGAAGAAGAACCGATTCACAAAAGAGTCATCAACACCCCCAAACCTTGTTCTTGTTTTATGTGTGGCAATCCGAGAAAACATTGGAAAGAAATAAGCACACATGAACAAAAATTCGAGGAGTTTGTAAAGCATCAAATCAACACTGCAATATGAAACCTCCAATCTATCAAACCCCAAGATTCACTCTTCAGCCTTACACTACAAAAGACGAAGAGCGGTTTGTAGAAATGTCGATAGATGTGGTCTCGGTTGAGTTTATGGGCGGTGCGGAAGGTATTGAAGCAGAAGAACGAGCATTGTTTCAGAGCATTTTCAAGCTGTATGAAAAAGAAGATTCGGCAAGGTGGTTTTGGATTTGGGGCGTATATGAGGACGATAGGTTGTGCGCTCACCTCGAATTGAAGGAAACAGGACATACGGAAGTAGGAAAGGAGTTGGAAGTCGTGTATATGGTGCACCCCGATGAACGCAGACGAGGATTGATGACCGAAGTTTTGGCTTTTTTGAAGGAAACACACACGGAATGGAAACGACAAATCATTGCTACGGTGAGCCCTAAAAATGAGAACTCCCTTTCTTTGTTGGAAAAGTGGGGAGTAGAACGAAAAGAATGGATAGAAAATGAGGAGGACGAAGACGGGTATTGGAAGTTGTGGCTCAAACAATTTTCATGAAACTTAGTCAAGAATTCCAATTGTTTTTGAAGCGATGACCAGCCTTCAATAGAAGAGATGACTACTTGTTCTTCAACTGATTGATTGGCAATGTATTGCACATTGAAGTTCAAAAGTCAATTTTTTAGATTTAAACAAAGAAAAACCTCCTTAATGTACTCCAAACCCCGTATCCTCTTACACAATCTCAGGATGACGCATCAAACTAAAAAAACTATACAAAGAAAACTACGGCAAAAATGGCGAACCTCAACCACCCAAAAAACCGCTATAAGCTACCATTGTAGCCGATGAAGAAAGGGATTTTGAAGTGGAATGGAAACTGCTTAAAAACATCTGTATTATGGAGCAAAACGCCTATATCACCATTTGGAAAAGCGACCAAATTCTCGAAAGCTCCAATACCAACAAGGTATTCAAAAAATACATTTAAATTTTGAAATAAGAAGAACAATTCCCGTTTTACCGTTCAACTAATGCAAAAAAAAAATATCGGAATTCCAATCCGTTAATCGTCTAATAGGCGAAATGTAAATTTTGTGTTATCTTTCGGATAGTAAAAATTACAGTTTCCCATGAAAAGCTTCCTATTGAAGTTTTTTATGTATTTTTTCAAACTTTAAACCTTTAAATATCATGAAAAAAATCACCTTGTTTTTAGTCACTGTAGGCATGATGTCTATGTTTTTGACCACTGACTTATCTGCACAGGTATTTGTAAAATTCGACGGAATCGATGGAGAAGTAACAGCCCATCAACATGAAAAGTGGACCGACTTTAGCAGTATACAATTTGGAGTTGCAAAAGAAGGAAATATGAATACAGGTAGTACTAGACAACGTTCTGCTGCTCAGATGACGGAAGTGAACCTAACTAAAGTGTTCGACCAATCTTCTGTTAAGTTGTTGGAGGCTACAACCCTTGGAAAAGTCTTTAAAAAAGTGGAAATACATTTGATGAAAAGTGGCGGCAAAGGAATGATTCCTTTCCTCACTATTACACTTGAAAACGCCTCGCTTACCAACTACAGTATCAGTAGTGCAGGCCAACGCCCAGAGGAAAGTGTATCAGTTCAATTTGAAAAAATAAAATTTGAACATACGCTTTCAGACGGTGGAAAGATTCCATTTGAGTGGAATTTACAAGCAGGCACTAAATAATACTATAGCTTCAAGTAAAGAAAAATGCCCGCTTACAATTGTAAACGGGCATTTTTTTTTTCGCTATAGGTTCTTATACATTATCTAACAAAGACTCAGGTGTCTTCCATTGTTCTAATTTGCAGTCTATCAGCAGTTTGGATTTTTCTACTCCTTTTTGAGTTTTCTCCAAAAAGCCAACTCCTAAAAGATAGATTTTTTTGGAACTTGAAGCATAAGTAGCGGCATATTCTTTCTCCTCAATCTGATTTAAAGCTCGTTTGACCAAAGTTTCCATTGTTCCCTTTCGAGCAAATTTGAATTCAATGATGTACAACTTGTCGTCAAATTCCAATACGCCATCTATTCGACCGTCCATCGTAGCCCGCTCAGAAAGCATATCAATACCTATCAAAGTGAACACCATGTGAAAAAGGGAATGGTAATAAGCCTCATTTGCGCTTTCACGTAATTGGTAGGGAATCACTGCAAAGTAAGCCCGCAACAACTTCAAAAATTCCTTAGGGTTGAACAAACGCAATGCCTGACGCATTCGCAATGCGCCTGTTTGGATTTCGTACTTGGGCATTTTGGCGTACTTTTCGATGATTTGTGCTACAAAAGACCATTTGACCTCATGGTTGGGATAATTCAATGTATAATAAGGAGTTAAATTTTCATGCTTGATTTCTGTAATCGTCAAATAACCTGTCTGAAACAACAATCCTTCTACGCTTAAATTGTGTAATTCTGCGCTGTCGAAAATATCTTTTCCCACTTGAATATTTTCATATTCGATGGGTTCTTTTTTGAGGTCTTCTGAAACACCATGTGCTTTTTGAATAATCAAATCAATCAAGAGTGTGGGTGTTCCTGATTGAAACCAAAAATTATTAAATTCCAGTCTATTGCACAAATGCACAATAGAATAAGGGTTGTAAATTTTGTTGATTCCATCCCAAGAATAGCCATTGTACCAATGCTTGACAGCGGCTATCAATTCTGTGTATGGCAAATTGAATTTTTGCCCCAATGCAGTTAAATAATCTGCAAAGTTGCCCTCTAATTCCTCTTGTGTCAAGCCAACCACATCGTTCAATTCAGGCATCAAACTCAAATCATCAACATTATTCATTCCCGAAAAAACGGAAACTTTCGCCAGTTTAGAAACGCCTGTGACAAACACTTTATGCAAACTTTCATGTTCCCCTTTCAGAGTAGTATAAAACTCCTTGAGTATATCTCGGTTTTTGTTGGCTTTGGTAGGGCGATTGATAAAATCGGTAATCGGTTTATCGTATTCATCAATCAACACCACTACTTTTCGGCCTATTTTTTGGTGTAAGGCAATCATCAAATTCCGAAGATAGTTTTTGTAATGATTACCAATTACTTTTACTTTATATTGAAGTGCAATAGATTTCAACAAAGACAAAATATCTTCTTCAAACTCTTCTTTAGAACTACTATACACCATCACCGAAAAATCCAACCGAATCACAGGATGTTCTTGCCACTTCCATTTGTCATACAGGTACAAGCCTTCAAATAAAGTTTTTTTTCCTTCAAACAAAGCTTTCAAAGTAGTCACCAACATAGACTTACCAAAACGGCGAGGACGGGAAAGAAACAAGTATTTACCTTCATCCAATAACCTTAGCAATTGTTTGGTCTTATCGACATACAGCAATCCATCCTCTCGAATGGCTTGAAAGCCGTATTCAGTAGTTGGTAATTTTTGGAATTTACTCATGCTGTAAGACAAGTTTTTTATACTTCGTAAACTTACGAAAAAAGCAGAAAGTTCTATAACTACAATTCTTTTACTCCAAAAACGCCTATACAAAAGCCCTCTCTACCTTGATTTGGCAAAGAGGGCGTAAGATAGTTTATTGCAGCTGAATATATAGGTTATTCAATCGCCAACTCAGGAATTCCTGCATGTGGATTTGGTTCTTCAGGTTCAGAAGGCGATTCTGTATCTTCCGAATAGACTCCATCATCCAAAACCCAAGCACTCAAACGTTCGACCCCCAAATACATAATCGGCACAACAATCAGGGTTAAGAAAGTCGCAAACACCAAACCGAAAATCACCGACCAAGCCATCGCACCCCAGAACACAGCATTGTCGCCACCTGTATAAAACTGTGGATCCAATTCGGTCAATAAAGTGTAGAAGTTGATGTTTGTTCCTGTTGCCAAAGGCATCAATCCCAGTACGGTAGTAATGGCAGTCAGCAATACCGGTCGCAAACGTTTTGTACCTGCTTCAATAATCGCTTCCGTGATTTCTTCCTTGTTCATGGATTTGTTTTTGGGAATTCCCAATTCTCTACGGCGGCGTTCTCGCACCAAATTGATGTAGTCAATCAATACAATGGCATTGTTTACTACAATTCCTGCAAGTGAAATAATACCAATCCCCGTCATAATGATGATGAAGTCCATTTTGTAAAAAGCATAGCCCATGAATACACCCATCGTACTAAACAAGACCGATAAAATCACTACAAACGGAAGCGCAACAGAGTTGAACTGCATCACCAAAATCAAGAAAATACTCAAAATGGCTATCATCAATGCTTTTTCCAAAAATGCAGATGTTTTCTCCATCTCCTCTTGTTCACCTGTAAACTCAAACGTATATCCAGTAGGCAATTCGTAGGTAGAGAGCAAATTACGATATTGCCCAACAATTTCAGTACCATTGTAGCCTTCATTTACATTAGAGAAAACAGTGATAACCCTATCCAAATCCTTTCGATTGACCGAACCAAAAGTGGAAGAATATTCTATATTGGCAACTGCCTTGATGGGCACTTTGAGGAGTTTGCCTTGATTGTTGCGGAAAGTAATTTTTTGGTTGAGAATTGCGCCCAAATCATAGCGGTAATTTTCACCAAAGCGCAGTTGAATAGGATAATCATCTTCCCCTTCTTTGAACTTCGATATTTCTTTTCCAAAAATAGCTGTACGTATGGTAGTCGCAACTTGAGCAGTCGATAAACCAAATCTACGGGCTTTGTCTCTGTCCACAGTCACCAATAATTCGGGCTTACCTGTCTCCAAATCCATTTTCAACCCTTCAACCCCTGCTACGTTTTTATCTTCCATAAACTGCTTCACATCCACTGCAATCTCAATCAAACGACTGATATCTTCACCCTTGATTTCGAGATTGATAGGTGGCTGAGGTGGAGGTCCATTTGCATCTTTACCTAAGGTAATGCTTACTCCTGCAAAATGTCGAGTCATTTGCCGCAAATCTTCCATTAACTCTAAGGTATTCACTCCTTTGCGGTATTGGCTTTCGATAAAAGAAACTGTAATACGGCTTTTGTTGGGCGTATTTCCCATATCAGGCATTCCCGTATTCGGGTCACTCGTACCTGCTCCTACTTTGGTGAGAATAGACTCGACCATATAATCGTAGGGTTTCATCATCTCAATCGTCTGCGCCTCTATCTCTTTCGAAAAACTATTCGCCTTGGTAATATCCGTCCCTATCGGGTGTTCAATAAATATATTGATGTAATTTGGTTCTCCTTCGGGAAACAACAAAACCTTCAACCCTGCACTTCCCATCAGTATCACCGAAAATATAAGCAAAGCAAAAGTGCCTAAAAAGAAGAAAATTGGTTTCCAACCACGAAGCGCAAAACCTACAAATTTTTGATACATACTTTCCATTGCAGGCATTACATACTTTTGGAAGCCATTGGAAAGGGGAGTCAGAACAAATACATTGAGTAATAAAAGGGCGGCAGCTACTGCTGAAAGGCTTCCCCAAAGGGTTGCTCCTGTCATGTAGAACATTGAAGAAATTGCCATCAAACCAACTGTCCACATTGCCAACTTTTTGTAGTTTACTTTCTCATTTTCGTCCTCCAATTTCATAAATCGAGAAGTCAACACAGGATTAATGACCAAACCTACAAATAAGGAAGAGGTCAGTACAATAATTAGGGTCATAGGCAAATAACCCATAAATTCACCCATAATATCATCCCAAAACAATAACGGTACAAAAGCGGCCAAAGTCGTGGCTGTCGAACTGATAATCGGTAAGGCAACCTCTCCTACTCCTTCTTTTGCGGCTCGAATCGGGTCTAACCCTTCATTCATCAGTCGGTAAATATTCTCGACCACTACAATTCCGTTATCCACCAACATTCCTAACGCTAGAATCAGTGAGAACAGCACCATCATGTTGAGAGTGGCGCCCGAAAATTGCAGTACCAAAAAACCAATCAACATAGATAATGGAATTGCTACACCTACAAAAAGGGCATTTCTAAAACCCATGAAAAACAACAAAACCAATACTACCAATATCACCCCTGCAATAATACTATTTTCGAGGTTTTCGACCATCATTCGGGTCATTTTAGATTGATCATTGGAGTAGGTTACTTTCAAGGCTGCCGGTAAAACACCACTTTTTTGGTCTTTTTCCACCAATGCCTTGATATTGTCCACCGCATCCAATAGGTTTTCACCACTTCGTTTGATAACATCCAACGTCACAGTTGATTCTCCATACTCTCTCGCATAACTCTCAATATCTTCATACCCAAATTTGACGGTTGCTACATCTTTCAAATAGACAATCGCCCCGTTTTCATTTGAGATGATAATGTTTTCGATTTCGGCAAGGTGCTTGAATTCTCCTACAATGCGAATATTTCTCCGAAGGTTCTGTGCCAAAATATCACCACCTGAAAGGGTGATATTCTCCCCACCAACGGCGCCTTCAATATCTCCAAAGCTCAAACTCCGAGCCTCCAGCTCATATACATCCACATTGATACTTACTTCTTTGTCTTGGACACCTCTGATGTTCACCTCTTTGATTTCGCTAAACTGCTCAATTTCATCTTGCAGATATTCTGCATACTTATTGAGTTCGTCCAAGTCTTCATAACCCGCCAAGTTGATATTTACAATTGGCATTTCACTGAAATTCATTTCAAAAACATTGGGTTCTGCGGGTAAATCTGTTGGCAATTCGGGCTTGGCTCTGTCCACCGCATCTTTCACTTCCTGCAAGGCATCTCTGACTTCAACATCAAAGCCAAATTCTACGACAATCGTGGAATAATCCTGTATAGATGTTGAAGTAATTTCATTGACTCCTGTGATGTTATTGAGTTCTTTCTCAATGGGACGTGTCACCAAGTTTTCCATATCCAAAGGTGAGTTTCCAGGATAGGGAGTTCCGATATAGACCATCGGAATTTTGATTTCTGGGTAACTTTCTTTTGGCATTGAAGTATATGCCGATGTACCCAAAAGTATCAACATAAAAATCATCACGAAAACGCTCGTTGCGCTATCTATCGCCAAACTCGACAGCTTAAATTCACGAACCACTTCCTTTTCTTCGGGTTGATTAGAATTAGGATTTATATTGTTGTTGTTGTTATCTGACATTTTATTGAATTGTTGTTACTATTGTTTCTTTGGATTCTTGGTTAGTGTGATGGACGCTATTGTTTCTTTGGATTCTTGGTTAATAATCTGAGTTTTAGCCCTTGTAAGCAAGTAAACCACAACAGCATCAACGAAGTATCTTCACACGTTCTCCATCTCTAACCAAATTCGACCCATCAGCCACCAAAATTTCGCCACCTTTTAATCCGCTTAAAACCAAAGTTTCACCTTCATACGAGTCTCCTACTTCAATTTGTACTTTTTTAGCGACTTGACTGGTATCTGATTTTTCTACAATAAATACAAAATCACCTTCTAAACTATTTTGCACCAAATTGGTAGGAATCACCACTGCATTGTTTGATCCGGATGCTTTAAACTCCACCATTGCCATCAGGTTAGGTTTCACCTTCCCACCTTTATTCGAGATAGGTACTTCTATCTGAAAAGTACGATTGTTGGGATCAATCATCGAACCGATTTTGGAAACTTTCACCGTCTGCTCCTCATTATCCAATGCAGGTAATACAACCTTTACTGTCGAACCTCTCTTTACAGAAGTCAAATAATTTTCGGGAATATCTGCTACTACCTGTAAATTGCTGGTGTTAATTATTTTAGCGATTGGAGAACCTGGACCAGCGACCTCTCCTTGATTCGTAAAAATTTCTTCTACTACGCCACTATTAGGCGCATAGATATTGGTCTTTCCACGTTGCGCTTGAAGTGTTGCTATGCTTTTTTGAAGAGACTCCACATTGTTTTTGGCTTGGATAAATTCTATTTCAGAACCAATATTTTGATTCCACAACTTTTCACGTCTTTGAAAAATATCCTGTGCCAAATTCAATTTTAAGTTGAGTTCATCTACATTTTTCTGCATTACATCATCATCTACTCTACCGACTAACTGACCACGTTTTACATATTGTCCCTCTTTTATAGTCAAAGACTTCAACACTCCTCCCATATCAGAGCTGATCATAAAATCATCTTTGGTTTGTACTTGACCTTGAAACTCCACGAACTGATCGAAGTTTTTCACTCGCACGCTATCCGTAGTAATGATTCGTTTTTTACTTTCTTCTTGTTTTTTCAGATAGTCAGGATCATAAGTAAGGTATTCTCCCTCAAGTTTTTGCAAATCAGATGATAGCTTTGCCAAATCCGATTTTTTTTCTTTGATTTGTTGTTCTAATAAAGCTTTTTTAGCTTCTGGAGTATCTGCTTTGCTATCGTCGCTCCCGCACGAATTGAGAGAAAGCAAGCAGAAAGAAAGTAGGGTGATAAATAGGTATTGATTCATTTTTATATTTTTTGTTTCCATTTATTCTTAGTTGTTTCTATGGATGCTTTGGATTTTTGGTTGTTCCTATGGATATTCAATCCTACATAAATATCAACGATAATGAACATTCAGAGCATCAACAATAGTTGGGTATTCCTTTAGTTATATTTCCCCAAAGCTTTATCCAACTTCGCTTTCGCACTAATGAGGTTGAACAGTGCTTGAATGTGAAGTCCCTGAGTTTGATATAAATCGCCTTCTGCTGTTGTTACTTCAAGACTCGAACCCAAACCTTCTTTGTATTTAATCAAAGCTGTATTGTGAATACGCTCTGCCAAATCCAAGTTTTCCTTTTGGTTTTCTACTTGTTCAACAGCATCAAAGTATTCGATTTTAGCTTGGTTTTGCTCTAATTCAATTGTACTTTGCAGTAATTTCCCTGCAGTTGCGATTTTATCTCGGTCTATTACCCGTTGTGCAATCTGTGCTTTTTTAGTAAATCCATCAAAAATCGGTACACTCATTTTCACTCCAATGATAGAAGAAGGAATCCAGCTATCACCATTACCTAGTTTGAAATCATTCGCCTGAAAGGATGTATTCCAATTTGCAAACGCATCTAAACGAGGAAGATAGCGAGATTTGTAATTGCGAATATCCAACTCATTTAGGGCATTTTGCTGATTCAAAATCTTTAATTCGATACGTGCATTGGGGTTTGCAGAAAAAACATCTACACCTTTTGCTGCTTCTACCAAATCATAAAATCCTTCGGTCAATTCAATTTTTTGGTCTAACGGAATTCCCATTTGATACTTCAACAAAGTATAGGTTAATTCTTGTTGTCGTTCGGCATTGCTGATTTGTGACTTCAAATTGGCCTTAGAAAGCTTCAACCTGTCCACATCCATCGCTTCTGCAAAGCCGTTTTCGTACAGTTGTTGGGTTTCATACAAAACCTTCTCAATCACACTTACATTCTTTTTTAAGATGGCGATGTTTTCCACCGTTGCAGCAGCTCCAATGTATGCCTGTGTCACAAGGTCTTTCACATCCGCTTCTGACTGAACAACTTCCAGTTTCGACAATTCTACAATAGCATTCGCTGCCTGCAAACCAATGAAGTAGGTTCCACTAAAAAGCTGTTGATCAAGGGTCAATCCTATAGCGAGGTTGTTGTCTGTTCCAAATTCGAGTTTGGCAAATTCACCTTCTGCTCCTCCAAAAAACTCGGCAGGAACAAGGCTTGCAGGAAGTTTAAGGGCACGTTGATAATTCACATTACCATTTATTTGTGGCAAACCTGTACCAAAATACTCTTTGACTACCTGATGGTTTTTGTCAATCTCATATTTTGCAGATTTGACATTCAAATTGTGTTTGATTGCATATACTTGAGCTTCTTCCAAATTAAACTGAAGCGTCTGATTGTCTTGCGCTTGTGTTGATTGCAGCAAAAAAACCGATAAGATAAGGACAAACAGCATCCTATAACTGTTTAACATATTTCGTGTTTTTGATTTTAGGTAAATTCGTTTTGAGGTAGTCAATTCCTTTTTCGGAAGCAATTCCATAGATGTGATATTTGAAGGCTTCGATATATGCTTCTGCAACAGTGTATTTCTTTTGTTCCAAAGAATCACCTTCTGTCAAGACATTAACAATGCCTGTATAAAAATGAGCAATTAATTCAGGGCGAATGTTTTCACGGTACAATCCTTGCTCGATTCCACTTTGAAGATTGCGGAGGATATTCGTATGAATGTGAGTATATCGGTGCGTTTCCATCATTTCCCAGATATTCCGGTAGTATTTTTTGAGGTCATAAATCACACTTGGATTCAAGTCACTCAATTCTTGAATCACAAAATCTGCAATGCTCAACATCTCATCAATCGCATTTCCTTTCTTTTTTTGAAGTTCTGCGGTCATTTCACAATCCAACTGAATGTGAAACTCCATTGCTTTCTTTATCAGTTCCTCTTTATTACCCACTTTTTCATAGATGGTTTTTTTGGACATTCCCAGCTCACGAGCAATATCATCCATAGAGACGCTACGAATTCCATATTTGGTAAAGTGCTTGTTAGCCGTTTGAATAATCTTCTGAAGAGTTTCTGGCATGAAATTATTACGTTTGTAATTTTAGTTTAGTATTTGTTAAAATTTGAGGGCGCAAAGATAAGCCTATAAACCAAGAAAACTTAGAATAGTTCCAAAGTTTCCAAAGTTTTTGCAGTTTTCACATTTTTTAACACCTCATAAACGAATCAAACTTTGAAATACAGTTCGTTCTTTGAGCAAAACCATGACATGAGGCTATATGGCCTATTCATTTGAAAATTTGATGTCTATTTTGCTAATAATTATTCTTTTGTGAAATCTGGATACCATAGTCCTAATATTTTGATTTTGATTGATTCCTTAGTACCTTAGTCCTGAATTTAATTTATATTGTACTCAAATATGAGACTGCCCCCCACTCTGCTATTTTTATTGATAACTTCTTGTGTATTCGGACAAAACGTTCCCGAATGGCAAAACCCATCTATTATAGGCATCAACAAACTTGCAGCTCATAGCACTTTTATTCCTTTTCAAGACGAAGTAACTGCCCTTACCTTCAATCGGAATCAATCCCATTTTTTCCAATCCCTTAATGGTCAATGGCAGTTCAAACTATACGAAAATCCACTTCAAGTTCCCGATGATTTCTACAAAGCCAATAGGCTTCAATGGGACAGTATTGAAGTTCCTTCCAATTGGCAAATGAAAGGCTTTGGCACGCCGTATTATGTCAATATGCAGCATCCTTTTGAAGCCAATCCTCCTTTCGTACCGACCGACAAAAACGAAACAGGCTGCTATCGTCGCACTTTCACCATTCCCGAAAACTGGCAAGACAAAGAGGTTATTTTGCATTTCGATGGAGTACAATCCGCTTTTTATCTGTGGGTAAATGGTGAAAAAGTGGGTTACAGTCAAGGGAGTATGACTCCTGCTGCCTTCAATATTTCACACTATCTCGATACCAAAACGGACACGAATACTTTAGCAGTTGAAGTCATTCGGTGGTCAGATGGAAGCTACCTCGAAGACCAAGATTTTTGGCGGTTGAGTGGCATCTATAGAGATGTCTATTTGTATGCCGTTCCGAAAAACCACATCAGCGACTTCCACATTCAAACCTTTTTAGATAAAAACTATCAGGATGCCGAATTGCAGCTTGACTTCAAAATCAAAGGAAAAGCCAATGGTGTTATTGTAAAATTGTATAATATTGAGAATGAAATCATTGTAAACGATACCATTCTTCAAAATCAATTCTCCAAAACTTATTATATTTCCAAGCCTTCAAAATGGACTGCCGAAACTCCCAACCTCTATAAAATCACCTTTCAACTATTGGATGAATCGGGAAATCCAGTTCAAGTCATCAGTAATAAGATTGGATTTAGAACGACTGAAATCAAAAATGGTCAGTTTCTGCTGAATGGTCAGCCGATTTACTTCAAAGGAGTCAATCGCCACGAATTTGACCCCTTCAATGGCAGAACCATTTCGGAAGCTTCGATGATTGAAGACATTAAGTTGATGAAACAATACAACTTCAATGCTGTTCGGACTTCACATTATCCCAACATGCCGAGGTGGTACGAACTCTGCGATGAGTACGGATTGTATGTGATGGATGAAGCCAACCTGGAAAGCCATTATCTGTGGTTTTACGAAGGCAACTCACCTGTCACACAACCCGAATGGAAAAAAGCGATTGTAGATAGAGGGACTTCAATGGCAGAAAGAGACAAAAATCACGCTTCGATTTTGATATGGTCTTTGGGCAATGAAGCAGGAATGGGTGAAAATATGACGGCAATGGCCAACGCAATTTTGAAGATAGATTCGAGCCGACCGATTCACTACGAGAGTCGAGAATTGGCTGTGCCATTGAAGGAGAGTGAAAATACGTTGAACTTATTGAATTTTGCCAAATCCATTCATGACTACGATAATACGCCTTCTGGTTTTGATTTCATTGCAAATATGTATCCTTATATGGATGTCATGGAGGGCTTTACCGAAGCCGATACCTTACGCCCCGTTTTAGTCTGTGAATACGCTCACGCAATGGGAAACAGTACGGGCAACTTCAAAGAATACTGGGATATTTTTGAGAAACATCCCCGAATGCAAGGAGGCTTCATTTGGGATTGGGTTGACCAAGGGATTGCAAAGTACACAGAAGATAGTGTGTTGTATTATCTCTATGGTGGTGATTTTGGCGAAAGTCCATCAGACAGTAATTTTTGTATCAACGGTTTGGTGTTTCCAGATCGTTCAGTAAAACCCGGTTTGCAGACCGTCAAAAAGGTGCAGCAAAATTTGAAAGTGAAAGCAGTTGATTTAATACAAGGTAAAATTGAAATTCAAAATACTTACTATTTTATCAACCTTAATTTTTTGGAACTGCAATGGGAATTGAAAGAAGAAGGAAGATTGTTATTGGAAGGAACTGTTAGCGATTTGAATATTGAAGCGCAACAAAGTAAAATTTTTGACCTTCCCTTCATTCTACCCAAAGCGAAAGAAGGCAAAGAATATTGGTTGAATTTGAGTTTTCGATTGAAGGAAAGTACTGCTTGGGCAGACAAAGGTTTAGAAATAGCTTGGGAACAGTTTCAACTGCCGATTGAAGTAGATACAGCCTCAACTTCAAAGAACACCAATTTTCCTTCAATGATTTTGAAAGAAACAAACGACGTTTATTCGATTGAAGGAAAGAACTTTACGCTTCAATTCGACAAAACCAAAGGACTCCTTTCTGCTTGGAACTTCAAAGGAAAAGAATTGTTGCTGCAAGGTCCAAAAATGAATATTTGGCGTGCGCCAACCGACAATGACGAAGGCGGCAATCAGTTTCAAAGTAGTTTTGCGACACAATGGCGAAAAGCGGGTTATGATGAAATGCGATGGGAAGACATAGAAGTGAAGGCGAAGCAAGTCAATGAACAAAAGATTGAAATCAAAGTGACAGGCTGTATGAGAGGACAAAATTCGGCTTTTTCTTATGCTACAACTTATAATGTCTCTGGCAATGGTGAAATGTTGATTTCCAATGAACTGAGCCATCACCTCCAAGTTCCATTCTGGATTTGGAAAATTTTGATTCCCTTGTTATTCCTTTGGTTGCTGGCGATTTTCCAGCTTCAAAGCACAAAAAAATGGCGTGCTCAGCACCGTCCTGAAGCAAAATCCTATCGTGGTTTTTGGCGAATTGCAGTCTGGACGTTGGGCTTTTTCACCTTACTGACCGTTGGTTTAGGAGTCTATCAAGTTCAGCAGTTTACGCCTCTTCCAAAAGTTGGAAATCAGTGGCTCGTTCCGAATGATTTAGACCAATTGGAATGGTACGGTAGAGGGCCAGAAGAAGCCTATTGGGATAGAAAAAACGAATTGAGAATGAATGTTTACAGTGGTTCGATACGTGAACAATATGTCCCCTACATTCGCCCACAAGAAAACGGCAATAAGGCGGATGTTCGTTGGGCAATGCTGACAGATGCTTCGGGCTTAGGCTTTTTGGTAAAAGGTAAAAACCTCAATATCAGCGCACACCATTATTCTCTCCAAAATTTGACCTCCGCCAAACATACGATTGACCTACAAGATGCTCCTTTTGTGACCTTCAACGTGGATTTTCAGCAGCAAGGTTTGGGAGGAGATAATAGTTGGCAACCTCGAACACATCCTGAGTATTTATTGAAGGAGAAAAGCTATCAATATGAGTATCGGGTGAAAATAGTTGAATAGCAGGACAGAAAGGGAAGTTGATTTGCTTTTCTTATTAAATTTGGAACATTTGCCCACCTTTCACACAATAAAACCCATTGATTTTCGTAAAAATGGCATAACTTTGTCATTAGAGTGTTTGTTTACCCAAATCAAACCTTTGTTTCACCAACATTAAACTTACATGAGCAGAATTTTATTTCTACTATTTTTACTGTTCGTATCCAACTCACTTACCGATGCAGGCTACACAACCTCTGCAAAAACTCAATACCCTCCTGAATTGGTAGCTACATGGCTGCCCTTGATGCTTGAAGAATACGAAAATTTTGCTGACCTGTTGATGGAAAGCACCCATACACCTGGGGCTGCGATTGCGATTGTGAAGGACGGTCAGGTTGTAATGTCAAAGGGTTTTGGAACAACAGCAGCCACTTCTAATGAAGCAATTGACGAACACACCATTTTTCGCTTAGGCTCTGTATCCAAAGGATTTGCGCCTGTTTTGACGGGCCTGTTGGTAGAAGAGGGTTTATTGAGTTGGGATGATAAAGTCACAAAATATTTACCCAACTTTTACCTTGCCAGCGAGAAAAATACAGAAGAGCTCACCATCCGAAATTTGTTGAGTCACACGACGAGTTTACCCAAACATGCTTACACCAACTTGATTGAAGAAGGCTACTCTTTTGAGGAAATGGTGGAAGAACTCAAAACAGTAGATGTAATCGGGAAAGTCGGCAAACACTACAGTTATCAAAATGTAGTCTATAGCCTTATCAGCGATATTGTAGAAAAAGTGACAGGCAAAACCTATTCACAGTTATTGGAAGAACGGGTTTTTGCGCCTTTAAATATGGCAGAAGCTTCTGCTACTTGCGAAGATTTTATGGCAGAAGAGAACATCGCTTTTCCTCACAAAAATTATGGTCGAAAATGTGTTCCGACTGATATCCTCGAAAATTATTATACTGTTGTCCCTGCTGCGGGTGTCAATGCAAGCATTACCGACATGGGCAAATGGCTTCAGGCAATGATGGGCTACGATGCCAACTTTATTCAAAACTCAACCCTTACCGAAATTTTTGAGCCTGTTATTCGTACCCCTCGTCGCAACAATCAGTTTGCCTACTGGAAATACATGAAGAAAGCCCACTACGCAATGGGTTGGAGAGTATTGGATTTTCCAAAAGAGGAAAAACTGATTTACCACAGCGGCTACGTCAATGGCTACAAAACCGAAATTGCGCTACATCCCACAAAAAATATTGGCATAGCCATCTTGAGCAATGCTCCAACTCGTTTTTCGTATGAAGCTCTACCTATGTTTTTTAAGAAACATGAGGAATATGAGCGGATTTATGGAAAGATATAGATTTTGTGATAAGGGCTGTGCAGGATAAAAGTATATTTACAGAGTAAAACCTCCTGCTACTGTACATTTCTAAGTTAACCACAAAAGGCACAAAGAAAACAAAAGTACAGAACTTAAATTCACCAATCTCTTTTGTGCCCTTTTGATACTTTTGTGGTTCAATTTTGTTTCAATGAACAACACCGTTCTGACTTTCCCACAAAGTCAGAACGGTAACAAGATATAGACTCACCACTTTTCGTAAAAAAGGCTTGAAGAATTTAGTATTTTTGTGAATACAGCAAAATAATAAAACTTCAACTCTATAATGACCAACTACAGCCGATTAGCCGAAACATTAGACAATGCCGCACATCAGGCCATTCCTGTGCCCCAACTTAGCCTTTCCCATTCTTTGAACATTGAAGAAGCCTATGCAGTGCAAAGCATTTCAATAGCAAGGCGTTATATACGTGGAGAACAGCGAGTAGGCTTAAAACTGGGTTTTACGAGTAAGGCAAAAATGGAACAAATGGGAGTTCACGATATGATTTGGGGACGACTGACCGACCAAATGCAGTATGAAAATGAAAGCAAACTGCCCATCAAAAACTTTATTCATCCAAGAGCCGAGCCAGAAATTGCCTTTCGAGTATCTCAAACAATTACCCAACCTATTGACTTAGACAATGTCCTTCAATACATTGACGGAATTGCAGTTGCCATTGAAGTGATTGACTCTCGCTACAAAAATTTCAAATTCTCTTTAGAAGATGTTGTAGCAGACAATTGCTCTTCTGCCGCTTTCACTATTGGAGAATGGCAACCGATTGATACAAACATTCGAGGAATAGCGATGGCTTTAGTTATTGATGGAGTAACCGTACAAGCAGGCAATTCAGATGCTATTCTTGGTAATCCCTTTGAATCTTTGGTCAACGCAGCTCGTTTGGCATTGCAGAATGGGGAGATTTTGAAGGCAGGGGATGTTATTTTGGCGGGCGCAGCCACACCTGCGGTTTATTTGAAGGAAGGGCAAACAGTTGTTGCGGTAGCCGAAGGCTTGGGCGAAGTTTCGTTGAAGGTTTGCTAAAACGACTGATGGTAAAAGACATGACACTTTAAGCTCCAATAAGTAGTGAATTAAAATAATAATTGAAATAAAAAATACTGTTTGAAAAACAGGTGATTACATAATTTTGGCTGTTAGGATAAATAGGACAGACTACTTAGAGCGATATAACCTAACATAGGGTGGAAAGCCCTATGAAAACAAGAAAAATGGACAAGACTGCAAAAAAATACACGACCATTCACTACAACAACTACTTGGGCTTAGACGACATTCTCAACGCCCAAAAGTTGCGAAGTGCAGAGCTGGACGATAATCCTGCTCACGAAGAAATGCTTTTTATCATTGTGCATCAAAGTTATGAGATTTGGTTCAAGCAGATTATTCACGAACTGGAATCGGTTATCGGAATGTTCAACCGCAAAGATGTGGACGAAAAAAACATTGGTACTTCGATTGCTCGACTGAATCGGGTCATCAAAATTTTCAAATTGCTGGTAGAGCACATCCCAATTATGGAGAGTATGACCCCATTGGATTTCTTGGATTTTCGGTCTTACCTCTTCCCCGCTTCGGGTTTCCAAAGTTTCCAATTCCGCAAAATCGAAAACCTGCTGGGCTTACCCGAAGAAGAACGCATGACCTATGCAGGACATCATTATGCCGCCTTTTTCACAGAAGAACAGCAGCAAGAATTGGACAAGATTACTAAAAACGGAAACCTATTTCACGCCGTACAAGATTGGCTCGAAAGAACACCGTTTTTGCAGTTGGGGAACTTCGATTTTTTGGCTGCTTACAAGGAAGCTGTCGAAAGAATGGTCGCCAAAGAAGCCAAAGCCATTCAATCTTCCGACTATTTGACCGATAAAGAAAAGAAAATGCGCTTGCGAATGATGGGGTCAACCGACACTTACTTTAAATCTATCTTGAACCCCAAAGTGCATCAACAATTGGTCGAAGAAGGCAAACAAAGATTGAGTTACAAGGCCACTTTAGCAGCTTTGATGATCAATCTCTACAATGAAGAACCTTTGCTCCAATTTCCTTATCGCTTTTTGATTTGTTTGATAGATATTGACGAGTTGCTCACAACTTGGCGCTATCGTCATTCCCAAATGGTCATGCGAATGTTGGGCAGAAAGGTCGGAACAGGCGGTTCTTCTGGTCACGAGTACCTCCATGCTACGGCGGTCAAACACCATATTTTCACCGACCTACACAATGTTTCGACTCTACTCATTCCTCGCTCCGAATTACCCGAACTGCCCCCAGAACTGCAAAAGGAACTTGGATTTTGTTTTACTTATCCAGAGAAATGGTAAGGAAACTTCAAAACCTGTCCCGAAACTTTGAGAAGCAAAGCACAAATTCAATATATATATAGCTCCAACAGGGCAAAATATTTAAACATAGGATAACAGTCCTATGAAAACAAACAACAATGAGAATCAACGGACACTCCCATTTACTCCCCTACCCCGAAGACATTCCTGCTTTTATGAAGGAAAAAGAAATTTTTTGGGTAGATGAAGACCGCAAGTACATGCTACAAAAAGGTTGGAAACGACCGATTACCGATTCTAGTTTTTTCTTAAAAGAAAAATTGGAATGGATGGAACGCAACAAAATTGACCATGCCGTGGTCTTGAACCTTTCACAACTCTATGGTAATGGCTTGCGACTAGAAGAAATGAAGCAAGTCTTGCGATTTCAGAACGACTTCAATGGCAAAATCCAAGCGGATCACCCCGACAAATTTACTTGTGGTTTTGTCATTCATACAGGCTTTGTTCGAGGTGCATTGTGGGAGATGGAGCGCTGTGTGGAAGAATTGGGTTTGCGAGTTTTGTGCCTTCCCACACACTTTATGGACTCGATTGGCACTTGGCGAACGATTTTTGATGTGGACATAGAACCCATTTTGGAATTGGCGAATCACTATGGTTTGGCAATTGAGATTCACCCCTACGATGGCGAAAAATTTATCAAGTTAGAAAACGTTTCTTGGCGGTTTCATTTGGTGTGGATGTTGGCACAATGTGCAGATTCTTACCATTTTTATACCCTCAATGGCTACCACGAGAAATACCCCAATATCCGAGTATGTTTTGCGCATGGAGGTCAATTGGCTCAAATCAATTTGGGGCGAAGAATTCAAGGGTTTGATGGCAGACCCGATTTGTTCAAAGACAAAACCCATCCCCGAAAAGCCATCGGACATCCCAATATCTTCTTCGATACCTTAGTACACGACACTTTTTCTTTTGAGCTAATGGTCAAGCGCCAAAAAGGTACAAATCAAATCATTATGGGTTTGGATGACCCCTACCCTTTGGGAGAAATGGAAAGTGTGCCACAGTCTTCTTATCCTGGAAAATTGTTGGATTTGGCTTTAACCGAAAACATCATTACCAAGCAGCAACATCAAGAGATTTGGTGTGAGAATGTTTTGCGGTGGTTGGGGGATGAAGTGGCAGAACGCCTGAAGAACCCTTAGAGTAAAGAACAAATCGCTATTCAAAGCAATGGTGGAGATCGAAAAGGAATCAGTTTAGAGAAGTTTCTAAGAACTTCAAAACCTGCTCAATCCTTCCATCAAATCTTTTCGTACAAAAAACGTCCGAATCATCACCAATTCATCTCCTTCAATGATTTTCCAATAATAACGGCCTGCCTTAAAATTGGGAGTAGGAAGGGGCAAAGTAGCTTCCGAATGTCCTGCGCTGATTTCTTCTTCAATCAAAACATCATACTGATTGTCTTCAATCAATATTTCGATGTCTTTTTTCAATGCCTGACCAAAATCAAACCGAATAAAACCTTCACTTAAATCTGCCTCATTTTCTGGACTGAGGATAGAAAGACTGCTGCCACGAGTAGTTGCTGCAATGGCAGTCGTATAGTTGGGAACAGGACGAAAAAGCTGAATCATTTGGTCTATAGTATAACCCAACTGTTGAATTTCTGCTTCAATATTTTGTTTGATTGTCTCAAAAACGGTCTCTTGACTTTTGGTATTCGTTGCAGCAATCGCCTTTTCCAATTCTTCAAATTGCAGCTTCAATGATTGTCGTCCATTTACTGCAATACTCGGTATCAAGTCTTTTTGGAACAGCACTGCCATTGCAAAATCCTTATCACTTTCCAATAATTGTTGAAAAAGTTCTTGTTCTTTGATAGAAAGCTTATTAGACAGGTGTTTTTCGATTAATTCTATTTTTTGGTTGTCGGTTAATGTAAACATGTGTCATAGATTAAAGAGTGAGTTTTTTTTAGGGAAGTAAGAATTCAGATGTAGAAAGCAAGATTTTGATTGATTTTACTCCCCACTTCTTGCTTCCAAATAAAAAATTATAGTTCATCTGCCGAATATAGATGACTCGTCAGTGTTCGAAGTCTTTTGATACATCGAACCTTTTGGTTTTTGACCACCGAAGCGTTTTTGTATTCCATCGTATTCACAATCGCTTCAACCGAATATTTTTGATAGTAAAACAATTGCAGCAAAGTTTTGCAGGGTTCACCCAATTTTTCTAAAAGTTGAGCAATCGCTTTTTGTCGTTCAGTCAAATTCAAAGAATCCTCCATCTGAAGTTCATCAGCTACGTTTTGCAGTACCTCCAGTTCTTCCGTTTTCCCTTGTTTTTCATTTCGAAATCGCTTCAACAAAATATTGCGTCCAATAGCAAACAAATAGGTTTTGACCGAACTTTGAAACTCGGTGATTTTATCATTCACTACATTTTCGTAAAATGCAATCATGGTTTCTTGAAATACATCAATGCTATCTTCGGCTGTGCAGTTGAATTTCCACCTCGTCCAATTGATAAATTCCTCCCGATAGGTTTGATAAAGTTGGTTCAATACCTTTCGATTGCCTATTTTTATCTGTTGCAAGAGTTTTGCCTGTCCTATTTTATTGCCTTCACTCATTTAGTACCCAAATTTCTGAAAAGGTAAACGCCTAAAATTAATAAAAATATGACCCTTTCCCAACTACACTACATCATTGCGCTAGACAAGCACCGACATTTCGGAAAAGCTGCTGAGCGCTGCAATGTGACCCAACCAACTTTGAGCATCCAAATCCAAAAACTGGAAAAGGAATTGGGAATAGTAATTTTTGACCGTACCAAAAATCCCGTAGTCCCTACACAGGAAGGAGAACTCTTGTTGGCGCAGGCACAGACGGTGTTGGAGGAATCCAAAAAACTAAAAAATCTTGCTGCCAACACTCGTGCAGGTTTTCAAGGAAAACTAAGGATTGCTATTTTACCTTCACTTGCCCCTTATTTGTTGCCTTTGTTTATTGGCACTTTTTTGGAGAAATATCCACAGGTACAACTAGAGATTGTCGAGCTTCACAATTATCAAATTTTTGGTCGCTTGCGACAAGATAGGGCAGATGTAGCGATTACTGTCGCACCGATTGAAGCAGAGGGTTTTTATGAAATTCCACTTTTTGAAGAACCGCTTGCTGTTTATTTGTCTCTAAATCATCCTTTGGCTTCAAAAGATACATTGGTCATTGATGATGTAGATTTGGAGGAATGTATTCTGACAGACGATGCCTACTCAATGCGCCAAAATATTGAAAAATTGCAACATGAGACAAGCAAGGAAAAAACGATTTCTATGACCCACAATTTGAAGTATCGAAGTGGCTCTATTGAAAGCATTTGCAGGATTATTGAAGCATACGGCGGCATTACCATCTTGCCTTATTTGGCGACTTTACACAAGAGTGAATGGGAACGGCAGTTTGTTCGGTATTTTGAAAATCCTCCTTTTCGTCAGGTAATCTTCTTAACTCAGCGAGGTTTTGAAAAACAAAAATTGATTGATTTATTGAAAGAAGAAATTCTTAATAAACTCAACTTCAATAAACAAATGCAAATTCAAACCTAAGCATCAAAATATTTTCTTATGGGCTGCAATAAATAGACTATGCCTAAGGCGGCCATTAACAGCAAAACTAAGTTGAGCAAATCCCATAATATGGAAAGGTCAGCAAACTTCAAAGCTCGCTGACCTCTTTTATATAATAGTGTAGGTGCAAGTTGTAAACTTATCCATATCGCATTTCCATACTATTAGAGGAATAAAGTTAGAAGTCACTCTTCTAACTTTATCTCACTCTATTTTGTAATGTATTAAGCTTCTGCTTCCAACACTTCCATTGGATCGTAAACATCTCTCATAAAAGCTGCATATTCATTGATATCAAGACCTTCTTTACCTCCTACATCGTAGGCATAAAACATCCAATAAAGCTCGTCTTCCGTCATCTCGCCCGCAGTTTGCTCTGCTTCAAAATGCTTGAGCCATTCGTCAAAACTGATAATGCCACTGCCATCTGTATCAATAGCTTCA
>JAUHXA010000024.1 GCA_030427245.1 Bacteroidia bacterium | reverse complement strand
CTTTCTTAACCGCAATGTCAATGAACTGATGCCCATCTACTTTTGTCCCTCTCAAGGCTGCAAACAAATCATTGGCAACGACTTTTCGAGAGTCCAATTGAAGGGCGTTTATGTTTTTGTCGGTCGAGCCTGTCATTTTTTGAAGGCTGACCTTGTACAGTATATCACTGAGTTTCATTTTTTACTCTTTGTCCATTATTTCTTTGACCTTGTTTCTCAACTGTTCTACATCAGGTAAATAAAGCTGATATTTTGAAACAATAAGCTTTGTACTATCATTCAACATGGCGTATTCAACCATGATATCGTCTTTTTCCTCGGATAAAATAAGCCCTATTGGAGCATTATCTGTTTCCTCATTCACTTCTTTGGTATAATACCCCAAGTACAACTTCATCTGACCAATATGTTCGTGTACGACTTCTCCAATTTTCAAATCTATCAAAACATAGCACTTCAATTTGACATGATAAAACACCAAATCTACTAAATAGTGCCTGTTGTTCAAGGTAATGCGCTGTTGTCTTCCGATAAAGGCAAAACCTTTTCCCAACTCTAAAAGAAACTGCTGCAAATTGTCAATAATGGCTTTTTCTATATCGGTTTCTGAATATTGGTAGTTTTCGGGAAAACCTAAAAATTCAAAAACATGAGGGTTTTTCACAAAATCATCTTCTGATTTTACAATTTGCCCTTCCTTTGCCAACTTCAATATCTCCTCTTTGTTTTTACCAACTGCCAATCTGTGAAATAGTCCAGTTTTCTTTTGTCGCTTCAATTCTCGAACTGTCCAATCCTCTAATATGGCTTGCTTTTCATAAAATGCTCTCGCTAAATCATTATCTACCTTCTTTGTACAGGACAAAACGTTTTATTGAGCATGACTCTTAAACCTTATAGGTTTTTGTTTATGTAAAAAAAACAGATTATCAAACATGTACATACTTTCAGAGGTTAAACCTATAAGGTCTTTCGCTTCAAATATAGTTTTGTCCTGTACTGAGATCTACCTTCAATAACTCAAAATAATGCGACCAACTTAGCTTACTTGATAACTCCTCACAAGTTGGATATTTATTGTATAACAATCTCATATAAGCAAGATTGGTTCTACTAAACCCTCTTCCATGTGTGGTAGAAAGGTCTTTAGATAAATTTAATATGAGTTTCTTTCCATAATCTGCTTTTAGTTTTCCAACCTGCTCATACTCAATTATATTCTTACCAATTCTCCAATAAGCGTGAAGCATTTGAATATTTATAGCATTAACACTGTTGATTTTTGCAGTTTGGTATGTTTTACCAATCTCTCTAATTAGTTTTTGATATTCTGTATTTTTATCACTTTTAGCCATTTTAATAAAAAATTGAACTTTAATTTCGATGCAAATTTTGTTCTATATAAAAATATACATTTATTTTTTACCCAACTGAATATGCGAGACACTGTCTCGCATATTCATATTTTTAAATATCTAATAAGCGTCCTATTTGAAATTGAATTTCCTCAAAACACTCATTGTTCCTCGAAGAAATTCTATTTTTTCCGTTTACCTTGAATCCATACCGCTCATAAAATTTTCGACTGATTGTATTGTCAGTCATTGTCCACAGAATCACCCGACCCAATCTTTGAGTTTTTTGAATAGAATCAACAGCATGATTCATTAGCTGATAGCCAATTTTCTGTCCCCAAAATTTGGGATGAACGTATATTCCATAAATTTCAAAATCGGCTGATTCTTTTTCATCCTTTGGTTTCCCGAAAGACACAAAACCAACAGCTTTGTCTTCTTCGTTTACCCATATCAAATTTTTTCTTTCTTTTTGGGTAATGATTTTGCGCCAATTGTCTGCAAAATCTTCTATAACTAAATCAGACAATAACTCATCGCTGAGAATCCCTTTGAAGGCTGCTTGCCATGCACAAACTTGTGCTTCTGCAATATTTGGAATGTATTTTTCTGTTAACTCAATTATCATGAGTGCATACATTTTTTCAAAGAACATCACGCTTCAAGGATATGCTCTATTAGTCCTTCAATATTTCAGGCTTCTCCCTCGTTAATTCACCATCAACGATATAGTAAATTTTCCCTTCAATAGAAATCACTTCGGGAATCCCAAATCGTTTGTTTTCCTCCTTCGCCTTTTTCACTGCAAGGTTTCCAATTCGGATGATTTCTCTCATTCCGAGATAAGATTCAGAATTTTCGATTTTATCTACTTTTTTCATAGTTCTACATTTGATTCTCTATTCATCATAATTAAACTCTATTTTACTTTGTTTAATTATCTCATTCAGAACATCATTGATTTTTCCATTTTTTTCAACTTCCCTTAATGCTTCTTTTAACTTTTGAATATTGGTAATTACTTAGGTACTAATAATGTTGAAAATCAAACACATGCATTTTTTATTAATTAACCGTAAATTTTATAAACACTTGATAAACAGCAAATTAATTACATTTGCATAATTTTTATTTAATATTTGCATGATTGTTTATTATTGACAATCATTTTCTTAAAGTACCTAGGTAGTTACGAATATTGATAATTTCCTCAATACAGGAAATGTATTTATTTACTACTGCTTCAATTCCATATTGTTTTTCTGCACCTTCTTTGATTTTTCGCTTTAGATTTTCTACCTTTTCTGACGACTTAACAACAAATGTTATTGGGAATTTTTCAAGTTTGTCTATGTCCAAGAAATACTTTTTCACATCTGTTGTTTCGGTAACTTGAAAGAATCTTCCTAATGGTTTCATTACAAAGTCTATTCCACCATCATTTGCATTGGTTCTTCCTGTTTTGTATAATTTCAGTCTTTGTTCTTCAATCGAATCTAATTCAAAACCAAAGAAAACAGATTGTTCAAAATACTTAGCTTTTAATATTGAATAACTAACAATTTCAAAAATCCTTGCATCAATATTAGGCTTAAGTAAACCAAGAATAAACTCTTTAACACTATCTCGTTTTTTATTTTCATATTCCCTGAGTTTTTCACAAGTTGTAATGAATGTATCAAAAGCACTTGTTTTCGCTTCAATATATTTTTGGACAATATTTAATATTGCTTTTGAAATATTAAATATTTGGTAATTACTTAGGTACTAATAATGTTGAAAATCAAACACATGCATTTTTTATTAATTAACCGTAAATTTTATAAACACTTGATAAACAGCAAATTAATTACATTTGCATAATTTTTATTTAATATTTGCATGATTGTTTATTATTGACAATCATTTTCTTAAAGTACCTAGGTAGTTACAATATTTGATTGTTGGCTTTTATCTTTAATAAATTCTCATTTATCCAATACCTTTTAGTTGTAGGGTTTCTTAAAATGGGCATTATTTCTTTTAGTGAAAATGTGGCTTTGAACTCCTCATTAACTCTTTGATTGAAGGAATGATTTTGGAGTTTAGCCCCAAAAGGCAACTCCTTAGCTCTTTTGAGTAAATCAGTAAACCGTGCTCCTTTATATTTACTGTAATCAGACCTATTCAAATATCCTTTATTGATATAATCCTCAACAAGAGTATAAAGCGCATAAATAGTTCCAAAACTTCCTCTTGCTTTAGAGCCTTTATGAGCAGACCTCATTTTCTTATTCAAGAATTGAAGTAATTGACTATTCTCATAAATCTGTTCAGAGTTTTCATTGAACATTTTTGCCAATTCTATCTCTATTGTTTTGGTAAATGAATGCCTCATATTTTTGGTTCAAACAGTGTTTGTTGTTTTGGATTTTTTATTTCATAAATTTTCGGCTCTCTGCTCAAATCTTCTCCATTTAAGTCATACTGTTCTAACACTCTACGAATTCCAATTTTAGAATATTCTTCATCTATTTCAATTCCTATGCTTTTGCGTTTTAATATTTTTGCCACATAAGAGGTAGTAAATGTTCCTGAAAATGGATCTAATACTGTATCTCCCTCGTTTGAACTTGCTTTTACAATTCTTTCAAGCAATTGAATTGGTTTTTGAGTAGGATGTTTTTCATACTCTGCCATTCTATACCTCACACGAGGATAATTCCAAACATTACCTGGCACTTTTTGGGTATTGTAAGGTTGTGGTGGATTCTTCCGATAATCAATTAATTTTCTTTTTGCACCTGTTTTAGCCTCCACCAAAACATCTTCACTATTAAAAGTGTAATTTTTTTTGTCTTTTACACAAAAAAGAATTGGCTCGTACATTGAACCAAAATACTTTTTTGCTTGAACTCCTGAACTATCATAAGACCATACGATTCTGGAAAGTATATCCATTTTTTTTTGAATATAAATATCGAAATACGGCATAAATTGAGTTGATGTCATCACATAAAAAGAGCCGTTGTTTTTTAATTTGAGAAGACATAAATTTATCCATTGATAACACCATTCAAGGTAACTTTCGTCATTCTTCCATTTCCCCTTCCGTCCATTGAAGTTCTTTCCAATATTATAAGGAGGGTCTGCAAATATTAAGTCTATACTATTGTCTTCAATTTCATTTTTTAGTATTTCTAATGCGTCACCATTGTAAATTGTGTGGTCATTTGAGCTGTATTTATTCATTTCTATTATTCTTTTAGTGTAATTTTGTTGATTACCTCAACTCCAAATCCACCACAGTCCCCTTCCGATACCGTTTCCCATATCCAGGACTCTGCCCGACAACTTTCCCTTTCCCCGAAAATCGCACCTTCATTCCTCGATTCTCCAAGACATACATCGCATCCCGCAAACCCATTCCACGCACATTCGGAATCAAATTGTCTCGCATTTCCAAAGTATGCAGTTCAATAGAACGGTCTTTGGTACTTGCGACTACCCAATCCGTATCTGGATTAGGAGCATGAGACACACCCAAGTTGTTGTAAACCATCTGCATGTCACTTTGATAACCTCTTTTGGAAATCGGAAGCGTGCCATTGATTTTAGCGCCATTGTTCACCAAAGGTTGATGCGTTTTGGTACTGGTCGAATAGCATTTTTCTGCAATCTCCTTGAAGATGGGTCCTGCAACGGAACCACCGTAATAGTCACCCATTGAAGGTTTGTTGATGACGACGATGCAAGAATATATGGGATTCTCGGCAGGAAAAAAGCCTGCAAAACTCGCTTGATACTCCTTTTTTCGCTTGCGGTCTTTCGCAATGTTTGCCGTTCCCGTTTTTCCTGCAATGGTGAAATTTTCGGAAGCAATTTTCTTTGCCGTTCCCCTTTCTATGACCCCTTGCAGAATGTTTTTAACGGTAATTGCCGTTTCGGGTTTGCAGATTTGCTTCACGACCTGTGGGTCAAACCTTTCGATAACAGAATTGAGTTCCCGTACTTCGCTGACCAAATAGGGGCGCATCATTTTACCGTCATTCGCTATTGCATTGAAGAATGTCAATAGCTGCAAGGGTGTGATGTCCAATTCGTAGCCGACCGACATCCACGGAAGGGTAATCCCACTCCAATCTTCTGCATCGGGTGTTTTGATGGTTGGACGAGGTTCGCCAATAATCTCAATACCCGTTGGTTGGGTGAGATTCATATCGTTCAATTTGTCAATGAACTTCGCTGGGTCTGCACCATAATGTTGGACAATCAATTTGGAGATACCTACATTGGAAGAAATTTCAATGGCTTTTGCCACCGTGATTTCATTGTAAGGATACCAAAGGTCGTCTTTCATTACTTCCTCGTGATAGTCTTTTTGTCCTCCTTCAATGTCGACAATCGTGGTGTCAGTCACCAATCCATCGTCCAATAAAGCGGTCAAACTCACCGCCTTGAAGGTAGAACCAGGGTCGGTTTTTTCACCGATTGCATAATTGTATTTTTCCCAATAGGTGCTGTCTGTTCCCATTCCCAAATTGGCAATCGCTTTGATTTTGCCCGTTTTGACCTCCATTACAATGGCGCTTCCATGATTTGCCAGATGCTTGCGAACATTACGGTGTAGGACATTTTCGACTACATCTTGTAGATTGACATCCAAAGTCGTGTAAATATCCTTTCCGTTTTTGGCTTCCAATTCAAAGTCGTCGTGAATCGGTACCCATGTTCCGCCCGAAACTCGGTGCATCGAACGTGGCACTTGTGTTCCTCTCAAATACTCGTCAAAACTGCCTTCCAGTCCTACTGATTGAGAATTGTCTCTTGCATATCCAACGGTTCTTCTTGCCAACAGGCTGAAAGGATTGACTCGTCTATTTTGTTGGTGGTAAATCAAACCACCTCCGTATTTTCCTCGGTTGAAGATGGGCCAAGTTTTCAGCTCCTTCAATCCATTGTAGTTGACCCTTCTTTGAATCAACAAATAACGTTCTCCCGAAGCCCTTGCTTCTGTCAAACTTTGTAAGTATTCTTCAGGCGTTCTATCTTGAAAGTAATTTGCTAAGTTTTTGGACAAAGAGTCAACATTGTTGTTGAAGATGCTGTCGGTCAAACCTGTCGTGTTTACATCCATTCGGACTTCGTAAAATGGAAGGGATGTTGCCATCAATCGCCCATCTTCGGAATAGATATTGCCTCTTCGTCCTTCAATTGTGTCAATTCGGGTCGAATTGTGTCCCATTTCTCTCCAATGTTCTCCTTCAAATACCTGTATGCGAAACACTTGCAGTAGTATCGTAAACCCAACCAGTGCCAAGAGTAAATACACCAGATTGATTCGCCACAATATGTCTCTTTTTATGCTCAATTCGCTTTTTTGTGTTTAGGTGTTTATGTTGATAATTGTTTTTAAGTATTTGGGTTTTCGATGTGTGGAGATTTTCTTGACTCCTCGCATAGTTATTTATTATTACTAATCACAATTTTCTGTGGTGGCTTGGTCAATTCTCGAAGTCCATAAGGTTTCACTAGTTTTGCCACTTCGGTTAATTTACTTTTATACATCAATTCCGATTTTGAAGTCATGTATTGTGATTCCAATTCTCGGAGTTCTTTTTGAAGGGTGTTGATTTGCCGCATATTGCGCTCAGCATAATGCGTATTGGCTATGTAAAACAAAGCGAAAAGGGAGACGAAAAGCACATATCGGAGGTTGGTAACGAGGAAAATACGGTCGTTAAAATCCGTTTTTCCAACGAGATGGGTGATTTTTTTGAAGAAACGAACTACAATATTTGCTTTTTTTGCCATGACTTTATTCTAAATAGATACTGTTGTTTCTGTGGATGTTTAGTTGATGCTATTAATGCTTTAGTGACTAATTATCAGTCACTAATCAACTAATCACTCTTTCTGCAATTCTCATTTTAGCACTTCTTGATTTAGGGTTTTTGCTTATTTCTTTAGGGCTTGGAACAATTACTTTTCTATTGATTGCTTTGAAGGGCTGTTTGCTGTTGCCAAAAATGTCTTTGTCGTCCTTACCTTCAAAATTGCCTTTTTTAATGTAGTTTTTTACCAATCTATCTTCCAAAGAGTGATAGGCAATAACTACCAAACGACCTTCTTCCTTCAATACTTCTGAACTTTGTTCTAAAAGTTCTTTCAATGCATCCATTTCACCGTTGACTTCAATACGTAGGGCTTGAAATAATTGGGCTAAAAATTTATTTCTTTTTCCACGGACACAAGGCCCTGCTACTGTGAGTAGTTGTGACACGGTTTTTATCTTGCTAAGTTGTCTAGCTGTCACGACTGCTTCTGCTAATTGTAACGCATTGGGCAATTCTCCGTACAACTTAAATATGTCAAATAACTCTTGTTTCTTATAAGTGTTGAGAACAAATTGGGCGGTGATTTCTACATTGCTGTCCATTCGCATGTCTAATTCACTTTCACCAAATCGAAAAGAAAAACCTCTTTCGATGGTATTGAACTGATGCCAAGAAACGCCTAAGTCTGCCAATATTCCATCTACTTTTCTGACACCTTCAAGGCGTAAATATTGTTTTAAGTATCTGAAATTTTGGGGTATGAATACCAACCTTTCATCTTCAAACAAATTGACCTTAGCATCTTGATCTTGGTCAAAAGCATATAATTTGCCTTTGCCTTTCTCCAATTGCTCAATAATTTTCATTGTATGTCCGCCACTGCCAAAAGTCACATCTACATAGATGCCATCGGGTTTTATGTCCAATCCATCTACTGCTTCTGTCAATAAAACTGTTTCGTGGTAAACACTCATTTTATTTTTATTTCACTAATCACTCAAAGCCGACACCTGAAATTCATTATCAATAATAAAGCTTTGCCAAAAAAACTAAACCCGATTCGGCACTCCGCCTCCTACAATTGTTCCCGAGCTCATCACTTCATCTGCCAATTCTGCATATTCATCGGGCTGCACATTGTCCAACATTTTGTAGTAATAGTCTGCTTCCCAAATTTCTATTTGATTGAAGAAGCCCACCATCACCAGTTGTTTGGTTATGTTTGCATATTGTAGTAAACGTTTGGGCAATAGAATGCGATTATTACCATCAATTTTCAGTTCATCTACACCACTAAAATGCAATCGGCGAAAAAGTCTTACTTTTGGGTCAAAAGAATTGAGATTATTGATGTGTTCAGAAATCTTATTCCACTCTGAAAGCGTATATAAGTTAAGACACTTTTCGATCCCTTTGTTTATGACCAATACATCGGCGTTTTCCTGTGGCATTTGCTTCAGAAATTTTGCAGGCATCATTAACCTGCCTTTTGCATCTATTTTACATTCGGCTTCGCCGAGAAAACCCGCCATAATTTTCACACTTTATTGATGTGTGTTGACAAAGATAAATCAAAATCTCCACTTTTCTCCACTTAATACCACATTTCCCCCTAAAAAGTTCATATTCGTGTCACATATTTCCACCTCTAATATCTGCAAATACAGATACAAAATTTATTACTATAAATATTAGTAAAAATACCAAAAAAAGTAGTTTTTTGACTGTTCAAATTTCTTTGTTTGCAACTTCTGATACTTAAATGGTAAAAAAATGACAATTGAACTTATCTTTACTTTTTATAGCAAATCAAATTTTGAATGAATCCACAAATTTTACAACAATATTTCCCACATTTATCCACATTGCAGATAGAACGGTTTGAGTATTTAGGAGAATTTTACCGTGAGTGGAATGAGAAAATCAACCTGATTTCTCGAAAAGACATAGACAACCTCTACGAAAATCATATTCTCCATTCGCTAAGTATTGCAAAAGTTATTCAGTTTCAATCTTTCACGCATATATTAGACATCGGCACAGGAGGGGGATTTCCTGGCATCCCATTGGCTATACTGTTTCCTAAGTCGCGTTTTCATTTGATTGACTCGATTCAAAAGAAAATAAAAGTCGTTGATATATTGGTCGAGGAATTGGAGCTACAAAATGTGAAGGCGGAACACAAGCGGGTTCAGCAAGTGCATGGCAAGACGTATGATTTTGTAGTAAGTAGAGGGGTTACGAAATTGCCTCAATTATTAGAGTGGACCAAAAAATTGGTAACGAAAGACCATTACAATACGCTCAAAAATGGTTTGATTGTATTGAAGGGAGGGAATTTGGAAGAAGAGATAAAAGCTGCAAAACGCAGAGTAAAAGTTTTTCCTATCAAAGATTTTTACACCTTGGATTTTTATGCTGAAAAGTATGTGCTGCACATAGCTGTTTAGCCATGAATCAGCGTTGAAGTGCTTTTGGATTTTTGACGAAAGAGGTGAGAAGCGGAAGACAAAAGTCCTTAATTTTCCTTCAACTGATAAATATCTGCAAAACCTCTTCCCAATCCATCGTAATCCAAACCATATCCCACCACAAATTTGTTGGGAATCTCTATACCGATATAGTCAACCTCTAAATCGTTGTGTTGCAGCGCATCGGGTTTTTGAAGCAAAGCCACTACCTTCACCGAAGCTGCCCCTTTATCGGTCAAAATTTGAAGTAACTTCTTCAACGTATGTCCTGTATCAATGATGTCTTCCAAAATCACCACCGTTCTCCCTTCAATATTTTCATTCAGCCCCAAAACCGTTTGTACGGTTCCCGAAGAAGTTGTACCTACATAAGATTGGGTTTTGATGAAATTGATGGGGGCATCGAAGGGAAGCGCACGCATGAGGTCGGCGGCAAAAACAAAAGCACCGTTCAGAATTGCAACAAACAAAGGGTTTTGATCCTTTAGGTCGACTTCCAGCTGTGTTGCAAGCTTATGGATAGCAGTTTGAATTTCTGATTGAGAAATATAGAGTTGAAATGTCTTGTCGTGTATTGTAATCACTGAATTGTTTTTTATTTAATTTTTAATCTTTGACCAACGTTCAAGTCGTTTGAAGTCATTCCATTAGCTGCTTTGATAGCTGCAACACTAACGCCGTATTTTCGGGAAATGCTGTAAAGCGTATCGCCTTGTTTGACGATGTGCGTGATGGAAGTAGGCGTATCTTCGTCATCATCCGTTGTTGGAGGAAAAATGGGAAGGTTTCCATCTCCGTCCGTATTGGGAGGATTGACCACAGGTGGAGTTATTTCAAAATCATCTATGTTGCCTTCATCGTCGTCATCATCACCTGTTGAAGGATTGGGAACGAAAATGGGTTTATCAGGATTAACAACGGGAGGGCGTACAATTGGAGTCGTGGACAAAACAGGCGGAGATTTGCGTTTGCCTCTTAAATTAATTTCCTGTCCAACAGCAGGTTGTTGTTGTTTGTCTTCATCCATTCGGTTGCGATGGTAGACACAATTGAGCTTCATACCATACAATTGTGAAATGGAACTCATCGTCTCACCTTTTTGAACGATATGGGTTTTCAAGCCGAAAGGTCCTTTGTTTCGTTTGGGTTGAAAATAGACCTTGTTATTGGCAGGGATAACATCCGAATCAAAATCATTGTATTTCTTCAATTTCTTTTCGTCTATTTTATAAGCACGAGCGACTTGAGCGATGGTGATATCGCAGGTGAAAATAACCGTTTTGATGCGGTTGTAATAGGTGATTGCAGGTAAATCCAACACAATGTTGTCGCAATCAATGCCGCCAGGAAGGTCAAATTTGGATAGTTGGTAGCGTTCTATTAAAGTAACCAGCTTGTTCGCATATTGAGGGTCGGTCGCATAGCCCGCTGCCTTCAATCCTTTTGCCCAGTTTTTGTAGTCCAAAGGGTCTAACTCAAACAAGGAACTGTATCGCCCTTTTCGAGTCAAAAAATTGGAGTGGTCTATAAATGATTCATACACACTCTTGTATTTCCTAAAACATTCATTGGGTGCATCATCGTCTAAGTGAATTTTTTTTCCTGTCCAATCTGTATGACATTTGATTCCAAAGTGATTATTACCCACTTTAGCCAAATAACTGTTGCCATTTCGTGATTCCAAAATACCTTGCGCCATCGTAATACTTGCAGGGATTCCTGCTCTTTTCATTTCCGCAACAGCTAAGGCTTTGTATTCGTCAATGTATTCTTGTATGCTGATGTCTTGTGCAGAGGATATTTGAGAGAAACCTAATAATAATATGAAGAGTAAGGTTGGGTATTTGTAAAGCTGCATAGGTTGATATTTAGACGGATGGATAAGATTGGGGCAAAAATAACTAATTTTTCTTATTCAACTAAATACAATAGAAAAAGGCAGCAGTTACCAGTTTGCTATATGGTTTTGGTAAAGTTTTCATCTGTTTATTTTTTCTTTTTGAAGGTCAGAAGGAACTTACCATGAGTTAAAAAATCATTCCCTTTTGTGTTTTAATGATTATTTAATCATGGACGTTTCATCTTTTATTATTTAAAATCCACCAAAAAACTGTTGTACTGACTACATCAAATGTTTCACAGCCTACTACAAACATTGTATTGAAGTGAGATTTTCTCTATTATTGCAACAAAAGTTTTAGTGAATACTCTATAATACCTTGTTCTTAAAAATGCACATTTTGATATGTCGTAATTATAATATATGCCTTCTCGAAACTTATCGACTTTGAATTCCTGCTTTGAAGAGAATTGGGAAATGTAAGTTAAATAAAACGGATTGTTAATTTATTGACAATTCCTAAAATAGATTAATAGCCGATTACATAGAATGAATACAATTAAACTACTAACTTAAACTAAAATTACAATGGTAAAATTGAAACTAGCAATCATTGCTATGATATTTCTAACCGCACACAATGCTTTTTCGCAAACCAAGACGATTAGTGGTATTGTGACGGATGCATCTGGAGCATCACTACCCGGTGCAAGTATTGTTGTGCAAAATACTAGTAAAGGTACGACAACAGATCTTGATGGTAATTATACCCTTCAAGATGTCAAGGCCTCGGATCAACTGGTATTTAGCTTTATAGGAATGACTACTCAAGTAGTGGCAGTAGGTGACCAAACAAGCATAAACATCACGCTTATGGAATCTTCTGAATATTTAGATGAAGTAACCGTAGTAGGTTATGGAACTAAAAAGAAAAGCAATGTGGTAGGAGCTGTTACGAGCGTTAATCTTGAAGAAGCGAAAGCTTTGCCTACTACCAATGTTTCAGAAATGCTTAGGGGAAGGGCTGCTGGGGTACAAGTGAATCTTACAGATGCCAGACCAGGGGGTAATTCGAATATTGTGATTAGGGGAAATGTATCGGTTGCTCCAAATGGCAATTCCCCCTTGATTATTGTAGATGGCTTGCCTTTTGACGACCTCAATGATGTGGCTCCAGATGATATTGCCAACATTGAGATTCTCAAAGATGCTTCTTCTACTGCCATTTATGGTTCGAGAGCTTCAAATGGAGTCATACTTGTCACCACCAAATCGGGTAAAGCAGGGCAAATAAGCCTCAATTATCATGGGTTTACGACTACTCAGACCATTACCCGAAACTTCAATCAATACGATGGGCAGCAGTACATTGACCTAAAAAGAGAAGCCAATAGAAATCGTTTTACAGGCGAATACCTCAATGACCTAAACGTTTTTTCGCCTTTTGAGATAGATGCGATTGCCAACCAAGAATTTGTAGATTGGGAGGACTTAATATTGGATGATGCACAGCTACAAAGTCATTCTCTTAGCCTTTCTGCTGGTAGTGAAAAAACCAAGGTGTTTTCGAGTGTGAATTATTTTGACCAAAACGGTATTATTCCCAATTCAGGCTATCGCAGAGCTGCTTTCAAGTTAAATCTTGATCAGGAGATTACGGATAAGTTAAGCTTAAAAGGTATTTTCAATTACCAAAATGCCAATCAAGACCGTGAAACAGGTGATTTGAATTTCACCAATATTACTCCTTTGGCAAAACCCTTTGATGAAAATGGAGACTTGGTGAAATTTTACTTAGGGCCCAATAATACAGCCGTTAATCCACTGTGGAACCAAAGAGAGTCGGTCGATGAAACAAAAATCAATCTGACGGATATCAACCTTACTTTGAATTATCAAATCCTCCCTGCACTTTCTTATTCGCTAAGAACATTTCAGCGAAACAGAAATACCAACAGGGGATTGTATCGGACATCTCTACATTCGGCGGGAGATGAAGGAGTAAATGGTTTTGGACAGATTGAAAATACCTTGTTCAAACAATCCTTGATTGAAAATATTTTGATTTATGCCCCTGAAACGGGTGACAATCACACTATTGATTTTACAGCAGTTCAGGCATTTGACGAACAAAAGACAGAGTTTACTCAAATCCAAAAGTCAGGCTTCACCAATGATGCCTTAACCTACAATGGGGACGCAACTAATCTGTTGAGCAATACCAGAAATGTTTCCAAGCGAAGATTGCTTTCTTATTTAGGTAGAATACGTTACGACTATTTAAATCGCTATCTATTGGAGCTTACTGCAAGAGCGGATGGTGCTTCTGTATTTTCTGAAGACAATAAATGGGGATTTTTTCCTGCGGCATCTGCTGCTTGGAAAGCTCATTTAGAACCTTTTATGGCGGATGCAACTGCGATTGACGAATTAAAATTGCGTGTGAGTTATGGTGCAACGGGTAATCAAGGAATCAATTCTTTGGAAACTCTTGGGAAAGCCGATAACATACCGTATGTGTTTGGCAGCGGAACAGTCAGTGGTGCTACTGCCTCTTCAAGATTGCCGAATCCTAACCTCAAATGGGAAACCACCAGAACCTTCAATATAGGGACGGATTTCAGACTATTCGGGAATTTATTTGAAGGAACGATAGAGTATTATCATGCCAAAACAAGTGATTTGCTCCTAGATAGAGCGATTGCAGGAACGACTGGCTTCAATGTTATTCGATTCAATGTAGGTGAATTGGAAAACAAAGGGTTAGAAGCGAGTCTGACAACGAATTTGGTTAGAGGAAGTGATTTTAATTGGTCTGTCGGTACGATTTTCTCCAAAAACAGAAATAAAGTTCTTGCCCTTACAGGTGAGGTTGATGATGAAGGAAATCAGATTGACATTACAGGTACGGATGGTCGTCGTTTGTCGGTTGGACAATCTATCAACAATATATGGCTGCCACAATACGATGGAATTTATCAAGAAGGAGATGATATTGCTGGAAGCGGAAACCCATTGGCTTCGCCTGGTGATGTTCGTGTAGTGGACCAAGATGGAAATGGACAAATTGACAATAGAGACAATGTTTTCACAACTACAGACCCTGATTGGTATGGCTCAATCAACTCAAACATAAGCTACAAAGGATTTAGTTTGTTTGTAGATGTGTTTGTTGTTCAAGGTGCTACAAAATTGAATACTGTACTGGCAAATGGTGAGTTGTGGAAAGGTTCAATTAACGGTATCAGAGCCAAGTATTATACTCCCGAATTTCCTTCAACGGAATATCCACGCCCTAAACCAGATACGCACTTACATTTGTTTTCTTTTGCAGTAAGAGATGCTTCTTATGTTCGGTTGAGGACAGTTACTTTAGGCTATACTTTTCCAGCGAAGATGTTGGATAATATAGGCATCAGCAATGTAAATGTATATTGTACAGGAACCAACCTATTGACTGCTACTGATTTTCGTTCTTATAGTCCTGAACAGGATCTTGTTCAGACAGATGATGATGGAGATACTTTTACTGGTTTCCCCGAAACTCGAAATATTACCTTTGGTCTTAAATTGGGCTTTTAGTAGAAGGGAGAGGACAGACCATTTCATTGTCAGAAGTCAGAAAAGACAATCTGACTCCTGAATAGCAACACCTTTAAAAAAAATAAACATGTACATATATACTCAAATAAATTTTAAAAACAGCATTTTGATGTTGTTCATCGCTTTGATATTCACCTCCTGTAGCGATGATTTTCTAAAAGATGAATTACTTTCTGATACTTCTGTAGATTTCTTATACACTACGGCAGAAGGATTGGAATCGGCGGTAGTTGGTTTATACACGCTCAATCGCCAAATCTATGAAGACAATAGTTTGAATGGAGCCTATCCGCTTATTCTTCAGGCTAAAAGTGACCTTGGAGTAGGAATTACGGGAGAAATCTCTCTGTATAGCCGCCTGCTTTGGGGCGCAAGTATTGGAGATTTTGGAACGGAATCAGGTATCAACAAATACTGGGTTCATTTTTACAAAATTGTAGATCGTTCGAATGCGATTATTCAAGCAGCAGAAAATTTGCAGGGAATTGATGAAGATAGAAGAAATCAGATTCTATCAGAAGCGAAATGTATGAGAGCCAACTCGTTTTTTACACTATACCGCCTTTTTAACAACATATTCGTAACGACTGAACCTACAACCCCAGAGAATGCTTTTGATGTACCTCAGGATAAATCTTCTAAAGAAGAAATATTCTCTTTGATAATCAGTGATTTGGATTTTGCTATCGAAAATTTAGACTATACAACACCTCAATTTGGGAGATTTACTCAAGGCGCTGCAAGACACATTCGAGCAAAGGTGGCTATGTGGCAAGAAGATTGGGCAACAGCAGCAGCACAAACAGATGCGGTTATTGAAAGTGGCAACCATAGTTTGGTAGCGACTACAAACGAAGTTTTTGCAGGAGATCTGAATCATTCAGAAACCTTGTTTGCATCCTTATTCGCCAGAGAAACGATTGGAGGAGGTGGAGAACATATTCTAAATTGGAATGTTGTAGCGCAATCTGCTTCTGCACCTGGTGTGGTACATTCTGTAGAGAATGGAGGAGCTGGAGTAGGGTTTATTTCTTTAAACAATTATACAATCAACCTCTTAAATGAAGACCCAAACGATGATAGAAAAAATGGCTCTTATTACATTTTTGAGTACTTGTATAACGATGAAGAAACATTGCCCGCAGGAAAAACCCTTGGTGAGCCGCTTGATTTGTATGAAAATCATCCAACCGACCAAAATGAATTCATGCTGTATTATCTTAGACAAAATCCAGGAGTGGTTAAGTTTTTGGATACAGAAGCAGAACCAACCGACAGAAATCACTACAAAAACGTCATGGTCTATCGCTTGGCTGAAACCTATCTAATTGGAGCAGAAGCACACATGATGTTAGGGGATGATGGGAAAGCTTTGGAATACCTCAATGCAGTAAGAAATCGAGCAAATACAGCTTCCGTAGCATCCATAGATTTACAAGCTATTTTGGACGAAAGAGCAAGAGAATTGGCTTTTGAAGGGCAAAGATGGTATACGCTCAAGAGAACAGGGAAATTGTACGAGTTTCTTTTGGACCACATGAACAACGACAACATGAATGAGTCTTATCCTGAAGGAAATCCAAAAGTTCTCCTCAGGGAGTACATGCAACACTGGCCCATTCCTCCACAACAGATAGACTTGTTGGGGCCATCGTATCCTCAAAATGAAGGATATAATTGATGATTTTGCTTCGCTAATGGTTAAATGGCTTGATTGTTAAATGGTTGAATGGCTTGATAGCTATATGGTTAGGTAACTTGCAGATTGAGTGGCGCTACAACGCAACATTACCCAGTGAGCAACAGTTTAACCATACAACCATACAACCATACAACCATACAACCATACAACCATACAACCATACAACCATACAACCATCAGCGAAGCGAAGCGAAGCGAAACCATCCACTTAATATTTTAAAAAATAAATCATAAAATTTATACGATGAAAAACAACAATATACATATAAAAAAAACAAACAGCTTTTCTGTTTTGTTCATGCTGATTCTTTTCAGTATCACAATGGTATTCTTTGCTTCTTGCAGCAAGGAAGACGATATACCCCCACCTTCAGCTTATGTTGCTCCAGAGCCAGATACTACGGGAGCCTGCGTTTTTTTAACAGGCATAGCTCCAGAGTTGAATGGAGAGGAAGTAATAGATTTTGAATGTCAAGGGCCAGATTATACATTTTTTGGCGAGAAAGATGGAACTATTACCATTCAGTATGCGGAGAATCCTGCAAGAGAAGGCATCAATACTTCGGATAAAGCGGTGCAAGTAATTCAAACTGCGGGAGTAGAACCTTGGGCGGGATTTTTCTTTGATTTGTCTTCAAAAGTAGATTTTTCAGTAAATCAAGGTGTCAAAATCAAGATTTATTCACCCGCTGTAGGTCAGACGGTGAATTTGAAATTGGAAGACAGTGCCGATGGGGCTATCAGTGCGGAAATATCACGTCCTACTACGGTGGCGAATGAATGGGAAGAATTGACTTTTACGTTCTCTTCGGGTGATACAGACAAATTTGATCGCTTTGTGTTGTTTTTTGATTTCCAAGGTCCCAAGGATGCTGAAACCATCCATTATTTTGATGAAATTATACTTGGAGAAGGGGAAGTTATCATTCCTCCAACAGAACCTACTACTGCTGCACCCACTCCAATTAAACCCGCATCAGATGTAATTTCTCTATTTAGTGATGCTTACACCAATATTGAAGGAACAGATTTTAACCCCAATTGGGGACAATCTACGGTCGTCACAGAAGTGGATATTGCAGGAAACAACACCTTGAAATATGAGAATCTAAACTACCAAGGAACACAATTTGAATCTCCGATAGATGTTTCTGAAATGGATTTTCTACATGTTGATTACTGGACTGAAAACTCAACAGGATTCAATGGTTTTTTGGTGAGTTCTGGCCCTGCAGAAGCTGCACACGCTTTTGAGGTAACTACGAGAGAATGGGTAAGTGTGGATATTCCTTTGTCCCAATTTTCGGATGTGGTAGACTTAATGGATGTGATTCAAATGAAGGTTGATGGAAATGGAACGATTTTCTTAGACAACATTTTCTTCCACAAAGAACCGACTGGTCCCTCTACTGCTGCGCCGACTCCAACCATACCTGAATCAGATGTCATCTCTGTATTTAGTGATGCTTATATGAATGTGGAAGGAACAGATTTTAACCCCAATTGGGGACAAGCTACAGTCGTCACACAAGTTGATGTTGCAGGAAACAACACCTTGAAATACGAGAATCTAAATTACCAAGGAACACAATTTGCAGCTCCCTTGGATGTTTCTGGAATGAATTTTCTACACGTTGATTATTGGACTTCAAACTCCACGGGACTCAATGGCTCTCTTATCAGCTCTGGCCCCGCAGAGACTCCTCATGCTTTTGAGGTAACTACTGGAGAATGGGTAAGTGTGAACATTCCTTTAACAACATTTTCAAGCGTAGTAGATTTAATGGATGTCATTCAATTGAAGTTTGACGGTGATGGAACAATCTTTTTGGACAATATTTATTTCCATAGAGGACAAGCAACAGAACCTTTTACTGCTGCGCCAACGCCAACTGTTGCAGCCGAAAATGTCATTTCTGTATTTAGTGATGCTTACTCCAATGTGGAAGGAACGGATTTTAATCCCAATTGGGGACAGGGTACTGTAGTAACCCAAGTTGACATTGCAGGAAATAGCGTCTTAAAATATGAGAATCTAAATTACCAAGGAACACAATTTGCTACTCCATTGGATGTATCAGAAATGAGTATGCTGCATGTTGATTATTGGACTGCAAATTCAACAGGATTTAATGGCTTTCTAATCAGTACAGGGCCTGCCGAAACGCCACATGCCTTTGCCGTAACTACTGGAGAATGGGTAAGTGTGGATATTCCTTTAACAACATTTTCAAGTATAGTAGATTTAATGGATGTCATTCAATTGAAGTTTGACGGTGATGGAACGATTTATTTGGATAATATTTATTTCTACAAATAAGTAAGGAGTAATTATTTTGAAAAAACAGAAAATCCCCTTCAATTAAACTCCAATAGAAGGGGATTTTCTATTTATACATCTTCAATAATGCCTTCATACTACTGTACAAAATGATTTTTGAACCACAAAAGTATCAAAAGAGCACAAAAGAGATGGTTGAATTTCAGTTCTTTACTTTTGTTTTCTTTGTGCCTTTTGTGGTTGAATTAAAAATGTACAGTAGTATGTAATGCCTTTTCAAAACATTACAATAAGCACTGCAATGAACATAAAATCAAAACCTTCAATCAAAAAACCTATTACTTCTTTCTTTGGACTTGTCGGGCCAATCATTCTCTCCTTTTTCTTATATTCCTGTGATGAAAATGCTAGTTCTGAACCATCTATAAACAAAACGTCAACAGATAAAATGCCTCCATCTAAAACAAAAGCAGATAGCTTGGTTTTTGCGGATGAGTTTGATGTAGAGGGTGCGGTAGATTCCAGTAAATGGCTATTTGAAACCGTTGCTCCAAATAATGGAGCTTGGTGGAATGGCGAGAAACAGCATTATACAGATAGAATAGACAATGCCTATGTTTCAGAAGGCACCTTAAAAATAGTGGCTAAAAAAGAGCGATATACCTTTGCAGGCTCAACCAAAAATTACACTTCAGCACGCCTGAATTCAAAATTTAATTTCACCTACGGTAGAATTGACGTGAAAGCCAAATTACCAGAAGGAGCGGGTACTTGGCCAGCAATATGGACATTAGGAACAAATCTTGGTACTGTGGGGTGGCCTGCTTGTGGAGAAATTGACATCATGGAACATTGGGGACACGAGCCAACAAAAGTTTCCAGTGCGATACATACGGTTGCTTGTTCAGGAGTTAACAACTGTCCAGACAATAAAATAGGTGAGAAAGTAATCAGTGATTATGCTACGGCTTTCCATGTATATTCAGCTGAATGGACATCCGAAGCCATAAAATTTTATTTAGACAATCAACTTTTGTACACGTATAGCCCTGAAACGAAAACAGCTGATAATTGGCCTTTTACAAAGGATCAATTTATTTTGTTAAATGTTGCTATGGGGGCAGATTGGTTTGATATAGATCCTGATTTTAACGAGAGTGCAATGGAAATAGATTACGTAAGAGTGTATCAGTTAAAAGAGTAATGTTTTTAAAGAAAACAGCAATCAGATATACAATAAAGCTGATTTTTGAAGCAGAAACTCTCCCAAAACATTGGTGTAAATCAGTTATTTCTTGTAGCTTTAACATCGGTAAATTTCGCCTTTTCAACCTTAACTCCCTATGCTTATCATATAGATAGTTATCTCTGCACACTAATTTTACATAGCAAATATATAAACCAATGAACACTAATTTTATCTCTCAGGCTTTACTTTTTACTTTGGTAGGATTGGTTTTCTTGTCTTCATGCGGAGGAGGTGAGAGTAATACAGCTGAAACTGCAAAAAAGGGATTTCAGGTTGAGTTTCGAGAATTGACACCACAAGAATCAGGTATCAACTTTGCGAATACTTTTGATGAAAATAAGTTGATAGACCCATTCAGTTACGTCAATCTGTATAATGGAGGAGGAGTTGCTATTGGCGACATCAACAATGATGGATTGCAGGATGTGGTTCTAACAGGAAATGTGGCTCCAACCAAGTTATATTTGAACAAAGGGGGGATGAAATTTGAGGATATTACCGAAAGTGCTGGTATTTCTTTTGGCGGTTGGGCAACCAGTGTTACGATGGCAGACGTAAATAACGATGGATGGTTGGATATATATATATGTCGTTCGTATTATGCTGACCCCTCTAAAACAGAAAATCTTTTTTTTTGGAATCAAAAAGACGGTACTTTTAAAGAAATGGCTGCTCAACTTGGTATTAATGACCCCAATTTGAGTATTGGAGCAGCATTTTTGGATTATGATTCCGATGGCGATTTAGATTTAATCGTTGCCAATCACCCTCGATTTAGGCTTGTTAGCTTTGCTACGCACATCAATTACCACCTACATCCTGTAAAAGAATTTTCGAGTAGATTATTTAGAAATGACCGCGCAAGTTTTACGGAAGTGACGGAGGAGGCAGGTATTTTGTCTTATGGATTTTGCTTGGGTGTCTCCACTTCTGATTATAATTCGGACGGATATCCAGATATATATTTGACCGTAGACCACGATGAGGGTGATATGTTATTTAAAAATAACAAAGATGGAACATTTACCAATGTCACTAAATCTTCGCTCAAGTTAGTCGCTCAAAGTGCCATGGGAATCGATGCAGGGGATTTGAATCACGATATACATCCAGATTATTCTGTGGTAGAAATGTCAATGACAGATTATTACCGTGATAAGGTAGCTATGGGTATGGCACCTATTCCGCATTATCGTTTATTGACGGACTCAGTGGGCTATCCATACTACTCGATGCGCAATTTTATGTATTTGAATAATGGAAATGGCACTTTTACAGATATTGCTCAGATGTCAAATGTTCACAAATCAGATTGGAGTTGGTCAACACTATTTTTGGATGCTGATAACGATTCATGGCAAGATTTGTTTATTTCAAACGGCTATTATAGAGATATTTACAATAAGGATAGGACGGCGATGCTTAATAAAAAAATGGTGCGTTTGGGAAAGGATATGAAGTCTAAAAATAAGATAGCTAAGGAATATGCACTGTCCTCGCCAATTGATAAAATACCTAATTTCTTCTACCGAAGTAATGGTGATTTGACTTTCTCTGACTATTCAAAAAATGTTGGTTTTACTAAAAAAACGGCCTCAACAGGTGCTGCTTATGGAGATTTGGATAATGACGGTGACTTGGATTTGGTAGTCAATAATGTCAATGAACTTTGTTCTATTTTTGAGAATGTAAATGAGTCAGGTAACAATTGGTTGCGTATTCATTTTCATGCAGACCAACTCTCTGTAAATTCTTTAAATTCAAAGGCGATTATCAAAGTGAATGGAGAAACGCAGTTTAGAGAATTGTTGACAACTCGTGGCTATCAAGGGTCAAGCGAACCTTATGCACACTTTGGTTTGGGCGATGCCGATAAAGTGGACGAATTGCAGGTGATTTGGCCAGACGGAAAAAAGCAAATTCTCAATAATGTCGATGTGAATCAACTATTGACGGTCACTTACACAGAGGCAACTGAAACGGAAGACTATCGAAAAAAACTTGGTAATATGGTTAGCCTTGTAGCTGCTTCAGAATCTGGAATTGACTTCAAACACGAAGAAAAATTCTATGATGATTATGTCGACCAAATACTTTTGCCACACAAAATGTCTGAACAAGGGCCGTTTATTGCTGAAGGGGATGTAAACAAAGATGGTCTGTCTGATTTTTATGTAGGAGCAGGTACAGAGCAAGCAGGCGCACTTTTTCTACAAACAGAGAATGGGAAATTCGCACGCAAATCAACGCCTACCTTCAATAAAGACAAAAAATACGAGGACGGCGGCAGTGCTTTCTTTGATGCGGATGGTGATGGTGATTTGGATTTGATGGTCGCAAGTGCAGGCTATCAATTTGATGCCTATAGCCCGATGTATCAGCCTCGTTTGTATCTCAATGACGGAAAAGGAAACTTTAGTTCAGCAACTAATAATCTACCAGCTTGGAGGAATAGTGGCTCTTGTGTGAAACCAGCGGATATTGACAATGATGGAGATATGGACGTATTCATAGGCGGCTTGCTGACTCCTAAGCGTTATCCCGAAGCAGGAAAAAGTTGTGTTTTTGTAAATCAAGGCAATGGTAAATTTGAGGTTTACACAGACTCTACCTTTACCGATTTGGGCATGGTGAAAGATGCTATTTGGACAGATTTGAATCAAGACCAGCAAGCCGATTTAATTGTAGTTGGAGAGTGGACTCCCATCAGTTTTTTCGTCAATCAGAACGGAAAATTGGTCAATCAAACAGAGGATTACCTCCCCGATTCACCAAGTGGCTGGTGGAATTGTATTGAAACTGCGGACTTTGATGGCAATGGATTGCAGGATTTTGTGATTGGTAATTTGGGTTTAAATTATAAATACAAAGCCTCTTCCGAAAAACCATTTAAAGTATATGCTGCTGATTTAGACAAAAATGGCTCCTTTGATATCATTTTGAGTTTTTTTTATGGAGAAAAATTATTTCCTGTAAGGGGGAAAAAATGTTCGTCTGAACAAATTCCTGATTTGAAAAAGAATTTTCCAACCTATCACGATTTTTCAATGGCGGAAGTTACCGACATCTATGGCGAAAGCCTAAATGCTTCATTGGAATTGAATGTAACAGAGTTTAGAAGTGTTATTCTCTATCAAGACGAGGCTGGAAAATTTTCTGTACAAGAACTTCCGTTTATTGCCCAGAAAGCGCCCATTAATAGCATCGTTATTGATGATGTGAATAAGGATGGAAATGATGATATTATAGTTGCTGGAAACTTGTATCAATCAGAAATTGAAACAGGCAGGGCAACAGGTGGTACAGGACAAATTTTGTTGAATACAGGAAATAAGACATGGAAGGTCTTAGGGGTTGAAGATACAGGTTTGTATATTGATAAGGATGTGAAATCTATGGAGTTGTTAGATGTTGGGGATGCGGATAGACCTTGGATAGTAGTAGGAAATAATAATGATTCCTTGCAGGTTGTTAAAGTTCTTAGGTCGGGAGCTTCAATGTAAGTTTTTGCTTTTTGAGAGGAATGTGGGAAATAAAAAAAGGCAACGGTTACCAGCCGTTGCCTCAAAATTAACCACTAATTTACTTAACCATAAAAATCTAAAACCATTAAGTATTAAGCAAACGGTATGCCAAAAAACAGGAAATGGAATAACTTGATGATTTGAATAAAATAGTAAAAGGGTGTAATTCTATTGATTATTAGAAGTATATGACTGGTTTCGTTGTTTGAGAACCTTGTATTTTCACAATACTATGACGATTACCATAAACATTCATTAGCGTAGCATTTTTTCAATGTGTCTATTTTTAAAACACTACGTTGTATTTGATCAACAGTTGTTCGGTGATACTCGCTCTACGCCCCAAAACAACTTCGCCATTCTGTGTTTGTTGAATACCTCCAAGCGAATCCCAATCCGTTATTTGTACTTTTACGTCATGGTCATAAAATACATTGACGGTCAGACTCAACTGCAATCCCTTCCAAATATTCATCGCTATTTCATTGCGCCAATCCACATCTAAGTTTTGAGGACTTTCCAAGTAGTTGGAAAAAAGCGTGAGTTCGGTTTTGAAAGTACCTTTTTCGTCCAATATTTTATTTTGTAGGATGGCTTTGGTGGTCGAACCCAATTGGTGAAAAGAATTGTCAAAATCCGTGGGGCTGTTCCAATCGTTGCCATGCACACCTTTTTCATTGCCTTCTTCATCAGAAGCGGGGAGAGCTGCAATTTCATCATCTAAAACGAGAATGGCTTTCCACGAAAAAGGGGCGAAAAAGAAGCCCAAGTGTTCGTTGACTTTGTAGTTGATACCAGGAGAGAAGGTTAAGGTAGCGGGAGAAAATAGCTTGGAAATAGGGCTTGCACCTGTATCGGTTACGTCTGACAAAAAATTGCCAGGATAAGTGGGGGTCAATTGGCTCACGAAAGTAAACTCGGTGGCATAGGCCCATTTAGAATCTTCTTTGGTTTGAATGCCTATTTTTGAAGTAAACCGAAGTTCGTCCAAACTTTTCTGAAAAGGATTGTTGAGAGTTGGATTGATAACCGACAAGCCGCTGCCCAATCGTTGCACTCCAAAAAGTAAAGAAACGGCATTGTCCCATAAGAGTCTGTTTTTCTTGTAATTGGCCAATATGCCAACGGTGCCACCGATACCCAATCTGTCTTCACCTGCTCCAACTTTAGGGTTGATTTGAAGGAGTTGTGAAAAGTCTGTTCCAAAACTAAATCCTCTTTTCCAGCCATCTTTTCGAGGTTCTTTTTCTTTTTCCTGTCCCAAAACGGAAATGTTTAAACTGCTGATTGCCCATATCAAGACTACCAATAAGGCTTTTTTCATGATGAATTTTTGTTTTTTTCTTGAGAATGTAAACACAAAATAAGGACATTTTTTTAGCATCTCAAAAGCGGAAGAAACATCAAGAAAGGGCCGTATCTAAATAAAATGCAGTGGTCAATTGCCGATAGGATTCTGTATGAAGATTGTCCTCACCTCGTCCAATCAGTTCACTCACTTCCATTTCGCCTTCCTTTTTATAGAGTCGAAATTCCATCAACAATCGTTTTGCCGCTTTGTTCGGTTTGGGTTTGAAGTGCATCCTGCGGTGAGTATAAAAACCATATTCGCTTGCCAATTCTTGAAATTGGAGTCCTTCTGTGACAGGCATGATGAACTGAAAACTGCCTTTGGGCTGCAATAACTTTTTTGCTGCCTCCAATAATTCATTGGGTGAGAGTGTATCGGAGTGCCTCGCCTGTGTACGAGCAGTGGTTCTGGCTTTGTGAGAATCGTGAAAATAGGGTGGGTTGGTGATGATTAAGTCGTAAGAATAGGGAACGATTTGGGCAAATTTTTGGATGGGAGAGGGGTAGATTTTGAGGCGGTCTGCCCAAGGAGAAGCGGTAAAGTTTTCGCTTGCCTGCAAAAAAGCAGGGTGGTCTATTTCGACAGCATCAATCATTGCTGTTGGGGACTTTTGTGCCATCATCAATGCCAAAAGTCCCGTTCCTGTTCCGATGTCTAAAATGCGTTTTGCAGTGCTTTCTACTTTTGCCCAAGCACCTAACAGTACGCCGTCTGTGCCGACTTTCATCGCACAACGTTCTTGATGTATTGTAAATTGCTTGAAATTGAAGTAAGTATTTGGCAAATTGTTGAATTGTTTCGCTTCGCTGATGGTTGAATTGTTAGATGGCTGAACTGTTGCTTTGCGGGTATTGTTGATTAGTATAGCCATTCAGCCATTCAGCCATTCAGCCATTCAGCCATTCAGCCATTCAGCCATTCAGCCATTATCCACCTTGTTCTTGCTTCTTGATTTTATCTCCTTTACTCAAACCCGATTTCACTTCAATATTGATGCCATCCGACAAGCCCGTTTCAATGTGAATTTTCTTAAATTCTTGCTCCCCAACCTCTTTTTCTACAAAGGTAGAATCGTTGCTGAACAAAAGGTCTCGCTCATTGATAGCCAAAACACTGTCTCGTTTGTCGAGGATAATATCGGCGTTGGCACTATATCCAGCTCTGATAAAATCGTCTTTGGGTGTTTTCACAGTTGCCTTGATTTCAAATTGAATACTACCATCTATTTCAATACCCTTTGGAGAAATATAATTCAATACAGCATCAAATTTTTTCCCTTCAATCGCTCCAATGGTAATCTCCAAAGGAATCCCTTCCTTCAATTTGCCCACTTCTGACTCCGCCACTTGACCTTCAAACTCCAAGTCGTTCATATTGGCAATAGACGCAATCGTAGAACCTTCATTGAAGGAATTGGCTTCAATTACAAAACTGCCTTCCTCCAATGGAATATCTAAGACCATTCCTGTCATGGTAGAAGTAATAACATTCGAGACCTCTTTAGAGCGACTTGCTGCACCTTCCCTCAAAATTTGAAGGTTGTTTCGAGCCGCTTGAAGCTCCGCTTTTCGAACTTCCAAATCTGTTTGGTAGCTGTTTACATTTCTGCTTGCGCCCACTTTTGCTTGTTCCAAAGCACCTCTTGCTTGCTCGACTGCTGTTTCCAGTCTATCGTATTCTTGCTTAGATATGATGCCTTCCTCAAAAAGTGGTTTTTGTTGGTCTCGTTCTCGAATCGCTTGGTCGTAAGCTGCTTGTGCATCCCGAACATCATTGCCCGAACTGTTCAAACTTCTTTGGCGTTTCAATTCTTGCTCGGCTTCTTTGACCCTGATTTGCAGTTGTTCGATGCTCGATTGGGCATTGTTAATGTTGGCAGGAGAGGGAATCAATTGGATTTTTGCAATTTTTTGTCCTGTTTGTACTTGTTCACCCGCTTCCACATAGATTTCCTTGATGACTCCAGGAACTTGTGATTTTAGAGCTACTTCTTTGACGGGTAGAATAGAACCTGTTGCCACTGTTTTTTTCACAATATTGAGGGTTTCAGGTGCTACCGACTCATAAATAACGGGTTTTTCTTGTCCTTTTTGGTACAAAAACCAAGCAGTGCCTAAAAAGGCAACTATAATGATTCCGATGAAAACGAAGTATTTAGTCATTTTTTTGGGTTGTGTTTACTTATTTATGTGTTTGTGTTGATAGTTGTGTTTGAATTTTTTAATTCGCCCTCAACGCTTCAATCGGCTTAATCATTGCAGCTTGTGAAGCGGGAATCAATCCTGCAATCGCACCTGTAATAATCAAAATAGTCGTGGCAACTATTGCCGCTTGAAAATTGATGGTTGGGTTGGCAAAATATTCTAATTGCACATTGAAAGTATCCATCAATCTACTGACTCCTTCTATTAGCCCAACGGCTACCACCAGGCCTATATAGCCCGCTACTGCGGTCAATAAAACGGATTCTTGAATGACCAACGAAATAATCGAAGAAGGCGTAGCTCCCAAAGCTTTTCGCAAGCCAAATTCCCTTGTACGTTCTTTTACTGCCACCAGCATAATATTGCTAACTCCCACAATACCTGCTATCAACGTACCAATTCCGACTGCCCAAGTAAACAAATTGATACCTGTAAAGACACCTTGAAACTGTCCGAATTCCTTTTGGGTGTTCCATGAACCTAAGGCATCTTTATCGTCGGGTGAAACTTTGTGGCGTTCTGCCAAAAAACGGTGAATCTTGTCTGTCACCACAGCAACATTCTTTGTCGGAGGTACCGTAAAAGCAAACCACCCAATATTGTTGCCCCAGTTATTCATTTGTTGAGCCGTTGTATATGGAATGTGAATAGATTGTTCGTCATCACCTACTTGTTCTCCCGTTTTCAAACTTTTGACCACGCCAATCACCTTGAAGTAAGTACCTTTGATGTCTATGTATTGATTGACAATAGGCTCACTTTCTTCAAACAACAGTTCTGCTACTCGCTTGCCGATCACGGCCACTTTTCGCTTTTCTGCAATATCCAATTCATTCAAATAGCGACCTTTTATAAACTTTCTTGACTCCACACGAATGTAATCAGGAGCATCTCCATTTACTTCAAAACTGCCCATCTTGTCTCCATGATAAATCGCAAATTCACCCACCAAATTCAATCTCGGACAAATGTACTCTATCTCCGAAACATTTTTTTTCAGAAACCGAATGTCGTCTTCATTGATATAATAGCGGCGACCAGGCTGCATTCCTTTGTAGGCAAGGGTTGTTTTTCGAGTCCATACAAAAGCAGCATTTTTCGACATTCCCCGAAACATATTCGTAACTCCTTTCTCCATACCATCTCCTGCACCCAACAGCAGCATCAACATAAAAATGCCCCAAAATACCCCAAATGCGGTGAGGGCTGTTCGCAGTTTGTGTCTACTTATTGAAGCAAATATTTCTTGCCATTTGTCTATGTCGAACATATGCTATTGATTTTTTTGATGCTTAGTTGATACTTGCCTTCGGCTGATTTTTTTGATGCTTGGTTGATACTTGCCTTTGGCTGATTCTTTTGATGCTTTGTTGATACTTGCCTTCGGCTGATTCTTTTGATGCTTTGTTGATACTTGCCTTCGGCAGATTCTTTTGATGCTTTGTTGATGCTTGTCTTTGACTGATTCTTTTGATGCTTTGTTGATGCTTGTCTTTGACTGATTCTTTTGATGCTTTGTTGATGCTTGTCTTTGACTGATTCTTTTGATGCTTTGTTGATACTTGCTTTCGGCTGATTCTTTTGATGCTTTGTTGATACTTGCCTTTGGCTGATTCTTTTGATGCTTGATGGATATTTGAGGAATTTTTTGTGTTTTTTGAAACATTTGATTTCCCAAATTGTATGTTTTTAGCATCCACAGCATCCACAGCATCCACAGCATCCACAGCATCCACAGCATCCACAGCATCCACAGCATCCACAGCATCCACAGCATCCACAGCATCCACAGCATCCACTAAGTTTATTCTTCCCTTAGTGCTTCAATCGGGTTAATCGCCGCAGCTTTTCGGGCGGGTAGATAGCCTGCCAAACCGCCAAAAATTACCAACATTGCCGTAGCTCCAAGAGCCAAGTTGATGTCAATTTCGGGATTGCGAAACATCCCTGCGCCTTCTGGTCCTATCGCCAGATTCATCAATTCCAATAATCCTACGCCACACAACAAACCCAAATATCCTGCAATACTTGTAATGAAAATAGACTCCATCAAGACCATACTGATAATCGAATTAGGCGTTGCGCCCAAAGCCTTTCGCAAGCCAATTTCTTTGGTGCGTTCACTCACTATGATCAACATAATATTACCTACTCCAATGATTCCCGCCAGCAAAGTACCAATTCCTACAAAACCGACCAAACCTCTAATCCCAGCAAAAAGATTCAAAATGCTTTGAAAGCGTTCATTGTTGTTGAAGATGTGAATCGCCTGCTTGTCTTCAATCGAAAAACGGTGACGATCTGCAAAAAGTTGTTCGATTTGACGGGTCATTTTTTCGGTTTCTTCAATGGGCAAATCACCCGTTGTGACCATCATCTGGTGGACTTTATTTTGGTGGTTATAAGCTTGGTTTGCAGTACTCCACGGAATGTATATATTTTTCATTTCGTTTGGTCCACCTGTGTCCTTAAAGACACCAATCACCTTGAAGGGAATCCCTTTGATTTGAATGTAAGTTCCCAAAGGGTCTACGCCTTTTTCATAAATTGTTTCTGCTACCAAATGCCCTATTGCAGCTACTTTACGTGCATCAGACACATCTTTGTCATTCAAAAAACGCCCTTGTGATACAATTGAATTTTCTACATACCGATGTCCTGGATAAGTGCAGCGAATATTGAAGTTGTATCCTTTGTTTTTATAGACTACCGAAAAATCTCCTCGCACATAATTTCTAGGCGTACTGTGTTCGATGCCTTCTATCTGTGCATTCACCGCATTGAAGTCTTCTTTGTTAAACTGAATTTGACGACCAGGTTTCATGCCTTTGTAAGGAATGCTTGTTCTACCTTGTCGAATCCAAATACTGTTGATAGCATCGTCTCGGAAATCGTATTCGACTCCATTTTGAAGGCCATTACCTGCTCCTAATAGCAGTACCAACATGAATATTCCCCAAAACACACCAAAAGCGGTCAAGGCGGTTCGCAATTTGTGCCTGCGAATGGTTTCAATGATTTCTTGCCATTTGTCGAAGTCGAACATATATAATTGATTCTTAAAAGATACTTGATGGATTATTTGTATTTTCTTAAACTTTTGTTTTTCAATCATTGTATGCTTTTAGCATCCACAGCATCCACAGCATCCACAGCATCCACAGCATCCACAGCATCCACAGTATCCACAGTATCCACAGTATCCACAGTATCCATAGAATTAGTATCCATAACTCTCTATCACCCCATCTCTCAACCGAATCACCCTATCCGTCATTTCCGAAATTTCGTCTTCGTGCGTCACAATGATAATGGTAATACCTTCTTTGTTTACCTCCTTAAATAAGTCCATCACCTCATTTGAAGTCTGAGTATCCAAAGCACCCGTAGGTTCATCCGCAAAAATTACTTTGGGTTTACCAATCAAAGCCCTTGCAATCGCCACACGTTGTTGTTGACCACCCGACATTTCGGAAGGGGTATGTTCTGCCCAATCCTTTAAGCCGACTCGGTCGAGGTATTCGAGAGCGATTTCGTTTCGTTTTTTTCGATTGACTTTTTGATAATAGAGGGGAAGGGCAACATTTTCCATGGCGTTTTTGAAGTGCAAGAGGTTGAAACTCTGAAAGACAAAACCAAGGAATTGGTTGCGGTAATAGGCAGCTTTTTTTTGACTGAGGTTTTTAATCAAAGTATCTGATAGAATGTATTCTCCCGCATCATAATCATCCAAAATACCCATGATATTCAGCAAAGTAGATTTACCCGACCCCGAAGGTCCCATGATAGAAACAAACTCTCCTTGTGCGATGCTAAGGTCTAAACTTTTGAGGACTTCCAGCTTGTTTTGACCAATTTGATAGGACTTGCTGATTTTTTTGAGTTCAATCATGTTTTAGTAGTGGTGGTTGATTGATGGAAAATAGGTTTTGGTATTGTGTTAGTCGTTTGACAACGCTTCAAAGTTACAAACCTTATTGATTTTTGATTAAGGTACTATGCAACACCAAGTACCGTAAAATTAAATGGATAACGGAAAAGTGTCGTAAAAGATTCCATGCCTAATATATTTTTCTTTCCGAAATGATGAATTCAATTCTGATATTATTTATGCAAGATTCACGTTACTAAGGTCTTATTTTAAAGATAGAATACCAATGTAATGGGTGTTAAATAATGTTAATGGTTTGCGGTTGCATTATTTTTTACGACATTTAGGCGACTTATTTTTTAACCTACAACAATAAACAGAATGCTTAAATGGACGATTGCCTTCCTATTGGCGGGGATATGCTATGCCTGTCAACCCATCGAAGAACAAAAAAACAACCTTTCTACCCCTTCTCCCACACAACAAATGCAAGACAGTATTCAGGCGATTTATGCACGAACCGACTTTCGGCAGCATCCGTATGAGTCAGCCAAAAAGCTGGTTTTGATAGAAAAAGAAATCAAAGAATTGGGAGGCGGATTAAATCGTAGACAAGTATTTGAATACGTTCAAACTCTGTTAAATGCAGGTAAAACAGAGAAAGCCATAGCTTCTATATTGCAGTTCATAAAATCTCTACCCAATTCAGAAAATATCCATGATGAGAATAGAGAACTTTACGAAATGTTGGCTATAACTTTCTTAAGAAAAGCCGAACAAGAGAATTGTATTGAAAATCACTCAGAAGAATCCTGTATTCTACCCATTCAAGGAAAAGGGGTACACATCAAAAAAGATGGCTCCACGAAGGCTATTGAAACCTATGAGACAATCTTAGAAAATTACCCCAGCGACCTTCAAAGCCGTTGGTTACTCAATATCGCTTATATGACCTTGGGCAAATACCCTGAGGAAGTACCTAAAAAATGGCTTATTCCTGGTTTGGCTTCAAAAGAAAGTGCTACATTCCCATCCTTTCGGAATGTGGCGATGGGCTTGGGGTTGGATATAGACGCATTGGCGGGTGGAGTGATTGCAGAGGATTTTGACAACGATGGGTTTATTGACCTCATGGTGTCCTCTTGGGGAATGTTGGATCAAATTCGTTTTTTCAAAAACAAAGGCGATGGAACTTTTTCTGACCAAACGGAATCGTCTGGTTTAGTTGGGATTACTGGAGGACTGAATCTCACACAGGGTGACTTCAACAATGATGGTTTTGTGGATTTTGCCATCTTGCGAGGTGGATGGAAATACCGTACAGAGTGGGGCATTTTACCCAATTCTTTGATTCAAAACAATGGTAATGGAACGTTTACAGATGTCACTATTGCAGCAGGAATGTATAGTGAACGTCCTTGCAAAACAGCCGTTTGGCTAGACTTCAATGCCGATGGTTGGTTGGACTTGTTTGTCGGAAATGAATCCATTGAAGGAAAAAGTCGTTTCCCTTGTGAATTGTTTGCCAACAATGGAGATGGCACTTTCACCGACATTGCACCCAAAATAGGGATGGACGTGGTGATTTATTCCAAAGGAGTCAGTAGCGCAGATATCAACAAGGATGGTTTGCCTGACATTTATATTTCCTCGCTTACGAGTGCTAATCAACTGTACGTCAATAGAGGCGGCAGCAGTTTGGAGGATTGGCGATTTGAAGAGATTGGTGCAAAAGCAGGTGTTCAAAATCCTATTCACAGTTTCCCTTCGTGGTTTTATGACTTCAATAACGATGGTAGGGAAGATATTTTTGTATTTCCATTTGGCATCAATGCGTACAAAAATCAAGGAGGAGAGGTAGGATTAGATTATATGGGAATGGCTTTTAAGTCTGAGTTACCTGCTGTCTATCAAAACAATGGGGATGAAACGTTTACCAATGTCACCAAAGAAATGGGTTTGGAGAAAGTCCTACACACGATGGGCTGCAATTATGGAGATTTGGATAATGATGGTTTCTTGGATTTTTATTTGGCAACGGGAGCCCCTGATTATCGGGCGATTGTGCCAAATCGAATGTTTCGGAATCGAGAGGGAAAGGCTTTTGAGGATGTGACCATTGCTGGGAATTTTGGACATATTCAGAAAGGGCATGGTGTGGCTTTTGCAGATTTGGATAACGATGGCGACCAAGATGTATATGTGGTCATGGGCGGTTCTTTTTCGGGTGATAATGCCCAAAATGCACTTTTTGAAAACCCAGGAAATGAGAATAAATGGGTTACGATTCAGCTTGAAGGTACCAAAACAAATCGCTCGGCTATTGGCTCTAAAATCATACTTTCTGTGACTACTTCAAAAGGCGAAAAACGAAAGATTTACAACACCGTTTCGGATGGTGCGAGTTTTGGCTGCAATAGTTTACAGCAAGAAATGGGACTGGGTGATGCAGCAAGTATTGACAATGTGGAGGTGATTTGGGCGAATGGCTCGTCTGCTGCAATCGCCTATGGGGCATTGGAAATGAATCAAAAGGTCAAAATTATTGAAGGAAATTCGAGTATTGAAGTTATACCACTTCAAAAGTTGGTATTGAAGGCAGACGGAGAACATCAGCATCATCATCACTAAGAGGAGTGAGGGAAGAGGTGTTAGGAGTGAGTATTTCTCTGCTTTTTGGGAATCTTTTTGCAGCAGATTTTGTTTGAAAAGTGACCTTATTCTTCACCTTCAAAAGAAACGAAGACTATGACTTTACGATTTGATTTTATGGTAGAAAGCAAAATCAAAGAGGCAATCGAAAAGGGTGAATTCAAAAACTTGCCAGGTTTCGGAAAACCTCTCGATTTGGAGTTTATGAACCAACCTGCCCACATTCGCATTGCCACGACTATAATGAAAAATGCCAATGTACTTCCCGAAGAATTGGAGATTCGCAAAGAGGTATTTGGTTTGCGCCAAAAATTGAAGGAAATCAAAGATCCTTTGGAGCGAAAAGCCGTTTTGAAGAAGATTTTGGACAAATCTACCCGTTATAATATTTTGATGGAGCGTAAAGGTATTCAATCGAGTTTGTGAGTAGGAGGATTGTATTTCGGAATAGAAAATCTCTCTTCCGAAATACCGTTTACTTCCATTCCAATAACACCGCCTGTGCCGAAAAACCAGGTCCAAAACTCAGCATCAATCCTTTTTTACCTGCTTCAATTTCATCCTTCAAAATATAATCCAACACATACAGCACCGTAGCACTCGACATATTGCCGTATTCGCGTAGGATATGTTTGGTGGCATCGAGGTTTTTGCCCATCTCATTGAAGAGTTGCTCCGCTATTTGAATGATTTTTTTGCCGCCCGGATGAAAAATAAGGTGGTCAATCTCTTCCATCGTCCAGCCATTTCGCTCTACAAAAGGAAACAAGATGTCGTGAAAATGCTCTTCAATTCGATTCGGTACTTTGGGGTCTAAAACCATTTTGAAGCCCGAATTTTTGAGATCAAAACCCATCATATCCGTTTCGTCAAAAAAGTGATACATATTCGTATCCACAATTGCAGGGGCAAGTTTGGAATCGTCGCTGCCCAAAATCACACAGGCTGCTCCATCTCCAAAAATCGCTGCACTGACCATGTTGGTCATCGAAAAATCATCCCATTGAAAGGTGCTCATGGGAGATTCTACTGCAATGATTGCTGCCTTCTTACCAGGGTTTGCCTTCAAAAAATTGTTGGCGTAAATCGTAGCAGAAACACCTGCAGCGCAGCCCATTTCTGTAACAGGAAGTCGCACAATGTCTTGCCGCATCTTCAATCGGTTGATTAAATAGGCATCTACCGAGGGTATCATAAAACCCGTACAACTCGTGGTGATGATGTAGTCAATATCGGTGGGCTGTAAGTTGGCGTTATTCAAGGCTTTTCGCAGTACTTTTTCGGAGAGGTCAGTAGCGTGTTTGGCGTAATAATCGTTTTTTTCTTCAAATGAAAGTGAACCCAAAACTCGATCTGCATCCATAATAGAATAACGCCTGTCGACTTGTGCATACTTAAAAATCCGCAATACTTTTCGTCTCAACCGTTCTGGCTGATCCGCCAAATGTCGTTCAAAATCTTGCACGATTTCATCGGTGGTCTTGGTATATAACGGCAATTCGATGGCGGTAGCCAATACTTTTGGTTGCATTTATAATTTGTTTAAGTTGGGAGTTGTGTTTATGTGTTTGGGGTGATAATGGGGTTAGGTGTGTTGATATGCTTATGTTTTATTTCCTTAACCAACCACACTGTAATGTATGAAGTCCACAATTTGTTTAAATTTGTTGGTTATGCGTCTGCAAAACTACCATTTCATTTTGATTTCAATTAATAATTATGTCCTACGAACTCAAAACCCTCTTTTACAATCCTCAATACAACCAACGTCTTTGTGACTTTATCCAAGAAGTACATCCTTCCTTCGACTCCAAGGGCTTCACCCAAAAAATATTTGACGAAGCATGGGACAACCGTTCATTGAAGCAAAGAACACGACACATCACACTGACATTGAAGGATTTTTTACCTTCAACGTACCCTGATGCCCTTGAAGTATTGAAGCAAACAGCCAGCAATTGGCTTCCCAAAAGCCAGAAAGGAGAGGATTATTCGAATACTATTTTTCCTGATTTTGTAGCCGTATTTGGAGTAGAGTATCCCGATATTTCGATTCCCGCATTGGCGCATTTCACCCAGTTGGCAAGTTCCGAGTTTGGAGTGCGTCCTTTCATTGTGCGGTATCCCAAGCGAATGATGGACACGATGCTCGAATGGACAAAACACGAGAACCACCACATTCGGCGTTTGGCAAGTGAAGGTTGTCGTTCTCGGCTGCCTTGGGGAATGGCGCTGACTGCCTTCAAAAAAGACGCAACGCCTATCCTTCCCATCCTTGAAGCCCTCAAAACCGACCCCGAAAGATATGTGCAAAGAAGTGTAGCGAACAATCTCAACGACATCTCCAAAGACCATCCCGAATTGGCTTTAGAAATAGGGGAAAGGTGGCTACAAGCACGAAACCCGATTACGGATTGGATTGTGAAACACGCTTTGAGGGGTTTGTTGAAGCGAGGGAATACCAAAGCCTTGCGTTTGTTTGGTTTTGGGAATCCCGAAAAAGTAGAAATTTCTAATTTGATGATGGAAAACGATGCGATTCCCATTGGAGAACACACCTATTTTTCTTTTGACTTGAAAAACAACAGTTCCAAAGCGGCAAAAATTCGATTGGAGTATGGTATTGACTATATGAAATCGAATGGGAAACCTTCTCGTAAAATTTTTCAAATCAGTGAACGAATGTATCAACCCAATGAAATGGCCTCCTTCAAACGCAAACAACACTTCAAAAACTTAACGACTCGCAAGCATTATGCAGGGCAACATTCTATGGCGATTGTAGTGAATGGGGAGGAGAAAGAGAAAGTAGCGTTTGAGTTGTTGTAGAATCGGGTATAATAAATTGAGTTACTATTCAGCATTAAGGTGACATCTTTTTCTATCTTGAAAAAAAACATGTTGTAAACCAAGTACTTAGAAAAAGGTGTAATCTTGATGCGGTTGCCTTGAGATGACACCTTTTCTTGGCGTATTGTTGATAATCAAATACTTTTGATTTTTGAATGATGTCACCTCAAGGCTTGCTAAATAGTAATATCAATGAACTATATAATCCGAAAGAATGAGACCTAGTGAATCATCATTTCACCTTCTTCGTATTTGAAATCATCTTCCCAATCCTCGTTACCTCTGCTATTGCAGGAGCTTTGAAGCTGCCTGTAATCTTCAATTGCCCTTGAACGGTATCGGAATCTTTGATTTCATCTCCATCAATGCGGTTTTTATCATCATAGGTAAAATTGTATTTCTCAACCTCCTTGTAGCCTGTGCCCACCAAGTTGAGTGTGCCTTGTACGTCTGCACCTGTGATTTTGGTAATTTTGACTTTGCCTGTAATGCGGGTTAGGGCAACGGATTGAGTCGTTCCTTCAAAAGCAAGCGTTTGTACCAAATCTCCTTCCTCCTTTGGTAAAGGATGTTCTCGTCCTACCCAAGAAACATAGGCAGGGAGTTCGGCGCTGTCGTCAACAGATTGAGTGACCATTTCTACTTCATACTCTTTGTTTTCCTGCAATTGACTGGGCGTAATACCTTTTAATTTGATAAAAATCTGGGCAGCAGAGTTGGATGTCCAACCACCAATGCCACTGTGCTTGTAGTTTCGTCCTTCTCCAATCACATCCCATTGCCAAGAAAGTGCATTGGGGGAATATATCTTCAAAAGTGTACTGCCCTCGGTGCCCGCAGCAGTTTCGAGCATTTCGCCCAGCATAGTTTTGTCGGGGGTTTTTGTATGACCTTTTCCCATTTGGTCGGCAATATTGGTAGTTTCCTGCATCATTTTTTCCATTTCCTCGGGCGACATATTTTGCATATTTTTAAACATTTCTTGCAGCCTCGCCTCCATTTCTGCTTCATTTATTTCCTCTCCTTCACCTGCTAAGTCTAGCATAGGATTTGTACCGATATGATCCACACAAGCATTGCCTTTGTCATTGACCAATCCACTAAATTGCAGTTCTCCGATACTGGGATGCATCCCGGTCACAGGTTCAAATTCTCTTTCAAACTCTTTTGCAGGTTTAATAACATTTTGAAAGCCTGTCATTTGCCCTCCAGTTTGAAGTGCAATAAAAGGAGCAAGTTGGTCACTCATTCGCTCCGCCGCTTTAGTAGCTTCTAACAGGCTTGGGTGAATTGCAGACAACATCACTTCCCCACTGCAAGGCTCAATAGGTGTAATTTCGACCACCAATTTGTAATCTCTATCTATGCTCTCCCCAGGTTTGGGAGCGATATTGGCCACTCTCACAAAGAAGGTGTCTGTTTTTTCAATGGAAGTTCGGAAAATATTGCGGTCTTCTGTTAAATCTATTTCGCTAGGTAAATCAAGTCTTTCATCATCTACAATCAAGTGTAAATCAGGATGGTCGGTTTCGAACGAAATTTTCACACCTGCTACTTTATTAGGTGGCATATTGACAGTAAAACCATAAGCATTGGTGGCTATCTTTTTCGCCTTGCCTGTATGAATATCTTTTTGGGCTTTGTCACCAAAAGTATATTTTTTACCTATGGGATTGTCATACATGATTGTTATCAGATTTTTATTGCTGCGTTTGCGGATAAATTCAGGGTAGTAGTGATACAATCCCTGTTCGTGGTATTTGGTCAGTGCTTTGTGGGTCGCATCAATACCTGCATTGGGCTTCATATCCTCCGATAAGACATCGTGTAAATAACCAATGCGTCCATCTGACTTCAATATTCCTCCGAGTGTAAACCAAAACGAACGTGTATTGTAGCACTCTCCACAGCTATTGTCTTTTACATCTTTGGGTTCGTGTAAGGGATAGTCGTAATAGCGGTCAGTTTTAGCATATTGAACACCTACTCCATCAGCGACTTGTCCTGGGTGCATTTTATCGAGGTATGCCAAAATCACCGCATCCGCCATGCCCTCTGTCATCCAATCGTATTTATTGCCACCTTTGAATTGTTCGTCACCCATATACGCATTTTCGACAGCGTGAAACAGTTCATGAACAGAAGTACCGATTTTATCTGGACTGTTCTTTTTGCCTTTCAAAGTAAAGTAGGTGTTGCTACTCAAATACAGAATATGGTCTGTATTGTACAAACCATAGGATTTCGTACCATCTGTATCTTCGTTTTTCTTGTCTGAGATATAAGCGACGTATTTTACATTGGTAACATTGTTGACTTCAGAACCATTTGTTGGGTCTTTGATGGTTTCGCCTTCTCCGTTGACGTTTACAGTAGGCATAATTGTAATAATAGGCGCTCTAAAACCCAAGCCTTTGAGCCACTTACTAGCTTCTTGTAAGTCATAACGGGCATTGGCGGCAGCACCTGAAATATTGTCTTGGTTACATTCAAAATTGTAGTCGGTAGTGTCGGTAAGAGTTTGTTTCATATCTCCCGCACAAAACACTTCCCATTTGGTACTCAACCATTGATTGTTTTGTGCTTTTGAAGTAGAGGGGAAACATTGGATCAGTAAAAATACAAGGGTAGGGTAAAAAGCTTTTTTTAACATGGTTTTGGGGGTTTAGGATTGAACTAAATTAAAAGGAGACTTTGAAAATTTGCTTGGACTATCTCGTTAAGAATTTGTCACTTACCACAAAAATAAAGTATTCTTCAAAACTTCAAAAAACAAACAAAACCCTATGCTATTGTGTTTTTGTAATCTTCAATAAATAATTCGTCTCGATTACTGTAAACAAAATATACAGCACAAAAAAGGGAAGAATAAATCGAGCATTGTCGGGACGAACAGCCAATATATAGCCCAAAATTAAGAACATACTAAAGAGAAATTTGATGCCCATCGCACCCAAAATCATAGTCGTTCCTTTTACTTTATTGCTTGCCTTCGCCGAAATAGAAGTAATGTAAATAGTGAGGAGGGTAAGAAGGGTGAAAAACACAAAGCATATCCACGCAAAATCTGGATGTGCACCCAACAATTGAAGGTACTGCAATGCGCCCAAACCCAAGCCAACGATTGCAGCAAATAAAACAACATTTTTAAGAATAGAAGAAATAGGCATTGTTTAGATATTAGATATTAGATACTGAATGTGAGGGGGTATTGTTAAATGAAACATTATTCTGACCTCTCTCGTGTCACATCTTACTTCTTCTTGCCAACAAACTCACGTACAACCATCACCATCGCCAGCAAAACCGCCAACAAACTCAGTACCACAGTCAAAATAGGAGAAGTTTGAAAGTATTCATCTGCTTTCAAACCTCCAAAGCCACCCATCAACAACACTGCAATCATCTGAAAAGCAATGCCTGTATATCTACCATAATCAGCTGACAGTCGCTTTTTTCCCTGGTTGGTTTCTTTCTCTTGCATCACTACCTGATTTTAAATTTAATGCTTTTGAATGAGCTTGGTCAATATCCAAATCACCCTCAGGCATTTTGCAAGTACCATTCACAATCGCTCCAGCTTCAACGGCTAATTTGCCGCACAAAATCTCTCCAAACATCTGTGCAGAACTTCTAAGATCCAACAATTCTTTGACCTTAATCGTGCCGTCAATTTTTCCTTGAATATTGGCATTTGCACAAACAACATCTCCTTTGATATAACCCGTAGGCCCAACAATCACTTTGGCTTTGGAGACCAACAAACCATGTAAAATACCATCAATTCGGATGTCGCCAATACAAGTGATTTTTCCTTCAATCTCCGTTCCTTCCATGATTTGATTAGCCATACCCGCAGGCATTCTACTTGTTGTTTTGGAAGTCTCTTGTGGATCATTTTTTTTTGAGCCAAACATATATCGTGTTATTTTTCAGGTGGTTATTAATTAAAATTGATGTACTCGGTAGGATCAACGGGTCTTTGGTTGTGCCACAATTCAAAATGTAGGTGAGGCCCTGAGCTGTTTTCTCCTGTTCCGCCCATAATGGCAACAGCCTCTCCTGCCTTGACAAAGTTACCCACTTTTTTTAATAAAACCGAATTATGTTTATAAAAAGAAACCATGTTATCCTCATGTTGAATTGCTATCGTATAGCCTGTTTCCAAAGTCCAAGAAGACAACAAAACAATGCCATCTGCAATGGTTTTGACCGGTGAGTTGAGAGGTGCTGCAATGTCTACTCCAAAATGTTCTTCAGAAGCATCAAATCCATCGGTAAACTTGCCCTTGATAGGCGGAAAAAAATAATCATTCACCAAACCCTCGTCGTATGTGTCCGAATCCTCTCCAAACAATTCAAAATTTTCATTTTGTTCTATTTCCTGCCTCAACCTCAATTCTTCCTCCGACCGATTACTCGATTTGCCATCGTCCTCCGATTCTTCTTCATAGTCTTCCTCATTGTAAGCTTGTTGGACATCCTCTTCGCCCTCTACTCGGTTTTGCAGAACCATTTTGATGTTTTCGATATAAGCAGCTTGCTTGTTCACCACATCTTCCAGTGAATCAGAAGTATAAGTCAAGTTTACGATGTTACGGCGAACACCAGGGTCGCCATACCCTTTGATATAATACTTGAGGGGAGTCAGCACAATGGCAGAAGAAACCAAAATGACCACTATAATCAAAACAGTGCTGATAAAAAGATACAAGTTCATTTGGGAGAGCCGAAAAGAATACTTTTCCTCCAAGGTATCGTCTTGCATAATCACCATACGATACTTGTGCTGCAATTTGTCCAGCAGTTTTTCATCTTTGCGTTCCATAAACTAAAAACTCGTTTTCGAGGGCTGCAAATATCGGAAAATTGCGGCTTTAAATGGCTTATTAGTTAAAAAATCAGGGGAAAGCAATAAATTTGCCCTTTTATTGGTTCAAACTTCCATCAATGATGATAACATATTCCATTGATTGTACGTTTAATCACATAGAAAACTGTCGTATTGTAAGGTGATTGATGGCTGCAATGTTTTTTTACTAAAAACAACAAAACCATTGAATCATTTATCAATACAATCATTTAACAATAATTAAAAAGCATTAGTAGCTTGAAAAACGTAGCTCAGATATTCCTTATTGTCGCATTGCTCATTTTTGGTAATCACGTGAATGTGTCCGCACAATCCCGAACTCAACCCAAAACTGAAACCTCGACTGAAACGAAAACACCACCTCCTACCAAAACTCAAAAGAAAAAAAAGGACAAAGACTTATCAGGATTTGACCTTCGCTATCAAGACATGGTAGCACGCTACAATCGCTACTTCAATGCCACAATCAGGTATTGGGAAGGAACGACCAAACTCATTGTAGACAATGTAGATAACTATCAAGATGTCTTGTTGGTTTACCCCTTCAATGGAGGAGAAGGAACGGGCGCAAGCACCGAAATGAGTGCAGTCATTGACAAAACTTCTGCCATGATTCAAATTCGCCCATATAGTAAATGGGTAGATGATTCTTATTTGTTGTTGGGCAAAGCCAGTTTTTTGATGGGAGACTACGACAAAGCGGTGAAATCCTTTAAATACATTACCTCTCAACACAACAGCGAAATTCGCAAAAAACCTCCCGTTGTGTCAAAGAAAAAACGCACCAAAAAACGAGCAAAAGACCGAAAGGCAGAAAAAAAAGAACGTCAATCGAATTCCGAAGCCTTGAAGAAAGAAAGAGAGAAGGCAAAGAAGGAAAAGGATAAAGAGAAAGCGAAAGCCAAAAAAGAAACTCAAAAGGAAAGAGAGGCTACCCAAAAAGAGCGTGAACAAACCAAAAAGGAAACGCTAAAGGAACGAGCCGCTGCCAAAAAAGAACGAGAGAAAGAAAAGAAAGCAGAAGCGAAACAAAAGGCGAAGGCCAAAAAAGAACGCACCAAGGCAAAAGAACAAGCGCAGAAACAGAGAGCTAAAGACAAGAAAAAACGGGCAAAAGCTAAAAAGAAAGGTAAAACCTATACTCCTTCTTATACCAAACCCAAAGTAGAAAAAGAGTCTGCTCCAGAGAAAGAAAAGGAGACTTCCAAAAAAGAGAGCAAGGCTGCAAAGGAGGAAGTGAAGAAAGAGGATGAACCTATAGAGGAACCGCCCATTGAGGAGGAAGTAGTAGAGGAAATAGCAGAAGAAATGTCGGCTGAAATCGAAGAAACCATTGAAGAGGATAAAGGGCCAACGGATAAGGAACTTAAAAAATTAGAAAGAAAAGCCTCTAAAAAATATGTCAGCAATGGCTTGTTTTCACACGACTTGGTAAACTATGATGCTCAAATATGGCTGATTCGCACTTACATCGATATGGCAGAGTATGGACAAGCGGCGACCATTTTAGACCGATTGGAAGAAGATGATACTTTTCCCAAGCGATTGGCGGGCGAATACAGCACTCTCAAAGCCCACTACTTTATGAAGCGAGGAAATAGAGGGCAGGCAAAACAAGCATTGCAGGAAGCAGTCAAAAAAGTGAGTAAAAAAGAAGGCAGAGCGAGATTGTATTTTGTGTTGGGACAATTGGAGGAAAAAGACCAAAATTATGAGGAAGCTATTGCTGCCTTCAAAAAATCCATTAAGAGCAAGCCTGTTGTGTACGATATGGCATTTCACGCTCGTATCAATGTGATTCGTTCCAAAATGAGAAACGATGTATATAGTACGGACAATGCCATCAGTGCTTTGGAAAAAATGCTCAAAGACGATAAAAACGAAGACCTACAAGACCAGATTTACTTCGCAATGGCGGAGGTAGCCATTGAAGCGGGAGACATCGCTCTGGCAACCGAATACTTCAAAAAAGCAGCGGAAGTCAGCACTGCAAACGACCAACAAAAAGCATTGGCATTCTTGCGATTGGCAGAAATATTTTTTGAAAAAGAATCTTTTGTACAAGCAGGAATCTTCTACGATAGCACGCTTGTTTACCTTACCAAAGAATACGAAAACTACGACGAAATCTCTCGAAAAAAAGAAGTGCTTTCGGATTTGGTAGCTTTTTCACAAGCAGTCGAATTGCAGGATAGTTTGCAGCAAATAGCCAAGTTGCCGAATGTTGCAAGGAGTGAACGTATTGAAGAACTGATTGAATTTTTTGCAGAAGAAGCCGAGCGAAAAAAGCAGGCCCAATTGGCAGCTTTGGAAGCGAAATTGGATAAGAAGGACAAAAAAAGCGATACTTGGATGTTTTACAATCCCGCTCTTGTCGAAAGAGGTAAAACAGAGTTTAAGGTATTGTGGGGCGATCGTCCTCGTGCCAACAACTGGCGGATAGCGAGTAAGATTTCGAGTGGAGATTACCTGACTTCTTCCACTGATGCGGCAAATCCCGTTACAAGTGGTTTGGACGAAGCAGAATTACAAGCACAAAATGCTGCCGATGGAGGAGTCTTGACTCGTGAACAAATCATGGCTATTCTTCCTCTGACGGATACCAAAATGGATGAGTCTGACCAAAAAATAAAGGATGGACTCTATGGTATGGGCAAGATTTACAACGACAAACTGGAGAATCCCGAAAAGGCAAAAGGAATATACGAAGAACTTCAACGCCGCTATCCCGATAGTAAATATGCCGAGGAGGTATTGTATAGTCTCTACCTGATTTCGAAGAAGTTGGGGCTGACTGCTGATGCTGAAAAATACAAAAAGCAATTGCTGGCTCAACACGCCGATGGAAAATATGCTAAAATCGTTGAGTCGCCCAACTATTTCGATGAAATGAATAAGCAGGGCAAAGAATTGCAGGCTTACTACGAAAAAACCTACCAACTCTTCAAACAGGAACAATTTGAAGAAGTAACCCAACGAATGAAAGAGGTCAATGAAAAATTTGAAGAAAATACCTTTCAACCAAAATTTGACCTTTTAGCGGCAATGGTGGTAGGACATTCGCAGGACAAGGAGCAGTACATTGCTGCTTTGGAAGAAGTGGTTTCGAAACATCCAGAAGATGAGGTGAAAGACAAAGCAACGGAAATATTGAAGTACCTTCAGGGACAAACTTCTGAAGCGAGTGGGAAAACAGCTGCATCAAGTATTTATAGCTACAATCCCAATAGCCGGCACTATTTTTTGGTGGCATTGGAAGGGTATACTTCGAAAATCAATTCGATTATTAACAATTTCTCCGACTTCAATAAGGGCAATTTCAATAGCGACCGCCTCAAAGTACAGCAAATGCTTTTGGATTCCGAACATCAAGTGGTGTTAATCAAGCAGTTTGAAAATGCAGATAAAGCAATGATTTACTACACAACTGCTAAGGAAAAAGAAGTAGAAGTGATGCAAGGCGCAGACATTGGCTACCAGTTGTTTGTGATTTCTAAATCGAACTTTACCCAATATTTCAAAAACAAAGATGCGAATGCCTACATGGAGTTTTTTAGGGATAGCTACATGAAGTAGTCATTAGAAAAGGAATGATTAGATGGATTTTAAAAGGCTAGTTGTATCTTTGAAGCACGTTTCATTCTTCGTTTGTTTCTACTAAATATTTCCCCTTTAGTATCGGCTGACCAAGTTTAGGATGCACTTGTCACCACTTGAATAGCTTATACTATGAATCATCAGACTTATGAGATTGAGGCTAAAAAGCCTTTTTCTGAAAGCCTTATTTGGCAACTTAATCGAGACTACTACCAAAACGAAGGCATTGAAGCTTGGAGTGAAGGAACTGTGCCCCACCATCTTACCAGCAATTCATTGGTCGGGAGAACCTACGCTGAATTGATTTTTGCTTTTTTGAAAGACCTATCCCGCAAAGGGCAAACACAAGAAAAAGTCTATATCTTAGAATTGGGCGCAGGGCATGGACGTTTTGCATTTCACATTCTCAAACACCTCGAACGATTGACTATGCAGTTGGGCTTGAATCTGCCTTCTTACTGTTATGTGTTGAGCGACATTGTAGAAGACAACCTCCAGTTTTTTGATAAACATCCACAGTTTCAGCCTTATTTTGACAAAGGAATATTGGACATTGCTTATTTTGATGCTATCGAAAGCAATCAAATCTTACTACGCCGCTCCAATCTTATGATTTCTTCAAAAGAATTGACACAGCCCCTATTGGTTATTGCCAATTATTTTTTCGACTCCATCCCCAAAGACCTCTTTTTGGTCAAAGACAAAGAAATATCGGAATGTTTGTTGACACTTCAAATCAAGGAAGACCCAAAGGAAATGAGTACTGTGGACTTACTCAAAAAAATAGAAACTGTATATGATCTCCGTCCGATAACAGTTCCTTTCTACGAAAAAGCAGTTTTGAATGAAGTGTTGGAAGACTATAGAGACTTGTTGGAAGACAGTTATCTTTTTTTTCCTCACAAAGGACTTCAATGTTTAGAAAATTTGAGAGAACTGTCTCAACAAGGATTGATGTTGATTTCAATGGACAAGGGTTTTCATGAACTGGAGGAGATAGAAGATGTGGATACACCTGAGATGGTTGTTCATGGAAGTATGTCTTTTTGGGTCAATTACCACGCTTATGGTTTGTACTGCGAAAAACAAGGTGGCAAAACAATGTTCCCTGCATTTTCTAATTTTCACTTGGAGTTGGGAACTCTATTCTTGTTGCCTGATGCGGAAAAATATACGGAAACCCAAGCTGCCTATCATCGTGTGGTGAATGAATATGGCCCTGATGACTTCAATACCTTCAAAAAATTCAGCTATAGGTATATTGCAAATATGAGTATGCCCGATATGATAGGTATGTTGCGTTTGGGAGCTTATGACGCAGCTCTATTTATCAGAATTCTTCCTCGTTTGAAGCAAGCGTGTGAGGAGATTACCCCAAAAGAACGAACTCGCTTGGCACAAACGATGCACCAAACATGGAACATGTATTTTTACATCAATGAACCCAACGATCTTGCTTTTGAAATGGCGGGTATTTTCTATCAATTGGGGTATTACAAAGAAGCATTGACTTATTTCAAGTTTTCCATTGACTTGTTTGGTTATACTTCAGATGTCTATTACAATCAAGCTTTGTGCTATTATCAACTGAGACAAGATGCGTTGTTTCTGAAAACGGTGCGAGAAGCCAAGTTTCATTTTCCTTCAATAGATTTTGAGCATTTGGATAAACTGGATTTGAAGGCTGTTTAGTGACAGGTGAGGCTGTCATATAGAGCGGGTAATCCAATGTTCTCAGTCTGTGACTGTCGCTTTTTCCATAAGAAAGTCTGTACTGACCTCCCTCACTTCTCCCGCCTTCAATTCGCCCAACCAAATATCACCAATGCGAACTCTGAACAAGCGCAAGGTTGGAAATCCAACTGCCGCAGTCATTTTGCGAACTTGTTTGAATTTGCCTTCTGTCAAAATGATGGATACCCAACTCGTTGGGCCATGGTGGTCTCCCCGAATTTTTTTGATGCGTGGAGGGAAATCAGGAGGAGGAGATAGGAGAGAAGCTTTGCAGGGTTTGGTGAGGTATTTGATGCCTTTGAAGCCAATTTCTACACCTTTTTTCATCACTTCAATTGCGGCTTCGTCCACGATTCCATCTACTTGTGCATAGTATTCTTTTTCCACCTTTTTACTTCGGACTGCTTCACTCATTTTGCCATCTGTGGTGAGCAATAGCAAACCTTCTGTTGTTTTGTCCAAGCGACCAATCGCCATTGTTCCTTCTGGAAAATCGTAGAGTTCACCCAATAATTTGCGTTTTTGATTGGTTGGTAAGACGAATTGACTCATGAAGCCGTAGGGTTTGTGGAGAATGAAATGGCGGTGTCGGGTCATTTTTTGAATTTAAGTTTTTAATATTCAGTGTTTTATAGCGCATCTTTGCTGGTTATTTCTTAATAAATCGTGTGCTACCGTATCTTCCTTCACTTGCTTCAATTCTTACAAAGTAAAGTCCTTCAACTAAACTACTTACTTGAATTTTATTGCAGTCAAAAACAGATAAAACCCTCTGTCCGAAAGCATTGTAAACTTCAATGCGGTCAATCTTTTTTGTTCCCATATCCACATTCAAGATGTCGGTAGTCGGATTTGGGTAGATGGATAGAGAAGCGGAAGTCGGCTCAAAAATAGACAGGCTGGGATGGAATTCATAAGCTCCAACATCTATATCATTAAAGATTATTCGAGGTACAAAATTGGTAGGATGTTCGTAACTTACCTCTGGAATCAGCGAAAAACCATTGACAGATGGGAGATTTTCACCATAATCAATTGCAGGAGAATTGGTAGTCAAACGATAATCGTAATTGGGTTCATCCTCAAAAAGCAAATCTGGAAGGGTTTCTTCTACAAGATTATTTTGCAAAGAGGTGGTAATGCCCCTAATCGTTGTTCCCGTTCCTGCAAAAATATTGTTGGAAACGACCGCAGTATTGGTGTTATTGGCGATGTCCAAAAAGATACAAGAAGCGGTTCTTTTATTGACCAATGTATTGTTCACAAAATAAAGTTCATGCGGTGCAACATTGGACAAGCCTTCTTTACCATAACCTACTAAATTGTTGTTTTCGGCATTAAGTCCTTGCATCAAGAGATTTCCCATCAAAATTGCGAAGCCTCCATTGGAAAGGTCAATCAACCTGCTGGAATTGCCCGTTTCTTCATCCATAATTCGGTTGTGAAGAATGTAGTTTTCATCTGCTCTCGATTTTAGATTGTGTCCAATTTTTGCATGGTGAGAATAGTTGAAGCGAAAGGTGAGTTTGTGGATGTGTCCAATGTATAAATTGTGACTGAACCCATCTCCATACCCATTGTTGGCAAATTCGGAAAACTCTATCAAAACGTCGCCTTCGTAGGGGTTGGAGGTTAAAATACCGTTCTCATTGTCGTGAAAAAAGCAATGTCGAACCGTCAACCCTATTCCGTCCAATCGAATTCCCGCCCCATTGCGGTCGGGAACAGCAGCTCCCGAAAACTCCATATTTTCAACGGTGATATCATTGCCCGCCAATACCCAAATTCCCTTTCCCCAAATATACTGACCATTGGCTATCAAATGTGGTCTTCCTCCTACTCCTTTGATAACGAGATTGTTGGGCTGCCATACAGCCAAAGCTGCTGTTCCTGTATAAATTTCCGCAGCTATTTCAATGGTGTCTCCTTCTTGGACCACATTCGCCAAGTACAGTTCATGTGGGGAAGTATAAGTTTGAGTAGAACCGACCTGATGAGTTTTTCCATAGACATTTGAAGCAAGCATCACCAAAATGAGAAGTAGTTTGTTCATTTTTTACATTTTTGAATTTGTCTAAAGCTTCCGTTCTATTTCTAAAACCACCTTACACTGCTTTTCTAAAGATTCCTTCAATGCCTTTATCGCCTCTTCTGTACGCTTATATACTTCTGTCGGATTGTCAATTTTCCAGCTTTGGTAGCGGTAGGTTTTGCCATTGCAGTCAAGGGTGTTTTCATCAAAAGGCAACCATCTGGTCATAGATTCATTTGTATTCAGATTTTCTCCCGAATGGTATTTGATATTGGTATTGGAAATGTCGTTTTCAAAGAGGGTAGAAGTAAGTAGAATACCGTTTGGAGGGACTTGTTTTTTGTAAGAGCGAGTCCATTTGGAGCAGAATTGTGGCGCACCTTCAACTCCATAAATCGTTACAACATATTGATTGGAGAAACCTTGTGGAAGAACCAAGGTTTTCATTCGAGAAGAAAGTGTGGGAATGAGAAAAAGCAAAAAGACGATAACCGCCTCTACTTTGACAAGCAAAGCATAATTGTCTGTAAATCGTTGAAATAGAAAATCCCCCAAAAGGACAATCACACTCACGATGATCAACACAAAAACACCAAAATTAACATATCCATCTCCTTGAATGTTGGGACGGTAACTGTATATCGCAAAAACAATGGCGAGAAAAGCCACTACATTGAAGGGAGTTATTTGATAGCTCAGGCTCATAGGGAATAGTTGTTTTAGTTTATCGTGTTGCTGTATCTTGTTTCCCTTGTCCAGCAAAGTTTAAAACCCCAAAGGTCGCATAATCGCATCCAATTCTCTCCACTTTTTTCCCCTACTGAAATTAGCGGCGACTTTGGGCTCATAGTCCAATATTAGCGTTTGGTGCATTCCCAATCTTTTAATGCGCTTCTTCAAAATGGCAAACTGCTTGTTTTCTTCTGCTATCATGCCTGCATAAATGACCGCAAACCATTGTTCAACCAATATTTTGTGTTCGTCTTGATAAGTAGAAACAATTTCATCTATCAACTCCAAAACGGAAGAATCAATGGTTTTTCTCGTTTTATCATAAATGAGAACAAAGTCATTGTAAACCTTGTCACCCGAATAATGACTGTCAATCGTTTTCAAATCAGAAAAATACTCGGTGTCAAAAGGAGCTTTCTTTGCCCCATTTGCTTCAACGACATACACACACCAATCATCAAATCTACCGCTGTCGAAAACCACTTCCCTATTGTTTACCAATGATTTAATCAACGTACTCATACTACATTTTTACATTTAGACTTTTAGATGTAAGACCACTTCAATAATAAATCCCATGAAACTTAGTTCCTCCTTTTCCAAACTCCAAAGCGGGCGCAGGAAACTTCAATACATTCACCGCTCCCAAAACAACCTTCAACAGTTTGCTATTCGTTGGAATGCGATCTAAATCCACGTCAAGAGATAGGTAGTATTGTCGAGTGCGAGGAATATTGGATTCATAATCATGGTAAACGCCCTCATCGTCCGTCCATTGATTGAAGTGACCTCCAAAAATTCCCTCTCCTCCATAACCCACTGCAATGCTCAACCATTTCGGAAACTTAGAATCAGGATTTTTGATAAAAGTTGAAGGATTCACTGTCAGCCAGTAAGTTTGTCCATTGTAGTCCTTCAACAATTGCTCTGCAATGCTTGTACCATACAAATCTACGGCTCTAAGCTGCAAAGGTGTGTCAAAATCTTTGTAGTCAGGACGATGTGCCGAAAACTTCAATCTAAATCGCTGTTCTTCCCAAGCCAATTCCTGAAAAATAACCAAAGCTGAACCCGTCGAATTGGCTATTAAATCGCCCAAACTTGCGCCCCATCTCGCCGAAAAACCATCCAAGACTTCAATCCCTGCTTGAAAAAAAGTACCCGCCATTCCGCCAATCCAAATCGCCTTTTTGTCCTTCAATCCCGCCCAACGGTACAAAGCAACTCCATACAAACCTTCGGAATAAGCCGTCCAAGCATGACCTACTTTGTCCATTTGCAGCCATTCGGCATTGTCGTTGAAAAAGTGAAATTTACTTCTCTCGTATTGTGAATACCAAGCATTGTTGAGTGAAATCATCGTTGCCGTATAACTCCCCAAACTCCACGCTGTCAAGCCAATAATGCGCCCTTTGTGAGGAGATGGGGCAATGTCTAAGACACCCAAACGCAACTTTTCCGTTTTGTTTTCCTCGTCTATGTTTTGAGCAGAAACATGGAAGCTTAGTAACAACAAAAAAAAGATTGAGAAATAGAGAGCCCCAACTCTCTGGAATAATCGTAAGTTTTTCATTTTTAATATCTTATCTTTTGAGTCACTCCGCTTCAATGATTCCCTTCAAAGTCTTTTCTATCTCTGCTTTTTCCTTCGCTCGATAAGCAATCTTATACGAACCACCACCTTTTACACTTATCCAGCCCGACCCCATTTCTCGTTTTTCAATATGGGCGGCAGTATTCTTGATAGCAGCCTCTATTGCAGTCTGAATTGCAGCATATTGAGTCTCGTCAATTTCTTTGGTGACGGGTTCACCACCATCATAATTACCGCTCGAACTCATCATTTGGTCAATCGGTTGATAGTCCAGACTTGTAGGGGTAATCAAGTAGGTATTGTTATTGCCATCAACATAGCGAAAGTTTGGTTTTTCACTTTTTTTTGTGTCTATTTGCTCTTGATTCACGTCTTTATCTTTGTCCATTTTTGTCGTTGATTGTTGGGTTTGTGATGTTTGTTCATGAGTGTCCGCACATTGCAGCCACAAAGAAAGCATCGCTAAAAAGAGTAGGTATTTCATCTGGTTATTTTCGTTTTTTGAAGGTCAGATGGAACTTACCATGAATGAAATAATCATTTCTCTTTGTGTCTTAATAATGATTTATTCATGGACATTTCATTGAACCAATTTATTGAAAATGAAGTTAGTGATATTATAAATGATTTCCAAAAATATGAATTTTTCTACTAAAAAAACAGCATTGGTGATTGGCGCAACAGGTTTGATTGGTCGCCAATGTGTGGTAACATTGCTTCAAAGTGAGCAATACGATAAGGTGACTACTTTGGTTCGTCATTTGAGCGGCGCAAAACACCCTAATCTGGACGAGCAAATGATTGACTTTGACAAGTTGGAGCAGTACAGCCATTTGATGAAAGTTGATGATGTATTTTGCTGTATGGGAACGACCATCAAAAAGGCTCGAAGCAAAGAAAAGTTCAAGAAAGTGGACTATGAATATCCGCTTCAAGTAGCTAAAATCGCTTTGCAGCAAGGGGCAAAACAGTACCTTATTGTCACTGCAATGGGTGCAGACCAAAAATCTCCTTTTTTCTACAATCAGGTGAAAGGCGAAATTGAAGAGGCTCTTAAAGATTTGGATTATCCCTCACTTCATATTTTTCAACCTTCGCTTTTGACAGGTGATAGAAAGGAATTTCGGATGGGTGAAAAAATGGCAGTGTATAGCTTCAAAGCTTTGAATCTTTTGCTACATGGACCTTTGAAAAAGTACCGCTCGATTGAGGGGAAAACAGTGGCGGAGGCGATGGTGAAGGCTGCAAATAGTGAAAAAAGAGGAACTTTTGTGTATGAATCGGATGTGATTGAAGGGATGGTAAATTGATTTTTATATGCTTCAAATCCACTTCAAAAAGACCTCTTCAAAAGAACCTATCTCAAAAGTTTCCATAAACCAAAAAAGCCTCCAAAGGTCTTGAAATCCTTTGAAGGCTTTAAAAAAAAACTCAAAGTCAAACTTGCATTTGAACTTTGAGTTTATGCTTGAAGTTTTACAATTTTATTGATTTCCTCTCGGAACGCTCACGTCCAAAGACAAATCCTGAGCAGTTTTCATCATCATCAAGTTGATAAAATCCTGTGCGCCATTGTTTGCACCACCCTGACTGCCATTGCCACCCATGATTACACTTGGTACCCAATCACCTTGATAGTTTTTCATGGCATCTGCATATTGTTGATTCACCGTTACCCAAGCCTCCAATTTCTTGTCCAAAGCACCATCCGCATTCATGACCAACTTCTTACGAGCTGCTTCCCCTTCTCCTTTCAAGATTTGTTCCTTCTTGAAGTACTCCGCTGATTCCATCGCCAATTTAGCGACTTCTTTTTGCTGTTCTGCTTCCGTCACTGCCTGCGCCTTGATGACTTCTTGTTTCCACTTAGCCCTTGCAGACTGCGCTTGACCTTCTTTTTCCGCACGAATCGCATCTTGTTCCGCTTCCTTCGCTTTTGCGATAGCCGTTTGCACTTCCATAATCGCATTTTGCTGTTGAGCAATTTGCTTTTCTACGGTTTCATTGTACTGGATTTTATTCAAAGCCAAGTTGGAAATGAATACCCCGTATTCCTGCAAAGGAGATTTTTCTTGACGTTTGAAGCCTCCATTTTCGTCCAAATCAATTTCTACAATCGTAAAGGTTTTTTCCTTACCCGATAAAGGGTCAGCACCTTTTACCTCTTTGGTAGTCGTATGGTAAACGCCTCTCGATGCTTGATCGTCAATAAAAGACAACAAATCGTTTCGTCTTTCAGCATATGATTCTTTAGAAGACATCAAAGGACCTGTCATATAGACCGATTTTTCCATGACTGTCCGAATCAATTGTTGCTCAACAGCCCTCTGAGTACCATACAAAGTATGCACCTTTTTCATGCTTACCTCATCCACAGGCAATTTCCAGCGAACCGAACCAGACATTCGAGCTGAGCCGCCATCATTGAAGCGAATCGGAATACTTCTATCTTCCACGCCTCCTTGATCTTTCAAAGCAGAGAACCAATATTGGCTTTCTTTTTTGTATTTAGTCACAGAACCAAAGCCTTGCCATTTCATACCTGGAGTAAAGTGAAAGTGCAATTCACCATCAATCGGATCCTGAATGACCACGACTTCATCTGCCTCTACCGTTTCGACCAATCTGCCAGACAAGGAGAACAAGAACAAAGCTCCAAAAATAACCATGATGATTGCAGAATACTGCCGTAATTTTTGCATAGTTTTAATGATTTAATAGGTTAGTTAAATGTAACTTTGTTGCATACACAATTGATAGTTTAAGTTTGATTTATGCCATTATAACATCAATATATCTTTATAAAGTTCCCCTTCAATACGATTTTTAGGAAAAATCGAAACTTGTCATAAATCAATTATTTTGAGCTGCTGATTTAGTTCTCAAAAAAAACTTATCTTGGCTCATAGAACTTCTTGTTTATGCCATTTTTTCTGCTATTATTACTGCCTACTTCCAAAATTTTGATTTTTTTAATGGAAAAGCATTGGAGTTTTTTTAATGCAAATTAAAACATGAATAATCATGCGATTAAAAAATAAAGTTGCCTTAATAACAGGCTCAAGCAGCGGCATTGGACGAGCTACTGCAATACTATTCGCTAAAGAAGGTGCAAAAGTAGTTTTGGTGGATGTGAACGATGAAGGTGGTCGGGAAACATTGGCAATGATTGAAGAAGCTGGAAATGAAGCTTCTTATATTCATGCGGATGTGTCGAAGGCTGTTGATTGTGAGCAGATGATTGCTTTTGCAGAAAAAACTTATGGCAAACTCAATGTCTTGTTCAACAATGCGGGCATCATGCACTCGGATGATGGAAATGCGATGTCAACGGACGAAAAAGTTTGGGATTTGACCATGAACATCAATGTGAAAGGCGTTTTCTTTGGCTGCAAATACGGTATTCCTGCCCTGCAAAGAGCTGGAGGTGGTTCGATTATCAATACAGCTTCTTTTGTAGCGTTGCTTGGAGCGGCGACTCCACAAATTGCCTATACTGCAAGTAAGGGGGCAGTTTTGTCTATGACTCGCGAATTGGCGGTGATTCATGCCCGTGAGAATATTCGAGTCAATGCCTTGTGTCCTGGTCCTTTGAGAACCAAACTATTAATGGATTTTTTGAACACCGAAGAAAAAAAACAAAGGCGTTTGGTGCATGTGCCGATGGGACGTTTTGGAGAAGCAGAGGAAATGGCGAAAGCTGTCTTGTACTTAGCTTCGGATGATTCTTCTTATACGACAGGAACGGAGTTTTTGGTGGATGGCGGGATTCGGGCGGCTTATGTTACGCCTGAGTAAAAAAGATGTTTGGGTGTTTAAGTGGATAGTTGTGTTTGGGTTGATAATTGCGTTTGGGTTGATAACACTAAAACTTGCAGATAGAATCGTATCTTTGCAATTAAAACCTTCAAACAAGAAATTCAGAATTTGGACATCTCAAAATACGAAACGGTCATTGGACTGGAAATCCATGTTCAATTGCAGACCAACAGCAAGATTTTTGCGCCCGACACCAACAGCTTTGGGGCAGAACCTAATACAAATATCAGTTATATTACCTTAGGGCATCCTGGTACGCTTCCTTTTGCGAATGAACGCATTATGGAATATGCAGTGAAAATTGGCTTGGCGACCAACTGCAAAATCGAACGGCACAATCGCTTTGCACGAAAAAATTATTTTTATGCCGACCTGCCGAAAGGCTACCAAATCACCCAAAATTTGACCCCAATTTGTTACGATGGCTATTTGCCGATTGAAGTAAATGGAGAGGTCAAGAAGATAGGTATCACCCGAATTCATTTGGAAGAAGATGCAGGCAAAAGTACGCACGATCAAGACCCTAATTATTCGTTGATTGACCTCAATCGAGCAGGGACACCGTTGGTAGAAATTGTATCCGAACCCGACATTCGTTCGGCTGATGAAGCCTATCAGTATGTGTCAGATATGCGTCGAATTGTGCGGTATTTGGGCATCAGCGATGCAGATATGGAAAAGGGAAATCTGCGCTGTGATGTGAATATTTCAGTGATGTTGAAGGGAGCGAAAGAATACGGCGAAAGAGTAGAGGTGAAGAACATCAACTCTTTGCGGAATGTGAAGCGGGCGATTGAATTTGAAACCAAAAGACAAATCAAATTGGTGGAAAAAGGCGTTCAAGTAGAGCGTCAAACACGAAGTTTTGATGCGTCAAATGGAACGACATTTTCGCTTCGTGACAAAGAGTTAGCACACGATTACCGCTATTTTCCCGAGCCAGATTTACCGCAGATGTATGTAAGCGAAGAATACATTGCAGCTATTGAAGCCGAAATGCCTACTTTACCCAAAGCATTGCAGGATGAATTTACCCAAAAACTGGGACTTTCTGCCTATGATGCAGGGGTGTTGACAGATGAAAAGGAAATGGCAGCGTATTTTTGTGAAGCAATTAAACATACAGATGATTACAAGGCTGTTGTAAACTGGTTAATGGGGCCTGTCAAAGAATATCTCAATAAAAATAATGCAGATATTGGTAACTTTGCGCTGTTGCCGAAACAATTGGTCGAGCTAATTCATTTGATAAAAGACGGTCAGTTAAGTTTTTCGGTGGCTGCTCAAAAACTGTTGCCTGAATGGATAGAACAGCCCCAAATGTCTGCTTTGAATTTGGCGAAAAGTCTCAACTTGCTGATGGAGTCGGATGATGATTTCATTGAAGAAGTCATAGAACGGGTATTGCAGCAATTTCCCGATAAGGTGAAAGCGTATCAAAAAGGCAGGAAAGGCATGACAGGTTTTTTTATGGGACAAATCATGAAGGCTTCAAAAGGCAAGGCAGATCCAAAATTGACCAACAAATTGTTGGCAAAAAAATTGAAGGAAGTCAATTAATTTTCAACTATTTATATTTCAGATAAACAATTCCAAAAAAACAAAAATTCAGTAAAAAATGAAGCGAATACTGATAACGTTTATTGTACTCACTGCCATGTTTGCAGGCTGTACGAAAGACTCCGATTCCAATCACGATGGTTATATCATCAAAGGAAAAATAGACAATTTTATGCCCAAAGCCAAAGTGTTTTTGGGTGAGGTAGCCAACAATCGTTTTTCTGTAATAGACACAGCGGTTGTGGCAGAAGATGGCACGTTTGAGATGAAAGGACAAGTGGCAGAAAAAGGCATGGGAATGTTGAGATTTGGCCCTGGTCAAAATCAAGTTATGGTGATTTTAGACAATCAAAAAATGGAGGTGAATGCAGATTACAAAGACCTTCAAAATGCGACCTTCAAAGGTTCTTCTGAGACAGCGCAGTTGCACGAGTTGATCAAAGGTATTCGCAGCCGCAAGGTGAACGAACAGTACTTGGTGAACTTCATTGACACTGTGAAAAGTCCTCTTTTGGCTCGCATTGCAGTGGGTTCTTTGAACATCGAATCACACAAGGCTTCTTTTGACAGAGTAAAAGAACGTCTTGAAAAAGAAATGCCGAATACGAAAACTTACCAAGAATATACGGCTTACCTGCAATCTCTTCAGTCGGTCTTGAATACGGCTGTTGGACAAGTAGCTCCCGACATTGAATTGCCTTCTCCTGAAGGTGCCAACATCAATTTGTCTTCGTTGAAGGGGAAAGTAGTATTGGTGGACTTTTGGGCTAGTTGGTGTCGTCCTTGTCGTCGTGAAAATCCCAATGTAGTGCGTATTTATGAGAAATACAAAGACAAAGGATTTGAAGTGTATAGCGTTTCATTGGATCGTACCAAAGATAAATGGGTTCAAGCGATTGAGCAAGATAACTTGGTGTGGCCTGGTCACGTAAGTGATTTGGGTGGCTGGAAATCTTCGGCGGCTGCGCTGTATAGCGTCAAATCAATTCCTCAAACTTTCCTTTTGGATGCAGAAGGTAAAATCATCGCCAAAAACCTACGTGGTGAACGATTGGAGAAAAAATTGGAAGAGCTTTTCGGGGCTTAATTTTTTTTGGATGAAACAGCATTTCATCACAAAATCCTATCTACAAAGTGTCAGAGATTCCTATATTTCTGACACTTTTTTAATTTTTATTTTCTACATCAAAAACAAAAAATGTCTTTCAACAACTTGGGTTTACCCTCTTCCTTAATCGAAGCTTTGGCTTCGCTCGATTACAAACAAGCTACGCCTATCCAAAAAGCTGCTATTCCCCACGTTTTGATGGGCAAGGACGTATTGGGTATTGCGAAAACGGGTTCGGGAAAAACGGCAAGTTTTGTGCTGCCTATTTTGATGAAATTGCAGGTAGATCGAGCTTTGAAGAATAGGCATGTAAAGGTCTTGGTCTTGGTGCCTACAAGAGAATTGGCGATGCAAGTTCAGGAAGTTTTTCAGGAGTTTGGAAACCTTTTACCCAAACACATCAAGTCCTTAGCCGTTTTTGGAGGGGTGTCCATCAATCCTCAAATGATTGCCCTGCAAAATGTGCATGTTTTGACTGCAACACCCGGGAGACTATTGGAGTTGGTCGCTTCAAAAGCGGTGCATCTATCTGATGTGAAAACGCTTGTATTGGACGAAGCTGACAAAATGCTGAACCGCAGTTTTCAGGAAGAAATCAATGAAATTTTGGCATTGCTGCCCAAGAGGCGGCAAAATCTCCTCTTTTCGGCTACACTCAGCAAGGAGGTGCAAGAAGTCAAGTCGCTTTTGTTGACGAATCCCGAGGTTATAAAAATTGAAGAGAAAAGCGAAAGCAAGGAAACCGATATAGAACTCATCAATCAATCTGCTTATTTGGTGACAGAGGAGAGAAAAGGGCCATTTTTGCGCTACTTGCTCCAAACAAAAGATTGGAAACAGGTTTTGATTTTTGCTTCTTCGTCTCGAAAAGTCGACAATGTGGTTCTCAAATTGAAGAAAAACGGAATAGAAGCTTTGGCGATTCACGGCAAAAAATCACAGGGGGCAAGAACGAGGGCTTTGGCAAAATTCAAAGCGGGGGAGGTGCGGATTTTGGTCGCAACGGACTTACTTTCTCGTGGAATTGACATAGAGTTTTTACCTTGTGTCATCAACTACGAATTGCCCCGATCGCCTAAGGACTATATTCATCGAATTGGTAGAACGGGACGAGCGGAGGCTTCGGGTGATGCAATTTCTTTGGTGACAAAAGAAGAGTTACATCATTTCAAAATCATTCAAAAGAAAATGGGGAAATGGATTCAATTGAGTTATACAGAGGAAGTTGATTTACATGGATTCTGATTGGATATTGGGAGATAAGATTCTGCATTTTCTGTTCTTCGTGTATTTTTTTCATTTTTACTTTTATTCATACTCATGAAATACAACACACTAAAATTAGAAGTCAAAGATTATATTTTAACGCTTACTTTGAATCGCCCCGACAAAATGAATGCTTTTACGGTGGAAATGGCAAATGAGTTGGTGGATGTTTTCAATAAAGCAAGTGAAGACGACAACATTCGAGTGATTGTTGTGACGGGGGCAGGACGTGCTTTTTGTGCGGGAATGGACTTGTCCGTAGTGGGCAATGTCTTTGGTTTGGACGAAGATTTTCACCCTACAATGGAAGACATGGAAAATCGTTTGGATGAACCCGAAATGATTGAAGGCGTGAGGGATACGGGAGGACGAGTGACTTTGGCGATTTACGACTGCAAAAAGCCCGTGATTGCGGCTATCAATGGGGCGGCTGTTGGCATTGGCGCAACGATGACCTGTGCAATGGACATTCGCTTGGCTTCGGAATATGCACGAATTGGCTTTGTCTTCAACAAAATCGGCATCACACCCGAAGCTTGTTCGACTTGGTTTTTGCCCCGAATTGTGGGCATCTCTACGGCTTTGGAGTGGACTTATACGGGCGAAATTCTGAAACCTGAAGCGGCTTTGGCGGCGGGTTATGTGAAGGGCATTTACCCCGCCGATGAACTCCTTGAAGAAGCCTACAAAATCGCTCGAAAAATCGCAGCACACAGCCCCGTTGCGATTGCCTTGACCCGACAAATGATGTATCGAAATGCCGCAACAGCGCATCCGATTGAGGCACACAAGGTGGATTCTCTGGCGATTTATTATGCGAGTTTAGCGGATGGCAAGGAAGGAGTTGCTTCTTTTTTGGAGAAGCGCAAGCCGAATTTTACGCAGAAGGCTTCGGAAATGCCAAGGTTTTATCCTTGGTGGGAGTAATGAATGAAAAGGAGGGAATAAATCCTTCTCTTTTCATTCATTTTGGTGTTGGCTTTTCTACTTCAATGGTTATTCAACCACCAATTTCCCACTACTCACTTCTCTTCCTTCAATGCTGACTTTATACAAATACAATCCACTCTCCCAAGCTTCAATATCCAAATCCAATGCTTCATCCTCCATTTTCAATTCCCAACTCTCCATTAATTTACCCTGCAAATCATATACTTGTAAAAGTCCATCTTTGGGAATTTGGTAGTTGATTTTAGCCCTATCTCTCACAGGATTCGGACCAATCTGCAAAAAACCTCTGTGTTCCTGTGCCTCTGTGTTCTCAATATTTACAATCGTCTCCACACAACCCAATTCCTCACAAAAATTACCTTCTTCATCAATCGTCACCATCCAACCATATTTATAGGAAAATAGTTATAGCCTGCCAATACATGGCCGCCTTCAACTTGATGGATAATCCCCTTAAATATATCCATTTCCCACCAAACAAAAAAACAATTCTCTAAAACCCTCTTCAAAACGCTTTATTTCCTAATTTTGCCTTAATACAAGAAAAATCAAAACAACTAACAGTCATGCCAAAAATAACCTTCAAAACCAACTACCACACCCAATGGGGCGAACGCCTCGTAGTGACAGGAAACCTTGCAGAACTGGGCAAGGGCGACTTGTCTGCCGCCTTAAAACTAAGTCACAAAGGTGATGGGAATTGGGAAGAGAGCATTGAAGTAGATGTTCCTTCATTTGAGTATCAATATGTCTTGGTCAATGAAGAAGATCAAGAACTCAAGCGAGAATGGGGAGACTATCGGACTTTTTCTTTGACGAACGAACAGGAGGAACAGAGTGAAAACATTGCCTTGAAGGATGCTTGGCGGGCGAAGTATCATCCCGAAAATGCGCTGTACAATTCCGCATTTTTGAAGGTGATTTTCCATCCCAAAAAATACAAATCCCCTTTTCCCAAAGCCAAAAAATCGGTAGCCCATCCCATTATTCGCTTTCAAATCAATGTGCCGAGAGTCGAACAGCACCAAAGACTTTGCGTATTGGGCAATATTCCCGCATTGGGCAATTGGGGAACAGGCAAGCCACTTTTGTTGGGGAACGAAGACTATCCGCTTTGGTCGGGCAGTGTGTCCTTTGTGGCAGGGATGAACATCGAATACAAATACGGCATTTACGATACCAAAACAAAAGAAGTCGTCTATTGGGAAGACGGTGAGAATCGAGTTTTGCCGTCTCACCAAATCAAAGATCATCACCTCAACATCGTTTATGATCACTATTTCAAGCATCCGAAAGGCGACTGGAAAGGTACAGGCATGGCGATTCCCGTTTTTTCGCTTCGAACAAAAAACGGTTTGGGAATTGGTGAATTTACCGACATCAAATTGTTTGTGGATTGGGCGGCACAAGTTGGTATGAAAATGGCACAAATCCTGCCTATCAACGACACTTCGGCCACAGGTACTTGGATTGACTCCTATCCCTACGCTGCCATTTCCGTTTTTGCCTTACATCCGATGTATTTGAACATTGAAGCGATAGACGGATTCAAAAAAGTAATTGATAAAAAAGAATACCAAGACCTTCAATTGCAACTCAACGCTTTGGAAACCGTTGATTATGAATTGGTCAATCAAAACAAACTTCGATTTGCCCGACAAATTTTTGAAGCGACCAAAGGCAAGTTTCTCAAAAGCAAAGCCTTCAAAACTTTCTTTGAAGGCAGCAAACATTGGCTCAAATCCTACGCCTTTTTCTGCGTATTGAGAGACCAACATGGTACTGCCAACTTCAATGAATGGGGCGAAAACAGCACTTTCTCGGAGGAAAGGATGGAACAGGCTTGCAGTGAAAAAAGTGAAAGCTTTGACGACATTGCCTTTTACTATTTTCTTCAATTTTATTTGGACAAACAACTGCATGAAGTCAGCGAATACGCCCGAAAACACAACATTGTTTTGAAAGGAGACATTCCGATAGGGATTTACCGACACAGCGTTGATGCTTGGACACAGCCACACCTCTATCACATGGATGCACAAGCGGGTGCGCCACCCGATCAGTTTTCTGACGAAGGACAAAATTGGGGCTTCCCGACCTACAATTGGAATGTAATGGCACGAGATGGCTATGCGTGGTGGCAAAACCGATTGAAGATACTTTCGAGGTATTTTGATGCCTTTCGGATTGACCACATTTTGGGCTTTTTCCGAATTTGGCAAGTCCCTTACCATTCCACACAAGCCAAACTGGGTTATTTCTACCCCGCTATTCCAGTGACAGTCAGTGAATTTTATCAAAGAGGAATCGGCTTTGACTACGATAGACTCTGCAAACCCTTCATCACCCACGAACACCTACTCGAACTTTTCGGCGATCAAGCAGATTACGTGATGCACACTTTTTTGCAGCCTTCGGTCGGCAATCGTTTTGCTTTTCAAGCGGATTTTGACACCCAACGCAAGGTGGACGATTATTTCAAATCAAACGCAAATGAGGGACAGATTCATTTGAAGCATGGATTGTTGAAACTGCATGGTGAAGTCTTGTTTATTGAAGAAAGCGGTTCTGAAAAACAAGCTTTTCACCCCCGTTTTGGACTTCAAAATACCCGTTCTTTTCGGTATTTTCCTTCCCATGTTCAAGGCAACCTGCAAGCCTTGTATCAAGATTATTTCTTTAACCGTCAAGAAGAACTTTGGACGGAATCTGCAATGACCAAACTGCCTTCTATCAAGGCGGCAACGGATATGCTGATTTGTGCCGAAGATTTGGGTATGATTCCCGCTTGTGTGCCGCAAGTATTGAAGGATTTGGACTTGTTAACCCTCGAAATTCAGAGTATGTCCAAAAATCCAAATACAGAATTTTTACAAGCCGCCGATGTGCCATATCTATCGGTTTGCAGCCCATCAACGCATGACAGTCAGCCGATTCGCCTGTGGTGGAAAGAGAGTAAGAGGGATTACATTCAGCGGTTTTACAACAATGAATTGCAGCGTAGCGGACAAGCTCCAGCTACCTGTTCTACGGATCTGTCACAGCAAATTGTTCAGCAACATTTGGATTTTCCGAGTATGTGGGCAGTATTTCCGCTGTCGGATTTGTTGGGTATGAGCGAAGAACTGCAACATCCAAATCCTGAAAAAGAACGCATCAATCAGCCTGATGTGATTCCACATTATTGGCGTTATCGAATGCACTTGACGATGGAAGAATTGATGGAGAACAAGGAATTTGGAGAACACTTTAAGGGGATGTTGGAGAGAAGCGGAAGGATTTAGGGAGAGACTGATTTAAGGTGCCTTAAACAACGCCTTCACAACCTTCTTTAACAAAAGTGACATTTCAACTTTTCGTTTTGTCGGGCAGTGTTTTCATTTCCCAAAAAAGTCCTTTGTTGTTGAAGCGATTTTTGACCTTTTCAATGCCTTTGGTCGACATTGCACAAGGTTTAGAACCTGTTGCTCTTTTTTGATTTACACACAGAAAAATAATAGCGTATATTTACAAAAAAAAGTACTTCAACACAACCTCTAATCCAATGACAATAACAACTCAAACAAACTCCACCTGCAAAGGCGGACATTTCCTAATTGAAGAAACCAATCCAAATGACGTTTTTATCTCCGAAGAATGGAGCGAAGAGCAGCAAATGATTGCAGAAATGGTGACAGATTTTTGTGTCAAAGAAATCCAAGAACCTTTCTTCAAGCGAGGAAGAGAATTGGAAATCAGCAAGGAAGAAGACCGACCAGAGATTTTGGAAGTATTTCGGAAAGCGGCAGAATTGGGCTTGTGTGGCATCGGCATACCCGAAGAGTATGGCGGCATGGGCTTGGATTTTACCTCTAATACCATCTTCTCCGAGAAAATATCTGGTGCTTATTCCTTTGCTACAACGATTGGCGCACAAACTTCAATTGGTTCACTGCCCATCGTCTATTACGGCACCGAAGCCCAAAAAAAGAAATACTTACCCAAAATAGCAACAGGTGAATGGATTGCAGCCTATGCACTGACCGAACCCGAAGCTGGCTCAGATGCCAACTCGGGTAGAAGCAAAGCCATTCATTCGATAGCCGACGATTCTTATGCTTTGAATGGGCAGAAAGTGTGGATTACCAATGGCGGTATTGCGGATGTATTCATCGTTTTCGCCAAAATCGACCAAGACAAAACCTTGTCTGCCTTTATCGTTGAACGCAATTTTGAAGGATTGACCATCGGACCAGAAGAAAAGAAAATGGGCATCAAAGGTTCTTCAACGGTTCAGTTGTATTTTGACAATTGCAAAATTCCTGGTGAAAACTTGTTGGGAGAAAGAGAAGGCGGCTTCAAAATGGCACTGAATATTTTGAACTCAGGGCGAATGAAAGCAGGTACAGGCGGTGTTGGAGGCTGCAAATTTTTACTCGACAAAGCCGTAGAATACGCCACAACTCGCAAACAGTTTGGCAAAGCGATTGCAGAATTTGGAGCAATTCAATACAAAATCGGCGACATCACCATGAAAACCTTTGCGATGGATGCGGCTATTTACCGCACTGCCCGAAATATTGACCTGAAAGCAGCCGAATTTGAAGCCGCAGGAATGTCCTCAGGAGAAGCCAAAATTCAGTCGGTTAGAGAGTTTGCCATTGAATGTTCGATTATCAAAGTGAAGGGGTCGGATTTGGCTTGTTATGCTACGGATGAAGTGTTGCAAATTCATGGAGGGATGGGCTATGCCGTAGAAACGGGTATCGAAATGGGCTATCGAGATGCTCGAATTACCAAGATATATGAAGGCACAAATGAGGTGAACCGCCTATTGACGATTGCAGAGCTTTCCAAGCGTAGCCTGCAAACAAAAGAGATTGACCTGATAATGGCGGGTAAAAAAATACCGAAATACTTATTGAAGCAGTTGAATCCTGTCAAAGGAAAAGGAGCGTTTGCAGTGGAAAAACGCATGGTGCAAAGCATGAAAAATGCTTTTTTATTGGTGTTGGGAACGGCGGGTAAAAAATTGCGTAAGAAAATGGTGGACGAACAGGAAATCATTTTGAATTTGTCGGATATTTTGGCGGAAGTCTATGTGTGTGAGTCGGTCTTATTGAAGGTGCTGAAATTGCAGCAAAAAGCAGATGCGGATAAATCAAAACTCCCGATTCAAACCCAAATGATGCAATTGTACTTTTATGAGTCTTTGGCTAATGTGCAAAAGGTGTCAAAAGAAGCCGTAGCGAGTTTTGCAGAAGGGCGGCAAAAAAAGAACTTGAATCACATGTTGCGTTTGTTGTTGCCTGATTATGATGTGAATCCGAAAGAGTTGCGGAGGAATATTGCAGATTTTGTGGTGGAGAAAGGTGGATATGCTTTTTGAAGAAGGTGACAGGCGTTAGACTTCAATTCAGCCAAAACTGTGTTTTTTTAGGTGAATTTGGCTGTTTTAGCTCTTCAATTCAGCCAAATTTGATATTTTTTGATTAGATTTGGCTGAATAAACACCAAACTCTATGAACGACATCATCGGAAGAGAGAAAGAAATCAAGCAACTGGACAAGGTAAAAGAAAGCCACAAATCGGAATTTGTAGCTCTATATGGGCGACGACGAGTAGGAAAGACTTTTTTGGTGCGAGAATATTTTCAATACCAATTTGATTTTCAATTGACAGGATTGGCAAATGCAAATACAACGCAACAATTGACCAATTTTCATCTTGGACTTCAAAGACAAGCAAAAATTTCCTTTGATGAAAAACCAGAAAATTGGTTGGAAGCTTTTCAGCGATTGATTGACCATTTAGAAACGATTGAAGAAAATCGAAAGAAGGTGATTTTTTGGGATGAATTGCCGTGGTTTGACACCCGCAATTCGGATTTTCTGATGGCATTGGAGCATTTTTGGAACAGTTGGGCAACGAATCGTAAAGATATTATTTTGGTAACTTGTGGTTCTGCGGCTTCATGGATGATTAACGAACTCATTAGCAATCATGGTGGTTTGCACAATCGAGTGACAGAACGCATCAAAATTCATCCTTTCACTCTGCAAGAAACAGAACGGATGTTGCAGTCCAAAAACAATGTATTGGACAGGTATCAAATCCTTCAATTGTATATGGTCATGGGTGGGATTCCCTATTATTTGGATGCCGTTTCTCCTGAGAAAAGTGCTGCACAAAATATTGAAGAACTGTGTTTTCGGAAAGGAGCATTGTTGGAATCAGAATTTCAAAACTTATTTGCTTCTTTGTTCAAAAAACCTGAAAATTACGAAATGATTATTGCAGGTTTGGCCACAAAAGCGAAAGGAATGACCCGAAAAGAATTGACTGAGGTGACAGGTTTGAAAACGGGAGGGAGTTTAACCAAGCGATTGAACGAGTTGGAGGAGAGTGGTTTTATCACTCCTTATACCTTGTTTAACAAAAAATCAAAGAGTGTATTATACCGATTGTCTGATTTTTACAGTTTGTTCTATTTGAAGTTCATCAAAAATAACACTCACTACGATGAGGGAATTTGGATAAATGCGATTGACAATCCCAGACAGAGAGCATGGGCAGGTTATGCTTTTGAGCAAATATGCTTGGCACACATTCCGCAAATCAAAAAAGCATTGGGAATCAGTGGAGTCATTAGTTATGCCTCGTCTTGGAAAAGTACCAAATCTTTGAAAGGAGCGCAAATTGATTTGGTGATTGATAGGAGAGACCAAGTAGTGAATCTTTGTGAGGTGAAATATTCGATTAATCCCTACTTGATAACCAAGGCATACAGCGATAATCTGAGGAATAAAATAGGCACTTTTCGCAGTGAAACGAAAACTCGAAAAGCCATTTTTCTGACCATGATAACGACCTATGGCTTGGAACGTAACAAACATTCTACCTCTTTGGTACAGAATGAAATAACGATGGATGACTTATTTGAGTGAGTTTGAACTTATATCTGATTTTCCTTCCAATGCAAAGTGTTGAGTTTGAATTTGCACCTTGAATTTGAGTTTTTCTTCAATACAAAATATTGAGTTTGAATTTGCACCTTGAATTTGAGTTTTTCAATGCTCCTCTTTCCCTCGCTCATTCAAATGCAGCACCCAAATATCTAAATCTCCTTTATCAGTAGTAGTTGAACCCGTCATCACATATCCCTTGTCAGCCGTTTCGACAATCGCAGTTCCAATGTCCATTTTTTGCGTGCCCAATTCGTTTTTCCACAAAAAGCCACCACTTGCGTCCAAACTCACCAGCCAAGCATCCTCTGCGCCTGCACCTGCCGAAGTAGTTTGACCAACTATCGTATAATTTCCCTTTGAAGTCTGCAAAATATTAGAAGCAAGGTCTTTGCCTTTGCCGCCAACGGTTTTTTGCCAAATTTTCTGACCATCCGTATGGATTTTCAACATCCAAACATCCTCTGCGCCATTGCCGAAAGATTTGGTATTGCCTGTCAAAATAAAATTTCCGTCTTTGGAGGCCAGAATGCCTGTAAACAAGTCGGTTTGTTCGCCTCCAAAAGTTTGAGTCCACAAAGTGCTGTCACCTACTGTCCCTTCAATCTTCATTACCCAGCCATCCGATACTTTGCTCGGATTGAAGGACTGAGAATAACCCACAAGCATCAAATTTCCATCCTCCGTTTCAGCCACATCCATTCCCACATCCCATTCCGAACCGCCTCGTGTTTGTTCCCATATCACCCCGCCATCGCTAGTGATTTTCAGTAGCCAAACATCGCCCTTTCCATTGCCTTTGGATTGGGTCAAGCCCACAATCGCATAGTTTCCGTCCTTCAAATGGGTAATTCGCAAACCCACATCCTGTTTGCTGTCACCATAGGTTTTCTCCCAAGACTTTCGCCCACTGCTGTTGAGCTTCAATAGCCAAATATCCTCTTCCCCTCGCCCATAAGTTTGAGTAGAACCCAACACAAAATAACCACCATCAGGAGTGCGAATGATGTCGTTTGCCTTTTCGTCTCGAACACCTCCATAGTTTCGCCGCCAATCCAAATGACCCAATCGGTCGAGTTTCATGACATGCACATCGCTGCCGCCATTGCCAAAACTTTCAACATTTGCCGCAATGACATAACCACCATCGTGAGCTGCTACAATGCTGCGTCCTTCGTCACGTTCCGTGCCTCCAAAGGTGCGCTGAAAAGTATCATCTATGTTTTCGGTACACTCTCTGATTTGGGCATTCACATATCGGTCATTCGGTTTGCAGTCCAGTACATTTTGATAGGAGTTGAGGGCTTTTTCGTATAGCTTCAATGCAAACAAACTATCCGCCTCTTGCAAGTAACCTTCACATTTATCGGGTTTGCCTTTGACCAACAAGCCATTGCCCTGAAACAACTGCCCATAAAAAATCAAGCCCATCAAAATGACCAAACTCAACAACAACAATGCACTGCTTGTAGAACCTTTTTTATTGCTCATTTTTCTAAAAGTTTTTGATGAGAAATCAAGAAAAGAACTTATACAAAAGTAACTTGATTCAAATCTACAAATTCGCCTCACTTAATTGCCGATACATCCCATCCTCCAAAATAGCCAATTCCTCGTGAGATCCTTGCTCAACGATTTCGCCACCTTCTAAGACATAGATGCAGTCGACTTCTCGAATCGTAGTAAGGCGGTGAGCAATGATGATGGTTGTACGGTTTTTCATCAATTCATTGAGGGCCGCCTGTACCAAACTTTCAGATTCGGTATCCAGAGAACTCGTAGCTTCATCCAAAATCAAAATGGAGGGGTCTTTGAGAATTGCACGAGCAATGGCGATTCTTTGACGCTGACCTCCAGAGAGTTTTACGCCTCTTTCGCCTACCATGGTATTGAAGGTTTCGGGGAAACTCTCGATGAATTCGAGGGCATTGGCTTTTTTTGCAGCTTGGTAAATAGCATCTTCACTTGCAGCAGGATTGCCATAGGCGATATTGTCCCGAATCGTTCCGCCAAACAGCATTACCTCTTGCGGTACCATTCCGATGTTTTGGCGAAAATGACTCATTTCGTATGATTCGACATTCTTTCCATCCACCAAAATGCGCCCACTATCCACCTCATAAAATCGAAGAAGAAGCTGAATAATGGTAGATTTTCCTGCGCCACTGTGTCCCACCAAAGCGATTTTTGAGCCTTGCGGAATGTGAAGCGAAATATTTTTCAGCACTCGGATGTCTTTGCGAGTAGGGTAGTGGAACTTTACATTTTCAAAACGAATATCCCCTTCAATGGTTCGTCGAGGTGAGGTAATCAGCGCAGTTTGTGGAGGACGAATCGTCACTTCAGACTCTTCCTTCAATATGTCTGAAATGCGCTCGGATGAACCAATGGATTTTTGAATGTTGCCGTATAAGTCACCCATGCCTCCCATTGCAGCACCGATGAAGAAGGTATACAACACGAAACGCACCAATTCACCAATTGTCATTGCCCCTGCTTCGACCAATAAGGCTCCTTGCCAAAGCACAATGATGATGCCCCCAAAAACGGCTGAAATCAAAAAGGAAACAAATGCACCCCTATATTTTGCTGTCTTCAATGCCAAACTCACCACTTTGTCTATAGACTTGTTGTAGCGAATTTCTTCAAACCATTCGTTGGTAAAAGCTTTCACCACGCTGATAGCCTGCAAAGATTCCTCAACGACTACATTGGAGTCTGCTAGCGCATCCTGCGTTTGACGAGACAATTTGCGGATATAACCTCCAAAAAACATGGCAGCTAAAATAGCGACAGGAAAAGTCGACAACATCCAAAGAGTCAGCTTGATAGAGGTCATAGCAATGATGCCTATACCAATAATGAGGGTGGCTATTTGCCGCAAAAATTCGGCGAGGTAAATAGAAAGCGTGTTTTGAAGTTGGGTGACATCGGCAGTCATTCGACTGGTCAATTCCCCAACTCTTCGATTTTCAAAAAAAGGAATATTTAGTGATATGAGTTTGGAATACAGGTCTTTGCGGATGTCTGCCATCGCTTTTTCGCTGACAATGGCAAATAAGACTATCCGAAAATAGGAGAAAATACCTTGTGCTATCAAGACCACCAAAAGTCCTAAGGCGATCTGATTGATACTCCAAAGCGCAGCCCCATTGTCAGTGCCTAAAGAAGCATCGGCCAACATACTGGCAATATAAGGAAAAGCAAGAGAGGTAGCAGTTGATAAAATCAAGAAAATCAATCCAATCCCAAATACAAATTTGTAGGGAAGTGTATAACGAAAGATACCCAGCAGGTGATTAAACCCTTCTTTGCTGATGCTTTTTTTTGGTAAATCTTCGGTCACTTTGTTTCGTCCACGTCCACGACTCATATTGAGGTTATTTGATTAAAAAACTGCAAAAGTAATTCAAATTTGACTCTTAAACAGTTCCATACTTACATTGTTTTTTAAATTATCTCTAAGATTTTTGAAGTTTGGTTCTTCAAAATATTTACCTTGTAGCAATAGGTGAAAGCTATCATAAATTCTAAGCTTCAAAAGTCTCCTTCAAAAGAAATGAAACGTCCATGATTAAATCGTTATTTAAAACCCAAAAAGGAATGATGATCACAGATTTTGCAGATATTTCAGATGTCGCTGATAAACAATATTTTGGATAGCTAAAATATGAAAGTGTAAAATCTCAAACTTTTGTTTATCAGACCTTTATGTTTAAAACTGCGAAATGTAGGATGCTTTGATTTGTGGTAAGTTCCACCTGACTTTTAAAAAAACGACAATCTAAATAATATGCAAACCTCAAACTGGCAACAAATCCGCCAAAACCACCCTGCCCTTCAAAACCAAACCTATTTCGATTCCGCCCGTTGCGGCATCATCTCCAAGCAAACCGCAGAAATAGGACATGAATTCTACCATGACTTTTTAGAAAAAGGTCCTGCAATGCGGCAAATTTGGGAGGAAGAGATAAAAGTAGTACGCCAAAAAGCAGCGGATAGCATTGGAGCGAAAAAGCACGAAATCACTTTACTTCCCAATTGTTCGATTGGCTTCAATTATGCGGCTCAGATGCTTCGGACTCGAAAGCAAGGAAAGAAAGTTTTGGTATTGGAGGAAGAATATGCTTCGGTGAAAATGCCGTGGTTGGTGAATCATTTTGAAATTGTGGAATATGCTCAACACTTCAATGGGGCTGTGGATTTGGAAGAATTGAAGCAGACCATATTGGAAGAAAAAATTGAAATTGTAGCGGTAAGTTATGTGCAGTTTAGTTCGGGCTTCAAGATTGATTTGAAGGATTTGGGAGCATTTTGCAGGGAAAATGGTGTGGTGTTGGTGGTGGATGCTACGCAGGCTTTTGGAGCGATGGAGTTGGATGTGAAGACATTGAAGGTAGATATTTTGGTGGCGAGTGTGTTTAAGTGGGCTTGTGCGGGTTTTGGAGCAGGGTTGATGTATGTGCGAGAAAAGCTTTTTGAAGTGTATGAGCCGCCTGTTATGGGAGCAGAGAGTCAAGGCATTGCAGCGAAAATTGAACAGATTTCGGATATTGAATTTTCGGGTTATACTTTTCAGACGGGAAATTACGATTACAAAAGCACCTTGATTTTGGGAACTGCTATTGACCAGATGAATCAGATTGGGGTGTCAAATATTGAAGTTCGCATTGCAGAACTTCAATATTATTTATTGTTGCAATTGCAGAAAATAGGAATCGGGCTTGTCTCAGATTATCCTGTTCTTAATCGGGCGGCTATCACTATTATTGAAGGAGATCGTGTGATGTGGGAGTTTTTGAAGTCAAATAAGGTCGTGGTTTCTCTTCGTGGCAAGGGTATTCGAATCAGTCCTCATTATTACAATACTTTTGAAGAGATAGACGACTTGTGCGCCCTTTTGCAGCAATTTAAGAAAAGTATCTGAAAAGAACTACTTTTGTATCAATGATAAGCGCATGAAGATAAACTATTTCCCTCCCATAGTAGTTGTATTTTTTAATGCCATCACATATAGCTTAGTACACTAAAAAGTAGATTTCAATTAGGTAAAAACAAACGCCATGCAGTTAAAAGCAACTTACGGAAGTATTTGGAACATCGCCTACCCTATCATATTGGGTAGTTTGGCTCCGAATGTGATTGGTTTGATGGATACGATTTTTTTGGGACGTGTGGGTGAAATAGAACAAGGGGCCTGTGGTTTGATTTCTTTGTATTATTTAGTGCCTGTGATGTTGGGTTTGGGGCTTTCGAGAGGAGCGCAAATATTGATTGCACGACGTGCTGGAGAGCAAAGGGATGAACGCATTGGCATTGTTACCAGCAACTTGTTGTTTATGGAAATAATGGGTGCATTGGCTCTCTTTGTGGTTGTGACCTTATTTACTCCCTATATTCTCTACATTTTTATCAGTTCTCAGGCGATTTACGATGCAAGTTTGGTTTACTTAGAATATCGAGTATATGGGCTACCTTTTAGCTTTTTTGCATTTGTAGCGATGGCTTTGTATATGGGAATTGGGCGTACCTATATCATTGCGTGGGTGATGGGTATTTCTTGTATTGTGAATGTATTTTTGGATTATGCCTTGATTTTTGGAGCCTTTGGCTTTCCTGAAATGGGAATTGCGGGAGCGGGTTTGGCTTCGACTATTGCAGAAATAGTGGCTACGTTTTTTGCCTTGGCCTATATGCTCACCGATAAACACATCAAGAAGTACAATATTTTTAAGTTTAGAAAGCCGCAGTTTCGGCTGATTCGGCACATCACCGTCATTTCTTCCCCTTTGATGGTTCAGTATCTGATTGGCATGGGAGGTTGGTTTGTCTTTTTATCCTTGATTGAAAAAATGGGAGAGCGTGCATTGGCTATTTCGGTGGTCCTCAAAATCATCTATACCTTCTATAGTGCACCTGCATGGGGCTTTGCTTCGGCTGCTAATTCTATTGTGAGCAACATCATCGGACAACGAAAATACAAGCAAGTGTTGGTCGCTATCAACCGTTCCACCATTTTGAGTTTTGTGACGACCGTTGTTCCTTGTGCAACCTTGGTCTTTTTTCCCGAACTTATCCTATCCGTTTTCACCAAAGACATTGCAGTGATTGAAGGTGCTAAATCGGTGATTTTGGTGCTGATTATGGTGATTTTGGCTTGTTCCATTTCTAATGTAATCTTCAATGGCATTATGGGCACAGGAGCGACTTTCTTTTCATTGGTGACCGAGACTTTTTCTATGTTTGTTTATTTAGGGTATGCGTATATCATTGTCAATGCGCTGCATTTAAGCCTGTCATTTGTTTGGGGCTCGGAGTTTGTCTATTGGTTGTTATTGGTCGTTATTGGAGTCGCTTATCTGAAGTCTGGAAAGTGGAAAAAAGTAACCGTCTAAAATGGCTAAAATATTCGAGGCAAAAGTACAATTTCATGGGGTTTGACTTGTAACCTTTCTGGGCCTATATCGTACATAAGTATGTAAGTTCTTAAGAATAGTTCTTCAAGATAGTGAATAGAAAGCAATGTCATACAAGCGTAAAAATAATTATTTTTTACTATATTGTTTTTTGAAATAGTCAAGCTTTAAATAACGCTTACAACTTGTATAACAAAGTATTAAACGTATAGATTTTTAAAAAACAAATGACTTATCAAAAACAGCATCGTTTTTTCACTTTTATAATATAATTTTTTTGCATAAATTTACGATAGTTTTTTTCATGGCCTTAGTTTTTATGGGGACGATCAGGGAAAGGTTGTCCCCTTCTTTATGCCTACAATCGTAGGATTTTTTTCTCCTCTAAAACATCAAGAAAGCTGCTACTCCTGTAAAGCTAACTGCAATTCCCAAACAAATTGGGTAGAACAAACCAAAGATAACTCCCTTCAATATACTTTTCGTCCAACTCTGTTGATATACTTTTTTGAGAGCTATTAGAAAATAAGCAAAAATAGCCATCAATAACAAGGCTATGTAACCTCCTGAAAGATAATCACTCGTCCACAACAATACCGTTAGTACGGTACCATGGATGGTATCTTTTTCTATGATAATGCTGTCCTTATTGTTTGCCTCCTCTCTCAACGACCGATTTGAGGTGCTGTCGGTAAGGTGAAAAATACTGTCTATACGTTCTTGTGGAGTATTGTTTGAAGCGTCTTCTTCTGCTCCACTGAATTGGGCTGCAAAAAAGAAAAATACAATACGCTCATAAATAGATAAATGCGTATAGGAGTCAGATAGGAGATGCGTTTCCCATTGTTGAAGGCATTGGTCAGAAAGCCTGGAAAAAACATCAGCCGAGGAATGGTGCGAAATAACTTGGAGTCTAAAGAGAGGTAATTGCCGATGAAATCGCTGAACAAATCACCAAAAGAAACATTCTTGTCTAAGTTTTCTTGTCCACAATTTGGACAAAAGTTGTCGACAGTAGTTTCTGCAAAGGCATAGCTGCAATTGGAGCAAATAGCTTGTTTTCGGCTTATTTTAGACATGAGTTGTAATCAAAAGTGATGATTCCCATGCAAAATACTATTTTTTTTTTGCTTCAATAGATTTTTTCACACAACAATTCCAACTTCAAATATCGCCATAAAAGGAACAGGATATGCCTTACTAAGGCAAATTCAAATTAAAAACTCAAATGCAAATTCAAACAATACTTTGTAAGCGAGCAAAGTAAATTGCAGAAATGCCTAATTTAATATTTTAGTTTGCCTAACTCCCAAACAAATTCAGGCGATAATCTTCAAAGGCAAGCTCAGGTTCATCCGCAGCACATTTTTGTCCCACATCGGTCGTTTTGAAAGCTTCGGGATAATACCCCAACAGCTTTTCTTCAATATCGCCAATTGTTACCTTACCATCTTGGTTCAAGTCCAACCCTTCGTTCAGCTCATAGGCCTTAGAAGGATACTCATACAAAGCGTAATTTTTGTTATCACTCCTTTTGAGGGCTTTGGGATACAAAACGGCAAGATACAAGTCCGTCAGGCTGTTGTAAGTACCTGCCAATCGCTTCATTTTGTTGAAATACCGATAGACATAATCCAACTGTTCGAGGTGAGAGTATTCTTCCAATTCTGTTGTGCCAATGCCATATTCTTTAATTGTTCGGGGCATCCACTGCAATAAGCCTGTTGCCTTGCTACCCGCTTGATTAGAAGCACATCGGTCGAATTTGGACTCCGTGTGAATGACTGCCATGAGCCATTCAGGAGCTATTTGAAGTTGCTCACTAATCGTGCGAATTTTAGCTTCAAAAGAAGAAATATCGCTAACGAAAAGTCCAGCTTTATCAATGAGATAGAGCTTTTCAGCAGGAGTTATTTGAGGGGGGATTTGAGTAGCTTTGTTCAAGGAAGTAGATAAAAAAATACCTGCCTTGAAAATTGTGAGTAGCAGAACAATGAGAACGAAGGTTCGAGAAACGAACATTGTATTCTGCTTACTTTTTGGTTTTAGTAAGAAATACATGAGTTGATAGTATTTGTTTATGTATTAAGTGTGTGATTCTATTCGCTTTAGATTTTGAATGAAGGAGCAGAGACATCAGAAGCGAGATGCTAATTGATTGTCAATTTTTTATCTCTAACTTACAGCTTCTCTCTTCTTTCATCCAAAATTGTTTTAAGTTTTCATAACCTCGTTTTTATTCCTTGTGCATAGTGTATCAAAATTCTTTTCAGGCTTATCAATCATCCAACAAGCTTTCTGTCGCATCATAATAATAAGCAGTGCCTCTTTTTCTCGCCGCAAAATTAATTAAATGAAATTCATTTGGTCTTATAAGCTAAAAAAAATTACATTACCTTGACTATATTTAGGGTGTTTTTCAAGCTCATTTCAAGCTTCAATTTTGTATTGTCGCAACAAAAACAATAGATTGTCAATTATTTACAAAATATCACCCCTCAACTACTACTTAAATAATCAAAATCAAAAATAATCCCTTCTATTTGTAACCTTTTTGGCTATTAATCGTATTTAGTTGGTTTTATAGCTAAGTAAAAAAGAAAAAATAACTTCCCGACCGATATTCCCCTTTTGAAAGGGGGGGTATGTTAGCAAAAGAAAACGGGGAGTTATTTTTTTACCGTTACTAAAGATGAAGACTTCAATTGTTCAATGGACGGGGGGTTAAATTCTCATCTGCTTTAAATGTTGGCGAAATCTGCGGGTAAGGGCAATGAAAAAAAACACGCTTGCAGAGAGTAAACATATTGTTGGAAAAACTGCGTTATTATGTGCGTTTGTGCTACGAAATAGGCTATTATGGCTCGGGCAAATATAAGTACATCAGCCAAAAACTCAACGAAATTGGGCGCATGAATGGTGGATGGCTAAAGAGTCTGCAATAAAGCATTTTGCTCACTAGCGGTGGATTTCGTTATGATACAAAAAATAAATGAGTATTTTGTATATCTAAAAATTGCTTTACTCCTTATGATAGAGTACAAATTTATTAATTTGGAATTAATCGATACATTTAAAACGTTTTGCCTGTTTCAAATTTCATCTAATCTACTCACAGGATTCTTAACAGAATGACAAATGGGAGCGTGTCATATTGTAAATATCTTGTGAGAACATATCAATAAATTGTATTTAATGTATAAAACCTAATAAAAAACACAACACTAAAATTACCTGATTAATTTTTGAACGTCAATACTCGGAACAGGCTATGCTCAAAAACTCTCCCCAATTCTCCGTAAATTCACCCCTTCAATTCCTTTTTCACACAAACCAAATCCATGACCTACCAAGAACTCGCACAATTCATCAAACAAGAGCGAAAAAAACTTCATCTTACCCAACAAGAATTAGCAGACCTTTCAGAAGTCTCCAAAAGAACCATCCAATACATTGAAGCAGAAAGACAAGCTTATTGGGATACATTGAAGAAAGTAGTGGAAGCATTGGGGTACGACATAGAAATAATCATTTCAAGAACAAGAAAATAAAACGCACAATATTGCATTTATTATATTTTTCCTTATCTTTGTAAAAACAAACAAGGCACTGCCCTAACCTGCGAAAGTTAAACAGTGCCTCTATTTTCTAACCTTCAAAATAATTGAAGAATGACAAATTTACACGTTTTTAATTACAATGATTATGAAATCACTTTTGATTTCTCCAAAGAGCACAAAATAATCAATGCTCTACAGATGGCAAAGGTATTTGGTAAAAAAGCCAATGATTTTTTACGCCTAAAATCTACCAAAGAGTATGTTAAAGCGTTACTTATACATCTGAATAAATCCGTAGCGGGAATCCCCGCTACGGAAAAAGATTTAATATATACGCATCAAGGAGGTAATCCAGCCCTTCAAGGCACTTGGGTTCACAAGTTAATCGGCATCCGTTTAGCCCAATGGCTCGACCCATTTTTTGCGATTTGGGTAGATGAAAAAATTGAAGAGTTGTTGGTAGATGGATTCACGACTTTAGAACCTGCTACCGATTTTCGCGTGATTTATTTTGTAAAGGCAAAACTCTTGAATCGGGTGAAAATCGGTATGACCAACAATTTGAAGCGACGCATGGAAGGCTTGAAAACGGATGGTCCAGATGAATTGGAGTTGTTGAAGATTGTAAGGGTCAATGAAGTCTATCAATCTGATTCCGATGTCCACGCACTTTTTCCACATCTTCGCTTGCACGGTGAATGGTTTGAATTGACCAAAGAATTGCAGCACTTCATTGACAATTTGGTAACAGAATTGCCATTGATGAAACGACATAAAAATGCCGCTTACCACCAAAACTTAGCACAATTGGAGGAAAAAATCCAACTTTTGCAGAAGCATTTGGAGGACAAAGACAAGCTGATTGACAACCTAACGAGTCAAGTTGGAGATTTGCAGAAAGAGTGTTACAAACTCTTGAAACGTGAAGAAAAAGTGCGTCAATTGGAAGCAGATTTGAAAGCCAAAAAACGACTTTCGGCCCATTCCTCCAATACGCACTCCCCTACTTCCCTACAAGAGCAACCCAATTTTTTCTACTATAAAGACCGCCATTTGTTTCACAAAATCGCTCATCTCGACATCGTTTTCATTGAAGGAGCAGGTGACCACTCCATCATTCACACCCAAGATGGCAAACAACACACCGTATTGTTTCCACTCAATGTACTTGAGAAGGAATTGCCCACCTATTTATTTGTGCGTCCACACCACAAATACATCGTACATCTTCGGTACATCACCACCATAGATAGCCGTGAGAAAATCGTCTATCTCCACCGCAAATGGCAATGGCAAGTCCCGATTGCTCGCCGACAACAGCCTGCTTTTTTGAAGCATATCAAGAAATTGCAGGAGGGGTAAACGGGAACAAGAATTGGGGGTTTCGGAGGAATTTTTGCTCAATTGGGCGTAGGAGGAACAGGAATTGGGGTTTCGGAGGAATTTTGCTCAATTGGGCGTAGGAGGAACAGGAATTGGGGTTTCGGAGGAATTTTTGCTCGTTAGTAGTACACATGCCTCATTACCCATACAGCACCAAAACCCATACAAGAAAATTCTTCCGAATCCATACATTCTCCGAGTTCTCGGAGCAGGCTCTGTTCACATACACCCATAACCATTACCCATACAGCACCATAACCCATACAGAGCCAAAATCCATACAAGAAAATTCTTCCGAATCCATAAATTCTTGTTGCCATATACCGTTCAAACGTTTGCGAACCCTTCGGGTGTCGCCAAGTTTTCTCTCCAATTCTACCCAAAACGAGCGAAAATTCGCGAACGTCTGAAAGACTTGGCGACATTGAAGCGGCAAACAAAAAAACGGCTTTCTCTACATCAGAGAAAAGCCGTTTTTTTTTGTTAATTAATTCATTTTCTGAAAAGATTTTTTTGAGACTATCCTCTTTTGCAGCAAAGCAAAAAAGAGGGTAGCTCAAAAAAATCTAAATTACCTCTTGATAAACTTACTCGAAATCACCTCGCCTCCCGCTTGAATACTCACTACATAAATCCCCACAGGATAATCCATGACATCCAGTCGGAGCATATTTTGCGTTTGAGTAGAAGAAAGCTCGCTGATAGACATTTCCTTCCCTGTCAAATCAAACACTCTAACGACAGCATCACCTGGCATCATCGTGAAGTTGATGGTCACAAAATCCTTTGCAGGAACAGGTAAGATACTGTTGAGCGTCAATTCCACATCCTCCAACAAAAGGTCGGAATCATTCCCCTCCTCGGAGAGCCTGTCCCGAGAACTCGGGAGGGCAGGGGTGGGTTGCGCTTTACCCGGTCCATCCTCATTGCAGCCCGTCACCTGAATCACCGCATAAGAAGTATCACACTGACCGAAGGCATTGCAGCCAACGATGGTAATCGTTTCTTCGCCAGCAAAGAGTGGCAAGGCGGTGTATTGAATACAGCCATCGTCCAACATTGCCAAGCTACAACTGTAAGTCGTGTGTGCATTTGTAATGGTGACATTGTCGCTATCGGGCAAGTCACAGAACTCAGGACAAATTACCAAAGGCTCCAAAGGTTCGGCACACAAGTACAAGGTATCTTTGCAAGATTTACCAGTCACTTCAATCGTTACCGTAGCCTCGTCACACGCACCGTTTGAGTCGCAAATTTGGTAAGTAAACGAATCTTCGCCCACATAGCCAGGAAGTGGTGTATATTCCAACAAGTTGCCATTTAAGATAAGCACACCCGATGCAGGTTCGGTAAAGGCTGTAATGGTGAAGGTATCTCCCTCTGGGTCAGAATCATTGTCCATTACATCAATCGCAATCGTATTGCCGAGAGGCGAAACTGCGCTGTCATCTACTGCAATCACTGAGTTGGTTTCGCTGCAATCGGTAGAAACGGTGATGTACACATAGCTTGTATCACAAACCGTTCCGTCCAAAGTACAAGCGATGATTTCGACCACATCGTTGCCTGCAAAGAGTGGCAAAGCAGTGTAAGTGATGCAATGGTCTGCAACGGCAATGCTACAATTGTAGGTCGTTGAAGCAGAGGTGATTTCATAATCACCGTCTAAGCAGAAGTCAGGACAAATTTCGATTGGAGTGATTGGAGCGACACAGATATTGAAGTCTTCCGTTTCACAATCCGTTTCGGGAAGTGTCACATCAATCGACAAGATAGCAGAGTTACAAGAACCACATTCATTGCAGATTTCGTAGGTCACTTCGTCCACACCTTCAAATCCTTCATTCGGCACATAGTCAATCACACCTGTTGTGCTAATCGTAGCCGTACCATTTGCAGGTTGGTCGGTGATGGTAGTTGTCCAGTTTTCGTAGCACATATCGTAGTCGTTGTTGAATACATTGACTTCGATGCCATTGTAGCCCGCAGTTGTATTGGTTATGCTGCCGTTGATGCTCGTTGAAGTAGGATTGATGGAAGCCTCATCGTTTACTGCATTTGGAGGCAGACAACCTACTGCAAGCAAGAATACTTCTTGACGACAATCGGTCAAATCGTTTTCGTCACAAATGGTCAGTGTCACAATTTCGTTTCCTTCAAATCCAAATTCTGGCGTATATTCCACACAGTTTTCAGCCGAAGCTACGATAGCACCATTGGAGTTGGCTTGTGTTCCATCGGTCATCAAAGTTTCGCCCGCTTCCAAATCTACACACAACTCAACAGTAGTCAATTCTCCTGTACAGAATTCAAATGGAGAACCGCCACCGTCAATGGTAAAGCCAAAGTCGGCATCCAAATAGATTTCGCCCGAAGTCAAATTGTAGGTAATCGTTGTAGGCGTTGAAGGAACCAAACCATCAGGAGCCGTTGTTTCATCTACTGCAATCGTGTATTCACCTTCTGGTAAATTGTCAAATAAGTAGTATCCGTCTGATTCTGTAACAACGGTGCGAATCGGTTCACCTTCTGCGTTGTAAATCGTAACCGTAATGCCTCCAAGTCCAATCTCAAACGAATCCAAATCTCCGTCTCCGTCAATGTCAAACCACACCAAGTCACCAATCGCTCCCAAAAGCTCTTCTTCTGGCATGAAGCCGAAGTCAGCAATCAAGAATTGGTCGCCTTCGCCCAAGTTCACATTGAAGCTGTTTACAGTCGTAATCGTTGTGCCATCAGGTCCTGCTCCCACAGTCACGACATAATTGCCCGCTTCCAAATCGTCAAACAAGTAGAAACCAGTTGAAGTGGTTATAGCCGTAATCGTTGTGCCATCAGGCAAAGTCAAGGTGACAATTACTCCTTCAATACCTACTTCTGATGGGTCTTTCACTCCATCACCATCTGTATCGTACCAAACCAAGTCACCAATAGAACCCAATCCATCGGAAGGCTGATAGCCAAAGTCCAATCCGTCAATGTGTTCATTGTAGCCCAATTCTGTTATCAATACAATCGGTGTCGTTATGGTTTCGCCGTTTGGTCCGGTCGTTTCAGCTTCAACGCTGTAATTGCCAGGGTCTAATCCTGCAAAGAGGTATGTTCCATCGGGGTTCGTAAACGTTGCAGCGACTGTGTTTCCTTCGCCATCGTACAAAATGACTAAGATTCCACCCAAAATATCTTCATTCGGATCTCTCACGCCATCGCCATCTTCATCCAACCAAGTCACGCCACCCAAGCTACTGATGCCTTCTGTTGGCTCGTAGCCAAAATCCAAAGTGTTTACATAATCGCCTGAGAACAAAACCGTACTCATTTCCATTGACGTGGTCAATGTTTCACCATTCGGCCCAAGAACAGGTACCATTACGGTGTATTCACCAGGCGTTAGTCCATTGAAGGAATAGTTGCCCTCAAGATTGGTTGTCGTTGTTCCAATAATTTCGCCATTGACATCCAAAAGCGTAACAGGTACGCCTGCAATGCCTGGCTCGTTCAAGTTTTGTATGCCATCACCATTCAAGTCCAACCATACAAAATCTCCCAATCCCGCTACTTCAAACAAACCTGCATCCAAGTCAGGATAGTCAATTCCTCCTTCTAAGGTCACAACATCTGAAATCAAATCTCCATTAATGTCACTGTCGTTGGTTTCGTTATCACCTTCGTTTTGGTCGGTTACTTCCAGCGTACCTTCTATTTTATCCAACTGAATGTAGTAGCTACCATTTGCCAAGCCGTCGAACCAGTAGAAACCATCTTCGTCTGTCAATGTGCTGTTCACCAATTCGCCAGTAGTTGCATCGTAAATATTTACTACGATGTCTTCCAAACCAGGTTCGCCTTCATCTTGAATACCATTGGCATTTTCATCCAACCATACGTAATCTCCCAATGCGTTTACTGGAGGAATCCAGTAGCCAAAGTCCAAATCAAGGTCTGATTCACCAGAAGCCAAAGTTGTTTCTATTTGGATGAAAGTCGTTGGTTCTTCACCTGTCGGCAGTACAGGTGGTACAAGTGTGCTGTATGTACCTGGTGCCAAGTTGTCGAACAAATAGAAACCGTTTTCGTCCGTATCGGTCGTTGCCAACACATTGCCGTTTTCGTCCAATAAGACTACGGTGATTCCTTCAATGCCTACTTCGCCATCATCTTGAATGCCATCGCCATTTTCATCATTCCAAACAAAATCCCCAATCGCAACAGGCTCGTAAATACCTGCGTCAATGGTCAAATTCTGCTCGCCTTCGCCCAATGTGATGGTGTCACTTGTTCCGTTTTCGTCGGCGTTGCTGTCTGCTCTAAAGTCTGCTGTCGCAAACTGTGGAGAAGTTTGGTAGCCTGTTGGTAAGTTGAACTGTACAAAGTAATTGCCCGCTTCTAAACCTGTGAACAAATAGTCACCAAGCGTTCCAGTCGTTGTAGTTCCCATTGAAGCTCCTGTATCAGCGTTGAATAATTCTACTTCAATACCTGCAATTCCTGTATCTCCGAGGTCTTGAATGCCATTGCCGTTTTGGTCAATCCAAACAAAATCTCCAATCGCTCCCAATACATTGTCTTCCGTTTGGTAGCCAAAGTCTAAGTCCAAATCAGATTCACCAGAAGTCAAGGTCGTTGTCATACTGCTTTCGGTGGTGATGTTTTCGCCATTTGGTCCCAAGACCGAAACAGTGACGGTGTAAGTACCTGGAGCCAAGTCGGTGAAAGCGTAGAAACCGTTTTCATCCGAAACAGTGGTCGCTACTACATTTCCGTCTCCATCCAAGAGGGTCAAGGTCACGCCTTCCAACCCTTCTTCGTTGCCGCCTTGATTTCCGTTGCCGTTTTCATCCAACCAAACATAGTCGCCAATCGTCACAGGCTCGTAGTACCCTGCGTCCACATCTCTATCAAATTCGCCACCCGCCAAATCAAGGGTGTGAGATTGTCCGTTTGCATCTGCATCACTATCTGTTGCCTCATTACCGCCTTCGTTGGCTTCGCTTCTACCGAATCCGTTTACATCGCCAAATACTACATAGTAGCTGCCGTCCACCAAGTCATTGAAGAAATAGCCTCCGTTTTCATCGGTTGAAGTGCTTGCCAATTCTTGGTCAGTGTCTGCATTGTAAAGGGTCACGATTACATTTTCGATACCTCTTTCGCCATTGTCTTGGATTCCGTTGCCGTTGTCGTCCAACCATACGAAATCTCCCAAACCGTTCAACAATGGTGTGTAGCCAAAGTCGTAGGTCAAGTTCGTTTCGCCAGATGTCAAAGTGTGGGTAATCGTTGTTGGAGTACTTGGAGTTTCGCCATTGCTGCCGATTGCAGGAACGCTCACAGTGTAAGTACCAGGAGGCAAGTTGTTGAAAGTATAGTTTCCATTGCCGTTTGTGGTCGTTGTCGCTACTACATTTCCGTTTTCATCCAAAAGCGTTACGGTGATTCCACCTATGCCGTTTTCTTCATTGTCTTGAACGCCGTCGCCGTCCAAATCCAACCATACATAATCGCCAATCGTGACAGGTGCATAATAGCCCGCATCAAAAGTCAAGTTGCTTTCGCCACCTGCTAAGGTAACACCTGCAGTTTGACCATTTTCGCCAGCATCACTATCTGTTGCGTCGTTTCCTCCCTCATTTGCAGAAGTTCTATTGAAGTCTTCTACATCGCCAAACACTACAAAGTAGTTTCCGTCAGGCAAGTTGTCGAATAAGTAGAATCCGTTTTCGTCCGTAGTCGTTGAAGTAATCGAACCGTTGGTGTCTGCATTGAACAAGGTTACTTGTATATCTTCAATACCTGTTTCGCCATTGTCTTGAACGCCATTTCCGTTGTCGTCCAACCAAACGAAATCTCCGAGGCTGTTCACGATTGCACAAGGTTCTGGTGCTTCAAAAGCCATGCTTTCGGAGCAGAAGTCGCCAATTGCAGCGGTGATGTTTCCGAAGTTGCCATTTGCAGCCACTTCAAAGTTGAAGTCCATGCTTCCGCTTCCGTCGCCTGTCGGCATTGTGCGGCTATCGTTTCCAATGCTTACCACTACATTGTCGCCAAACAGTGCATTTGTCCAAGATACAGTTACCGTAACAGTCGCTTTGCTTTCGCCATCTTCAAAAATACAGTCGCTTACTTGTGGTGCGATTGTCAAAGTACAAACAGGGAAGAATCCAGCGTCAATTGTCAAATCGTTGTCGCCCAATGCTAAGGTAACAGTGTGTGACTGACCGTTTTCGTCAGCGTCACTGTCATTTGCATCGTCACCGCCTTCGTTTGCAGGGCTGAATGAGTGTCCTTCTACATCGCCAAAGACAACATAGTAGTTACCTGCGTCTAAGTCTTCAAATAAGTAGAAACCATTTTCGTCCGTAGTCGTTATGTCAAGCGGCTGATTCGTTGTTGCGTCGTAAAGCGTTACTTCAACTCCTTCAATACCGTTTTCGTCCTCGTCTTGAACACCGTCTCTATCGTCATCCAACCAAACGAAATCTCCCAAACTTGTCACGAAGTAGTAACCTGCGTCAATGCTCAAATCGTTGTCGCCACCCGCTAAAGTGACTGTGTGAGACTGACCATTTTCGTCTGCGTCACTGTCTTTGTCGTTGTTGCCGCTACTGTTCGCTTCGCTTCTGCTCATTCCGTCCACATCGCCAAATACTACATAGTAGTTTCCATCTTCCAATTCGGTGAATAAGTAGAAACCGTTTTCATCCGTTGAAGTGCTGGTCAATTCTTCGTTGGTGTCTGCATTGTAAAGCGTTACACTCACTCCTTCAATTCCTTCTTCGTTGCCACCTTGCGAACCGTTTTTGTTTTCATCCAACCAAACGAAATCTCCCAAGCTGTTCAACAATGGCGCATAACCGAAGTCAAGCGTCAAGTCTTGTTCGCCTGCTGCAAGCGTTGTTGTTTGAGATGTGCCTGTTGTTGGCGTTTCGCCATTTGCGCCCGTTGAAGGAACAAATACAGTGTAAGTGCCTGGCAACAAGCCGTCAAAGCTGTATAAACCGTTTTCGTCAGTCGTCGTTGTTGCGATTTCATCGCCATTTTCGTCCAACAAAATAACGGTGATTCCTTCAATACCCGGCTCGCCATCGTCTTGATTTCCGTCTTTGTCCAAATCCAACCAAACGAAATCTCCCAATCGTGCCAACGGCAAGTAACCTGCGTCAATGCTCAAGTTTTCTTCGCCACCGCTCAATTTCACAGTATGAGATTTGCCGTTTTCGTCTGCATCACTGTCTTTGCTGTCGTTTCCACCTGCGTCTCTTTCGGTTCTGACCATGTTTTCTACATCGCCAAACACGACATAGTAGTTACCGTCTGGTAAGCCTGTGAACAAGTAGAAACCGTCTTCGTCCGTTGTTGTTGAAGTCAATTCTTCGTTGGTATCTGCATTGTAAAGTGTCACATTGACTCCTGCAATACCGTCTTCATTTCCACCTTGCGAACCATTGCCATTTGTATCCAACCATACGAAATCACCCAAAGCGTTTACAATTGCACCATAACCGAAGTCAAGTGTCAAATCTTCTTCGCCCGAAAGCAAGGTCGTTGTTTGGTTGTTCAATGTGGTCAATTCTTCACCATCAGGACCGAAAGTTGGAACACTCACTGTGTAAGTACCTGGAGGTAAGTTGTCAAAAGCATAGAAACCGTTTTCGTCTGTGGTAGTCGTAGCAATCAATTCCCCATTTTCATCGTACAGTTTCAATGGGATCCCTTCAATGCCTGGCTCGCCTTCATCTTGAACGCCATCGCTGTTCAAATCCATCCAAACAAAATCACCCAAGTTTACAGGCTCATAGTAGCCTGCGTCAATTGTTTCGTTGAACTCACCTATGCCCAAGGTAATGATGTCTGTTTTTCCGTCTTCATTCGGATTGCTGTCGTTGGCATCGTCTCCTTGATTTGCAGCCGAAACGGTCAAACCATCGGGAGCAGTAAATACAACATAGTAGCTACCAGATTGAAGGTCATCGAACAAGTAGAAACCATTTTCATCTGTTTTAGTGTCTGCCACAAATGTTCCGTCAGCCAAGTATAAGGTCACCGTTACCCCTTCAATTCCTTCTTCAACATCGTCTTGAATACCGTCGCCATTCATGTCCAACCAAACGAAATCTCCCAATGAAGAACAATCAGAAACCGCAGTAATTGCCACTTCATCCGTAGCCATACAGTCGTTTTCGTCTGTTACCGTCACTGTGTAAGTTCCCAACGCCAATCCGTCAATAGTAGCCGTTGTTTCGCCATTTGACCAAGTGTAAGTCAAAGAACCTGTGCCACCTGTTGCCGTCACTTCTGCCGTTCCGTCTGTGTCATTGCTGCAATCCAAATGTGTTGCGGCAACATTCATGTCAATTCCTTCTGGTTGTGTAACTACTGCCGTTGCGGTTGTGCTGCAATCGTTAGCATCGGTTACCGTCACTGTGTATGTTCCAGCAGTTAAGCCACTAATTGAAGCAGTTGCTCCGCCATTTGACCAAGAGTAGCTGTAATCTGTTGTGCCACCTGCTACTGTCGCCATCAATTCGCCGTTATCGTCTCCGAAACAAGCTAAATCGTGGTCAGAAATACTTGCTGTTAATTCAGTTGGTTCGGTTACAGTTGCCATTGCGGTTGTGCTGCAATCGTTGGCATCGGTAATTGTTACTGTATAAGTTCCAGCAGTTAAGCCAGAGATAGAAGCTGTTGCTCCGCCATTTGACCAAGTGTAAGTGTAATCGGTTGTACCACCTGCTGCAATTGCAGAAAGTTCTCCGTTATCGTCTCCGAAACAATCTAAATCGTGGTCAGAAATACTTGCAGTCAATTCTGTTGGCTCGGTTACTTCTGCCGTTGCGGTTGTGCTGCAATCATTCGCATCGGTGACAGTCACTGTGTATGTGCCAGCAGTTAAGCCACTAATTGAAGCCGTTGCTTCACCATTTGACCAAGAGTAGTTGTAATCCGTTGTGCCACCTGCTGCAATTGCAGAAAGTTCACCATTAGCATCTCCGAAACAAGCCAAAGCGTGGTCAGAAACATTGGCTGTCAATTCTGTTGGTTCGCTTACAGCTGCCGTTGCAGTTGTGCTGCAATCGTTAGCATCCGTTACGGTCACTGTGTATGTTCCAGCAGTTAAGCCACTAATTGAAGCCGTTGCTCCGCCATTTGACCAAGTATAACTGTAATCGGTTGTGCCACCTACTGCTATTGCAGAAAGTTCTCCGTTAGCATCTCCGAAACAATCTAAATCGTGGTCAGAAACGCTTGCCGTCAATTCGGTTGGCTCGGTTACAGTTGCCATTGCGGTTGTGCTGCAATCGTTGGCATCTGTTACGGTCACTGTATATGTTCCAGCAGTCAAGCCAGATATTGAAGCCGTTGCTCCGCCATTTGACCAAGAGTAGCTGTAATCCGTTGTGCCTCCTACTACTGTTGCCATCAATTCACCGTTATCGTCTCCGAAACATGCTAAGTCGTGGTCAGAAACGCTTGCCGTCAATTGGGTTGGCTCGGTTACGGCTGCTGTTGCTGTTGTGCTGCAATCGTTGGCATCCGTAACCGTCACTGTGTATGTGCCAGCAGTCAAGCCAGAAATGGAAACTGTTGCTCCGCCATTTGACCAAGTATAGCTGTAATCCGTTGTGCCACCTGCTGCAATTGCAGTAAGCTCTCCGTTATCGTCTCCGAAACAATCTAAATCGTGGTCAGAAACACTTGCAGTCAATTGGGTTGGCTCGGTTACTTCTGCCATTGCTGTTGTGCTGCAATCGTTGGCATCTGTTATTGTCACTGTATAAGTACCAGCAGTCAAGCCAGAAATGGAAACTGTTGCTCCGCCATTTGACCAAGTATAAGTGTAATCGGTTGTACCACCTACTGCAATTGCAGAAAGTTCACCGTTAGCATCTCCGAAACAAGCTAAATCGTGGTCGGAAATACTTGCAGTCAATTCTGTTGGCTCGGTTACTTCTGCCGTTGCGGTTGTGCTGCAATCGTTGGCATCGGTTACGGTAACAGTGTATGTTCCAGCAGTTAAGCCACTAATTGAAGCTGTTGCTCCGCCATTTGACCAAGTGTAGCTGTAATCCGTTGTACCACCTGCTACTGTCGCCATCAATTCGCCGTTATCGTCTCCGAAACAATCTAAATCGTGGTCAGAAACACTTGCAGTCAATTCGCTTGGCTCGGTTACTTCTGCCGTTGCGGTTGTGCTGCAATCGTTGGCATCGGTTACGGTAACAGTGTATGTTCCAGCAGTTAAGCCACTAATTGAAGCTGTTGCTCCGCCATTTGACCAAGTGTAGCTGTAATCCGTTGTACCACCTGCTACTGTCGCCATCAATTCGCCGTTATCGTCTCCGAAACAATCTAAATCGTGGTCAGAAACACTTGCAGTCAATTCGCTTGGCTCGGTTACTTCTGCCATTGCTGTTGTGCTGCAATCATTCGCATCGGTGACAGTCACTGTGTATGTGCCAGCAGTTAAGCCAGAGATTGAAGCCATTGCTCCGCCATTTGACCAAGAGTAGCTGTAATCCGTTGTGCCACCTGCTACTGTTGCCATCAATTCACCGTTATCGTCTCCGAAACAATCTAAATCGTGGTCAGAAACACTTGCAGTCAATTGGGTTGGCTCGGTTACTTCTGCCATTGCTGTTGTGCTGCAATCATTTGCATCGGTAACTGTCACTGTGTAAGTGCCAGCAGTTAAGCCAGAGATTGAAGCCGTTGCTCCGCCATTTGACCAAGAGTAGCTATAATCCGTTGTGCCGCCTACTGCAATTGCAGAAAGTTCACCGTTAGCATCTCCGAAACATGCTAAGTCGTGGTCAGATACACTTGCTGTCAATTGAGTTGGTTCTGTTACGGCTGCCGTTGCTGTTGTGCTGCAATCGTTGGCATCGGTAACTGTCACTGTATAAGTTCCAGCAGTTAAGCCACTAATTGAAGCCGTTGCTCCGCCATTTGACCAAGTATAACTGTAATCGGTTGTGCCACCTACTGCTATTGCAGAAAGTTCTCCGTTAGCATCTCCGAAACAATCTAAATCGTGGTCAGAAACGCTTGCCGTCAATTCGGTTGGCTCGGTTACAGTTGCCATTGCGGTTGTGCTGCAATCGTTGGCATCTGTTACGGTCACTGTATATGTTCCAGCAGTCAAGCCAGATATTGAAGCCGTTGCTCCGCCATTTGACCAAGAGTAGCTGTAATCCGTTGTGCCACCTACTGCAATTGCAGTAAGCTCTCCGTTATCGTCTCCGAAACAAGCCAAATCGTGGTCAGAAATACTTGCGGTCAATTCGCTTGGCTCGGTTACAGTTGCCATTGCTGTTGTGCTGCAATCATTTGCATCCGTTACGGTCACTGTATAAGTACCAGCAGTCAAGCCACTAATTGAAGCCGTTGCTCCGCCATTTGACCAAGAGTAGTTGTAATCCATTGTGCCGCCATTGGCTACTACTGCCAATTCGCCAGTGCTATCTCCAAAACAATCTGAGTCATAATCAGAAACAGTAGCAGTCAATTCTGTTGGCTCGGTTACGGCTGCTGTTGCGGTTGTGCTGCAATCGTTGGCATCCGTAACCGTCACTGTGTATGTTCCAGCAGTTAAGCCGCTAATTGAAGCCGTTGCTCCGCCATTTGACCAAGAGTAGCTGTAATTGGTTGTGCCACCTACTGCTATTGCAGAAAGCTCACCGTTAACATCTCCAAAACATGCTAAGTCGTGGTCAGATACACTTGCTGTCAATTCGCTTGGTTCTGTTACGGCTGCCGTTGCTGTTGTGCTGCAATCGTTGGCATCTGTTACGGTAACAGTATATGTTCCAGCAGTCAAGCCACTAATTGAAGCAGTTGCTCCGCCATTTGACCAAGTGTAGCTGTAATCCGTTGTGCCGCCATTTGCTACTGCCATCAATTCACCGTTATCGTCTCCGAAACATGCCAAATCGTGGTCAGAAACACTTGCAGTCAATTCTGTTGGCTCGGTTACGGCTGCTGTTGCAGTTGTGCTGCAATCGTTGGCATCGGTTACGGTAACAGTATATGTTCCAGCAGTTAAGCCAGAGATAGAAACAGTTGCTCCGCCATTTGACCAAGAGTAGCTGTAATCGGTTGTGCCACCTACTGCAATTGCAGAAAGTTCTCCGTTATCGTCTCCGAAACATGCTAAGTCGTGGTCAGAAACACTTGCTGTCAATTCGCTTGGTTCTGTTACGGCTGCCGTTGCTGTTGTGCTGCAATCGTTGGCATCTGTTATTGTCACTGTATAAGTACCAGCAGTCAAGCCAGAAATGGAAACTGTTGCTCCGCCATTTGACCAAGTATAGCTGTAATCCGTTGTGCCACCTGCTGCAATTGCAGTAAGCTCACCGTTATCGTCTCCGAAACAAGCCAAATCGTAGTCAGAAACACTTGCAGTCAATTCTGTTGGTTCGGTTACAGTTGCCATTGCGGTTGTGCTGCAATCGTTGGCATCAGTAACTGTTACTGTGTATGTGCCAGCAGTTAAGTCACTAATTGAAGCTGTTGCTCCGCCATTTGACCAAGAGTAGCTGTAATCCGTTGTGCCACCTGCTACTGTCGCCATCAATTCACCGTTATCGTCTCCGAAACAATCTAAATCGTGGTCAGAAACACTTGCAGTCAATTCAGTTGGTTCGGTAACTGCTGCTGTTGCAGTTGTGCTGCAATCGTTGGCATCGGTTACGGTAACAGTATATGTTCCAGCAGTTAAGCCAGAGATAGAAACAGTTGCTCCGCCATTTGACCAAGAGTAGCTGTAATCGGTTGTGCCACCTACTGCAATTGCAGAAAGTTCTCCGTTATCGTCTCCGAAACATGCTAAGTCGTGGTCAGAAACACTTGCTGTCAATTCGCTTGGTTCTGTTACGGCTGCCGTTGCTGTTGTGCTGCAATCGTTGGCATCGGTAACTGTCACTGTGTAAGTGCCAGCAGTTAAGCCACTAATTGAAGCCGTTGCTCCGCCATTTGACCATGTATAAGTGTAATCCGTTGTGCCACCTGCTACTGTTGCAGTAAGTTCACCGTTATTGTCTCCGAAGCAGTCTAAATCGTGGTCAGCAACATTGGCAGTCAATTCTGTTGGTTCGGTAACAGCTGCTGTTGCGGTTGTGCTGCAATCGTTGGCATCCGCTACCGTCACTGTGTAAGTGCCAGCAGTTAAGCCACTAATTGAAGCCGTTGCTCCACCATTTGACCAAGTGTAGCTGTAATCCGTTGTGCCACCTGCTACTGTTGCCATCAATTCGCCGTTATCGTCTCCGAAACAAGCTAAATCGTGGTCAGAAACACTTGCCGTCAATTCGCTTGGCTCGGTTACAGTTGCCATTGCCGTTGTGCTGCAATCATTCGCATCGGTTACTGTTACTGTGTATGTGCCAGCAGTTAAGCCACTAATTGAAGCCGTTGCTCCGCCATTTGACCAAGAGTAGCTGTAATCCGTTGTACCACCTGCTACTGTCGCCATCAATTCGCCGTTATCGTCTCCGAAACATGCCAAGTCGTGGTCAGAAATACTTGCAGTCAATTCTGTTGGTTCGGTTACAGTTGCCATTGCTGTTGTGCTGCAATCATTCGCATCGGTTACTGTTACTGTGTATGTGCCAGCAGTTAAGCCAGAGATTGAAGCCGTTGCTCCGCCATTTGACCATGTATAAGTATAGTCAGTTGTGCCACCATTGGCTACTGCTGCCAATTCGCCAGTGCTATCTCCAAAACAATCTGAGTCATAATCAGAAACAGTAGCAGTCAATACAGTTGGTTCTGTAATATGGGTACTTGCCGTTGCAGTTGCGCCATTATCATCGCTAACAGTTACGGTATAAGTACCTGCAACTACATTTGAAATACTGCTATCGGTATTGCCATTTGACCAAGAGTAGGTGTAAGCTCCAATGCCACCGCTAACCGTAGAAGTAGCACTTCCTGTTGCATCGCCATTACACAATACATCGACATCAATCAAATTAACGACTACTGCATCAGGCTCGCCAATTGCAACTCCGTCAATTTCTTGGCAGTTGTTTGCATCGGTTACAGTGACAGTATAAGAACCTGTTGGCAAATTGTTGATGCTTGCAGTTGTGCTACCGTTTGACCAAATATAAGTGTAAATAGGTGTTCCACCACTCACATTTGCCATTGCAGTACCATCACTATTGCCGTTGATTGTCACATCTGTTCCAGAAGCAGTCAAAACCAAATCAGTTGGTTCGTTTACTGTTCCTTGAGTCACGCTGCTCGCTCCATTTTGGTCTGTAATCGTAACAATATAAGTTCCTGCGGTTACATTCGAGATGCTATTGTTGGTATTGCCATTCGACCAAACATAAGAATAAGGACTCACACCTCCATTTACCGAAGTCGTCACAACTCCTGTATTTTCTCCAAAACACAATACATCTACTACACTTGTACCAACTTGTAATTGACCTGGCTCGGTTACCGTTGCTTCTGCGGTGTCGGTACAGTCGTTGGCATCGGTGACCGTTACGGTGTAGGTGCCAGAACTTAAATTGCTGATGGTGGCGGTTGTGCCATTGTTGCTCCATGCGTAATCGTAGTTCGGTGTGCCGCCTGTTGCGCTTACTCCTGCTGTGCCGTCGTTGCCGCCGTTGATGGATACGGAGGTGTTGGAGGTTGTTAGGGTGATGTCGCTTGGCTCGCTTAGCGTTACTTCATCCGTTGCAGTTGCGCCGTTGTCGTCTGTTATCGTGACGGTGTAAGTGCCAGCTACAAGGGTATTGATTGAAGCGGTTGTTGCGCCATTTGACCATGCGTATTCATTGCCGCCTATACCGCCAGTGGTCGTGCTGGTGATTGAACCTGTGTTTTCTCCGAAACACAAGATGTCAAGACCGACTAAGGTGATGGTTAGGGCGTTTGGCTCGGTTACCGTTGCTTCGGCTGTGTCGGTGCAATCGTTGGCATCTGTTACGGTTACGGTGTAAGTGCCTGCTGTTAGGTTGTTTATCGTTGCGTCTGTGCCGCCTGTTGTCCACTCGTAGCTGTAAGCTGGTGTGCCGCCTGTTGCAGTGACTTGGGCTGTGCCATCGTTGCCGCCATTTATGGATACAGGGCTTGAATTGCTCG
>JAUHXA010000023.1 GCA_030427245.1 Bacteroidia bacterium | reverse complement strand
TCAAATAAACCCTTCAATACATTCTCCCAAACACTAAATCATATATTTCTCAACAAAACCCTTCCTTTCCTCAAAAAAACACATCTCTTTAGTTTAAATTCATTTTATACGCAAAAAACTAAATAATGTTATAACAATACTATTTAGTGCTTGAACGGAAACCCTTAACTAACTGAATTTCAAAACATAACTAAATACTTAAATAAACGAACTTTTTAAGGCAATTTTTGTATTTCCATAGCAAACTGACTATCATTTATTAGGAATTTATTGAACTTATATCAGTTCTTTGATTTTCAAAAAAGTTCAAATGTTTTTTCAACTACAATACATTGATTATAAACCCTCTGTGAGTTTCCGTTCAGGCACTATTTAGTGTTACAGAATTGACTGATGAATTGTTACTACAATTGCAGTCTGTTGTTAATTGGAAGTTTTTGGTGTAATTGATATAAATTTTGAGTATATTTGTAATAATCTTGTCATTTTTTGATAAAAATGCTTCTTTTTTAAGTAGCTGATACACAGTTTTTTTTTTTTGATAAATTTCTGTTATATTTGAAGCAAGTTCAATAGAATGATTGTCGACAAGATTTTTTGAAGGACTTTATTTTTAGCATTTATTTCTTTTTTAACATTAAAAATTTTAACATTATGGATAAATTAAATTTAGAAGAATTAAATAACTCTCTCTTCCAAAAGTTTGCACCTTCAGAGATAAGCAATTTGGCAAAAATTGTAGGAGGAGTGCAATGTGAAACCTGTTTACCTAATGGTGGTTCAGACCAAGGAACAGATACTGATTTTGTCTGTGATGATGATGATCCACCTACAGGTATTTCTTATTTTTCAGGATCCTCAAGTGATTAAGAATACGTTTAGTAATCACATTCTTATAACAAATAGTACAGTGTAATTATTGATTGCAGGTATTCAAAAACCAACAAAATTGTATTTTTTAAATGCAAAATAAATTTAAATTACACTGTGCTTTCCTATCCATTATGCTTTTGAAAATAATAACACCATATTACTATCTATCAATAATGAAGTATATTTTCATTCTTTCATTGTTATTTCATTCGAGTCTATCTTATGCACAGTATTATTCTCCGTGCTATAATTATAAAATATTAAAGTCAGCTTTTTTTCTTCAAAACAATGAATGTGAAAAAAGTAAGGAATTGATAAACCAAGCATTCAAAGAAGTGAATAGCACACTAACATGGCCTTTTTATTATTTAATAGCAGCAAAAGTTAGTGCTTGTAATGGAGATTTATCAAAAACGATTGCTTTTTTAGAAAACTCCTTTAAAACGGGTATTGAATGGAATAATATAGAAAATATAAAATATTTTGAGATGTTTATAGATACAGATGAATGGAGATTATTAAAAGAGAATTATCCAAAATTCAGAAAAGAATATCATGATAAAATCAATATAGATGTATATACCCAAATACTGCAAATGGGAGAGAAAGAACAGACGATTAGGCGGTATATATCAGCAAATCCAAAAGACACCATAATGAATAATTATCTATCAACTATAGACTCTTTGAATATTATTAAGCTAAAATTACTTATTGAAGAAAAAAGCTTTCCTTCCTTTTCTCAAATTGGAGTAGAAGGATATAGATATTTATATCTAATACTTCTGCATGGTTTAACAGAGAATGATTCAGATTGGGACTTCTTTCAAAAAGAGCTTTTAACTGCAATAAAAAATGGTCATTTCCTACCAGATAGTTATACAAGAATAGTAGATAGACGTTTAATTTGGGGTAAGAATATGCCCCAACTATATGGTTCATTCAATTGGAAAGACGATAAAGTAACTGCTTTTAACGAGATTGAAGATATTAAGCATGTTGATGAAAGACGTATTTCTATAGGTTTGTTACCCTTACAAGAAGAAGCAAATAGGAAAGGATTTAGTAGTAATAACAAGAGTTTATCCTTACCAAAAGAATACAACATGATAAGCAGCAGCGATATAAAACAAATTTTAAATTGCAATTATGATATTAATCCTAAGTGAACAAGAAGACGGTAGCACAAATCATGTTATTGATTGGATGTTATATAAAGATATTGCATACCAAAGAGTGAATCGTGAAGATAAATTACTTTTAGAAAAATTCGCCATAAATAATGACAGTGTTTGTATAGAAATCCGCATTCCTGAAAATAACGCATCCAAAGTAATTTCTTATAAAAGTCTGAACGGTTTTTGGTATAGAAGAGGTTACATGAATATTGCTTATTTTACTTCTGATTTAAAAGAAGAAAAATCAGTTTTACATAATTACCTCTACTTAGAATGGAAAGCTTTAGTCGATACAATTCATTATCTATTAATAAAATTACCCCATATTGGAAACCCCTTTCATAACCAAACAAACAAGTTACATAACTTATTTTTAGCTAAAAAATTAGGATTAAAAGTTCCAAATACATTAGTAACTTCCACCCTTGAAGAACTTAGGGTTTTTTATCAAAAAAAAGAAAATATAATTACAAAGGCTATTGATAGAGCAAGTTTCCCTTATGGAAAAAAAGAAAAATTAAGGGGTCTGACAAGTACATTATCTGATAGTGATTTATCAGCTAAATCATTTTTTTTTCCAAGTAAATTTCAAGAAAAAATAGACAAAGCTTATGAACTAAGAATATTCTATATTAATAAACAGTTTTATGTTTCTGCTATTTTTTCACAGTTAGATAACCAAACAGAAACTGACTTTAGAAATTATAATAATGATAAACCTAATAGAACTCCTCCTTACAAACTGCCTATTTATATTGAACAAAAGCTATGTGCTTTTATGCAGAAATTAAATATGAAATCAGGCTCTATAGATATGATTGTTACTAAACAAAAAGAATATTTTTTTTTAGAGGTAAATCCTGTAGGACAGTTTCGCCAAGTTTCTCGTCCTTGTAATTTTTTTTTAGAAGAAAAATTTGTTAATTTTTTTAAAAATGAAAGAAATAAAATTTAGACAGCTCTTAAAGAAGCCTAATACAAATCAGCTGCCTATACATGCAAATTATTGGAAATTATTTGTTTTTGAAGACGAATTTACTATTAAATATGTTACATCCAAAACACATCATACAAAAAATTATGCAATTCATTCTCTCTATAAATCTATTTCTCAATGTATAAGAATTACCCAATAACAAGAAATACTGTATTTCGGTGTTTTGCAGAATGTTTATTTGTAAAAGGAGCAATTCGCAGCACTATATATGATTTGCCTCGTAGAGAATATGATTTAATTCCAAATGGTTTGTATGAAATCATTAAACAATTTGAAGGGAAGACAATTAACAAAATTAAGGATAGTTTTGAAGAGGAGTATCTAGCAATAATTGATGAATACTTTGATTTTTTGTAATTACTTAGGTACTAATAATGTTGAAAATCAAACACATGCATTTTTTATTAATTAACCGTAAATTTTATAAACACTTGATAAACAGCAAATTAATTACATTTGCATAATTTTTATTTAATATTTGCATGATTGTTTATTATTGACAATCATTTTCTTAAAGTACCTAGGTAGTTACGATTTTTTAATTAAAAAGGACTATATATTTTGGTGCGAAAAAGAAGAATTATCACTATTTCCAAATTTAGATTTACGTTGGGATTATCCTGCCACAATTACAAATGCAATTATTGATTTAAACGGTGACTCAAACTATAATTTATCTTTTGTATTCAATCAATTACAAAAATTAAATTGTCATCATTTGCAAATTCGCAGTTATTCAGTTCAAACCATTAGTTTTTGGAGTGAAATATTGAATTATACTTCTGATTCTGCCCTTCGCTCAATAGAAATTATTACCTGCTATTCAGAAGAATATCATTTAGACGTAAAATTAGTTGAGGATATACTCAATAAAAATAAACGTGTAGTAAACTTTATCATACATAATTCTCCTCATAATAATTTTTACAAGAATCCTGATGACAATAAGGGCAACATTGCCTTCGTAACAGACAAAATATCTTCCCCAAAAGATTGTCATATAATCGACCCTGCCTATTTCACTGTAAACATCGAGCTTTTCACCGAAGCCCAACAACACCACACCTACTTCAACCGAAAAATCAGCATCGACACCGAAGGCAACATCAAAAACTGCCCCTCCTTAGACCGTTCCTTTGGCAATATCAAAGATACTACCCTGCAAGAAGCCATCGAAAAACCAGGCTTCAAAGACCTATGGTTTGTCCGAAAAGACGATACCCGAATTTGCCGAGATTGTGAGTTTCGCTATATGTGCGTAGATTCAAGAGAACCATTTTGGGACGAAGAAAAACAAGAATGGTACCACAAAATAGCATGTCCTTATGACCCTTATACTGCTACCTGGGCAGATATACCTAAAAAAGCAACAGTTGTTTAAGAGCAAACAGAAATTTCCAAAACTTCCCCTTTCTATCTCTCCCCAATATATCCCAAAAATTCCCTACCTTTATCCTAACACCAAATCCTCCAAAACTTTGGTATCAAAATTGAACAGTAAGGCTTGAACACAGCAATCTAAAAAATGCCCCAAAAATTCCCATTCTATAAACAACTCGATGCAATGGACTGCGGTCCAACCTGTTTGCGGATGATTGCCAAATACTACGGCAAACACTATTCCCTACAAACCCTCCGAGAAAAAAGCCACATAGACAGAGAAGGTGTATCCTTTATGGGCATGAGTGATGCTGCCGAAAACATTGGACTTCAAACACTAGCCGTTCGATTGAGCTTCAAACAATTGAAGGAGGAAGTGCCATTGCCTTGCATTGCTCACTGGAAACAGTTGCATTTTGTGGTGGTCTATAAAATCAAAGGCGACACCGTTTATGTAGCCGACCCCGCTTTTGGATTAGTCAAATACTCTAAAGAAGAATTTTTGAAGGGCTGGCTCTCGACCAAAGACACAGCCAATACCCAACAGCTTTTACCAACACTTCAAGGTTACTTTGGACAAAAGGGCATCAAATTTCCGATGAACAAGGAAAAGCTGGACAAACACCTCAACCATTTTTTCAGCAATTACAATTTTGAAGACGACACTGCCGATGCGGGGATATTGATGTTGTTGGACACGACACCTGAGTTTTTCAAAGCAGACGACGAAAAAATTGACAAACAGAGCTTTGGTTTTCTTTTTCGCTATCTCGGCAAATACAAAGCCTATATTCTGCAATTGGTTTTGGGTTTGTTGTTGGGGAGTATGCTGCAATTGGTGTTTCCGTTTTTGACACAAGCGGTCGTTGACATCGGTATCAACAATCAAGACATCAATTTTGTCTATTTGATTCTCATTGCCCAATTGATGCTTTTTGGGGGGCGGACAGCCGTTGAGTTCATTCGTTCATGGATATTGCTACACATCAGCACCCGTATCAATATTTCGCTGATTTCGGATTTTCTGATTAAGTTGATGAAACTCCCGATTGGTTTTTTCGATACCAAAATGATTGGCGACCTTTTGCAGCGCATCAACGACCACAAACGCATAGAAAATTTTCTGACCAATTCTTCTCTCAACACCCTTTTTTCGATGATTAATTTGGTGGTATTCGGGATTGTGTTGGCGATTTACAATTGGGTCATTTTTGCTGTATTTTTGGGAGGTAGTATGCTGCACATTGCTTGGGTAGCCTTCTTTTTGAAGAAAAGGCGAGAATTGGACTTCAAGCGTTTTGACCAATTGGCAGCCAATCAAAGCAGTTTGATTCAGTTGGTGACAGGTATGCAGGAAATCAAGTTGAACAACTACGAAAAACAAAAACGCTGGGAATGGGAAAAAATACAAGCCGCTTTGTTTCAGGTCAATGTGAGTAGTTTGAAGTTGGAGCAGTACCAACAGATTGGGGCTTTGGTCTTCAATGAGGTCAAGAATATCTTGATTACCTTCATTGCAGCCGCAGCCGTTATTTCGGGCAGTATGACGCTGGGTATGATGATGGCGGTTTCTTATATCATTGGTCAATTGAATGCACCGATTGCCCAATTGATTCAGTTTTTGCAGTTGGGGCAAGATGCAAAAATCAGTTTGGAACGTTTGGGCGAAATTCACAACCAAAAAGAGGAAGAAGACGGTGAGAACAAAGGCATTACGATTCTACCCGAAAAAGGCGATTTGAACCTCGAAAACCTATCCTTTCAGTATGGTGGGCCACAATCCGAAATGGTTTTGAAGGACATCAACCTACAAATTCCCGAAAAGAAAATCACTGCAATTGTCGGCACAAGTGGCAGCGGCAAAACGACTTTGGTAAAATTGTTGTTGAAGTTTTATGACACGACCAAAGGCAAAATTCGATTGGGTGACATCGGATTGAACAATATCGAAAACCGTTTGTGGCGAGACAAATGTGGCGCAGTGATGCAAGACGGCTTTATTTTTTCGGACAGCATCGCCCGCAACATTGCAGTGAGCGACGAAATCATTAATAAACGCAAGCTACTGAAGGCAGTAAAAGCAGCTAATATTCAGCAATTTATTGAAACTTTGCCGTTGGGCTACAATACCAAAATTGGGCAGGAAGGCATTGGTTTGAGTGGCGGTCAGAAGCAACGCATTTTGATTGCCCGTGCGATTTACAAAAATCCCGACTACATTTTCTTCGATGAAGCGACGAGTGCTTTGGATGCCAAAAACGAGCGCATCATCATGGAGAATTTGGAGGAGTTTTACAAAGGTAGAACGGTCGTTATCGTAGCGCACCGATTGAGTACTGTTCAAAATGCTGACCAGATTGCTGTTTTGGAAGCAGGTGAATTGGTGGAGTTGGGAACGCATGAGGAGTTGGTGGCAAAGCGTGGGAATTATTATACGCTGGTGAAGAATCAGTTGGAGTTGGGGAGTTGATGGTTGTATTGTTATATGGTCGAATTGCTGAATTGTTAGGGTTAAAACTTTGGCAACGGTTGAACGGAAAACCATCACAATCGCTTCAATGTTAACATCCTAAAACACAAAAAATATGGTAGCGAAAAAATTAAACCAAGCATATTTAAGCATTGAAGAATACTTGGCTTTTGAAGAAAAATCAGAAGTGAAACATGAATACGAAGATGGACAGATTTTTGCAATGGCGGGTGGAACGCCTGAGCATGGATTTATTGCAGCAAACATGAGTAGTTCTTTAAAAAATGCTTTAAAAGCAAAAGGAAAAAAATGTAGAGTTTCGGGAAGCGACTTAAAAATACACATCGAAAAATACAACTCCTTTGTCTTTCCCGATGGCATGGTGATATGTGGAGAATTGGAGATGAAGGGAAAAGATGCCATCAAAAATCCGATGTTGATTGTAGAAGTTTTGTCCGAAAGTACCGCCTCTTACGATAGAGGAAAGAAATTCAAAAAGTACATTTCGCTGCCTTCTTTTGTGGAATATGTACTAATCGAACAAGACCAGCCTGTGGTTCATGCCTATTACCGCAAAACCGAAGAAGGAACAGGGCGAAAAGATTGGACGATGCGATTTGCTTACAGCTTGGAGGAGCGCATTTATCTGGAATCTATTGATTGCGAAATTGCGTTGGCGGATATTTACGAATATGTAGATTTTCCAGAAGGGCAGGGGATTCAAGGAGAGTTGTTTAATGCCTGAATGAGAATCTAAACACGTAAAGATGTTTTACTAAATCGTCTCTACAACACAATTATCAATCCAAACACATAAATACACTGAATGGATACAGAAGCACAAGAATTGAACCGCATACAAATTCGCAGCGATGAAGTACAAGCGATATTGAGCTATATTCCACGATGGATCATTCGATGGGGAATCACGGTTATTTTTGTAGTCGTAGCTATGTTGTTTGCGATGGCGGCGTGGATAGAATATCCTGACATTGTATATGGTCGGGCGATTTTGACCACACAATCTACTCCGACAGTAGTGGTAACTCGCACGAGCGGTAAATTGACCAACTTGAATTTTGAAGATGGAACAGAGGTGAAAGAAGGAACAGTATTGGCGGTGATTGACAATCCCACTACCTACAAGGCTTTTTTGAAGCTTCAAAAGCAAATTGAAGATTGGGAGAAAATCAAAGTAACTTCTTTCAGTACCATATCCATACCTTCAATTAGAGGTTTGGGAAAATTGCAGAATACCTATTCTCAACTATTGAAGAGCATCACCGACTATCAAGATTTCAAACAGCTCAAAACCAAACAAAAAAAGAAGGAAGCGATTGAAGAGGAGATTGCAACGTATAAAAAACTCAGAGATGACATGAACAGCCAATATCAGTATATTCAAGAAGATATTGCCATCATCCAAAAAAGTGTACAACGGTACGAAAAACTATTGAAGGACAGTATTGAAGCTCCTATCACTGTAGAACAAGAGCGCAGCCGCTTACTACAACAAAAACGCTTGGCGGAAAATATCAAAATGCAACAACAACAATACAACTCCCTTATCGCTTCCCTCGAAACCCAAATAGTCACTCAATCTTCTGATAGCGATATCCGAAAACTGCAATTGGAATCCAACATTACGACTACGCTCAATAGACTGAAAGGAGAAATGGAAGAGTGGGAAGTTAGCTATATTGTGAAAGCTCCCATTAGCGGAAAAGCCTCAGTAGAGCCTATCATTAAAGAACAAAAAACGGTCAATATAGGGGAGGAAATCATGACCATCATCCCCAAAAATGCAGGAGAAACCTATGCTTTGGTTTATTTAGAGTCTATTGGACTGGGCAAGGTCGAAACCGAACAAGAGGTCAATATCAAACTCGATGGTTATCCACATAGCAAGTATGGGTTGTTGAAAGGCAAAATCAACTTTATAGATCCTGTGCCTCGTGATGGAGCTTACCGCACCGAAATCACTTTACTCAATGGCTTGATTACAACTTTCAACGATTCAACTATTGTTTTCAAACAAGATTTGTCGGGAACTGCCGAAATCATCACCAAAGATGCAACCGTGATGGAACGAATTTTTGAGCAGTTTATCGAATTGACGAGGTAAGTAACCCTAATTCAAATTGCCACTTATAAGTGCGTTGGGCTTCAAGAATGTCTGATTTAACGCTTTAGAATGTCTGAATAATTCAGAAACACTAAGTTTTGGGCTTGAGTCTGTACTTTGGTTTGAGTTTTCAAATCATTTTCATAGCTTTAGATTCGAATTACGTAGGAGGAACCGAATTATTTTTCATTTTATATAAGCTTTGTATGAGACAATTAATTACCCTTGTGCTATTCTTTTTATTGGTAAGTAGCACTTCAATGGCACAGATAGATAGAGATTTCAGTACCGTAGATGCACGCTCCAAAAGCAATCCCACAGGAAAGGCGGTTGATATGGCGACCTTGACCAAATATTTAACCGAAGAATACGACAATGACTTTGACAAAGTTCGAGCAATTGGTGTTTGGATAGGCAATAATATTCCACTGGATATTGAAGCGGCATTGCAGAAAAAAGAAGAAGAGGCACTGCCAACAGATATTATCTTGCGGAGAATGGCAGGACCTGGACATCACTGCCATTTGTTTTTGGCGATGTGTCAAGAAGCAGACATAAAATGCTACAAGGTAAGAGGTTATGTAAAAGGACGATTTTATGATGAAGGCGACCCTTTTTACATCAGCAATCACGTTTGGAATGTGGTGCAGTTGGACAGTACTTGGTATATGGTCGACATGGCTTGGGGAAGCGGTTCGATAGAAAGCACCAAAGAAGTAGCTCGCCCCGAAGATGCCGACAAACACGACCCCAATTCCCACAAATTGGAATGGAAGCAAGAGTTTAGAGAAGCCTATTTTTTGGCACAACCCAAGGACTGGATTTTCACACACCTACCTGCCGACCCGATGTGGCAAATGAGTTATCACCCCATGCCCTTGGATACTTTTGAAAATGGGAATGAATCTGTACTGTCTTTCTTAGCTTCAAATCCCACCGATACCACCCTTCGCTATGACCGCCACCTTGCGAAATACGACAAGTCTCATTCTTTCTACAAACCCGTATATGTTGCCAAAAATGCACTGGAATACAATCCTCGAAATCACAAACTGATTACTTACAGCAGCGCAGGCTATGCACTTGACTTAACCGAAAGCCGTACCCGCAATGTGAGTGTGTGTAAACAAGCCAAAAAACACTATTTGCTGGCTTTGGAAAATGCACAACTGTACAAAACAGATATTTCTGCAATTTACAGCCACGAAAAAAGTAAGTTAACTGCTCGTCATAGCGAAATCATGAAACCCAACAAAGCTTACACAACCCGCAATACCAAAATGATTGAAGGATTCGGTCGAGAATCGGATAAAATCAGTGAAAGAATCAGTCGCTTGTCAGAACGAGCAAAAGGATGGGAGGACAAGGCAAAAGAGGCAACAAGTGACGACTTGAAGGATGTGGATAGACCTAAAAAACAACGAGAAGAAGCCGATTCTTTGCTGCAAATCAATCTATCCATTGTCGAAAAAAACAAACCACTTATTGAAGAGGCAATGGCAGATTCTCAACGATTGAGAGATAGTACGCTGTATTTCTACAAAAAAATGGCTCAAAATTGGGAATTTGAACATTCCTATGCTCCGCAAATCCGACAAAACATGGATCTCATCACCCAATTGAACATCTCTTATGCCAAATTGAAGCAGATAGAACCTTATGGAATGAGAATTGACAGCTTCAAAAACATCAATATCAAAGGTCTGGAAGACCACAACGATGCGATTTTGGATACCATAGATATATTGTTGTCTGAGAAAGCAGTCAAAGACAGTGCGGCAATTGCGATGATTAAGGAAAACAAAAAAATGGTGCGTCAAAACAAACGAATGATAACAACCGACATGCAGGAAGATGACCAATACGATGCCCTTAATCAACAACTGAAAAATGCCTATATTTTGAAAAATCAGCCCTATTACGATAAAATGGACTACCAAAAAAATCTACTCCACAAGCTGCAAGAGGATAGAAAAATCGCTATTGCAGAAAACAAGGTGTTGGACGAACAGCGCGACATTGAGGAAAAACTGTATGAAAAGCGAGTAGAATTTGCCAAATCTTTGGTGGACCTTCGCAAAGCTAAACTCGCAGAACTCACCACGAAATGCAAAGACAGAATGAAAATCGTAGATGGAATATTAAGAGAAGCGGGAGAGGACGATTAATCGAAAATTTTTGACTCCTCTTTTACCTCCAAAAAATCCTTACATAAATAGCCTTCAAAATGCTGAAAAAAATACAAAGTGCCCTCCAAAAAATCGAAAAAACGCATCAAGTAAAAATCCTCTATGCTTGTGAGTCAGGCAGCCGAGCATGGGGATTTCCCTCACCTGATAGCGACTACGATGTGCGGTTTATCTATATCAAATCCATAGACTGGTATTTGTCTATCAACGAAAAAACCGACCACATCACCCTGCCTTTAGATGCCGATAATCTCGACATCGTAGGCTGGGACATTCGCAAAGTATTGAGATTGATGCAAAAATCCAATGCTTCAATATTTGCGTGGATGTTGTCGCCTATTGTGTATCATAACGAAAACGGCTTTGTTGAAAAACTGCGAGCCTTAGCTCCACAATATTTTGCGCCAAGGGCAGCGATTCATCACTACCTCGGTTTGACTCGAAAGATTGTCCAAACGGAACTGCAAAAAGATAAGGTCAATATCAAAAAATACTTCTATGTACTACGTCCTTTGTTGTGCGCCAAATGGATTGCAGAACGACACGAAGCACCTCCAATGGAATTTCAAAACTTGTTGCCGCTCATTGAAGGAAAGGAGGAGTTATTGAAGGAGATTGAAGAACTCTTACAGCGAAAAGAAAGGGCATTGGAGGGAGCCTATATTGACCGAGTTCCTTTGATACACGATTTTGCGGAAGCAGAATTGTCAGCTCTGCACCAAATCGCAAAAGAATTACCCAACACACAGCCTGATAGCAAAGCCCTAAATGAGTGGTTCAGGGCTTTAGTTCGTGGAGAATGATGAGTTATGATTGATAAATATTTTTGAAGTTTGGTCTTTTATTTTTTTGCAGAAAAATAAAACAAAATACTGGTTATAAGCGTTATAAGGCCGTCAAAAACACATACACAATCATTCTTTTTGTGTATTAAACTATTGTGTTTAAGCAGCGTCTTAAACCCACAATTCCATCTACATTTTTATTTTTTCACCTTAATAAACTATTGATATACCTTATTTGATAAAACAACTACTTAGTATTTACAATACTTGAAACAATTTATTATTCACTTCAAATTATTTGTATCTTATGAAAAATCTTTTGTTTCTTCTACTGTTGGCTATTGGTTGTTCAACAATTATAGTAAAAGCACAGACAGACAGAAATTTATCTACAACTATTGATAATATTACAACTCCAATAGTAGGCGAGTCTTACGAAACCACAGACGACGATACCAAACCCAAGAAAGAAAGTTACCGCCCTGAATCTCCAGAAGAACAGGCTGGAAAACCATTGGTGATAGATGGTATTTATGAGCGAACGATTGCAAAACAACGTAAAATATTACCTTATGAAGACATCCGAGAAGCCGATGTGTTTTGGCAAAAACGAATTTGGCGATTGATTGATACCCGTCAAAAGATGAACCAAGTTTTTGTAACTCCTACCAATCCATTTATCAACATATTACTCGACATCACCAAACAGCATGAGGATGCCTACATCTTTACGGATGAGGACTTTACTATGCCTACCAACATTCGAGAAGTAGAAGAAACTTTGGGAGGAGTTGATACCATTATGGTGGTTGATCCTGTGACTTATGAGGAAAAAATGGAAATTGTGACAAACGAGTTCAACTGGGAAGCCGTTCAGTCTTACCGCCTCAAAGAAGATTGGGTTTTTGACGAAGAAAGCTCTCGAATGATTGTCCGAATCTTAGGAATTGCGCCCATTATGGATGTGATTGATGACAATGGCAACTATCGAGGACAACGAGCCATGTTTTGGGCATATTATCCAAGTTTCCGCAAGTATTTGGTCACCAAAGAAACCTTCAATCGTCAAAATGACGGTGTACGTTTGACTTGGGAAGACCTCTTAGAAGCCCGAATGTTTGCCAGTTTTATTGTAAAAGAATCCAATATTCAAGACCGACGCATCAAAGACTATGCAACGGGTCGAGATGCTTTGATAGAATCAGAGCGCATCAAACAAGAGTTGTTTGAGAAAGAGCATAATTTATGGTCTTATTAATGTGTTTTTTGAACCACAAAAGGCACAAAGTAATCAAAAGAATACTCCAAACTCCTTTTGTGTCCTTTTGATTCTTTTGTGGTTCAGAAAGTATAAAATGCAGTCTTTGAACCACAAAAGGCACAAAGTAAACAAAAGAATACTCCAAACTCCTTTTGTGCCCTTTTGATTCTTTTGTCGTTCAGAAAGTATAAAATGAAGTCTTCAAACCACAAAAGGCACAAAGCAAATAAAAGAATACTCTAAACTCCTTTTGTGCCCTTTTGATTCTTTTGTCGTTCAGAAAGTATAAAATGAAGTCTTCAAACCACAAAAGGCACAAAGCAAATAAAAGAATACTCCAAACTCCTTTTGTGCCCTTTTGATTCTTTTGTCGTTCAGAAAGTATAAAATGAAGTCTTCAAACCACAAAAGGCACAAAGTAAACAAAAGAATACTCCAAACTCCTTTTGTGCCCTTTTGATTCTTTTGTCGTTCAGAAAGTATAAAATACCCAACATTCTAATTTGAAGCATGAAAAATCGCATCCCAAATCTCCTTCAATGTAAAACCTGTCAACTCAGCAAGAGCCGCCAACAATGCAATTCCCCCTACTAATTGCCACCAAATCTGTTGTTTCCAACTTTTTGCAGGCGGTTTCTCACTCATATCTGTGCCATCACCCATCACAGCAAATTGATGTGCTCGCTCCACCAAATCAGTCGGAATATGGGCAATTTCCATATCCGTTGATTTGATTTCTGCCTTTTTTTGAAGGCGATTTTCCTTTCTTACTCCTTCATCCTCAATGCCATTCAAGAGTTTTTTTACACTAACCTTGGTTCGCAATTCTCTCACAGGCACAAACTCCTCCCCTATTTCCTCCAAAAACAACAAGTCTTCAAAGTCCAATACAACTTCCCCACTTTCATCAACAGGTATTTTTTGAGAAACACTCAGCTGATTCAAACGAGCGTGAATGATATCAAATTGAGAGCGAATAAAAGCCAACACATCCCGCTTGTTACTTTTTCCAACAATTTCGATGTAAATGACTCGTTCATTAGGATCCGCTTTTACCATTGCATCACAATGCCCCTTGCTTAGTATCACCCCATTTCGCCAGTAATCACGTCCTCTAATAAAAGGATGCACTTTCACAATAAAACGGCTCATAATGCTGCTCGGCATCACATCATAGTGATACTGAAAAAACAGGTGTTCTTGATGCTTATTGTTCCACACCAATTTAGTAGGTTTGTCAATCGGAAAAGCACCTGGAATAAAATAGGTCTCTCGAACATCAGGCATCTGATACGCCAATTCAAAACGCTCCATGATGTCCATGATGTAAAACCGTTCTCTGACCGTAGGATATTTGGCAGGGTCTAACAGCTTCGAAATATCTCGGACGGTCAATATACCTCGTCTTTTGACCAAACGATTGGAACTAATAATTTGATACACGCCTTTTGTCACCCATTCAGGATTCAACACCTGCGTTTCACGTAGTCGGCGGTCTTCGCTAAAATTGAGCATCACCCCCAAATCGTGCAATAGATTGACCAGCGTGTGCATACTATTGGGATTGAAGTCAGGGTCCACTTCTTTGCAAATGCGCTCGTAATCATTGTATTGAATATAGTCTTCGTTGTGTTCCTCCAATCTGGCTTTAATGTCGAAATAGCTTTGTGGGAGCAAATCGTCAATGTGCTTCAATTGGGTAATCGCTCTGCGAATCGTTCGCTTCAATTCTCCAATGCCTACATTTTTGGCACAGGAAGTTTCTACAAAACCAACGATATTCGGGTATTTATCTTTGATTTCCCCTTTTGGAATCGAAATTTTGTGGGTTTCGCATTTGTTGATAGCCACCACAATCGGCACAGTTCCTGCGTAGGAGCGAATCAACTTGAGCCAATACTCCAACTCCGAATCACCGTATTTATCTTCCGCCCTCGGATTGCTGACCAAGACATAGGCGCTTCTCGAAGTCATAAAAAACTTGTGGGTAGCGTGCATAATTTCCTGACCTCCAAAGTCCCATACATGCAGTTTGATTTCGTCTCTTCCTCTACGGATTTTCCAGTCCCGAATTTCTATACCATCCGTAATGGTTTCGTTGTTGTCGAAGTGTCCTGCCGTCACCATATTGATAAGTGAGGTTTTTCCAACAAATCCTGAACCAATAAATATCAGTTTGGCTTCATAGAGAGGTTTGTTTTTCTTTGAAGCTTGCAGGTCTTGAATATATTGAATAATACTTGCGGGTTCTCTACCCAATACTTCATCAGGCACATTGAAGCGATTGCCTTTTAGATTCAATCCTCTGTTCCATTCTGCCCCATTGCTGTTGCTTTTGAGGCCTTTCAATTTTGCCATTTCATTAGGCAAACTCGACAAATAGTTGCGACTCAAATCCAAAACTCGAAGACGAGAAAGATTGCCAATTTCGTTGGGTAAATTGCTGATTTGGTTGTTGGCAAGATACAATTCTTGGAGGTGCTGCAATTTGCCAATTACGGTTGGAAGCGTGTTGAGTTTGTTGTTTTCGATGTCCAACAATTGCAGTTCGCTCATTTCTCCAATTGCAGCAGGAAGTTTGTTGATGTTGTTTCCATTCAAGTAAAATTTCTGCAATAGCTTCAATTGTCCAATAGATTCATGCAAAGCGGCCAACTTATTGGAATTGAGATACAACTCTCGCAATTGAGTCAGTTGTTTGATAGCTTTAGGGAGACCACTGAGTCGGTTTTTCCCCAAATCAATGCGTCGCAGATATTGCAGTTGTCCCATTTCACGAGGGAGACTACTGATTTGATTGTCACTTAGATCGAGTTCGACCAAGTGTGATAGGTTTGCAATACTCTTTGGAATTTGAAGAATTTGATTGTTACTCGCATCCAATTTTTGCAGTTGAGTGAACTTACAGATGTCTCCAGGCAAAACGTTGAGGCAATTGTTTTGGATATACAATTCCTTTAATTGCTTCATCTCAAATAACTGAGCAGGCAATTGTGTCAAAGCCAGACCGCTTAGATTCAATACAGTGGCATGACTGCTGATTGCAGCTTCAATTTTTTCAACAGCTTCTTGGTAACGTTCTTCCATAGAGATTTATAGATGTTTTTGGAACTCACAAAGTTACCAATAAAATCCCTTTCCTAAAAAAGAAATCCTGCACCAATCGTCAGTAGGTTGTCTTCTTTGGACATTCCGTAAGTTGCTCTAAATACTGCCATTCCGAAAGGTGCAAAAAACACCCCTCCTCCATAGGCATGATGCATCACATCAGAAGTATCTTCATCTGCCCAAACTCGCCCAAAATCATTGAAGAGAATCAATCCTACGGTTGTGGGTAAGATGTAGTTTTTGATGTCAAAAAGCTTGATACGGAGGTCGGTATTTTGGTAAAAATTGGTTTGTCCTGCATAACGGAATCTTCGTGCGCCTCTGTAATTTTGTATGTTACCAAGTGTATTTGCTTGAAAAAATTCAAAGTCGCCAAAGTTGTGTGCGCCTCCCACTCTGACTGCAAAAACAGATATTTTTCCCAGTGGTACATAGCCTTTAAATTCTCCTCCTAATCGGAAAAAATTCTTGTCTTGATTGGCATCTATACGGTTATTCCAACTTGCATCTAAGTTAAATATTCCTCCTGCAAGCGGCATCCGCAAACTATTGACCCTTGCATATTGGTACTTTAATTTTGCTCCTACATATTGACTTGCTGCAAAATCTTCTACCATCAATCCAGATTCAGCCATATCTACAAAACGTCCTTCTGTACGCTCTACATCTGTCCATTGATAGTGTGGTCCGAATGAAATAGATTGACGTTCTTCATTCCACTTTTTGCGGAGGCTTGGGTAAAATTCGATTTGTTGAAGTCTCACCCTATTGAAGTTGTTTTCATCTTCTTCGTCAATCACAATATCCGTAATGCCAAATTCAGGTGTTTCATTTCCTAAGCCGAAGAAGTTGCGGGTAGCATTGGGATAACTGACATCTAAATCTAAGTTTAAATTCCATTTGCCGATAGCATTTGTAAAATCGCCATTGTATTTAAAATTGAAAGCTTCTGCTGCCAAAGAAGCATTTCCTACAATGGTGTGCTTGCTGGCATAAGGTTCTTTTCTAAATCCGTGATTGACAATCGTTACGCCGCCGCCTAATAGTAATCCATCATCGGGATTGAAGCCAAAAAACAAGGCGGGAGTGGTGACATTGTTTTCGAATTCTTTTCGATTGTAGTAATTAACGATTGTATCCTTTGAAGTCTTATTGACCGTACCTTTACCCAATTCTAACTTGTTGCCTTCTTTGGTATCGTATATTTTGACTTTTTTGCCACTTCCTGTGGTTTCATCCATGAACTCATCATTGCCTTTTCCGCCAACGGCACGCACCAAAATGTTCCTCTTTCCGTCACCTTTGAAGGTAAACGTGTCGTCTTTCCCCAAACCAAATAGTCTAACCTCTTCAGTCTCATCGGCATGAAAAATACGCTGGTAAAAAACACTTTGCTTTTTTTCTTTTTTCTTGGACAATCTATAAACAGTCACTTCTACATCGTTGTCGTTCACAAAATTCACTTCAAAAGCTTCTTTGTCGTCCGAACCAACTACGGTTACTTCTTTGGCCAACTCATTGTACAATCGCTCTGCGGTATTGACCAACAATTTTCTGCGAGATTGGAGTTTGCTGATAATGTCTGGACCATCAATATCGAATACTTCTTTGGGCATATCTCTAATCGCTGCTTCAATAACTTCATCTGTCAATAGTGTTTGTAGTTCTTTGGCAATATCTAACCACTCTTTTTTGTTCAAGCGAGTCGTGAAAGTGCGATCAAAGTGTCGCCCATTGAAGGCTATACCTGCAATGTCACGGATTTCATGATCAAAACACTGAAACTTGCGAAGCCCCCATTTTCGGTTTGTTAAAGACGGTAAAACGCCATCAAATTTGTAAAATGCTTGGTCTCTATCTCTTGGAATTGGACGATATACCTTGCCTTTTCCTGTGTCTATTTGTGCCCAACGCCATTGGTCGTCGTGTCTATCCCAATCGTTGATAAAAATATCAAACAAACGACTACGTGCTGTAAAATGTTCATCTACAACATGGTCGTGGTCTTCTTGAATTTTTTCGACTACATCAGGTGTCCCTTCAATGTCTTTGGCACTCCCGAAAAAGGGACGGTCGCTTTCATCGTCATTGGGTCTTTCTTCAAAGAGGTACAAACGATTGGCAAAGGTTTTTTGAAATTCCTCCAAATTGGGGTCCTCTCCAATAAACACATATTTGGGATTGGTGTGGTAAATGCCAATGGCTTCCGCCATTCTTGGAATGGCAAACGCTCCATAGGGATGTCCTGCCGAAATTTGGTCTTGAATCAAATCTACGGCAAAGGTTTCCTGAAATTCTTCTGGTACAACCGACGAAGGGTCTTTGTCAATGGTTCGTAGTACAAACTGATTGCCTTCTTCATTCTCCAACCGAAGGGATAGTGTCTGCATTCCACCTCCCTTTTTGAGAGGTTTCAAGCCTCCTTCTACTTCACCCAATTGGATGATTGGAATTTTTACAGGAGTTGTCCAAGCATCCCGATAGTGGTCACCAAAAAAGGTGCGTTTTCCTTTGCCTGCTTTGTAGTGTGCACCTGCGGGCATCGTAACAGTTCCATCATCGTTGTAGGTAGGTTCTACTATGATTCTTTTGGGAGGAGTACAGCTCGAAATGATAAAAAGAGCAAATAAGAATAACCCTAAGTTTGGAGTAAAAATTTTGGACATAGTATTTTGATGTGTTTATTTTGATTTTGTGTTGATGATTGCTTTATCCTAACAATACAGTAATCTAACCGATTACTGATACTCCTCCTTCAATCGCTCACCAAATTTTTTCTTCATTTTTTGCACTTTTGGATTGATGACATAGGCACAGTAGCCTTGACTTCCATTTTGATTGAAGTAGTTTTGGTGATAATCTTCGGCAGCAGAGTAGTTATCAATCGCTTCAATTTCGGTGGTAATATTGCCATTCCAAATAGTCGGAGCAACTTCTTGTCTTGACTTTTCTGCAATCGCTTTTTGAGTGTCATTGTGATAGTAAATCCCTGAACGATACTGAGTTCCGACATCATTCCCTTGTCGGTTGAGAGTAGTTGGGTCGTGGGTTGTCCAGAAAACTTCGAGGAGTTCTTCAAAAGAAATGACTGAAGGGTCAAAAGTAATCTGTGCTACTTCGGCATGACCTGTGTTGCCTCCGCATACTTGCTTGTAAGTAGGATTTTGAACATGTCCATTGGAGTAACCAGAAACGACTGAGTGGACACCCTTCAACCGTTGAAAAATGGCTTCTACACACCAAAAACACCCTGCGCCCAAAGTGGCTGTTTCTAAGTTTTCTTTATTATTGTTGTGGTTCATGATTTGTTCGTTTTTGAGTTTGCTTTTTTACTTCATGCCTTTTAATTAAAAAAATTTGAGACTCGCAACTTGGGTTTCGTTCAAGGGTGATCGCTTGAACGAGCAACCCACTTACGCATCTACGTTTATGACTTTGGGCAATTCCTCGCCTCTCTGAATAAATCGCATCGAAAGAGAATTGACACAGTGACGGGTATTTTTTTCGGTGAATCTTTCGCCTACAAATACATGTCCTAAATGTCCATCACAATTACTGCAAAGAATTTCGGTTCGGCGACCATCGGCATCTGTTTCTTTCTTGACAGCTCCTTCAATTTCATCATCAAAGCTGGGCCAGCCACACCCCGACGAAAACTTGTCTTTGGAGTCATAAAGAGGAGCATTGCAGCGACGACAAATATAAGTCCCATCTACCTTATGAAGGTAATATTCCCCCCTAAAAGGCATTTCAGTACCTTTATGTTCAATGATTCTTTCTTCTTCAGGAGTTAATTCGTTATATTGCATACCGATTGTTCTTTATTCGTTTTTATTAAATACAGCCTTTTAACACCCAAAAATGCGTTTGGGTTTTAGAACACCGATTTTGCTTTTTCTATTATTCAATTTTTCATTGATTTTCAATATTATGTATTTATTCTTTGATACCGAAACCACAGGTTTGCCCAAAAACTGGAAAGCTCCTGTTACGCAAGTGGACAACTGGCCTCGATTGGTGCAGTTGGCATGGGCTCTGTATGACAACGAAGGTAATTTAATGGCTCAAAATGACCAAATTATCAAACCCGTAGGCTTCCGAATTCCCATTGGCGCATCAAGAGTTCATGGCATATCAACCGAAAGAGCAATGGCAGAAGGCGAAGACTTAATGGACGTTTTGACAGATTTTGAACAAAAAATCAATCAGTCCACTCATTTGGTCGCCCACAATATGAGTTTTGATGAAAAAATCATGGGAGCAGAATTTCTCAGGAATGGCTTTCGAAATTCAATTCCTTCAAAAAATACGATTTGTACGATGAAGGCCTCGACGGATTTTTGTCAAATTCCTGGGAATTATGGTTATAAGTGGCCCAAATTGGAGGAATTGTACGACCGATTGTTTGGAGAATCTTTTTCGGATGCCCACAATGCAGCAGCGGATATTGCAGCGACGAGTCGGTGTTTTTGGGAATTGAAGCGGATAGGGATTTTGTAGTAATGGATGATTGGGATTTCAAACAATTAACTCACTCTTGCCCATTTTATCAAATCTTCAATAAACTCCTCCACAACCTTTTCATCTGTTGCCCAAGAAGTCACCAACCTCGTCACCGAACTGTTCTCATCGTATTTGAAGAAGGTATAGAACTCGTATTTTTCATAGAGTTTTTCAATGAGCTTGTTGGGCATGATGACAAACAATTGATTGGTAGGTGACTCTGAATGCAAAGGAATATTTTGAGATATAAGAGCGTTTTTGATTTTTTGTGCCATTCGGTTGGCATGTCGAGCCAAATCAAAAAACAAGCCATCTCGAAAAAGTTCTACAAATTGAATCCCCAACAATCTGCCTTTTGCCATCAAGCCACCCCGCATTTTGATGTGCGATTCAAATCCCACTTTGAGTTTATCGTTGTTGATGACAATTGCCTCCCCCAGTAGTGCTCCATTTTTAGTACCTCCAATGTAAAACACATCACACATTGCCGACAATTCAGACAAAGTGAGGTCGCTTTCTTCGGAACACAAAGCCGCTCCAAGACGTGCTCCATCAATGAACAAATAGAGGTCTTTTTGTTGGCACAATTCCCAAATCGCTTGCAGCTCTGCTTTGGAGTAAATCGTCCCCAATTCGGTGGCATGAGTCAGATAGACCATTTTAGGCTGAATGGTGTGGGGCGGAAAATAAGCCTCCAAAATTTGTTCAATATCCGTAGGAGTCAACTTACCATCTGCCTTTTCGACCGTTTCGATTCGATGACCTGTTGCTTCAATCGCTCCCGCTTCGTGTTGGTAAATATGTCCCGTTTTGGGAGAAATTACCGCTTCAAAAGTGTGTAAAACTGCCGAAATAACAATCAAATTAGCTTGCGTTCCGCCTGATACAAAATAAATATCTGCATTGGCGTTGTTAATTTTTTTACGAATCAACTCTTTGGCTTGCTGACTGTAATCATCTGTACCATAACCTCCTTGCTGTTCCATATTGGAACGTGTCAAGGCTTCAATGATTCGTGGATGTGCTCCTTCACTAAAATCGTATTTGAAACTGTATTTGGACATGAGTAATGAATAATTGAGAATAAAAATACAGGCTTTTTTCACAAATATACTCTCAATGTAATGTAAATTTTCATATCATCGTATTTTTTGAATTTTATTTGTAAACTTCTACTTCAAAAGAAGCCTATTCTCTGACAATCTTCCTACTTCAAATCCAACACTTTACCGTTCCTTTACCCATGAATAATTATTTTTTGTATTTTTACTCGCTATTATATAAAAAGAGCATCTATCCAATTCTAAAACAAGCCATCATGTTTCGAAGTCTTTACTTCCGTCCTCTAATAACCATAGCGATTTGTAGCTTTCTTTTATTCACTACAAATCACTCTCTACAAGCCCAATGCCCCGCAAACCAAACTCAAATCACCATCAGTATCCAGACCGACAACTATCCCGATGAAACCACTTGGGAACTCAAAAACTGGATTACAGGTACTGTCTATGCAAGCGGAGGTCCCTATTCGACAGCCAACAATACTTATTCTCAAAACGTCTGTGTTCCAGATAATGCCACCATAGGATTCACCATTTATGATGTCTATGGAGATGGAATCTGTTGCAGTTTCGGCAATGGCAACTACAGCGTCAGCGCAGGAAATACGACTTATGCTTCGGGCGGCAATTTTGGTGCTTCAGAAACCAACCTTTTTATCATAGAACAGCAGCCTTTGGACTTGGCTGTGGTCAGTATGTCCATGCCCCAACTCTTGCTTGCCAATACCGAACACACCATTACGGGACGCATCATGAATCTGGGAACTACTTTTGTCAATTCCTTTGACCTGAATTGGCAAGTAGGGAATGGAACGATTCACACCCAAACCTATAACATTCCTTTCTTTAGCAATGCCTCCTTTGATTTCAGTCACAATATTCCTTGGATGCCCCTTGCAGGAGAGCACACTTTGAAAGTATGGGCAAGCAATATCAACAACTCAGCAGACGACAACCCCAGCAATGACCTATTGGAAACCACCTTCAATTCCTTAATGCAAATGCCTGTCCGAATCGCATTATCAGAGCATTTCACCAATGCTTCCTGTGGACCTTGTGCCATTTACAATCCAGGATTTGATGCCCTTCTGGAAAACAACAGCGATCAAGTAGCTTCCATAAAATACCACACTTCTTGGCCTGGATACGACCCCATGTACCAACAAAACTCTGCCGATGCCAATGCAAGAGTTGGCTACTATGGAGTCAGTGGTGTACCAACGGCGGTAATGGATGGCGGACAATATGCAGGCAACCCTGGCAATGTTAATCAAAGCACCATTAACTTCTTGACCAACATTAGCAGTGGGGTCAATATTATGGTGAATGAAAGCAAGACGGGCAATGTCGTCGACATTGAAGTAGAAATAGAGGCTCTCATTCCCATCAATTCTAGCAGCCTGCGGGTGCATGTTGTGGCAGTAGAAAAGGAAGTAAACTATTCTTCTGCGCCGGGTAGTAATGGTGAAAAAAAATTCCCTTATGTGATGCGAAAAATGTTGCCAAACTCCAACGGTACAACGATTATGGCTATGTCTGCCAACACGACTTCAACGGTCAATGTCTCTTATACCCTACCCAATTACGTAGATGTCAATGAGATGCGAACCGTAGTTTTTGTGCAAGATAACAGCACAGGTTATGTCTATCAAAGTTTTCTCGCTCCTCAAATCATGGGACAAAACAACAACGAGCAATCACCTACCATTGACGCACCTGAAGTTGTAGGATGTGCTATCAGTGCAAACATCACTTCCGAAAATGCTACTTGTGGAGAAAACAATGGCACAGCAACGGCTTCGGTATCTGGTGGCACTGCCCCTCTGACCTTTCAGTGGACAAATGGCGCAAACACTCCTACCCTTTCCAATTTGGCGGCAGGAACTTACGAAGTAGTCGTAACGGATGCCAACGATTGTTCAACCACCGAATCCATTACCATCACTAATACCACTACTCCAACTTTGGAGACCATTACCACCTCACCGACTTGCGAAGAAGCCAATGGAAGTATCCACATTGTCACGAACAACGGCACAGCACCTTTTTTGTATCAATGGAATACCTCAGAAATCGGAAACACTCCCAATCCAAATGGTTTGGAAGCAGGAGACTATACAGTATTGGTAACAGATGTAGTAGGATGCACTGCCCTTCAAAATATCACCTTAGTAGATCTCGGTTTGCCAAATATTACCTTGACAGGTACTCCTCCTTCCTGCAATGAAAGCGGTCTGATAGCGGCGAATATTTCAGGCGGTACTGCTCCTTATTCTCTTCAATGGAATACCAACGAAACGAGCGAATCCATCAACGTCACCGAATCGGGTGATTATTCGGTAGTCGTGACCGATGCCAACGGCTGTACCAATATCCAAACCATCGAAATCATCTCAATTGTAGATTTGCCCATTATTTCACTCTCTGCTATCGCTCCCAACTGCAACAATGAGGGCACAATTGCAGCCAATGTTTCGGGTGGGACTGCTCCTTATTCCTATGCTTGGAGTACAGGCGAGACGGGTGATTTCATCAACATTGAAGAAGGTGGAAATTACAGTCTGGAAGTAACCGATGCTTCGGGATGTATTAGTTTTCAAGACATTGAAGTAGAAGCCAATATTGCAGTTCCTCCTTCTATCGAACTCAACATTTCACAGCCTTGTGGGGAAGATTTTGGCAGTGCAACAGCTACTATTACAGACGGTACTCCTCCCTACACAATTGAATGGGGGAATGGACAAACTGGCGAAACAGTGAACGAATTACTCAGCGGTGTCTTCTACAATATCTTGGTGACAGATGCCAATGGTTGTTCTGAGTCTCAAACTTTTACGGTGGAAGCTTTAGCGGGTATTGAAGGAATCGAAGTCCATACAACGGAAACAACTTGCAATCAAGAAAATGGCAGCATTTCACTACAAATCATGGGCGGTACTCCTCCTTTTTCCTACGCTTGGAATACAGGCGAAACGAGCAGCAGTTTGGACGATATTGCAGCAGGAGAATACGAGGTAGTGGTGACGGATGGCGATGGCTGTACAGCGACTCAAAACATTGAAGTAAAAACAATTTCGCCTCCTACCATCAGCATTGAAATAGAAAATGCAAACTGCAATGAAGCAAATGGTCGTGCAATAGCTAGTGTGACGGGCGGTACTGCGCCTTATACTTTTCTTTGGGAAAATGGCTCTACGACTGAAACAGCAGAAGGTCTTTTGGCGGGAACTTACACACTATTGATCATAGACGCAAGCGGTTGTGAAGTGATACAGACAGCAACTATCAGTGATGATGGTGCGCCCAATGCCAGCTTTTTTGTGCCTTTTGAGTTTTGTATAGCTGATGGGGAGTTGACCTTTGTAGCACTCCAAAATACAGGCGGAACTTTTGCAGTAGATGGCGAAGCGATTGAAGGAAATATATGGACACCCAGTACGATAGGCGAAGTGAGCATTTCCTACACGATTACCGAAAATGGTTGTACAAGTATTGAAGAACAAACGATTGAAGTGATTGATGTATTTGATGCTGAGTGGACAACCGAGGGGGAAGTATTTGAAGTCTGTGTGAGTGATTTACCTTTGACCATCGTTTCCAACAATACAAGCGGACATTGGCTGACGGATATCGGGTCGGAAATTGTGGTAACGACCGATGATGAGGGAAATAAGTTAATCACTTTCATGGCGGTATTGGGCGATACCAATTCTGGAGCATTTGTGGTGACGCACCAAGGCGGAGGCAATAGCTGTGGTGCAGCGCATACGGAAGTTATTCTGGTACACAACCTTCCAAAAGCTCCTGAAGTAAGCGCAGATGTGGTAGAAGTTTGCGGTGTGGAGGCTGCACCGGAATTGGATTTAATGGGTTTCCCCGAATTTTGCAACTGTCCGATTACCTTCAATGTGTATGATGGCGAGGGGAATTTACTGCAAGAGGGACAAACCTTCAATGCGGATGTGTTCAAAACAGGAGATTTCATCAGTGAACCGGGGAATTACACTTTTGAAGTGGCGAGTGTGAATGGTGCTTGTGAGAGTGAGCGAACTGTTATCAGCATCGAAATATTTGAGGATGTAAGAGCAAATGTAAGCGCTACTCCAAGTTGTGACAATGAGTCAGGGGAAGCGATAGCTACGATTTTGAGCGGGTTGTCGCCTTTCACTTTTGAATGGAACAATGGTGCGACTACGGGGATTGTTACCGACCTTTTGCCCAATGATTATCAAGTCTTGGTGACGGATGCCAATGGCTGTACGACTGAGGGGGAAGTGACTGTAAATGAATTGCCGATACCTGTACTGGATTTGGGTGAAGACATTGTTCAGAATGAAGGGGAATCGGTACTTTTAGAGGCTGCAAATCTGGAAAATGTTACTTATTTGTGGTCCAATGGCGAATCTACTCCGAGTATTTTGGTGAATGAGTCGGGAACATACAGCTTGACGATTATTACCGCAGAGGGTTGTGAGGTAATGGATGAAATTGAGGTAACTTTTGTAACGGATATTGAAGTCATAGAAGGCTTGAATAAGTGGATTTTGTATCCCAATCCTGCCAATGGTTTTGTTTCACTTCAATTTGATTTACAAAGAAATATTGCTGCAACAGTGGAAGTTTTGGATGTGGCAGGTCGCCAATGGTTTTCACAAGAGCTTCAATTATCGAAGGCCAACAAGCAGTTTTCGATAGACACCAGAGACTTTCCAATTGGGGTTTATTTGGTGGTATTGAAGGATAAGAATGGAATGGTGACAAAAAAGTTGGTGGTGGAATAGTGCGTCGTCTGCTTTATTTGTTAATCGAATAACCATCTGTCGAGAACGCAAACCCTTTGTTGCTGTATTGACCAATCATGACTGCTTGAATCAAAGGTTTTACCTTGCTGTTTTTAGCATTCAAAGCAACAATAAAATTTGCTCCTGAGCCACCAGTGTCGTCTTCTTTTTCCACCACATAATTGACTGTTGCCATTGGAGGGAGGCTAATGGGATTGTCTATATAACTCCTCACTAAGTCTCCGTGGGTATTGAAGTAGTCTATTTTGGAAACGAACAAAGAATCACGATAGCTCGTATTTCTGATGCTCAATGTGGCAGACAATAGGCTTTTGGGAGTTTGGTCGTCAATGTAAATATCTGAATAAATGGGAACGTAGTAAACGTCCTGAAAATCCATTTCTTGCTTGTCGATTTCGTGATCCAATTCAAGGGATTTTAATTCGTCTACTCCTTTATCATCCATATTAGGACTGGGGCTTTCACAAGAAAGGACACTCAACAGACTTAGAATAGCTACAATTAATAAGAAACGATTCACGATTTATCATTTTAGTTACAAACAACTTGCGTCCGCCTAAAAGTAACGTTTTTATTAAAATTCTAATTTTTTTTACTACTTACTTAACCGGTAAAGCCTCAATCTTCCCATCCACTTTTTTATACTTGCGTTTTAGGCGGCTGACCTCTTGCCAAGCTCCTTTCTCGTTGATTTTGTAAAGGATGATGTAGTCATCTGTTGTTTTTTGTTTCCAACTCGAATTACCCGAAACATCCGTAAACTCTTCACTCGCCAATTCTTTCTTACGTTTGGTATCCGCAGCAGTTTTCAGAAAAGCCTGATAATCTACTTCGTCAATACCTCCAATCGAAACCCATTTTTGGCCACCATTGATGGTACTCCATGCGTAATAGCCAGGATCAGGAACATCACACTCGTAAATCACCAAACCGTTTCGTTCGTCTGTGAATTGGGTAATCAGAGGTAAACAAAGGAAATCGTTTTTGGGAATTGCACTGATAAAATTCCAAGTTTTGCCCGAATCGGTTGTTTTGTACAACTTCAAATCGCCAGCACCTTCTACCACCCAAAAGTTGATAAGATACCCCACCTTTTCGTTCACAAAATCGAGATGTAAAATCTCATATCCAAAATCAGGAGCAATCACCTGTTTCCAATTTTTGCCGCCATCTGTTGAAGATAGCAACATGGTTTGAGAATACATATCCCCTGTGTATGCCATGCGCCCTTCCAACAACAAGTTGTCCTCGCTGATGGGAAAAACCGTTCCTTCAATCGCAATATTATCTTCTGCTTCATTGCAGCCAATACAGTTAATTTCGTCAATGAGGTCAATCTTTGCCACTGCTGCAGCTTCCATTTTGTCACTCATTGGCAAAGGTTTGCTCGAAGTGTCAACATTTTCATCCACTGCTTCTACTATGGCATCACCCCCTTCATCCTCCTTATCCGCCTCTACTTTTATCAAATCTTTTTCATCCTCATCTATCACAGGCTTGGTTTTCTCTTTGACAGGCTTAGAGGTGGGAACAGTGGATTGAAAGAGCAACTCCAATTTTTTAGACGATACTTTTTTCACAAATGCTTGCTCATAGCCCGCTTTTTTAGCTGTTTCAATCAGTGCCTTTGCGTCTTCTGCTTTTTCTTTTGCGCCTAAAACCACCCTTGTCCAATCCCCTTCGCTGTTTTTGTACACACTTGCTTCGTTGCTCAAGGATTCAAAATCTTTTTTGGGAACATCGTTTTTGAAAGCAGCCAACTGAACTACAAAAACCTCATCGGGAAGTACCGAATTGTCAGGAGGAAGAGGCGTTTCATTTTTAGGTTCCGTTTTTGTATCAATATCCTTTTTTTCGTCTTTGGGCTTCTCCTTCTCATAGGTTTCACTAACATTCTGCAAATCCTCCTCCTGTTTTGGCTTCACATAATCTGACGTAGGCTGCAATTCCTCTTTGGGTTCTTCTGCTACCATACGTCTGATAACAAATGCAGAAGGGAATCCTTTGCTTTGGGCAACTTTTAAGGACGCATCTGCTTCTGTTTTTTGACCATATTGCCCCAACAACATTCTTGTTAAGCCCGATTTGGTTTGCTCTTGATGCAGGTTTCCTAAATCTTTAACACCTTTGAAGGCATCCATATTAGGTTTCTTGAAAGCTCCCAACTGTACACTATAATACTGTTTACTTTGTGCGTAAGAAGAAAAACTTATGAGATGAAAGCCAATAAGTAGTAAGGTGATTTTAAGCAAATATTTCATAAACGTTAAATTTACTTGATGTTTTAGTACAAAGTTAATGCAAAAAAAATTTGTTTCCTAATAAGTTTTATCGTATTTTTGCGATAAACGATTAATCTATACATATGGCTTATTCCAAAAAAAATGAATTTTCTCCTACCGAAATTCGTGTGGCAGCTTTGGCAAAAGCTTTGAGTCATCCCGCACGTATAGCCATACTGCAATTGCTCATCAGCAAAAAATCTTGCATTTGTGGAGATATTGTAGAAGAATTACCTCTTTCACAATCTACTGTTTCTCAACACCTCAAGGAACTGAAGAAAGTAGGCTTGATTCAAGGAGACATTGACGGTCCTCGAGTTTGTTACTGTGTCAATCTACAAACTTGGCAGGAAATGCAAGCTTATTTTTCCAAATTATTTCAATCTTTAACTAATTGTTGTTAGGCGGAAAGACAACACTAATAAAATCAAGAAACCTAATTTTTACTCTGTAAAAGCCTATTTTCAAAACATTTAATCTTATATTTACGATAAACGATTAAAATAATCATCTTATGCAAACATCAAATCTTCAAACATTGCCCGTAGCCATTATCGGGTCTGGCCCTGTTGGGTTAGCTGCTGCAGCCCATTTGGTAAAAAGAAACATTCCTTTCTTGCTTTTTGAAGCACAAGAACAGGTTGCAGCGAATGTCAAAAGCTGGGAACATGTTCAAGTATTTTCTCCTTGGGAATTTAATTTGGATGCCGCAACAGTTGAATTATTGGAGGAAAGTGCTTGGCAATATCCTGATAAAAAAGCGCTGCCAACTGGTAAAGAATTGATTGAAAATTATTTACAGCCCTTGAGTGAGCTTCCTTCAATAGCACCGAATATTCGCTTTGGTCACCGAGTCATTGCAGTAAACCGCAAGAACTTGGACAAACTCAAAACTCGAAACCGAGAACGTCACCCTTTTGTGGTACAAACTTCTCATAATGGGCAGCATCATCACTTTGAAGTACGTGCAGTGATAGATGCTTCTGGTACTTGGCAAACGCCAAATCCTGTGGGATCAGGAGGAGTTTTTGCAGTAGGAGAAGCCGAAAACTTCTCCAAAATATTTTATGGAATTCCCAATATTTTGAAGGAAAATACAAGGCGATATGCCAATAAAAATATTTTGGTCGTAGGGAGTGGACATTCTGCCGCACAAGTGTTGTTCAATCTGTCGGAATTGACAGACAGTTACCCCCATACTCACATTCATTGGGTCATTCGAAAGGGCAATGTAAAATCAATCATTGGCGGTAAGGACAAAGATCAATTACCTGCTCGAGGGGCAATCGGTAAACAATTGGAGCGACTGCTTGAAGAGGAAAAACTCCAGCTTCACACAGGTTTTCATCTCCACCAAATTGGAGAGGAGAATGGGCAGCTAACTGTCACAGGACTTCAAAACGAACAGAATATGGTGATTGAAGGAATAGATGAAATCATTGCTTGTACGGGAAGTCGCCCCGATTTCACTTTTTTGAGAGAGGTTCGATTGGATGTGCATCCTGTGGTCGAAAGTGTGACGGCCTTAGCGGATTTGATTGACCCAAATGTTCACTCTTGTGGTACAGTTCCTCCTCATGGTGCGGTAGAATTGCAACAACCCGAAAAGGATTTTTATGTCGTTGGGATGAAAAGTTATGGACGTGCGCCGACTTTTTTGATGGCTACGGGTTATGAACAAGTTCGCTCCGTAGTAGCGGCTTTGTCAGGCGATTGGAAGGCTGCAAAAAAGGTGAATTTGGTTTTACCTGAAACAGGCGTTTGTGGAGCTCCTGAACCGATTTCAAAGTTGAAGGTATTGACCAATGCGTGTTGTGGAGGCGGAACATTGAAGAAAAAGAATGTTGGAGGATGCTGTTAGGTTTGGAAGTGAGAAGTGAGAAACAAAATCATACTGCTGTACAAAATGATTTTTGAACCACAAAAGTCTCAAAAGGGCACAAAAGAGAGGGTTGAATTTCAGTCCTTTACTTTTGTTTTCTTTGTGCCTTTTGTGGTTGAATTAAAAATGTACAGTAGTATGAAACAAAATATAAAAATCTGAAATTAATTATTTATGAATTTCATTTTTTTAACCTAAAATCATTAGCCCCCAATTGATTAACATCTCGTTTCTCGCATCCTTCCTTCCTCATCCAAAATCTAATGCCTTACTCAGGCTCTTCATTATACGCTGCTCCAATCTTACAAAGTTGATCCAAGGTCTCTGCAAATAGGTTGAAAAGCAGTTCGAGCTGTTCGGCATCCTTTATGATGCCTATTACTTGAAAGTGAAGGCTGTCAACAGGTTTGATGGTTTTTCGGCTTTCGAGCCATCCCGATCCATCTTTCACTCGCAAATCAATTCTTTGGATAGAGCGTAGTAATTCTCTGATTTCGGGATTCTCAAAAAGCAACTCCACCTTATAAGGGTCGTTTCCTTGAATAATGAAATCACGGTCAAACTCCTCGTAACCTACTTCAATGTCTTGCATCCCAAAAAATTTGCCGATATTGCTAAAAAACCCTTCTCGATATATCCGAAATTCAAAGCCATTTTTGCTTACATATGGCGCACGTATTCTGGTGTAGGTCGTGCTGCTTTTGCCTGTCGAAACGGTGTAGGTGTCTAAGGTAATTTCCCAATCTTCGTGTTTGGCAACTACCTTTGGTACGCTGAAAAACCCCTCGTCAATGTATTGGGCATTGACGGCTTTGGAAACTTGTTGCCATACATCTCGTTTGCTGGGTCCAAATAGTTTTTTGAAGAAGTTTTTCATAGGTTTGAGTTGAATTATCTATTCATCGGATGAAGGATTCAAATAATTGTTTTGAGTGCTTTGTTTTCCTTTTTTCGAATATAACATCAAAAGTGACAAGTCGAAAAGGTTTGCGTCACAAAATAACAAATTTATTGTTAGAATTGACGCCCAAATTTGCCAAAGCTTTGTCGCTATAGTAAACTTTTGAAGAGTTTGGAGTCTTAACAATATACTTTGAAATCATTAACCTTCCAATTTATTTATGAATAGATTATTGTTTAGTATTGTTGTATTTGCTTTCGTTTTTACGGGTTGCTCAAAAGATTATTACCTTAATTCTGACTTCAAAAAAATCAGTGCCAACCACCAAATTCTGGCTATTGTGCCTGTTGAAATGGTCTTAACGGGTCAAATGCCCGAAGATATGGACGACTCAGATATTGAAGCATTGGAGGAAGCCGAAAGCAAGGCGTTTCAAAAATCGCTGTATAATCAAATTCATTGGAGTCCTTCCAAATCTAAGCATCTGAAAGTTGATTTTCAGAGTGTTGAGAAAACCAATGAAATTTTAGATGAACACGAAATTTCGATTCGAAGGTCTTGGAAAATGACCGCTGAGGAATTGGCCGAACTTCTGGAAGTAGATGCAGTGGTGAAAGTTCAGGTCGAAAAACAGCGCTATATGTCCGATATTGCTTCTATGGGCATCAGTATTGGCAAACGAATTATTGACATTCTGACTCGTTATCGGTCGGTCGTTGTGGGGAATGAACTCAGCAAAACGAGTGATATCAACTCCAATTGCAGCATTGTGAACGGCAAAGATGGTAGCATTTTGTGGTCTATGAAAGCGACTTCTTCTACGGATTGGCAGCGCCCAAGTTTTGAGGTTATTGACAGACTCAATCGGCAATTGGCGAAAGATATGCCGTATCGAGCGGAGTAATCATTGAAAATTAAAAATGGAGAATTGCAGTTGATAGGCAGTTATCAATCATCAACTATCAATTCCTTCATTAATTGTGCTACAATCTTAGTCGGTGTCAGGGTCTTACAAGAAATAGTAAGGTGGGCTTGTTGGTAAAAGGGAAGTCGTTCTTCAAGTTTGGTTTCGACAAATTGAAGTAATGCTTCTTTATCTTCTTCAAATTGAGCGACTAAGGGGCGAGTATTTTTAGACTGCAATAAGCGACTGACGATAATAGGGGAAGGAATTTCTAAGAAAACGGTACAAGCGTTTTCGTTCATTTGTTCTATATTGTTGAAGTGACAAGCCATGCCTCCGCCAGTAGCGACCACCGTTTTTTCTGCTGTCAGTAATTCCTCTAAACATTCCTTTTCCAATTCTCTAAAGTAAGATTCTCCTTTAGACTCAAAAATTTGTGGAATGGTCAGTTGAGCTTTTCCTTCAATATAGTCGTCTGCATCAACAAAGGTATATTGCAGTTTGTTCGCCAATATTTTGCCAATGCGGGATTTGCCGCTTGCCATGAATCCTATCAAGAAAATACGTGTGTTCTTCATCTCACTTTACATCAAATAAAAATGGCTTTGCATTTATTGTAAAATACAAAGCCATTCAGTTCTTAAAAAAATACTACTAATAACAGTTTTGATTGTTCAGTTTCAGCTCTTTATTAGTTAGTATTGAGTAGGTCATCTTAGTGATCATCACCTGTTACAGCTTCTTTGGCATCTTTAGCCGCTTTCTTAACACCTTCTTTAGCATCTTTAGCAGCACCTTCTACAGCTTCCATAGCATCTTTGCCTGCTTCTTTAACAGATTCAGCACCACTTTCTATAGCTTCACCAGCGGCTTCGGTAGCATCTTCAGCTGCGTCCATAGCATCGCCAGCGGCTTCTTTTGCGGCTTCAGCGGCTTTTGCTGCCTCATCTGCCGCTTCTTGAGCTGCTTCCTGCATTTTTTCAGTAGCAGATTTCTCACTGCTCTCACCGCCGCCACATGCAACCATGAATGATAACATACTTACACAAAGTAAAAGAATTAAATGTCTCATAAAAAATAATTTAGAATAAGAAATAAATTGGATTAGCTATCAAAATTAACATTTATTTACATTTTGATAGCTATGTGACCCTTTATTTTTTTCTAAAAAACAACGAAATTGGAACGCCTGTTAAGTTAAAGTGTTGGCGGAGTTGATTTTCCAGATAGTTTTTATACGGTTGCTTGATGTAACGAGGATAATTGCAGAAAAACGCAAATGCAGGGGCATGTGTAGGCAATTGGGTAACGTATTTGATTTTTACATACCGCCCTTTGATAGCGGGAGGATTGTGTCTTTGAATGGCTTCGAGCATGACTTCATTCAATTGTGAAGTCGGAATCTTGGTCGTACGACGTTCATGCACATCTATTGCAACTTCGATGGCTTTGAAGATACGCTGTTTGTAAAGTGCAGATATAAAAAGGATGGGTAAGTCGTTGAATGGTGCAAATTTTTCGAGAATATTCTTTTTATATTCATTGATGGTATTGCTGTCTTTCTCTACCAAGTCCCACTTGTTAATCAATATGACAATCCCTTTTTTCTTTTTCACTGCCAAGCGGAAAATGCTCATATCCTGGGCTTCTATGCCCATCTGAGCATCAATAACCAAAATACACACATCTGCTTCATCCATCGCCTTGATGGCCCGCATGACCGAATAAAATTCCAGGTTTTCGTGAACTCGTGCTTTTTTACGTATCCCTGCGGTGTCTATCAATAAAAATTCTTTTTGGTACAAGTTGTAGTGTGTATGAGTCGAATCCCGAGTTGTGCCTGCTATATTGGTAACAATATTGCGAGTCTCTCCAATCAAGGCATTCAATAAGGAAGACTTGCCGACATTGGGCTGCCCAATAATGGCAAAACGAGGAAGATCACTCTCCTCCTCTTCCTCTTCTTCTGCAATGTGTGCAGTGACCGCATCCAACAACTCCCCAGAACCTGTTCCGTTGATAGAAGATATAAAATAGGTTTCTTCAAAACCCAAGCTGTAAAATTCGGCTGCCTCTAAAATACGACGATTGTTGTCAACTTTATTGACCGCTACAATGACCGTTTTATCGGAGCGCCGCAATAAATTGGCCATACTGTCGTCCAAATCAGTAATCCCTGTCAGGACATCTACTACAAACACGATCAAAGAGGCTTCTTCGATAGCAATCGCTACTTGCTCCCGAATCGCTTTTTCAAATATGTCATTGGAGTTGGGCACAAAACCACCTGTATCTATCACATTGAAAGTCTTGCCATTCCATACACTCATGCCGTATTTCCTATCACGCGTGACCCCGCTGATGTCATCTACAATAGATGCTCGTTGACCTATCAAACGGTTAAACAAAGTTGATTTGCCCACATTGGGTCTCCCTACTATCGCTACGGTAAATCCCATTCTATTCAATTAATTTATGCAAAAGGGCAAAGTTAGGGAAAATTGGGGAATGAACAGCGATATTATATTCTGCACATTTTGGTTTGAACTTCTACAATTTTGTTTTTTTTATTTGCCCCAATTCTACTTTTGGTTTATTTTTTAATGCTCCTTCAATGTCTAAGCGATAACGAAACTCCCGCACTGCTGTATCAGGTCGCTCAATTGCATCTATAAACTCTCCCTCCCAATAGGTGATGATTTTTTGTGAACCTATATTATCGGCTTTGCAGGTGATGAGTAGTTCTTGTAAGCCCATTTCCTTTGCCTTTACAAGAGCCAAACCCAACTGTTTTTTGCCATAGCCCATTTTTCGTTTTGAAGGACGAATTTGATAACTGATGTGACCACCAATTCGTTCCAAAAAGACATTGAGTTGAGGGCGAATGTCTATCCTACCGATGTATTTTTTCTCGTCAATGAGCCAATATTGAGTCGTAGCCACAAAACCAAAAGGTAGATTAATTCCTTTCGCAAAATTCTGATAATACGTTATTAAACCATTGAAGTTCTTCAAGGTACTTTGATAATCTATTTCCATATTCAGCCCTTCTTTGTGAAATTCTTGAAGGGCTTTGAGGTAGGTTTTTCGGTATTTAAGAGAAGGTGAGACGAGTTCGCACATAATTTAAAGCTTTAAATTTAGGAGTAGAGACGAGAGAGATAAAAAGTAAGACTTCGACATGTCGTGCCTATTTTTCCTTACTTTTCTTCTCCAAAACCTGAGAAAGTTTGAATTTTCAAAAGTAGTAAATTTTACCGATTCAATTAAATATTGGATAAATATCCATGTTTTATGGATTTTTCGCTTATATTGAGCCTCCTCCCTCCAATATTACTCACTCCCTAACCTTCAAAAAACTTTTGTCAATATGGATTTTACCAATGCCATTTCCAAACATCGCACTCCTTTCCTTCAAAACAATTGGCTGAAACTCTATACCTTACTTTTTTTCGGCTTGTGGATCTATACCTTTATTGGTACACCCGACTACCCAAATTGGTTCTTAGAAAATGTGTTGACTTTCGTTGCCGTGGGGGTTCTGATTTTCACTTATCGCCGCTATCAATTCAGTGATTTGAGTTATACCCTCATTTTCGTCTACCTCAGTTTGCATGTTTATGGAGCGATGTATACTTATGCCGAAAATCCGTTTGGGTATTGGCTGCAAGAGGTGACAGGAGGAGAACGCAATCACTACGACCGCATTGTGCATTTTTGTTTTGGCTTTATGTTGGCATATCCGCTTCGAGAAGTATTTTTGAAGTGGGTCGGATTTCCAAGATGGGTGTCATGGGCTTTGCCGATTGAATTGGCCTTGTCTATGGGGGCAGCTTACGAACTTGTTGAATGGGCTGTGGCGGATATTTTCTTCAAAGAACAAGGAGCTTCTTACCTCGGCACACAAGGCGATGTTTGGGATGCCCAAAAAGACATTTTTTTGGCGGTACTCGGAGCAATCTTGGCAACGGCTATCGTTTCGGCAGGGAAAAAGGTGTTTAATATTTATGAGGAAGGAGAGAAATTGTGATTCGATAAAACTTGCTTGCATTCAAGTACAGAAATCCCTTTATAGAAGATTCTTGTCGAAGCTGTCTTAGTAATCAACGTATCACTCCAAAACATAAAATCGTTTGGTGAAATTCTTTTCTCCAACTAAACATTGCAGCAAATAAACGCCTGTTTCAAGACCACTGATATCCAAAATAGTCTGAGTTCCCATTGCAGTGGAAGCGAGGATTGAAGAGTGCATTTTTTCACCCAAAACATTGAAGACAGCTAATTCTACATTTTCCGAAAAAGTAGTTTCCCATTGAAGTGAGATTTGGTTTTTGGCAGGATTCGGAAAAAGGGTAAAAGAATTGTTCTTGTTGGCAAAACCTTCAATATCTGTCACCGCATCAATCACGACTTCTACCGTTTCGTGGCAGCCGAAAGCATCCATAATCGTCACATGATAAATTCCTGAATCTTTGCCGTCGATTGCGAAACTCGTCTCGCCTGTATTCCACTCAAAGGAAAAAGGCGCATCGCCTCCAATAACTTCAATACTCGCACTTCCATTGCTTTGTGCATCTGTATCGGGTGTGCTGCTGACTTCAATGCTGAAACTTTCGGGAGCGAATACTTCAAAAGAATATTCGTCTACTGCGCCATTTTCAGCTGTGATTTGCAGCCCGTAAATGCCCGCCTCCAAATTGGAAATAGATGTTCCCGTTTCGCCATTCGACCAAAGAAATTGCAGGTTTTCGACTTCTCCAAATACTTCAATGTCAATCTGCCCTTGTAAATCATTGGCGCAACGATTGTGTTGAACAGCAGCCGTTAAGTAACCGAAGTTTGCACCCCATTTTTGAAGGTTGGAATGAAGGCTTTCCCCCAACCTACTTGAAGATTGAAGAGTTTGAAAAATCATACTGTTTTGGCTGTCTTCCACAAAAATGACACTTCGCAATTCTGTCCGATTCTTGATGTAATCGGCTACTTCATATTCAAACGAAAAGCGTTGGGTTTGATTGGCTTGAAGGTTGGAAAGAGGCGTTCCATTGGCATCAGGCAGCAACTTTCGCATGACGTAATAAAAATCGGTTAAGCCATTGGTGCCAGGCGAATCCTCGTACAATACTTCTCGCTCTACAATGGTGGTTTGCAGTCGAAGATTGGAAGATTCAATGTTTGCAGTGGGAGTCAAATAAACCTCCAAAACCACTTTGTCTCTTTCTCCTTCAATGCCCTGAATATTCCTTTCAATAACTGCAATATTTATCAACGCATCGGTGGTTCTAAACGCATTGACATGAGCAGATAAAATAAACTGTGTCGGGTCTTGTAGCAAGCCTCCTTCAATGACCGAATAGGGCACACCCAAAACTTGATGGTACTCCAATCGGATATTTACATCCGTTGGGTTTTCATCGTACATCACATCAAATCCAGGAAAATTGGTATGGTAGGCAATCGCTGCAATGGCAGAATTTCCTAAAACCGTATTGGTAAAAATGGGGTCAGCCGCCGCACAGATAGAGCAAGAAGCATTGGTGAAACTTTCGAAGAGGACAGTCCGCTCAGAAAGAGCATCGTGAATGTTTATTTGTTTGACCATACTGTTATTGGCCAAGTTGTTATCATCCCCTCCGTTGATGTTGTTGATAAAAACGATGAAGTTGGAACTACCTGTTGTTGCTTGCCATTCTTCCTCGTGAGTAAACTCATATTCTTCAAAAGCATTCAACTGCAGCCCTTCAAGATGTTGGGTAAAGGTCTGACTTCCCAATCGCCAATTGACATCCAAACTTTCGATGGGAGTCGCACCAAGATTGGTGATTTTTCCTGCAATAATTTGTGGTCCTCGCAGCAAATTATTGGGTAAATACACCGATGAAAGTTCCACATCCAATTCGGGCAAAACAGCGGCTATAAAACTGATTTGATTATTGAATTGGAAGTTGCCCTGTTCTGCAATGGTCACGCCCAACATTTCGACTTTGTACGAACCCATATTGTTCACACAACAGGTCACAGTAAAGGTAAGGTGACTACCATTCGGCACACACAGTGTGTCTATATAGGTCGTATTGTCTGACAAAAAGAAACCACTTGTACCGTACTGTTCGCCTGTATCGTCGTCGGTCAGTTCCCAAAAAGTGTCGCTTCCAAAGTCAGCTGTAATGACGGTAATGATAATAGGAATTTCTTCTTCATTGCAGTCGGCGGCTTGCAGGTAGTAAGGAATAGAAAGTAAAAAGACCAAGAGTAAACAAAGTTTTTTCATGCTTGATTGCCATTTCGTTGTGATTTAGTTTTCAAAATTAGGCAAATCGGTGGGCAGTAAGCGTATGTAAACAGACAGTTTGTTGGTTAAAATGGTTATTTTTGAGCAAACAAAAAACAACTTCTTTTATGCCAATTGATACGAACCTTTACTCCAAAGCAGATATTCTGCGGAACATTCCTGTCATATTTGACGAAGTAAGACAAACCATCCAAAATGTTCCTAATGAAATTTTTACCAAAAATATCATTGAAGGAAAATGGTCTATTGCCGAAAATTTTGACCATTTAATTCGAGGCAGTGCACCAGTAGCATCTGGTCTAAAAATGTCCAAATTTATGCTACGTGCTTTGGGTAAACCCAATCGTCCTCCTCGTACTTATACAGGATTAATAGAACGATACACCGAGAAATTAGCTAGTGGAGGTGTTGCAGGTGGAGAATTTCTCCCTGATACTTCAAAGGATTTTCACAAAGAGGAAATGCTTAAAAATTGGGAGATGGTAAAAGAGAAATTAATAGAGCGAACCGAGAAGCAATGGCCAGAAAAAGACTTGGATAGTTACTTGATGCCTCACCCACTTTTGGGTAAATTGTTGGTGCGAGAAATGTTGTTTTTCACCATTTTCCACACAGGGCATCATTTGAAGGCAATTGAGCGAATAATAGATGTAAATAACGATTTGAATGTTTGATTATAGCATTGCATTTTCATAGTGGAATTAAAAAACAAACCGCCTATTACTTTTGACTTTGGATAGCAGGTGTAAGAAGCCAGAAGTAGTCAGCAGGATTTTAATTAACTCTTACATTAAAGTTATTACATCTCGCCTCCCCCATCTCGTATCTAAAATTACTACTATATACCAATCACTGAGCAAACAAACTCTAATGAAAACGATTCACTTTCTATTTTTTTTATTCTTCGTCTTCTTATTTACTGCCTGTAATTCAAGTAAAACTGCAGAAAAAGAAATTGACCTTCAAGGTCATAGAGGCGCACGAGGCCTTATGCCCGAAAATACGATTCCTGCTTTTATCAAGGCATTGGACCTGGGTGTGAATACTTTGGAGATGGATGTGGTCATTACCAAAGACCAAAAAGTTTTGCTCTCGCACGAAGCTTTCATGTCTTCCGAAATCTGTTTGGATTCTTTGGGTCAAGCGATTCCCGATTCCCTCGCCAAGTTTTTGAATATCTATGAAATGACCGCCGAAGAAGTTCAAAAATACGACTGTGGAAGCAAACCTTTTGCCCGTTTTCCAAAACAGCAAAAATTGAAGGTCAGCAAACCGCTTTTGAGTACAGTCATAGATACAGTAGAAGCCTACATTGCAGCAAAGAACCTCCCTCCTGTTTCTTACAACATCGAAACCAAATCCGTCCCAAATGGTGATGATCGTTATCACCCAAAACCCGATGATTTTGTACGATTGTTATTGGAGGTGGTTAAAGAAAAAGGTATTTTAGACCGAACCATTATCCAATCTTTTGACCCACGTACTTTGCAGTCCACTAAAAAGTTGGAGAAAGGTGCAGTCGTTGCTTTGTTGGTGTATAATGAAGATGGTTATGAAGCGAATATCGAACGATTGGGTTTTATGCCCGAAATTTACAGTTGCTACTTCCCTTTGGTAACAGATAGTTTGATGGATTATGCGCAATCTCAAAAGATGAAGGTGATTCCGTGGACGGTGAACGACACAGCGGATATGAATCGGATGATTGAAATGGGTGTGGATGGTATTATTACGGATTATCCCGATTTGGGAGTAGAGGTATTGAAGAGAAAAAATGAAGGAAATTAAGGCAAATTCAAAACCGGTCCCGAAACCTCGGGATTAAAAACTCAAATGCAAATTCAAACAATACTTTGTAAGCGAGCAAAGTAAATTGCAGAAATGTCTAATTTAATATTTTAGTTTGCCTAATTTCTTTTTCTCTTCAATGCCTCCAATTCTTTTATTGAACAATAAATTGCTTACTACTTGCAGAAATGCTTGGGTGATTGGCTTCTACTACTACTTCATACTGTCCAGCAGGCCATGCATCATTGGAACGACTCAGATTGGAGTGAAGGTCATAAGTATCTGCATTTTCTAAATTGGCAAGATTGACCTTGGCTACATCAATCAAATAACGTTCTCCATCAAAAAAACCGTACCAAGAAAAACTTACTTGTGTAGTCCGAGGAACATTGTGTAGCTGACAGCTTGCATTGAAGGTAGGCGCAGAGGCGGCTAAAATGGTTTGATCTTGAATACAAAGTCCATTCCCATTGAGGTTTTCACACATACTCAGATTGCTGATTTTTGCAGCTGCATAAGCAGTTGGTTTGGATGGAGTAGGCAGAGGTGTTTTGATGCTTGGTCGGCTGGGCAAAGTGTTGCGAACCGTTGTGGTTTTGGACACTTGAAACCTTTTGGTAACAGATGGAATGTTCTTGTGATTGGTTTGGATAATCACTTCGTAATTACCTATAGGCCAATCGTTGTCGGGTTTGGATAAATGGGACTGAAGATTGTGGAAAACACCGACTCCGATTTCACCTATGCGAATTAGAGCTTGATCTATCAAAATGCGTTCTCCTGAAACATAGTACCAAGAAAACTGTACTTGTGTACTCAGGTTGGCATCGTGAATTTTGCAGCCTGCGTACAACATGGAGGCAGTAGGTTGAAAAGTTGTTTCGTCTTGTGGGCACTGTTTGTCAATTGATTGAGTACAAAGTTTGACATCTGTAATGCGAGGTTCTGCATCACAAGTAACGGTGAGGAACACGAAAATAAATAGGCTAAAAAATAAGGTGGTAGTTGGCTGTAAGATGTTTTTTTGGAACATGATAAAAGGTTTTAAAAAATTTGAGGAAATGAAAATGGAGCGAGATTGCATCTACAAAAATACAGGATGCGAACCTTGTTCATCGAACCAAAAAACGAGCGTTTTTAATATTAGAAAGGGAAGGATTGGAGTTTATAACATTGGTTTTCAAAAAATTAATTGAAGGGAAGGTAATTTTTTAAAGCTCAATACTTCAATAAATAACACAACTGTTTATTTTCGGGCTTCGTTATACTTAAAAAACTTTCAACTTGCTTCTTATTGTAGCATTTGGAAACTTCAAAAAAATCAAAACATGAAAAAAATAACCTGCTTTTTCTGCCTTTATTTACTCCTCTTCGCAGCCTGTAAAGATGAAAATACGATTGACGCCGATTTGCATTACGATGGTGAGAATGTTTCTGCTCCTCTTTTGGATACAGGGGTTTGGGAAGCGGCGGCTCGATTTCCTGCAAATGTAATGACCCAATTTCAAGGTAAAAACTTAGAGGAAGTAGAGTTTTTTATATTAGAACGACCCGATAAGTGTGTGATTCACATTTATGGGGAAGGTGATTCCAATGAACCCGGAACATTACTGTACAGTGCAGATATGAGTAATTCGATAAATGCTAATAGCTGGAATCGGCATACCATTTCATCCCCTCTGGCTATCAGCGAAACAGATCTGTGGATCAGCATAGAGGTAACACATAACAGCTTACTCGCAAGCGTGGGATGTGATGCAGGACCTGCCGAACTGAATGGTGATTGGACTTATTCAAATGGCGATAATCAATGGCGTACATTGAATTTTCGGAGCAGTCAGCAGGTGGATATCAATTGGAATATTCGAGGCTATGTGAGTGAATAGTCAATCACCCTCGAGCAAAAGGAGTATCTGATTTTTGGCTGCTATCATAGACCTTGATGGCAATGACTTCTGCCTCAGCCGTTTTACGCCCTTCCGACCATACATCACACTGAACCACTACTTTTTTTCCTTTTATTTCCAGTGCTTTAGCACGCAGTTCGACAGGTTTGTCATTTGGAGTTGGCAATAAGTATTTGATGTTCATCGTACCTGTTGCAAAGTGATAGGTGGGTTCTGTACCGAGTTCACGACCTTCAGAGTGATACTTTGCCGCCAGAGCCGTTCCCATACAATGACAATCAATCAGACTCGCCAAAATTCCTCCATTCAAGATGCCTTTCCAACCTTGATATTTAGGTGTCGAATGCCATACACAAATGGTCTCTCCATTTTCTTGCCAATAACTATCTATTTGAAGTCCATCATGATTATCTTTTCCACATCCAAAACAGATGTTACCAACCATGTACTCTTGAATTGATTTTTTTTGAATCATTGAAGTATTTTTTATAAAGATTTATTAATCAGACTCAAGTGTATCCGATTTAAACCCGAATTCGTTTTTTGAGTTGGAATTTAGCGAACTATCGTCCAAAAGTGAATAATTGTTTGGTATAAAAATTGCAATAACATGACTTTGCCTTTGACTTTTGTATGACACCCAAAATACAATATCTTGACTACTATTATACAAGCCCCAAATACCCATACCTACTCAGAAGTAGAGTTGATAAAAAGAATACAAGAGATAGATATTCATGCCCAAGGGAGTATAGAAGTCGCTCAGAAATTATTGAACATTAGTTGTGAATGTAACCATACATTTGCTACTATAAAATGCTACTGTGCCTTGGGTTACATCTATACTTTAAAAGCAGAATACAAGTTAGCTCGTACTACGTTTTCAAAAGCTCAAGTTTTATTTGCAGATATCAAAAAAACTTCTGCTATTTCAAAATTACAAAAACAAAAATTAGAACTCCAAATCGAAGGAGGAATTGGCAATACCTATGCACTTCAGACTTCACTTGCTTTGGCACTTCCACATTACTACAAAGCACTGCAAATTGCCGAAAAAATAAAAGACCCTCAACAAATTTCCAATTATTTAGGCAATATAGGCACTATACATGTTAAAAACTACAATCCTGACCAAGGCTTGGTTTATTTCATGCAGGCAAAAGAATTAATGCTTGAAGAAAAAATAAACTTACATTTAGATACTGTTTATAGCAATATTGCCGCCTGTTTTTTTGAAAAAGGACAAACAGTAGATACGCTCACTTACTTGGGAAAAGCCCTCGAAATAGCCAGTGAAACCAGAAACAAAGATACTATTTCGGTCATCTACACCAATTATGCAGAGGTGTATGTCATGAAAGGAGAATACTTACTTGCCCTTCAATATGCGGAGGAAGCCATTCAACTTCGTGAAGAAACGACCCATCCTGAAGGATTGATGCGGGCTTACCTCACCAAAGCACGAATCTTTAAAGAGCAAGGCAAATACGAACAAAGTATTGAGATTGTAGCAAAAGCATTGGGAATAGCTCAAAATGCAGACTTAAAAGAAGGACAAGAAAGTTCTTACCGTCTGTTAGCAGATATTTACAAGCTGCTGAATAACTTTGAGAAATGCTGTGAATACATGGAAAAGCACATTGAAGTAAAAACTCAAATCACAAATGATAAAACTCAAAAAACCGTAGCAGATCTTACATTGAAGTATGAGTCAGAAAAAAAAGATTTTGAAATCAAACAGCTACACCATCAGCAAAAAATACTGCACAGCAAAAATGAAGAGTTGAAACTCTTTGCCAGCAAAGCTTCTCACGACTTGAAAGAGCCGCTTCGAATGATTGGAAGCTTTAGTGATTTACTCAAAAAACGACACAGTCAACAGTTGGATGAAAATGCCTTGGAGTATTTGGATATCATCCAAAACGCCAACAAACGCATGAATCAACTACTGAATGATTTGCTCGATTATACGGTAGCGGGTACCCATTCACATGCCAAACAACCCGTTTGCTTGAATGAAGTATTGTCATTTGTTCAGCAAAACCTCCAATTGGTCATTGAAGAAAAAAACGCAGTCATCGAAGCCGCCGAATTGCCTATCATCAAAGGCTATCAGACAGATATGATACAATTGTTTCAGAATTTGATTTCAAATGCTATCAAATTTTGCACATGCCAAACACCTCATATTCGCATAGAAATAAAGGCACTGAAAAACGATTGGCAAATAGCTGTTCACGACAATGGCATTGGGATATCTACCGAAAATCAGTTCAAGATTTTCGATATTTTTACCCGCCTACATTCTCGCCAAGAATACCAAGGAACGGGCATAGGCTTAGCTATCTGTAAAAAAATAGTGCAGCAATACGATGGCGAGATTTGGGTGGAATCGGAAGTAGGAAAAGGCACAAGTTTCTTTTTCACCTTGCCGATAACTTAAAAAAAAATTATTTGCACACGCTTTCTAAATACCCCAACAACAACCTAACCCCGTAAGCCGTAGCACTACGTTGACTCGAAAACTCAGAATGTTGGATGATCACTCCTGCAATGTCCAAATGCGCCCAAGCAGCATGACCATTCGTGAAAATCTCCAAAAACTTGGCGGCAGTAATCGCTCCTGCAATCGGTTTTTCAGAGAAGTTTTTGATGTCTGCAATGTCGGATTTTAGCATTTTTTTGTAGCTGTCCCAAAGCGGCATTCTCCAAACACGCTCCCCCACTTTTTCCCCCGCTTTGGTCAAGGCATTCGCCAATTCATCGTTGTGACTGAACATCGCTCCTGCTTCATAACCCAAAGCCCGAACACTGCTGCCCGTCAAAGTTGCAAGGTCAATCATCACATCAGGTGAATAATTCTCCTGCATATACGCCAAACCATCTGCCAAAACCAAACGTCCTTCTGCATCGGTGTCCATGACTTCAATTGTTTTGCCGCTGTAAGAACTGATTACATCACCAGGCTTAATGGCTTTGGCATCCACACAGTTGTCGGTACTCGGCACAATACCGATGAGGTGAATGGGCAATTGCAGTTTGGCAGCTACTTCCATTGCGCCCAAAACTGCCGAAGCACCGCCCATATCGCTTTTCATATACGGCATGGATTGGGAATTTTTGATAGACAAACCACCTGTATCGTAGGTGATTCCCTTACCAACCAAACCCACTTTTTTCAAATTCCCTTCTCCTTCCAAACCTTTTGGTTTGTATTCCATGATGATGAATCGAGGCGGCAATTCACTTCCTTGATTGACGGCTAACAATGCGTGCAATCCTACTGTCTGACATTGAGCTTTGTCGAATACGGTCACTTCAAAACCATATTTTCGCCCCGATTCTACTGCCCAATTTGCCAAATACTCGGCACTGATGTTATTAGAATCGCCATTTACCAAGTCCATGATTTCCAATTGTGTATCAGCAATTGCCTCTACCCTATCTCCTATTTTTGATACTTCTTCATAGTCGCTATAAACGGTAATGCTTGCGTCTTCATCGGTAATCGCACACTCCTTTTTTTCATCGGTTCGGTACAAACCAATGTTGTATGTTCCCAATTTGATTCCATTGAGCGCCGCTTCAATTGTCATAGCAGGGTCTTCGCTTTCGTTGTTGTATTTGAAGCTGATACCAATGTTTTTCGGGAGTTTGCTTTTGTAACGATGAGTAAAACTTTGAAAAGCATTTAGGATGATTGGAAAAGTTGGTTTTTCTCCCAACCCTAGTAAATACAATCGTTTGAAAGTCGGCTCCCCTGTTAGATACAAAGGCAATATTTCTTTGGCATTTGCCTTGAAGTCGTTTTGGAGTACCTCCACTTCAATGTTGGTAATTCGGGCTATTTCGGTTAGACAGGCTTCTCTATTTTCTTGGCTTATCGGCACAATGACCGCTTGGGTTTCATCTTGCATTTTTATAATTTTTGTTGTTTTTATTTTTTTAGAAAAAAGTTGGACAAAGGTAAGGAATAAGATGAGAGCATTGTATGATATTAGGATTGCAGGATGGTAAAATGATGTGTCATAGAAAGGTTGGCCCTGTTTTATTCACAATGCTACCATTACCTCATTTTAACCTTCTTTCAAGACTTCTATTCCCATCTGATACTGCTCTGCAAAGCGTTCCTCCAGATGTTGATTAACATTGCCCCCCAAAGCATCCACTACTTTTTTCGCCCATACGAGATACTTTCGTTTGCGTTCAGCTGACCAATCAGGTGGTTCGTTCACAATATCGGTGATGTTGCAGATTTTGTCCGCCAACTTGACCAATTTTGCCTCTCTTGATAAGTTGGGAGCTTTTACGATTTGATAGTCTTTGCGGGATTGCCATTCCATTGTTTTATCGTCCGTCACTTCCAATACAATGCTTGTCACCTCTTTGCCAAACAAAAAATCCAATTCCTCCGTTGTAGCTTCGGTATCTTCAATCGTATCGTGCAGCAATGCCGCCATCAATACATTCACCTCCGTAACCAAACCCACTTCACTCAAAATTTTTGCAACTTTGATGGGGTGATTGATGTAGGGAATAGACGCTTTGCCCTTGCGTTTTTGCAGCTTGTGTTTTTCGGCGGCAAAGTCTAAAGCGGTGATAAACAAAGAAAAATTTAAACTCATTTGAATAGCTGTTTTGAATAAATTGTAAAATTAAGTAAATTCACCCATTCGGAGAGGATTTTTATTCCACTTCAATAAAACCAAAAACTATCCACCATCCAGCCACCCATTCACATACATGCTGCCGAAAATACGGGTTTTAGCAGACTAAATTTTCAATATAGTAGCTTCAAATTCATTTTTTACTTTCTCTTATTCTTTATGATACACATCGTACAAGCGGGAGACACGCTTTTCCAATTGTCTAAAAAATACGGCGTTACGGTCGACAGCCTCAAAACAACCAACCATCTCCTATATGATGGTCTTTGGATTGGGCAACGCCTTACCATACCTATTGCAGCCAACAACGATAGTTCAAATTCAACTACCACTCAGCTAAAAATTTATACGGTTCAAAGAGGAGATTCTCTCTACAAAATCGCTCGAAATTTTGACATTGGTATTGAAGAACTCAAAAATATCAATGGGCTGACCAGTAATTTGTTGAACATTGGGCAACAGCTAAAAGTCCCTGGAGAAAATTCTGATTCAAGTTCAAACTCAAACTCAAATTCGGGTACAGATTCAAACTCAAATACTGGTACAAATACAGGGAATACAGATTCAAACGCTGGAAATACGAGTTCTTCTTGGGCAATTTACACCGTCAAAAAAGGGGATTCACTCTATAAAATCGCCCTTCAATTTAAAATATCTGTCGACCGAATCAAGCAAATCAATCTGCTTTCCTCCAATACTTTGTATATCGGACAAGAGCTAAAAGTTCCTCAAAGCAGTGGCAATACTTCAACTTCTGACAACGACAATATTGTTATTTACACTGTCAAGGCCGGGGATTCTCTCTACACAATTGCTTGGATTTATAATACAACAGTCGAATCCATCAAAAAACTAAATGGCCTGAATAGCAATGCGCTGAATGTCGGGCAACAATTGAAGGTCATTAAAAACCAACAAGACAACAATACGGATAATTCCAATACTGATGTATCAGACAACCAAACCAATATTCCAGACACAGAGATAGAATACGAATATTACACAGTGAAAGCAGGAGATTCACTTTGGAGTATTTCCAAGCTTTTCAGCATTGCGGTTGAGGACTTGAAAGGACTCAATCAACTGTATAGCAATAGCTTGACAATTGGGCAATTGCTAAAAGTTCGCAAGAAAAACAGTTCTACACCTATCATTGAAGAAGAGGACAAAGGACTTACTTTCGAGTATAAAATCAACCTTCAAGACACCGTTGGAGCTTGCGATCTGAACTATGCAGCAGATGTTCGCAAAGTACAAGAACGATTGCTTCAATTGGGTTTTTTATCTCAAACAGCTTTCGATGCCGAACAGTCTCCTTTTAGTTCATTGACCATCAGCCAATGGCAATTGACAGAAACTATTGAAGCCATCAAAGCTTTCCAAAAAGAGGTCATGCAAACCGATAAAATTGACGGATGCATCTCGCCCAACCACGAAAGTTTAATATTTTTAAATACAGCCGTTGCGCCTATTTCTGCCCTTCAATTGCAGCAAGTGCAAGCAGCTTACGAAATGTTCAACTTCAAGGCAACCGATGGCAAAGCACATTTAGGAACTTTGCAAAAAGCAGTTGGAGCAACCAATTACGGCAATTTGAAGCAGGATGTCATCAATCTTCAAAAACGATTGGTAGAACTCGGCAACCTCTCACAATGGCATGGCGAAACACCAAGTTTGGCACAAGTGCCTGCCACAAAAATCCATCACACCGTTACTGCTCTCAAACGTTTTCAATCCGACCGTGTGGTGTATTGGCATGGAAAAACCAATCATTTGGGTTCGACTGCCCAAAACTACCAATACGGTCTTGCAGCCCCCAACGATTTGACGCACTATTTACTCCAAAACTACACCGACTACCGCATTACCTTCCCACTTCCAAACAATCCTGCCAAACGAGAATCGGCAGAATTTCATGATTTTGTGAAAGCGAGTTTTACGCAAGATGTGACGGGCATCGCCTATTTTGGCAAAGTCAAAGCGGAAAATATTGCTTTGTGGGAATATCGTCAATTGGGTTTGGACGATACACAGGCGAGGGCATTACAGTATGTATCGCAGCATGAAGGGAATTTTGATGCCATCAACAGCTATGATAAAGCCTTGTTTTCGTGGGGTTTTATTCAGTTTGCAGGTGGCAATGGCGGTTTGGTGAGTATGTTGGCAATGATGAAACATTTGCAGCCCGAAACCTTCAAAACGTCTTTTCAGGATTTCGGGATTGATGTGGAATACAGTATTCATACGGTTCGCAAAGATATTAGAGAAGCCAATTTGGTGATTTTTGACCGCTTTTCGGGGAAGCTGCATCGAGGGCTTCCTGCAGAGCAATACTTGAAAGACAATAAGTTGTTGTTTGGGGTCTTTATTCGAGCGGCTTATGACAAAAATGTGCAGTTGGCACAGATTCGGGCGGCAAAGGACAAATACGTTTTGCCTGCCATCAACATCAAACTCAATCTCCGTGTGCCTGTTGTCCAAAAACTAAGCAGCGACAAACGCACGGTTACGAAAACGTATATTGGTACTGCTGCGGCTAATTATAAAACAATTTGGGAGTATGGTTCGCTGAAACAAAAAGGACAAATTCGGGAATCGGTGATTGACTTCAATGGTATGCCGATTTCCAATATTATTCGCTCCGAAATGGGTATTACGGTTTTGATTGATTTGACGGTGAATCAATGGATTGACAAAACTCGTGATTTGTTTATGGATGCGGTCTATAAAATAGCTATGGAAGATCATCTCTCTACTTTGCCTCAAATCGCTACGGTGAACGAATTGAAGGTTTTGAAGCTGATGGAAACAATGGCAGAACCAAAATTGACCTATCGCATTCAGAATATTCGGCTGAATAGTGGGCTAAGTACGGCTAAATAAATTTGAGTGTGTCATAAATCGGTTGTCGGAATTTGTCTCTTTCACAAGCTGCCCTGAAAGGGCATTATCAATAGCGTAGGGCAAAGTTTACGAAGCCCTACGAGATAAATTAAATAATAATTTCAGCCCTGAAAGGGCGAGAGTATAAAATATTTTGACAACTTATGACTCCACAATCCAAAGAAATTGAACGTAGATTTTTGGTACGAAATCTTCCTCCTGATTACCTTCAATATCCCTCTCTCCCTATCGTACAGGGTTATTTGGCGATTGAAGAAAACGGCAATGCGGTGAGGCTGCGGCGAATGGGTGGGGATTTCTTTTTGACGGTCAAATCAAGTGGCACGATGGTTCGAGAGGAACGAGAAATTGCGATTTCTGCCGACCAATTTGATGTACTGTGGCCCAATACGGAGGGGCGACGAATTGTGAAAGACCGTCATGTGATTCCATATGGTTATTTGAAAATCGAGTTGGATGTTTTTAAGGGCAAATTGAAGGGTTTGATTGTTGCTGAAATTGAATTTGAATCAGTTGCAGCAGCTTTGGTCTTCCAGAAATTGGAATGGATGGGCATTGAAGTAACCGAAAATCCCCTCTTCAATAATCGCTATTTGCAGCATGTGGAAAAACTGGAGGATGTTTGGGGCTTTCTATAACGGAGGCACTGAGTTTTTTGAAAGAGCAAAACTTTGGCAAGAGTCACAGACTCTACCAACAGTTGAAGCCGACGGAACTTCTAAAAGTTTATTACCTTGCATTTTGATTTATACTACTGCATATTTTCAATTCAACCACAAAAGACACAAAGAAAACAAAAGTAAAAAACTGAAATTCAACCATCTCTTTTGTGCCCTTTTGATACTTTTGTGGTTCAAAAATCATTTTGTACAGTAGGATGATTTTGACTTTAAGGAATGACAACAAAGAATAAATATGAAATTTGAGCTTACTACCACCGACCCACAAAGCAAGGCAAGGGCAGGAATCATTACAACCGACCACGGCAAAATTGAAACGCCGATTTTTATGCCTGTGGGAACGGTTGGCACGGTCAAAACAATTCACCAAAAGGAATTGGAGGAGCAGATTCACGCTCAGATAATTTTGGGCAATACCTATCATTTGTATTTGCGCCCGAAATTGGAAGTATTGCAGCAAGCGGGTGGACTGCATAAGTTTATGAATTGGAATCGTCCGATTTTGACGGATAGTGGTGGTTATCAAGTGTATTCTTTGGCGGCAAGGCGAAAAATCACAGAAGAAGGAGTACGTTTTCAGTCGCATATTGACGGGAGTTACCACCTTTTTACGCCTGAAAATGTGATGGATATTCAGCGAAAAATTGGAGGAGATTTCATCATGGCGTTTGATGAGTGTACACCTTATCCTTGTGAATACAAATATGCTAAAAATTCTATTCATTTGACGCATCGTTGGCTCAAACGCTGCTGCGAACATTTCGACAATACCGAACCTTTATATGGCTATGAGCAGACCTTGATGCCGATTGTGCAAGGCAGTGTTTATAAAGACCTTCGGATTAAGTCGGCGGAGGTAATTGCTGGTTTTGACCGAGAAGCGAATGCAATTGGCGGTTTGTCAGTCGGTGAACCGCATGAAGATATGTATGCAATGACAGAGGTGGTCTGCAATATTTTGCCGAAAGATAAACCTCGTTATTTGATGGGTGTGGGCACACCTGCAAACTTGTTGGAATCCATTGCTTTGGGAATCGACATGTTTGATTGTGTGATGCCTACTCGCAATGCTCGACATGGTATGTTGTTTACGGCTGAGGGAGTGATTCACATTAAAAACTTGAAATGGGAAACGGATTTCAGCCCAATTGACGAAAACAGTCTTGCTTATACGAGTCGTACACACAGCAAGGCCTACCTTCGACACCTCTTCAAAGCGAAGGAAATGTTGGCGGCTCAAATTGCGACCTTACACAATTTGAGTTTTTATCTGTGGTTGGTGAATACAGCAAGAGAGAAGATAATTTCGGGGGAGTTTTATGATTGGAAAGAGGTGATGGTGAAGAAGTTGGTGAGGAAGATTTAGCAATCCAACTACTTCAACACATACAAAAAAATTAAACCTCAATTCCTCCATCACTTTTTAAGTTTTGAAGTTTCAAAATCAAAACGCAGTTCGTTTTCCATGATTTTTCGCGTGAGGCTATCTCTATTCGTTAAAGGCTGATCGCTGTTTTTCTTTGCTTCAATACGTTTGAGTTCATCTTTGTTTGCCACAAAATTCTTTCTACGTATTATTTTTTCATTGATTTTACTATTTTTTGTTCTTATTATTTTGTTACAATGAAAATAATGTTGTAAAAAATATTGGTAATACATTGATTTATTGCCCCTTTCATCCCTTATTTCACCAATGAAATCCCGCAAGTAATCAAGCTCCTCCATTGCTTGCCATACGGCTTCAATAGAAGAAGGCACCTCTATATTTCCAAATAAATCCTCCGCCTTTTCCAAAAAATCTATTTTTTTCTCCAAAGTAGCCAAGCCTTCTTTTTTGCCTTCTGTAACTTCCGTAAACAGCATCCTCATTCTATTCACCAATGCATCTTGATAGTTTTGAAGGTTGGATATTTTAAGATAATTCGCTTCAAATTCTTCTATCAATACAGTTAGATAAGCAATCATATAAGTCAAACTTACTTGCAAACAATCCAAATCACTTTCTAATTGTCTGTCCTCATTTTGGTTTATTTTCCTTTTAAAATCCTTCAAGGATATAAGACTCGGCATAATAAGGCTTCTGATTTGTTCTCCATAAGTTCTACCAGATTTATGCGATTTAATCAGCACTCTTGCCAATTCAACATTGTCATGAACAGTTTGTAATTTGCTTTGCATTTTTCTTCGAAACGACTTGCGTTTTTCTCTATCTTCTTGATACTGCTTCAATTTCTCTTTTTTATTGTTTTCTTCTTCTTTGAATTCCTCAAAAATAAAATTCAAAACGCCTCCTATTCCTCCACCAATTAGACCTGCTATGATGATAGATTCTCCAATCTTCATTAAAAGATCTGCAAAAACTTTGGCAAAAGTATTATCTTCTATAGATTCACAACTAACATAAATAATCAAAGAACTTCCAATGAAGAGTGCAGCCGCAACTAAACCTATGAAAATAACTTTCTTGTGGCGAGACATCAGTCTCATTAGTTTAGATTTTTTTTGAATTGCCATGATTTGTTGATTTTTAGTTAATATTCAATATTTTACTCTCAATCACCTCCCTAAACTCCATTGGCTCAACCCTCTCCACTACAATAGCTTTACACCCATTGAAGCCAGCAAACGCCCAAAGTTTTTCCACAAAAGCAGGAATTGCAGTCTCCAAATCTTTGATAGTAAAATGCGCTTCAAAAACCAAGTTGCGGAGAAACAAAGTCTTTTGTTTGCGGTCGGCTTTGGCATCCAAACGCCCGATAAAAGTCGTTCCCCACAATATAGGCAAACAAAAATAACCATACACCCGCTTTGCAGCCGGCACATAACACTCAATCGTGTAGTCGTAATCAAAGAGTTCGTTCAATCGCTTGCGCTGAATCACCACATTGTCAAAAGGCGAAAGAATATGTACGGCTTGCTCGGAGTTTTGAAGGGCAGAAAATTTGTTCAGTTGTGACAACTGCTTTGGAGTCGTGTAGTAAGTAGAAGAAGGAATGTCTTCAATTTGCAGAGTGACAATCGTTTGGTTTTCCAAAAGTTGAGGAATACGTGACTTCACCCAATTTTTCGTTTCCCGATTTCGCAAATAAGGAATTTGGTCGTACGTCACCAAACCATGCGCTTCAATCGCTCTCAAAATCAAATAATCTGCCATTTCGGAAGGCGTAGGCTGGCTGCTATTGATGTGATTGGGCAGTACTCTTTCGGTAAGGTCGTACACTTTTTGGAAGCCTTTTCGTGCGCTGATCATCAGCTTTCCCTCCATAAACAACTGCTCTAAAGCTCGTTTGGCGGGTTTCCAATTCCACATACCCGCCTGAAAATCATCAGGCTTTTTGAAGTCTTTGCTCATCAATGCGCCTTCTGCTTTGATTCGGTCGTACACAAAGTCTTTGACTTGAGATTCTGGTCTCCCCCAATGTTTTTTTCCACTCAAATAACGGTTCATTCTCGGTAAACTAAAACGAAAATCTTCCATCGGCAAATATGCAGCAGCATGACTCCAGTATTCAAATACGGTTCGGTCTTTTGCTTGCAAATCCAACAATTTGGCTTTGGAGTAATCGGGCAGTCTCGTCCACAATGTGTGGTGATGTGCTCTTTCGACCACCGAAATTGTGTCAATTTGAAGGTAGGTCATGCGCTGCAACGCTTTTACAATACCTTCTTTGTCTTTGCCGAATGGAGTAGATTGCAGTAAGCCTTGACTTTGAAGGGCGAGTTGTCGGGCTTCTTGAAGAGAGATGGAGGTTGATTTCAATGACATATTTAGCTATTTTTTAACTAATTCTAAGTTAGGTATTTTTAAGGAGGGAGACAAAAATTTGACTCTTCCGAGAGAGTTTTGCAGTGCATTTTAGAATGATGAAGTAGCGAATGAAAATTAAAACATCCAATTGTGCTATCTTTCCCCTATTACCAACTCCTTTGCAGGACACTGCTTCTGTGTCAATCTCGACACCACAAAAATAGCCATCAAACCGCTGAACATTGCCAAAGTACGGAAAGGAAACAAAACCACGCCATTTTCAACCATTGGATAGGGCAGCAATTGTGGAATACCCAAAGTCGCTTCTCCCCCACCAAATCGCAGCACAAAAGATACAATGAATCCTACCAAACTACCGTAGTAATTAGCCTTTTTGTCGAACAATGCCATGACCAGTTGAGGAAATAAAATACAATAAACGAAGTCGCTGCACAAAAACCAAAGCGCATATACACTCTTCACCTGCAAAGCCAATAAAGTTGCAGCAATCCCAATGATCCAAATACAACGTTTCAAAACGATTGCCAATTTTTCGGGGCTGATATCAGGCTGTACCAAAGGACGATAGACATTCCAACTCGCCATACTTGAAGCCGACAAAATGGAAGAATCTACCGAAGACATCACTGCTGCTGCAATTGCTCCCAAAGCAACCGTTGCTACCCACGGATTGGTTAGATAGCGAGCCACATACGGCAAGGTCAAAGACGCATTTTCGGGAGCTGCAATACCCACACTCGACCAATCCACCACATCTGCTATGACTCCAATCATCACCGCAGGAATAGCCGCCACCATACACACAAATCCAGCAATAATGGACAACCACATCGCTATGTTTTCGGTTTTAGCAGACAAAACCCGTTGAAAATATACCTGCCACGCCACACCTCCAAATATCAACAGCATCGCATAGTCCAACCAATTCCAGTAATAATTTCCCCATTCGGGATGCCGCCAGCCGTCAATGGGCGGAAAAGGATGGGCCAAAATTCCTTTTTTGTCGACATACATTTGCCAAGCATTTTCCCACCCACCAACATGCTGTAAAGCAAAGGGAATCACCAATATCAAGCCGACAAACAACAAGATCAACTGCACGATGTCAGTCAAAGCAACAGCCCACAAACCACCTAAAGCGGTGTAAGCTATTGCAATCACGGCAGAAAGCACAATAGAAGTATTGAAGTCCAAGCCTAAAACCGTTCCGAAGGTTGTTCCCAAAGCGGTTAATATGGCAGCCGACCAAAAGATTTCACCCGTTAGAGCAGGTAGAAAGAGGAGAGCGGTCATTCGTTTGCCAAATCGCTGTTCGAGTGGATCGAGCATGGTTTTGAATTGGTAGCGGCGCATTTTCCTTGCAAAAAACAATCCGCCAACTATCAGACTCAATGCATATCCCCACGGTGCTTGTACCCACGCTAAACCCGCACTTACCGTAAATTCGGCAGTGCCATTGATATAGCCACCGCCTACCCAAGTTGCACTCATCGTGAATACAGCTACAAAAAGTGGAAGGCTTCGCCCTGCCAACATAACTTCGGTGACATTATCCGATTTTCGAAGGTTTGCAGCGTAAATACCTAAATAGAAAATGAATCCATAAAACACCATCATGGAGATAAACCCTCCCCAATGCACCTCTTTGTCAAGGTAAAAAAGGACGGCTGCAATGACCAACATGGCAGCTATTAGAATGAAAAGAGGTCGAAGTTGTTTGGACATTATTTAGGTGTTTGGGTGTTGAAGTAAAATCAAACTTCAAATATCAACTCTCATAATTCTTGTCTCCATCAGTTATGAGCATATAAAGCGAGAAACGACCAGCTCACTTTAAGTGGATTTATGAGGTACGATTACAAGATTTTTGAAGTTTGATTTGCAAGCCTTTAGCAATTTAGCTTAATTCTCCTTTCACTCGTCTATCAATCAACCCCAAAAACTTTTCTACTTCTTGTTCAATATATAACGCCTGCTGAGGGGTGTCTAAACCTTTGAGAACTTTGACTTCTTTGCCACTTTTGGTGATAAGGTAAACAGCGTAGGCATGGATTGGGCGATTGTTTTGGGTAGCGGCCACATACTCTTTGGAATAAAGTTGGTCGATTTCGGAAACTTCTACATCTTTTGCGCCATAAAAAGGCACAGGAAAGGGACTGTGTTCGGTCGTTAAATAATTTCGAGTGACCCGAAAAGTAGTTTTGTTGAAGTATTTGCAAAGGAGGTAATAGACAAGACCTAAACCAATAGTGAGGTGAATACTGATGCCGGCCAACATAAGCCATTCGCCTGTCACCAAAGCTACAACGACGAAAATGCTGACAATGGAATTCCAAAACAAGGTAAAAAAGATAAGAAAAGCTGGTTTTTTGTGTGGCACCCACCAAGTGAAACTAATATCCAATTCATTTCGCAATTGAAGCACTTCTACGTTTTCAGGCATAGCGACTTCAGTACGTTTTTTTGGCGCTTCGTCTAGTTGTTTTTTGAAGTCAAAAACAGTATGACATTTTTGACATTTGGCGATGTAATGGTCTAGGTTGATATCGTCTGCATGAATGGGCGTTTTACATTCTATACAGTTGATTTGTATGGCATTTGACATGATATTTGATTTTTGAGATTGTAGCAATAGGGTATCTGGTGAAACTTCAAACGCAAATTACAAATTCAAATGCAAAAGTTATACGTTGGCACTCAGCACAGGACAAAACGGTTTATTGATTCGAAGATCAAACCTTATAGGTGTTTAATTATGTATTTTTCTCCAATAATAAAATTTGTATGAATTTTCAAAAATCAAACCTATAAGATTTACTCTATAAATATACTTTTGTCCTGTACTTAGAATTTAGCGATGAAACTTCAAATGCAAATTACAAATTCAAATGCAAAAACAAAAAATTACTATTCAGCAAAAATTATAAACTTGCGCTCAAATGCCTTTCGTAGTCCAACTGAGAGATTTCGTATTGCATCATTTCGACGGTCGTTGGACGCATTTGGAGGGAATGTAGATATTTTTCACCAACGATAATATCTTGAATATCAATAAAAGGTTGGTTGTGTTTGTAGCTCAATGCCACCAAACGCCCGTTTGCTCCCAAAGGTAGGCTGTTGAAGTGATAGTTTCCTTCTTTGTCCTTATTGGCTGCAACAACGGTATTGAAGTCCTCTAAAACAAGATATAGGCTGGTTTTTGAATGATTTGCGCTGTTGACTTGCGCCATTATTTTTCTTTTTGGAGTCGCTGTGGGCAAAAATTCATTGATGCTGAACCAGCCTATATGATGTACCATAAAGGTGTTTTTAGACCTCTTCTTGCTGGCTACCATTTTTCGATTTTTACTTCTTTGGGCCACAAGATGTTTGCGACAGTTGTTCATTTGAATATACATATTGGCAGTAAAGGCACTCATCCCATTCGCTAACAACTGATAATAAGCATTGGATTCATTGAGGTCCACATTGTAAGGTCTCAGGTAGAGAGGCTTCGTATACCTTTCAAGTGCAAAATACTGGAAGCGATTGTTGAGTTTTTGCAGTTTTTTGGAAATGGTTGAATGTTCTATTTGTTCTTTTGCTAAATGATTGAAGTAGTAAGCGACTTTATTATCTAATTCTTTCAAATCTGAATCTACATGCTTTGTGTATATATTGATTACTTCTTCTATTGAAAAAAGGTCTTGGTATTGTTGTAATACCCTTAATCTTTCTTCAAAAGCTCTTGTAGCGATAAAGGTTTGTTCAAATTTTGGTTGTTTTAAATAGTCTTTGATTTCTGTGCTCAGGTTCATTTCATCAAAAAGCATTTGCTGCAATGGTAGAGAAATCATGCGATTAACTTGGGGCATAGATTTGGTCCACCAACTTTGACCAGCTTTGTCAAATTCTGCAAAAAAAGCTCTTTTGTCACCATCTCGTATCTTAGTTGGTAATTCTACATACAACAATTTTTGTGGAGCAATTTTTAGATTTTGTTCCTGTAAATAAGCATTGAAATAAATCAATCCATCTGAAGATAATAAGCTGTTGAAGGTGTTTGTTGTGATATTAGATAGCAAGTATTCAGACTTGGTATTTATTTCCTTTATTTCTATAGTAACATTGCCAACGACCATACTCCCGTCTTGCTGCATAAAGCAGTTGGGTGGTATATTGATGAGTGCGCCTCCACTACTGACTATCGTATTGGCTTGTTGGTTGTCAATGTCGTAAAACTGACTGCCGATTTCTGTTTTTTCAAAAAGCTCATGCAGGGGATGTAGCCTACGATTGTCAATGCGAGGCTTTGCTGTGGTTTTAGAATTGTAGTTGGTTTGCTCTATGGTATTGTCGGTAGGTATTGACTCACCAGATAGATTCCCAATAGCAACTTTAGATGTAGGTATAGCTTGTGAATTTTGCTTCAAATCTTTTGGAGAAGAGGTTTGCTCCTGTTGAATTTCAGTCGCAGTGTTTTGCTCAGACTCTATATTCAAGTGCTGATTCATCGCATTTTGATTTGCACGATACTTGCTGATGACATCTTCTTCAAAAACATTAGAAGGCAGCCATGCGGCTATTACACAGGCTATAATTAGAAATAGTAATATGGCAGCTCGAAACATAATTGGATGGATTAGGGGGTGTACAGAAAGTAGTCAGTGCAGCTTTTTAACATCATAAATATAACAATTTTGATGCTACAAAAAAAAAGTAATTGTATGAGGAAGGTGACATTTATCGGAATAAAAGGAAACAACCATATTTATGACTTTGCGCTGCAAAGAATAGGACGGGTATAGGTTTATTGTGTAATATTTATATTCAGACGTATTTTGACAAAAAAATGACATGAAAATAAACAATCAAATCCATTTGAAGAATGTAGACTGTCCTTTTTTGCCTAAAGTTCGCTCCCAATTGTTTGTTTTCTGTATTCTCTATCCATCAAACATTACAACTACGGAATGGCCCAAAACAGTTGTATCTTGGATTTGTTAGGGTTTTATGAATGAATTTGAAAGAGAAGAATTGAAAGAAAAAATTGAGGAAACGATTGCAGCTTTAGAAGACCAAATTTTTGAATTAGAGTTGCTTACACAACCGATTTCACCTGACAATGCTTTGGGGCGAATTACTCGTATGGATGCCATCAACAATAAAAGCGTGAACGAGGAAAACTTGCGGCGAGCAAGGTTGAAGATGAATAAGTTGCAAACTTCTTTGTCAAAAATTGACGATCCCAAGTTTGGTATATGTGTCAAATGTGGTCAAACCATTCAAATAGCTCGCTTGATGTATATGCCTGAAAGTGCTACCTGTGTGCGCTGTGCAAATTGATTTTTATGCCCTATTTCAGTCGTTCAAGTTACATTTTTGTAGTAAGCAAAAACAGAAATAGGGGTTTCTTAAACAAAAAGAATCTATTATTGTAATATTCTTTGTAAATTTAGAGGTAAGATTATTCATTTCTTAAAATCACCCCTATGACCTATCTGCGTTCCCTTCTTATTTTAGTGTTGTTCGCACCTGTTTTTTTGGCGGCACAAACTAGTACATTGACTTATGATGATGTAGTTTTCAAACGTGAGTTTAGCATGGGGATTCAAGCTCATACAAACGGTTTGGGTATCAATGCCCATTTTGTAAAAATCCACAGCATCTTCAAAAAAACCATTTTTGAGATAGAACTAATGGACATCAAACATCCAAAAGAATTCCGCAATCAGAGCATTTTTTCGTCTTCTCGCAATTCGGCAAGCGGCTATGTTTATGGCAAGCAAAACAACTTTTACAACCTCAATTTTACTCTTGGCAAAATGCGTATGTTGGCAGATAAAGGACGTAAAAGTGGTGTCGACATTGGCTTGTATTATGGAGGTGGTCTTTCTATCGGACTTGCCAAACCTTACTACCTCGAATTGATTTATGGCAATGGCAGCAGTGGCAATAGTTTTACGACCCGTGATGTGAAGTATCAAGCAGGTTTGGAGCCTGAAGGGAATGCCAATATTTTTCTCAATAGCGACCGCATTTATGGGGCTTCGGGTTTTTCATTTGGACTGAATGAAATGAAAATCTATCCTGGTGCGAAAGCTAAAGTGGCGCTTGTTTTTGACTGGGCGAACTACAATGAATATGTGAAAGCTATTGAAGTAGGTGCTATGGCAAATGCGTATTTTTCTCGTGTGCCTATCTTGGTGGCATTGGATGAAGAAATTGACTACAATAAGTTCTTATTTGTGAATTTGTATGTGAAGTTTATGTTTGGTAAGCGTTGGTAGGGTAATTGGATTTTGCTATAATCTTCAATAAAATAAACATAAAAAAAGGCTCAATAATGGTGGATTTCAATCTCCGTTATTGAGCCTTTTCTTATTATACTTTGAAGGTAATTTAAAGAAACAAATAGAAGTCAATAAGGTGTTAAAAACACCTTATTGATTTCTATTTTCTCAAAAATGTGCTTTATAGTGCTTACCGAACCACCAACTTCTCCATCACCATTTCCCCACTTTCAGTCATCAATTGCAGCAAATACATGCCCGGTTGAATGTTTTCTGCCTCAAAATTGATGCGGTGAACAGCATCGTTTTCGGCAATCGTATGATAGATTTCGGTTACTTTTCGACCGTCCAAGGTATAGAGGGTAAGGTTGGCAATACCCGTTTCTGCCATACCAAACTCAATCGTAGTGTAGTAGCTAAATGGGTTCGGACGAATCTGTAGGAAAGTTTCGCCTGTCGAATCTACAGTTGTTTTATTGCCGCCTGCATTGCAGTCAATTGTACCTCGTCTTCCTCTTCTGACGTTTTTTCGCTTCACTTCAAAACTACCTGTATAGCTGTTGGCATCACAATCTGTAACGGTCAAATGATATTCGCCCATAACTAAGTTGGTAATATCTTCCAAACTTGATGTAAAGTTATTCGGGCCAGACCAAGCATAAATATAGGAAGGTGAAGGCGTACAAGCGATACCACCTGATACATCAATAGTAATGGCTCCGTCTTCTTCTCCTATACACGTTTCACGTTTAATACTGGTGACATTGACAAAGATATTGGGATTGTCTGCTGAACTGATGTTCCAAAGTTCACTTCCACATCCATTGGCATCTGTAATACTCAAATCCCAAACGGTATTTTCATCGTAGTACACCGAGTAAGAATGGGCTGAAAAATCCTCTAAGTAGGCGAAACCATTGGCAATTGTGAGATCCAAATCATAGAGAATCGTACCTCCGCTAATGGTGATGTCAGCAATATAGACCGTCCCAGCGACATCTTCTGTTGAATAGAACTCAACTTCTATCTCAGGGTCGTAAGGCATGATTACACCCTGCGAATCAGAAAGGTCATAACAACCATCGTCTATTGTTCCAATATCTGCCAAGTATAAATGGGTGCTATCAACAGGAGAAGGAATAGGAGGATCCGTGCTGAGTTGAACAAAGCTATATACATCATAGCCGTCTGGAGCTACACCAGAAAATACCCCATCTGTACTAACGGCTTCAATCCTGTGGTTAAAATCATTTACCAACAAATAATAAAGTTCATAATCAGTAGCCGTTTGGTGGCTATTATTGGTGGTCGCTAGAATGTCTTCTCCTGCACAAACATCGGAGTTAATCAAAGAAAGTGTACCTGCATCTGCTATACAACAAATAAGAGCTGTTACTTCTGCTTCTGCTGTATCTGTACATCCTATAGAATTGGTTACGGTGACCGTATAAACAGTGTTAGTGGTAGGCATTACTTCAATCTCTGAACTTGTCTCTCCTGTAGACCACAAGTAAGTTCCTCCACCTGTTGCCGTAACAGTGGCTGTTTCGTCTTCGCATATTGCAGTTCCTATTGCAGTTGCCACTACAGGAGCAGCAATGTTTACCTCCCAACTTGAAGTCCCTGTACAGTCATTTTCATCCGTTACTGTTACATATACCTGACCAATATTTGGGCCCGTTCCCCAGTCGACCAATGCTCTTCTTTTTCCCAAACCGCCATTGCCTGTTGTGGGGTTGTTGGTAGCTGTACCATTTACTATGCTCCACTGATACTGCGTATAAGCGGCGTTCAAGCGATAGATAGCTCCCGTTTCTTCCGAACAAACGTCCAAGTAGTTATTGAGTGTATTGTTGGCAAATTGTGGAGGGGGAATAGAGCCTGATTTGACCTTCACTTTGGCGGAATCACTGCATCCCTCATCATTCGTTACCGTAACTGTATAAGTGCCTGCGGTTGCAGCAATCGTTTGAGTTGTCGCATTGTTTGACCAAATATAGGAATCGTTGTTGCTGTAAGTTCCTGCATCTAATTCGACATTGCTTTCCAAACAGTATTCGGTGTTGCCACTGATTTTGATGTTAAAATTTGGATCTTCGATGATTTCAATATCTGCGGTGCTGCTACAATTGCCTTCGTTGGTAACCGTAACAGTATACGTTCCCAAAGCAGCTACCGAGATGGTTTGAGTCGTTTCATCAGTTGACCATAGGTAAGTGTGATTTGCAGGATAGTTTCCTGCATCTAAAATGAAGGTATTATTGCAGGTTGCTTCACTGATGCTTGAGGTAATGTTTGGAGTAGTAGGATAATCGTAAATGGTAAAGTTTACCGCCGTTCTGCCATCACTTTCACAGTTTTTTGCATTGATGGCTTCCACCCAATAAGTAGTACTCTCTGTTGGTTGTGGGTTGGGTAGATAGCTTGTGCCTGTTGTCAGTTGATTGCCGCCTGTTTCTTGATCATACCAAGTATAAGTTGCGCCCTTGTTTTCAACTGCTAAGGATTCCGTTAAAGTTTCTCCTACACAAATGCTTTGGTGAATGGGAACGATTTCGGGCAGTGCATGAATCACTAACTGAACTAAAACTACATTTCTCGCTCCACAATCTACAAAATTATCACTCTCAACACTCACAAAAAGGAGGTGAACCCCTGGTCCAAGTAAGCTATAATCGGGAGTAAAACGATTGATACCAAATGCTTCGGAATACTCAAACATTCCCGCTTCCTGCGTCAAGGAAATATCGGTGTACCACATATTCACATTGTAAATCCCATCAGTATCCAAAGGCTTGTTGGTTGCATTGTTGATGACTTCGCCATAGCAGGTAAACAATGGATTGAAGAGTGTATAACTGGTTGTACCTCCATCACCTGTTTGAATAATTGGATTCCCAATGATGTTCACAAAAGCGTTGTTGGGATCTTCGATAATTCCTTCATTGACGAACACGCCATCGTTTTCGTGTTGTTCGCCATTTGAGCCGTAAGTAGAGGAAATCAAGCCTTGATTCAACCATTCGCCTGTTTGTTCATTGACGACCTTACAGTCTGTACTGAATACCGAGCAATCGTTGTTGTTGAAATCTTCGGTATTTTCCAAGCCGTTGCCGCCAATGTTGCGGATGTCCACCGTTCCATCATTGGTCACTGTACCTCTGTTTTTCATTCCAGTACCTTGTCCACCAATATTTTTGATCAGTAGAGCAGCTTCGCTTTCAGTAATCAATTGCCCTCCTGAATCAATGGTGACCCCCGTATCGTTGTTGAGTTTCTTTGAAGCTCCCAAAAGACCATCTACGATTACTTCTCCTCCTTCGAGAATCTCAAAAGTACCTCCATTCTGAATTTCCAAGAAATTAACTACACTTGCGCCTCCTTTTTTAGACATAGATTTTGAAGGAGCTTCAATTGTTGTAATGGTGAGTGTACCACTTATTTCAACTGTATCGGATTGTACTTGCATCCCAATATTTTCGGTGGTAATGGTAAAATCTCCTGCATCGGTCAGCTCACCACTGTTGACGACTCCTGTGCTCGTACCAATCATATTGATAACATCGACCGTAGAGTTGTTCTGCGCTTCAAAAGTCCCTCCTGCATTGATATCAATCCCAACATCATTCGAAAAACTGTTGTTGGCTTTGGAGAGGGTCGCCTGACCATCAATTATTAGCGAAGCATTTGATAAAACGGTAAATGTTCCGCCATTTTGGATTTCTAAGAAATTGACTACGCTTGCTCCGCCCGATTTTTGGGATAAAAAGGTCACGCCTTCCATCTTAGAAATGTCTAATTCTCCACCATTGGTGAAAGTTCCTGCTGCTACTTCAATCCCTTTGCCTTCGGTCGTAATGTCAAAATCTCCATCATTATTGACCGTACCGCTGTTGCTAACGCCAATACTTGCGCCAATCATATTGATGACATCTACATCAGAATTGGGTTCACTAATGAACGTTCCGCCACTGTTGACTGCAATGCCCGTATCGTTGAGTAGTGCTTTGTTGGTGTTAATTTTTTGTGCGCCACTATCTTCTCCATTAATGAGCAACGAACCTCCAGATAAAACACTAAAAGTACCTCCGTTTTGAATCTCCAAGAAATTGACCACACTTGCGCCACCTGTTTTCATGCCTTTTGATAGGTCTGTGTTGGCAGAACCTCCGCCATTTGAGCCATCATCAATTCCCGAAGTTCCTACTACCTTTGAAATATTCATTGTACCATCATTGTCAACGGTTCCGCCACCTCTCACTTGCAGTCCAATACTTTCGGTGGTGACAGTTATCTCGCCTGAATTGTCTATATCTCCAGTATTCACAATTCCCTTGCTGCCTACCAGCATATTTTTCACTTCTATATTTGTGTTCTCTTGTGTACTAAGGGTGCCACCTGATGCAATATCTATTCCTGTATCGTTGGATAAGATACCTGATTTCAATCCACCTCCAGAATCTTCTCCATCAATAATAAGCGTGCCATCATCGTTCATTTCAAAAGTACCCCCATTTTGAATCTCCAAGAAATTAACCACTGTTGCCCCGCCGTTTTTCTTTACTGCAATGGTAGCCTTCCCAATTTCAATATCTCCCGTATTATTGACCGTACCTGATTGAACACTAATGCCAATATTATCGGAAGTAATCTCAAAATCACCTCCATTGTTGAGCGAGCCATTGGTTTCTACACCTGTGCTGCTATCGGTCATGTTGAGGATTTGAGTGCTGGAATTGTCTTCACTTGTAAAGGTACCTCCACTATCAATCGAAATCCCAACATCTATATTGGCGATACCTGCTTTCAAAGCTCCTCCTGTGCTTGTGCCGTCTATGAAAAGCGAACCACCACTTAGCAGTTCAAAAGTACCCCCATTTTGGATTTCTAAGAAATTGACCACACTTGCGCCTCCTGTTTGTTTTGCCGCAAACGACAAACCATCAATTTTAGAAATGATGATTTCTCCGCTGTTTTCGGTCGTTCCTGATTGTACCTGTATGCCTGTGCTTTCTACGGTAATCTCAGCGTCACCTGCATTTTCAATTGTTCCATTCGTTACGATACCTGTACTCAACCCACTCATGTTGAGGATTTGAATGGTGGTATTGGTTTCGGAGGTAAATGTACCTCCAGCATTGACATCAATACCTGTATCATCGTTTACCAAGCCAGATTTTTTGGAAGGGCCTATATCCTCTCCATCAATAGTCAGATCGCCATCATCCGTTACCTCAAAAGTTCCTCCGTTTTGGATTTCTAAGAAATTAACTACTGTGGCACCACCAGCTTTTTTGAAGCCTGAAGTAAATTCGGTTTTACCAATTTCTACATTTCCATCGTTGGTAAAGGTATTGGAAGTTGTGATGCCTGTTACTTCGGCAGTGACGGTCATGTTACCGCTATTGTTCACATCACCCTCATTGTCAATCCCTGTACCTGTAATATTGATGACTTGTGTAACTCCTAAACCTTCCGAAGTAAATGTACCTCCATCAAAGATTTTAATACCAATATCGCCATCCGCCAAACCTGATTTTTTGCCTGGCAACTCTTCAAGACCATCAATCAAGAGGGTGTCACCATCCGTTACTTCAAATGTTCCTCCATTTTGGATTTCTAAGAAGTTAACTACACTGATAATACCCGTTTTTTCAGGTGAAGGGCCAAATCCTTGATTGATTTGAATAAAGCCATTGTCATTGACCGTACCTGTTGAAGCAACATTGATACCTGTTCCAATTGAAGAAATAAATAAATGTCCGCTGACATTCAAATTACCCTCAACATTTACGCCAACGGTACTTGCTTCAAAAACGAATGTTGATCCTCCTTCTTCAATGAGGAAACTTGCACCTATCCCAATGTCAATTCCTGTATCATTGAAGGCTGTGAATAATTCACCCCCATCAGCCACTGTTACTTCTGCATTGGATTCAATAATCAAGCCTCCTATTTCTACGAATCCGTCAATGATAGGATAGTTGTCTAAATCAGAAATATCTGGAATAGTAACCACATCGCCAAAATCTGGAATAATGCCTGTACTCCAGTTGTCAGGGTCATTCCAGTCTGTGTTGGCAGGATCGCTTCCTCCTGTCCAAACAAAATCAACTCCACAGCTTTCTATGGTCACCTCAATAGAGGTGTATAAATAGCACTCATTTGGGTCATCTGAAATGGCGAAATAGAGCGTATGTGTGCCTTCTCCAATGACTCCGTTGTCAGGAGTAAAGGTGTTGCTTTCTGAGTTGTAATCTCCTCCATCTTCGCTCACTTCACTATAGGTGAACCAGTCAGTATCTACGGTCAAATTTGTTCCTCCATCAATCAGCGCATCAGAGATAGTGCCACCTGTACAGCCTGTAATGGGGATGATGATGATATCGTTGTTTGTAATATCTGCTCCGCCATTGAAGGAATCAAACTGGTCGTTGATGACTCCGTTATTGGTGAAAGTTCCCGAAATGACATTTGTTCCATCAAAGGAAGTGGTTAATAAACCATTGTTGGTAAAAGCGTTGGTACTACTTATTTGTCCTGTCAGATTTGTTTCTGAACAAGGAGTGAGAGTAAATGTACCTGTGTTGTTGATATCAGTGGTAGTGGAGTTGAGAATATTGAGAAATCCTTCATTAATGATTGTTCCCTGATTGATCATTCCATTGTTGGTAGAGTTCTCAATCATAAGACTGCCATATATTTCAAGTAAAGCACTGGATTTCACTGTGACTCCATTATCACCTCCATCAAGTGTAAGGCTACTGGCGTAATTAAGAGTTAGACTGGCATCGCTTAGTATTTGTATGGATTGAGCTACATTTCCAGCGGTATTGATGATAGGATAATTAGAGCTTTCTCCCATGCTGGGAACAATGACATCATGTGTTGCTAGAGGTTCTGTCTCCAAAGACCAATTGTCTGCTGTGTCCCAATCGAAATCGTCTGCACATCCCGTCCAAATATTAGTGGTACTACTCGCTTGTGATTCATTGAGGATTGTGCCTTGATTGACAAAGCTTCCTCCAGGGGTATCAAAAATATCATTGGGGTCGAAGATAATACCTGTTGAGCCTTGAAGGAAGGTGCCTGTATTGGTAAATGTATTTCCATTGGCGTGAATGAATCCATCTGTTGCAATTGTTCCATTATTCTCCAATACATCATCGAAGGTAATGCTTGCACATTGAAGGTTGTATATTGCGCCAAATCCTCCTGATTCATTTAAAATACTAGTGGAAGTAAGTAATTTTTTATCAAGGCTGAATTGTGAAATAATTATCTCACCTCCATTGAAGATGTCGCTTGTTCCATGTCTGGAGAGTCCATTTCCGCCTGCTCCATTGATTTCTAATATTCCTCCCTCGTTGTTGTTAAAATCAGCCCCTCCTTCCACTAAAAGTCCGTCTAAACCTGTATCTTCAATAGAAATAATTCCTCCATTGTTGTTATTGAAGGTTACGCTGAAACTCAATTTAATTCCTTCATCTCCCGTCCCGCTGATTTCAATTGTACCATTGTTGTGGATTGTTTTATCTCCCCCACTAAAACAGAAAAAACCGATTTCTTCTATATTGCTGATAAAAATATTCCCATTGTTGGTGAGTATTCCTTCCACCATTACTAGACCATGACCCGTTGAATTATCAAGCGAGATGGTTCCTGTCTCATTGATTGTCAAAGAACCGCCTACTATAGAGAGAGATATTATCGTTCCTACATCAGAATCAATGACAGGATAATTTGGAGCATCCACATTTCCAATAGTTACATAGTCGGCAGAAGTTGGAACAACATTGGGACACCAATTCAAAGGGTCTGTCCAATCGGTGCTTACTTCACCATCCCACTCAACATAAAATGGAAGGGCTTCCTCACTATTTTCATACGCTCCCAAATCAACCGTTGTGTCTTCAATGCGATTGTTGCCACTTAGGTCAATGTCAATTTGTTCGGTTGTATTTCCATCTTCGTCCACATCTGCAAGGTCTATTGGAATGGCTGCATTGTTGCCTATATCACGGGCAGGAGAACAAAATCGAAGGGTAAAATAATCCGCAGCAGAATTGGAAAAATAAGGATTGACGTTGTAAATTGTTCCTCCACTTGTATTGCCTTGCCATATACTGTTGGAAACAAAAATAACTGCTCCTGCGCCACTATCAATTTCAGTCGTTTGTGCATTGTTATTATTGAAGGTATAATTATCCCAGAAAATGGAGTTTTCGACAGTAAGTGAACCTCCATTGACAAAAATCCCGCCTCCTGTACTCGGATTTGTCGCAGAACCATTTGTTCTTGAAGAATTTTCAGTAAAGGTGCTATTGACAACAGTGATGTTACTGTTAATGCCAAAAATTCCGCCTCCTGCTAAGTCTGCACTTTGGTCAAAAAACAAGCAGTTGGTAAGAGTAGCATCACTACTATCACCAAAATACATGCCTGCGCCTCCTCCCGTACTGCTGTTTCCTTCAAAAATACAGTTGGTGAATATAGAATTTCCACCTTGAGAATTGACTGCCCCTCCTGTACTGGCTGTATTTCCTTCAAAAGTACATTTGATGATTTTGGGAGCGCCATTTTCAATGTGGATTGCTCCTCCAGATATTGCGTCATTGTTGATGAATTGGCAATCGGAAATCAAGGGGTTACTGTTAAATAAGAAGATGGCGGCACCCCGATTGGGAGCAAAATTGTCTTGAAAAATACAATTGCGAATGATGGCATCTCCATTCTCCATTGTAATCCCTGCTCCATCAGCTATACCATAAGCGTGTTGAATCGTAAATCCATCTAAAATAGCAGTATTGTCTGTATTGTCTCCTTCAAGAATGTGATAGGAATCTCCTGTATCGGCAGTATTGCTGTTGTTGATGTCTCCACTTAAAATGGTAACATTGCTTGCAATATTTCTGTTGCTTAACATGGTTTCAAATCCAGTTCCACTGAATCCGCCATAAATTGCCAAATTGTCTTGAAGTACAAAAGCGGCAGTAGGTTCTGTAAGGTACGTAGGTTTGTAAGTACCTTGGGCGACCCATATTTCTGTAATGATATTGCAGGAGATTGCATAAGTCAAGGCTGATTGTAAATCGGTATAAGCATCTGTCCACGAAGTTCCATCGTCACTTCCTGATGCGTTGATATCTACAAAAAGTACATTGGAGGGTGAACAGACTCCCTCTCCTCCTTCATAAGCTCCCATATCTAAAGAGGTGTCTTGTACCCGAGCGTTGTAAGCCAAATCAACATCAATAGTCTCTGTGTCGTTTCCATCTCCGTCCACATCGGTTATATCTGTTGGAAGGCTTCCTGTATTTCCTGTATTGATAGCGGGAGAACCTGTTTGAAGAGTGAAATTCCCAGCTATTGTAGGGGAAGTTGTAGGGTCAATGGGTGTAGTGAATTGAGGGTCAGTGGTGATATTGTTAGAGCCACCTCCTGACCATCCTCCTTCAATACAAGAGAAGCTGACTGTCGAAGAAAAAGTAGTGTTTATTTGAGTAGATTCGTCTTGCACACCATCTACTTCGTTGTCCCAAAAAATAGAATTGACGGCATTTAAGCCCGTTTCATCTAAGGCTACTCCATATCCTTTGTTGCCTACAATGGTGCAGTTGTGTAAATCCAAGACTTGAGAACCTTCAGAACTAAAGTGATTGATTCCTCCCCCATCATTCCCCGAAATCAAGGTATTGATGATAGATAAATCGACATAAGTATTCGTAATAGCATTGGTTAAATTGCCTTGAAAAATGCAGTTGACAATTTTGGTGTTATCGCTTCCTGAAAAACCACCATTGTACATTGCCCCTCCGTTACCATTGGCATTGTTGTTTTTAAAAATACAATTTTGAACAATCGCTTCTCCCAGATTGTAAATACCTCCACCGTCTTCTTGAACGTCTTCTGAATCCGTCTCATTTGCATTGCCATCTTGAATGGTGAATCCATCAATTTTCACACTATATCCCTCATCAATTTTTACAACTTGATAGGTATTGTCATTGTCATTATTGAAGGTGCTGATGTCTCCACTCAATATGGTTTGGTGTAAGAGAAAATCACGCTGATTTCTAAGGGTTTCTGTTCCATTAAAACCTCCATAGAGTTCTACTCCATCTGGAAGATTGAAGGAAATGTTTCTGTTGGCGGTACTAGTGGGTAAATAACCCCCTTCTGCTACCCATATTTCAATCGGGCAAGTTTCAGCGAAAGCAAGAGCATCTTGTAAATCCAAATAAGCATCTTCCCAAGAAGTGCCATTGTCGTTTCCTATTGTAGCATCTTTATCTACATAGAGAATACTTGGAGGGGATTCATCTGGCGCATATCCTGTGTAAGTACCATTGTCTATAAAATCGGCATCGCCCAATAGGTTGATGAGTCCAAAATTGGAGATTTCACCTGTTGCATTGTTAGTCAAATTGTTGGTAATATTCATTACAGCTTCACAAGCTGCGTTTTCTAAAACACCACTGTTGTCAATAATAGCTGCGTTTAAGGTTGCTTCATTGACAACTGCTGCATCATCTTCAATCGTCAATTCACTAACGTTAGCAGTTCCCAAAATAGTAGGGTAAAGAGCTATCCCAGTAGGAATAATCGCATCCTTTGAACCATTGGGCGTATCTGCTGTCCAGTTTCCATCGTTTGTCCAGTTAGTATTAGCCGTATCACAATTGTTCCAGACAGTCGTATTGGTATCTGTTAATTCAAATCCATTGCTACCTACGTCGGTGGTAAAAGTTCCACTATTGAGATTGTAAATCACCCCATCGTTGTCAATAGCTCCAACATTATTGCCATTGAAGGTAGAGGTAATCACTCCATTGTTGGTAAAGGCAGTTGCTACACCATTGTCTAATTCGTTATTAACAGTAATTATTGCACAAGTTGCATTATTGAACGTAGCAGAGTTCCAAATTGAACCATCTGAAGGCGAGTTCCCTGTGGTGATGTTGATAGTACCTTCATTAGTAAACAATGCACGGTTATCTATCCCCGATTCGTCTTGAGTTCCTTCTATATTTATTGTACCAGAATTGGTAAATGAACCTGAAGACTCGTTGTATAAGGCATCGTCACCCGAACCAGAAATGTTTATTTCCCCTTGATTTGTGATATTTAAGCTTTCATTTCGGAAGCCATCTTGACCTGAATTGGTAATGGTCAATGTTCCTGCATTGAAAAATGTGCCTAGTATGTGTAGTCCGTTACCTACAGCATCGCTAATAGTCAAACCTCCCGCACTTGTTATTTCCAAATCTCCTGTTGACAAAATCTGCACCGACTTAGCCGTATTTTCCGTAGTTGTAATATCAACAAAACTCGTAGTTATTCCACCACTTGCATTGCTGATGATAACATCATAAGTATTATCAGGCTCGACCTCTAAACTCCAGTTTTCTGCTTCATCCCAATCTGTCGAGCCATAACATCCTGTCCAAACCAAAGTTGATAAACTGGTATAAATCGTTCCTGAGCCTGTAGTAGTCAGTCCTGCCAAATTGGGATTGTAAATAATACCTGTATTAGCAAAAGTTCCAAGATTGTTATTGACACCATTTAGAACCAAGATTCCTATATTGTCATAAGTTCCTAATGAATTATCAATGTGTCGATTGACTGTTAATCTGGCACACTCATCGTTGGTAAAAGTATCGTTATTTATAATTGCGCCTCCTTCAGGAAAATTGGTCACATTTATATCAATTACCCCAAAATTGTCAAATACATCATTGTTTGACAAAGCTGTTCCTGTATGAGTTCCACTAATGTTGATTTCCTCAAGGTTCATAAAATCACTTTCATTAAAGAGTCCTTCAACTCCCGAATCTACAATATTGATAATTCCCATATTGAGAAATTGAGTAGCATCAATGGTGTTTTCTATTGCATAAAACCCCAATGTACCTGTGATTTCCAAAGTACCATTTACATGGACAGCCACTTCTCCTACATTCTCCAATCCCACGCCTGCTGAGTCGGTAATATTTAAAGTTCCAAGAATAATAGCTGCACCTTCACAATACAATCCTACATCAGGAGAACCAAGAATCGTGAGTTCAGCCCCTGGATTAATATCTAAAGTAGAATTTGCTCCTTGAATTTCGACGGATTGAACAGTATTGCCTGTAGTGGTAATAACCGGATAGTTGGTCAAGCCAGATGGAATCACTACATCGTCAGCCACGGTAGGTTCTACGCCTCCATCCCAATTAGTGGGTACATCCCAATCGGTATCTGTTGCACCTGTCCAGGTAACCGTAGCTGCATGCAAAGTAATATGGGAAATGATAAGCAGAGGTAGTATAACGAATGTAGCCCTTAATAGCTTTATAGACATGATATTTATACGTTTAGGTATCGGGAATATTCTTAGCAGACTTCTTCAATGTATCTTTTAATAACTTACAAGTCCAAAAGGTAAACATTTTGGTTGTACGTAAAATACAACGAATAAGTGATAATTTACTAAAATTATTTCAGTATTGTTTTTAGGATTACAATATCTGACAGCTTATCTTCCGTAAACATTGTGCCATCTTTTTCATATTTAGCCCATGGACTATTAGCTATATAGAAAAAATTTCTTCCTACAATGATTCCTAAAGTGGGTTCATCAAAAGCAGGATGATGATGGTCAAGTATTTCCGAATAGTTTATCCCAAAATCTTGGGAATTGAAAGTTGGTTGGTCATCTTCAAAATAATGACGGATTACACGCATAGGTCGAAGTCCATTCTGAATAGTAATCAAGCTATTATTGTAAAAATACATACCATCAATACCCTTCAAACTTACATTTTTAGGGGCATCTAATGCATCTATTTTAAGGCTTGCTAAATCAATTTTGAAAATGCCATTTCGATAGTCAGCAACAAAAAGGTGGGAGGCAATATTATTAAACGTTATACCTTGTAAAGATACAAAATCTGTGTGATTAATGAACTGTTCTAAGCTATCAGATTCATTTTTTATGCAATAAATGTAAGGTTGTTTACTGTCGGTGATAAAAATACTTCCATTTGGGTGAATTTCTAAATCTCCAAACCAATGTGCTTCTTCTTCCTTCAATACATACTTGGCTAACAATTTCCCGTTATCTATGTCATATTTAAAAATTCCCGTCTGTCCATCTTCGCTTTCTTCAAAATCAACCATCTGTGGTGCGGCTACTGTTGTTGCCCAAAGCCATCTGCGAATTGTATCTATTTTGATACCACTCACTGCCCAAATCCCATCTTGTGCTTGTTCAATGAAGTCGCTTACTTTACCCTCTTTATCCACTTTAACAATTTTGCGAAGGTGAAAACCACTCAAATAAAAATCGCCTGTTTTAGCGTCATAAGCAACCGATTCAGGATGCAAATTTTTGGCAGGAATAACCATCGCCGTATCTGAGTGAATAACAGGAATGGCGATGCTGTCCATTTTCGCTAAAATATTTTTGAAGCCTTCTGAATCACGAATTGGGTCAAAATCCCCTTCTGTTCGGATTTGCTCTTTGGCATCAATCAGTAATAATTTTTCCAATGTTTGAACGGCTTCACTTCCTTTTTGGTTAAGCGAATAGGCACATGCTAAATTGTAGAGAATTGTTGGGTGATTGTCCCGAATCGAGTCCATGCTTTGGCAATGCTGCAAAAACGTTTTAAAGTCCTTTTCTTCGTAGGCTTTTGTAGCCTCTTGATACAGTTCGTTTACCGTTGGTTGGGCGTGAATTGCAGTACTTTGAAGTGTGAAAAGCAGACAAATAAATGTAAGAAAGAAAGTGTTTAGTGTTGAATTTGTACTTTGAGTTTGCATTTGAATTTGTTCTGTTTGTTTCATGTTGTAAATTATATTAAAGTTAAAAAATATTCAAAATTCAATCTCCAAGGTTTCGAGGTGACATCTTCAAAGCGAAGCAAAGAAGGTGTAATCTCGAAGCCGAAAATCGACCGACTAACCGATGAAAAGATGTCACCCTCTCCATTCTTTCGAGGATTACACCTTTTCATCTTTGTAGTTATATTAAAGTTAAAAAATATTCAAAATTCAATCATTCAAAATTGGAAAAATGACCTTACAAGACCTCCAAAATCAGAAGCTGAAACTATTTGAAGTCATCACAGGCAGTCAGGCTTATGGCTTGGCACTGCCCACTTCTGATATCGATTTAAAAGGTGTTTTTGCGCTGCCTCAAACCCATTTATGGAGTTTGGACTACACCGCACAAGTCAATGATGCCACAAACGACATCGTATTTTATGAATTGAAGCGGTTCATAGATTTGCTCTACAAAAACAATCCCAACCTCTTGGAAATGTTGAACGTATCGGCAGACTGTGTGCGATTTCGGCATCCCGTCATGGACTTCGTAAAACCTGAACTATTTTTGTCCAAACTCTGCCAACAAACCTTTGCAGGCTATGCCTTTACCCAAATCCGCAAAGCACGGGGATTGAACAAAAAAATCGTCAATCCCATGTCGAAAGATAAGAAGACTCCACTCGATTTTTCCTACATAATTAGGGGGCAAGGCAGCATGAATGTGGTCAAATGGCTGCAAAAAAAAGGCTGGAAACAGGAGTATTGTGGATTGGTGAATATTCCACACTTCAAAGACGTGATGGCACTTTATTACGACTTGGAAGCACACGAAAGCAAGGGAAAGAAAAATTTGGGCTTCAAAGGAATCATCCAAAAACAAAGCTCAAACGACATTTCTCTCAGCAGTATTCCCAAAGAAATGATGCCTGTGAATTACCTTCACTTCAATCACGACGGTTATAAAAAATACTGCAAAGACTACCGAGATTATTGGTCGTGGGTCGACAAACGCAATGATGCCCGCTACAAAAACACCATCTCACACGGCAAAAACTATGATGCAAAAAACATGATGCACACCTTTCGCCTTCTCGACATGGCTGCTGAAATAGCAACCGAAAAACGCATCATTGTGAAACGCCCAAATCGGGAGTTTTTATTGAAGATTCGGCGTGGTGAATTCGACTATCAGGAGTTGGTCGAAATGGCGGAAGAAAAGGCGCATCAAATTGAAGTGCTTTTTGCGAAGAGTGATTTGCAGGATGAGCCTGATAAGAAGAAGGTGAATGAGGTTTTGGTGGAGATGCGGAGGGAGTTGTTATTAAAAAAATCATAATACTTGCATAAAATGATTTTTGAACCACAAAAGTATCAAAAGGGAACAAAAGAAATGGCTGAATGTCAGTTTTTTATCTTTGTTTTCTTTGTGTCTTTTGTGGTTAAATTAAAAAGGTACAGCAGTATGAGAATAAACCCTACCTCGCTTCATCCAATACCAACTCCAATTCCACTTCTTGTTCGTCTCTAATAATGGTCAATTTCACTTTGTCACCAGCCTCATATTGCTCCAATAACAGCAGTAAATCATTGCGAGATTCGATTTTTTCGCCGTCCATTTCTATCACAATATCTCCCCAACGAATATTGCCATAACGATCTCTAAACGTTGGACGAATACCAACCGTTGCAGCCGCACTGCCTTTTATAACATTCAATACCAAAGCCCCTTTGAAGCCAAAACGTTGATTTGCACTTACATTTGCAAACTGTACCCCCATGTCAGGACGCATCAATTTGCCGTGTTCGATCAAGTCTGGCACGACCCAATTGACCACATCTGAAGGAATACAAAATCCAATACCTGCATAGGCTCCCGAGGGGCTGTAAATCGAAGTATTGACCCCAATCAAACGCCCTGAAGAATCCAAGAGTGGACCGCCAGAATTGCCAGGATTGATAGCTGCGTCCGTTTGAATGGCATCTTTGATGGGCAAGCCCGAAACAGAGGTGATTTCACGTCCTAAAGCACTGATAACTCCTGTGGTCAGAGTATGGTCTAAACCAAAAGGATTTCCAATTGCATAGACTGCTTGTCCAACCAACAAATTGTCTGAATCTGCTCTGCGAAGAGGTATGAGCAATTTTTTGGGCGCATCAATTTTGAGTACAGCCAAATCTTTGTCAGGTGCTTCCCCGACCAATGTCGCTTCCCAAGTGCTTCTGTCTGAGAGTGTAACCGTTGCTTTGTGTGCTTTTTGGATAACGTGATAGTTGGTGATGATATGCCCTTTGTCATCCCACATAAACCCAGAACCCGTACCGCTTGGTATTTCCATTACATTTCTCGTCCAAAAATCTCGTCGAACATCGGTGGTGGTGATATAAACAACCGAAGGCGCAGCATTTTCGAAGAGCTGGATTGTGGCTATCTCATTGGGATTCAAATCACTCCTCCCTTCTAACACCTCTGCCATCGGATTGGGTTGAGCATTGAAGGTAGTGGTCTGATTCTCAGATTCCTCTGACTCCTCTCCTATTGTTGTTTCATGTAAGGTCGTATCGGCTGTTGCTTTTTCGCTTTTCCACGAAGAACCTAACATAAAACCACCTACTAAAAGTATGCCCCAAAGCATTATTCTGAATAAAATAGTATTTGCTTTCATCTGTTTCTTTTTGTTTTTTAAAGGTCAGATGGAACTTACCATGAATCTAAACTATCATTTTCCTTTGTATTTAAATAATTATTTAATCATGGACGTTTCATAAGAATTGTGATTGGATTTCACTACTTTTAAGCACAAAATCACAAAAATGTTCTGCAATTTATAGGATTATCTTAATTGGCATTTTAATTGCTCGCTAATCAAGTATCCTCATTGCGTTATTCAAACGATTTTCAACATTATGCAAAGCAGAGAACTTGAAGTAACAAATATACAAGAACAACTATCTGAAATATTGTATGTATTAAAGAGTTTAAAGGATTCAAAATTTGGCAATACTATAACCCTGAATACAGACAATCCCATTATTGAAGGTTTGGCAACTACGGTGAATCAAATTTCCGAAAAATTTCAAAAAATTTCTCATTCTCAGCAAAAATTGGAGTTGATGAATGAACAACTCAAAGAGGAAATTTTCAAGCGATTACTTCAAGAGGAACGTTTCAAATTGCTATTGGAGTCTATGACCCTTCAAGGGGACGATATTCGCAAGCGTATTCGGGGTGTACTGCAATTAGGTGCAAAAGCCCTAAATATGGAGATTGGCATTTCGAGTCGCATTGACGAGGAAAACGATGAATATACTATTTATGCGGTTTATCACCCCGATAACATGATGGAGTCAGGACATAAATTCCCTTTCAAACGCACATTCTGTGAAGTTGTTTACCGACATCAAGAAGTGCTGACTATAGACCATTCGGCCGAATCTCCTTATGCTTCTCACCCTTGCTATTTGGATTTGCAGATGGAATCTTTCATTGGTACTCAGATAATAGTCGAAGATGAACCATATGGAACGCTTAATTTTACAAGTCCTCAACCTCGCCGAATTCCCTTCAATGAATCAGACAAAGTCTATATAGAATTGATGGGAAAATGGGTGGCTAAAATGATGGAATTGGATCTTCAACAAAAACGCCTCATTCAACAAAACGAGGAATTGAGCAGTGTCAATGAACAGTTGGACAGCTTTGTTTATACTGTTTCGCATGACTTGAAACTGCCTGCCATCAATGTCACTAATATGATTCAGATATTGAAAGGAAGAATCCAAATTGAGGATGCTATGGGCAGTCAAGCGCTCGAAATCTTGGAAAAATCAGGGAATCAACTGCAAAGAACGGTTGAAGATTTGTTGGTGGTTTCGAGAATAAAACACACAGCTATTCAATATGAAGAAATTTCATTGAAGGAGATTCTTTCCTATATATTGGAGGACTTTAAAGATACAATTGAGGAAGCAAATGTAGCTGTTCACGTTAATATTCACCGTTGCAAAACGCTCGATTTTTCACGCCCTTACCTCCAAAGTATTCTACACAACCTTATTTCCAATGCCCTCAAATATCGCTCTTATGATCGCAAACCTATGATCTATATACAGTCTTACCAAACCGACTTACATAAGGTAATCGAAATCACCGATAATGGCATTGGTATGGACTTGTCGAAAGGTACAGAAAAACTCTTTGCGATGTTCAAGCGTTTACACGACCATGTAGAAGGAAGTGGTGTAGGGATGCACATTGTCAAAAAAATTATGAACAAATACAATGGAAGTGTTGAGGTTGAAAGTATTGTAGGACAGGGAACAATAGTTCGCTTAAAGTTTCGCAATTCATTGCCAGAAAACCTGCATTAATATTTCAATTCCAATAAGACTCCAACTGGAAAACTCACTGCCTTAGATTTACATAATCAATTAGTTTTTTTAATATCAAATAGCAATCTGTAAAATGGAAAAGTTAAGACTTATTCTGCTGATAGATGATGATGAAGGCACGAACTTCTACAACAAATTCTTAATTAAAGATTTAAACATTGCCCGAAATGTGGCAGTAGCAAAAAATGGTAAGATAGCCTTAGAGTTTTTGACCAGCACAGGCAAATTTGCACACAATGCACCTCGTTATCCTCGTCCCGACATCATTTTTTTGGACATCAATATGCCTGTCATGGATGGTTTTGAATTTATGGAAGCTTATGAGGAACTGCCTGAACAACAAAAAGCTAACATGGTGGTGGTGATGCTAACGACCTCACTCGACCAAAAAGACTTGGCTCGTGCCAAACAGTTTGGAGACCTAAAGGGATTCATGAACAAACCTCTGACCAAGAATCACTTGGCAGCCGTATTAAAGAAATATTTTGCTTAGGGTCGAAAAAAATTAACCCAACCACTCTTTCATTCTTGTCGCCAGAGCAACGATTACCTCCTCTTGTGTCTTTCCACTACGTTTCAACATCTTGAAGGAGTGATCAGCCCCTTCAAAAAACTGCAAGGTCGCATTGTCCAAATCCTTGCAGACTTCTTCAATCAAATCCACTTCCGCCAATTTATCTCTCGTTCCCTGCAAAAACAACATAGGCTGTTTTACTTCCTTCAAATGTTCCGCACGTTTGATACTCGGTTTGCCGATTCCATGAAGCGGAAAACCAAAAAAGACCAAGCCTTTCACCATTTCCAAATTCTCCATTGCAGCCAACTGTGAACTCATCCGCCCTCCAAAAGATTTGCCGCCTAGGTATAAAGGTAAGTTGGGAGCGAGTTCCTGAGCTTTGGCTATTGCAGCTAAAATGGTGGGATAAACCACTTTGGGAGAATCGGGTCGTCTACTGCCTTTTTCCATATACGGAAACTGATAGCGCAAAGTGGCAATTTCCTGGGTCGCCAAATCTGCTGCCAATTGTTCCATAAAGGCATGAGTCATTCCTGCTCCTGCGCCATGTCCTAAGACCAAGACGGCTTTTGCTTTTTCGGGTTTGATGAAAATCGCACTGACTATGCCAATGGCTTCGGAGACGGAAATTTTTAGTGTTTTAGTAGTCATGGATTGAAGGTGATTGATGATTCGTGAAAGTTTATGAATTGTTTTTCAAACGACTATTGAAGTCAGATGGTTTCCTTTATTTGACTATTTCTTCTCCTTATGCTCATAAGCAAAATACCTTAGATATCGCTTTCCATTTTCGTCCGTATCAATGCGAGTCACCGAAGTATGCTTCAATTTAAAAATCGCACTTGCCGCCTTTCGCCACGACAAACCAAACAACATTCGCACCATCAACATGATGATCCAGCCATGACACACAATTCCAATACGCTGTTCGGGCTGCGTGTCCAGCTCCAATAGTACGTTTTGAAGGCGTTTTTCCACTTGAGGCAGTTGGTCTCCATTGATGGTATTGCCGCTTAGCCATTGTTTGACCAGCCAAAGTTTGAAGAAAGGAGCGAGAATGTTGGTGAGGGATTTGCGAATAAAAACGGGAATTCGAGAAGATAAAATTCTGCGCCACCAAACCTTATTAAGGGTAACCGACTCGCCGATAATGACCTCATTGAGTTCTTCAAAACGCTTGCGAATCGGAATGTCTCCTGCATTTTGGGCTGCAATGTCAGCCGTTTGCTTGGCTCTTTTCAGATTACTCGAATAAAGGACTTCTATTTGTTCTTGTTCTAAAAAAACGCCCAGTTTTTTGGCTTGCTGTTCCCCTTTTTCGGTCAAAGGCTCATTGAAGCCGCCTCTTGTTGCTTCAATGAAAGTTGGTATGTCGAGAATGTGAATTTTTTGGTGTTGTTGTTCACCATGTCTGATGAAATAGTATTGCCGCATATCATGCTTGTTCATGTGAAAATGATTAAACGAGTTGGCTTCAAAAAAGATTAAAAACGGCTTTGAAAATTAATATTTTTTCCTTCAAGCCCTTTCATTATCAACAACCTATTCTCTTCAAGAGCATTACTAAGCTTCAAAAAACAGCTTATTTTGGTTCTTCTCTGACCTCTTTATCTTTTATTTTTGCCCTTGTTGAAACACAACAATTATCCTTTAAAATCTCAAAATTTAACAAACCTCAAACATCATGAACAACATCAAAAGTATCCCAACAGCCATTTTTATCCTTTTTATCAGTTTTGTCTTTCTTTCTCCTATTGCAGCTTATTCTCAAACAGCCGATGACTATAAACGTTTGCAAGACAAAATAGAAAACATCGTAAAAGATAGTGAAGCTTTTTTGGAAGATTATGCAGAAGCTGTCGCTGAAGGAGACGATGAATTGTTGGATGTCATCAAAGAAAAATTGAAAGGAGATGCGCTTTCCCTTCAATCGGATTACCAACAATTGACTGCCTTGACCAAACGTATGGCAGCCGACCATCAATCCTCCAATCAACAAGCCTACATTTATTTGAACAACTTATCCAACTTCACCGACACAGGCGAAAAAACATTCGTTCAGTGGGAAAGCGGTTTCAAAGATTTTGAAGAAGCCCTTGAAACCAACAATCAATACCTCTACACCAAAACAAAAAAATTCCAATTCCCGAACTGTGTCAAGCGCACCAATATTGTTATTGAAGGTCTGGAAAAGAATTGGAAAAAGCTGCAAGGAGTTATTTTAGGAGATTATACGACCGACCGTTCATCTCGTAGAAAAGGAGTACGTTGATTGGCTTAGACCTAAGAAAGTTGAAAAACACGCTTTGCTTTGGCCTAATTCGACTTCTTCACATACTTGGTCAAAATCACAATTTGCTGTCCATCTACTTTACCCTCAATTTGTTCGGGATTGTCATGCACCAAAGAGATTCTACGAACCGAAGTACCTCTTTTTGCAGTCAGGCTGGAACCTTTCACATTGAGGGTTTTTATCAAAACCACCGTATCACCCGTTTGAAGAACTGCCCCATTGCTGTCCAAGTGTTGCACCTTTTCCTCCTCATTTTGCCCCTCTCCTGTTGCCTTTGCCCAAGCCAAGGTTTCATCGTCTAAGTACAACATATCCAATAACTCCAGTGTCCATCCTTCTGACCTCAAACGATTCAACATTCGCCATGCCATGACCTGAACAGCAGGCACTTGACTCCACATACTATCGTTTAGACACCGCCAGTGATTCACATCTACTTTTTCTGGATTTTCGATTTGCTCCACACAAGTTCCACAAGCCAACAAACTGTTTTCTACGCTTGCAGTTGAAGTAGGCGGCACTTCATAAACTCCTAAGTCGTTGGTTGCACCACAAAGCTCGCAAGTCGAGTTGCTCCGTTTTTGTAATTCCTTTTGTATCTTCATTTTATACTTTTAATTGGGTATTTTTTAGACTATATTTATGAGACTGCAAAAGTAGGATATTTTGTGGAGGAGAAACAAATTTGTTTTTTTTGAAGGAAAAGGTAACATTTAGCATCGTGATTGGAATGAAGTTATCAACAATGACTTTGAAAACATTCTTTGTCATTGAACAACATTTTCAAAAATCAAAACAATCAAACCATCATGAAAACCATTTCTTACATCACTTGGGGAATCATCGCCTGTTATACCCTTTTTGCCATCTTCGCTCTGATAAGCCACATTCGCCATAGTTCGGGCATGGATGCTGCGGGAAGAGGCATGTCAGGAGGTTTTTTGATGATTGGGATAGCCTTTACCATTGGTTTGGCGTTGCTGAACTTACTGCCTTTTTATTTAACCAAAATCCTCACTCTCCTAATTGCCTTATCTCCCTTCTTTTATTCAGTTTACAGTAGAACAAGTCAGAATATACAAAGTATTCGACAAGCAAATGGTAGCTATTATTTTGAAGCCGAAGATCTTAAAGTTTTAGCAGGTTTTGTGAGAGGAAAAAACTTGAAAAAAGTCGAAGAACTCACTCCAATGCTTCAATCCGATATTAACCAAATTGCTAAAACAGGCGAAACCTTGCTCCAAATGGCAATTGTCGAAAATCAATACAACATGATTTGGGAAGGTAATATACAAAAAGACAATCCCGCTCTAATACAAATAATCGAAGTACTGTTGAAAAATGGCGCGGATCCTAATGTTCATCATCCTGATAAAGAACCTGTATTGGTGTATGTAAACAATTTTGTCAGTAACCGCCTATTGAAGTTGCTGCTCAAATACAAAGCAGATCCCAATGCAAGAAATAAAGTCGGAATACCTGTTGCGGCTTCATTCATTCGCAAACAGGACGAGAGAAGTCTCGAAAAACTTACCTTGATTTTAGACCACGGAGCGGATCCCAATATACCTTTCGACTATTATGGAGGAGATGGAACTTGTAGCTTGTTGTCAATGGCAGCGGACCAACAACAGTGGAGAATTTGTAAACTGCTATTGGAGCGAGGAGCCGACCCCAATTTTGAGCCTTCTTATCCTTATGCCAAAAGTTTAAATAGTTGGTTGGAATACTACAAGGGTTTATATGCCGAGCGAGGGTTGGCATATTCTGAGGACTTCAAGATGATTTTGGAGAAAAGAAAAGAATACCCATAACTTACCACAACCTCAGTTCCTTCAATAAAGCCTTCAAATCTCCTGCAAAAACCTGTTTGGTAAACTCATTCATACCCGGTTCGTTGAGGTGACTACCTTCGGCGTACATACTCAATTTCACCCGATCATCGAAAGTATAATCTATCAAAGGAACACCTTTCTGCTTCAAATAGAGATTCATACCTTCCATGTATTTTGTCAACTTGGGATTTTCGGGTTCACCCAAAACCGCCCAACGAGCTCTAATTCGAACCAAAATCAATTGAATCCCACGGTCTTTGGTCAATTGAATGATGTGTGGCAAGAAAGAACGGTCGATCTGATGGTCAAAATCAAACAATTGTTCGCTTCTTGCCTTCGCTGCCTCTACTTGTTGAATAGTGATGATTTCTTCAATCATTTTGGATTCGTCAAAAGATTTGTCAAGTGCATTTGCCAATCGTTTGGGTTGGGTTTGGGTGAGATAGTTGGCAGTATTTTTCAAACCTTGAGTAATTTCTTCATTGACAAAGTGTTTTTTGTCATAAATCGGGAGCTTGCGATACAAAGTCGAAGCCGCATCGTAGCTCAATTCCTCTACCAAAAGTTCTTCCCCTTCATAAAAATACTCATTCATCAGTTGATTGGCAGAATTCAATCTAAATTTTGGGTCGGTCAAAAATTGGTCTCTAAAAAACAACACCATTACTTTGGGTGCAGGTGAAGCTTTCACAATCACATTCTTAGTCATCAAATACCACCATCGAGACGAACTCCCCCCAAGCGCAAACTTACTCACCTTTCGTTTGAGTAGAGACTGAAGCAACATATGGTTCACGTTTCGCCCCACCATCGAATTACCCAACAAGACAATTTCGGGCTGATACGAGTTCAATTCTGCTAAATAAGCCGCCTTCATTTGAGCAGGATTCTCCAAAGACAAAGTACCTCTTTCTTCCAATGGAATGATCTCCTCCTTCAATGTGTTCATCCACATGGATAACAATACAATCGGCAGTAAAACCAAAACCAATAAAACAGGTATTTTTTTCATCTATAAATATTATCTATGACATCAGCGAAATCAGCGAAATCAGCGATTTAAAACTGAAAATAAATAAATGACTGCCCACCTTCAACGCCTAATATGACCGTTGCTGCAATACACAAACCCAACAACAATGCTCCCACATACAAATTGCGTTCTGCCACAGGCTTCAAATAATGCTTGACCACAAAAAACAGCGAATAAAAAGCCATCAACAAACCAATATACAGCGAAATCAACAAATCATTGAAGTTTTGGTAAAGCGGTGCATTGATTAGATTGTCTACCAACCACTCCAAACTTGAAGTGCGAAACAATGCCCATCCAAACAAGGTAATGCAAATCATTACCAACCAACTCAACACCCACTGCCAAACGGCCTTTGGTTTCCATTTGCCACCCAAACCCAATTGGTGATAGGCAAACAAAATGACCCCATGATACACGCCCCAAGCAATAAAATTCCATGCTGCCCCATGCCACAAACCACTGATTCCCATCGTAGCTACTACTACCCAAAAGAACTGCCACTGCGTCGAAACCCTAGAACCGCCTAAGGGAATATACAAGTAATCCCGAATCCAAGTAGAAAAGGAAATATGCCAACGCCGCCAAAAATCGGAAGGAGAAATGGCCATATAGGGATTGTTGAAGTTTTCAATCAATTCAAAACCCAAGATACGAGCTGTACCACGGGCGATGTCGGTATAAGCCGAAAAATCTGCATAAATCTGTATCGCAAAACCTATTGTACCAATCGTGAGAAGTAGCAAAGAAGGGTTTTGAAGGAGGTAAATCTGGTCGACATACATCGCCACGTTGTCTGCAATAACCATCTTCTTAAACATTCCCCAAACCACCAAACCAAAACCACTGTATAGTTTATTCAAGCGCAGTTTTCGCTTTCGCTGAATCTGTGGCAGCAAACGCTCGGCTCGTTCAATCGGGCCAGCCACCAATTGCGGAAAAAAGGACACATACAACGCAAAGTCAATAAAGTCTTTGCAGGGAGGGATCCGCCCTTTATAGACATCTATCGTATAGCTCAAAGTTTGGAAAGTGTAAAACGATATGCCAACAGGAAGGAAGATATTCAAGGCAGGTAAGGCATTTTCCACACCTGCCATCAAAAAGAGGTCGTTTACATTGTCAATAAAAAAATTGAAGTATTTGAAGAAGCCCAACAGCCCCAAATTGGTTAAAATACTGAGCCGCAAATACCATTTTTTATGTTGTGGATTTCGCTCAATGTGGATACCACAGTAGAAGTCCACCACCGTAGAAGTCAAAATCAACAAACAAAACCACGGATGCACCCAACCATAAAACACATAGCCCGACACCAACAACACCAAATTGTGCCACTGTCGTTTGTTGATAAAAACAAACAGCAATAACTGAATGGCTAAGAAAACGATGTAGGTGACACTCGTAAAAATCATGCGGAGAGTATGAGCTATTTATTTTTGCAGTGCGAAATAAATGATATTTTCGGAAATATTCATTTAGATGCCTACAATTTCCTCGACAATTCCTCCAATCTCATTTTCTCCACTTCCGTCAAACTATCCAACCCCTTTCGATTCACCTTGTCTAAAAGTGCGTCTAACTCTTCCGTTTCGGTTTGTGTATCGGTATAGGTTTTAGAGCTTGAACTGGAGTGAGGGCGAGAATCAGAACGAGGGCGATTTGAACTCCTTTGACGACGGTTTCGGTTGCGAAAATGTTCGATTTCGGTTTTGAAGAAATTGTCAACATGCAGCATTTCAGGACGACGAACAACCATATATAAAAACGCCAATGTCGGTACAAGCATGATGAAAATGAAGAAACTATGGGCAACCAACACACTTGGTTCCATCGCAATCGCCAACAACATTCCCGCCACTGCTCCGCCTAAATGCGCTTCGTGTCCGATGTTGTCTCGCTGTGATTTGATGCCATACATAGACACCAACAAAAACACAATCCCAAACAACCATGCAGGAATAATCGGCGGAATCAATATCAAGCCTATCTTGCTGCTCGGAAACAAAGCGATACTCGCATACACCACTCCACTAATCGCTCCCGATGCACCTACTGCTCGATAACTCCCGTGATTGCGATGGATATACAGTGCCAAAGCATTGCCCGCCAATAAACTCGCAAAATAAATGAAAAAAAACTTAGGCAAACCAAATGCTATACCAACCGAGATGCCAAAAGAATACAGGGCAATCATATTGAACGCCAAGTGCATCATATTGACATGCAAAAAGCCCGAACTGACCATACGCACATATTCTTTTCGTCCCAATATGGCATCTACTTCAAATAGGTACTGCTCATAGAATTGCAGGTTTTTGAAGGCTTGGTAACTGACTACGCAGATAACGATGACAAATAAAAGTATTGCAGATTCCATTGGTTTTTGTTATGTTCAAGTGTTTGTGTTGATAAAGAACAAAGAAAAAATATTGTGAATTTACGCACTCATCCTTGAATGGTCAACTCAAAACTGATTCTGAACGGAATAAATTCCCTTCTACCACTATAACAACAAAAACAAAACCCTTCAATATAAGTTTTGAAACCAAATTATTACTTGGTTTTGTGGCGAAACGAGAAATTCGATTGAAGGAACTATAAAAGAATGATTTGGGTTATCAACAAACTAACCTTCTAAATAAAAAATATGGGTAAAAGACTTGTAGGACTTATCTTCTTATCTATTTTCATGCTGCTTTACTACAAACTGACCGTTCCATTTTATATAAATGCTTCTGCAAGCAAAGATTGGTCTATAGTTGAAGGGGAAGTATTGAAAAGTAGGGTCAATCCAAATTCAGGAAAAAAGAACAACTTGTACCAACTGCAGTTTGATTATGAATACACGATTAACGGCACTACCTATCACGGAAAAGGGCGTTACTTCAATTTGGGAGAAGCTTCTCAAAGTTGGAAGGGTGATTTGTACGATTTCGCAAGAATGCATCCTGTCGGCAGCACGATTGAAGTGTATTACAATCCCAATTCTCCCGAAGATTGCACCATCATCACAGGCATGTCTTTTCTGGGTTGGCTTTTGATAGGACTGAATTTTCTCTTCTTGTTTATGAGTGTGCATTTGGTGTTGTTTCCTGGGGATTGGAGAGGGCGTTCTGGGTGAGAGAGAAACTTTAATGACAGTTGAAATGAAATTACTTGTAGCATTTGGAAGTTCTTTTTCATCTGCAAGTATGCCAATTTGCTAGGCAAGCTATGCTTGAACACCTCCCACATAATTCACCTTGAAAAAAACACCATCCAAATGCTCAAAATCTCTATCCGTGGTAATCAGTTCTGCCCCTTCAATAGATTTCGCAGTAGCTGCAATCCAAATATCGTTTTTACCCATATTCCGAGCAGACATCCCTTTGGGAAGTTTAAGAGAAGGATGGCTTCCTTGACTAAATACGTCAATTTCAACATAATGTGGAATCAGTTCATCACTTGAATGAACCAATTTGAAAGAACGGGTGACTCCTTCTAAAATGCTCATTTTTCCTTTTCCCCATCTCAACCTTTTCGCAAAAGACTTGGCTTCTGCAACCGTAGCGAAAGACAAGTAAGAGTTGTTTCCAAAAGGGTCAAATTGTTCATTGATTTTCTCCCATGTTTTAGAAATATTGGCAATGTGAATCAATATATTGGTATCGAGTACATAGTTTTTCATAAATGCTTCTTGATTTGTTCATTTATTTCAGCATCAGTCAAAGGTTCATCTTCCCATATTTCTTGAGCTTCCTCTTGCAACTTTTTTAGATAGCCTTTGCCTACAGGTTTATATGTTGACTTTCCCGCTTTGATTTCTTCGACAGTAGTGGAATTGTAGTTAGTAGTAGGTTCTTCTATTGAAGGTTTACTTTCTTCCTTACATTCTCTTGCTAAAGAATCCCCCAAATCCTTCATCAACTGCTCTTTGTCTTCTTTCATCAACTGCAACGCCAATTCCAATATTTGTGCATAATTTAATTGAAGGGAAATGGAAACAGTTTTAGCTTCTAATGTTGATACACTCATTTTTAATCATTTAATGGCTCAAAAATACATCAAAACACTTTCAATAACAAAAATGGGAGTCGTTTGGTTTCTTTATTCAACAAGAGAAACTTTGCCAACAATTTCCAATTCCCGAGTAATCGGGACAAGTTATGGCAACAGTTGAACGACCCGGCTTGACCGCTTCAACCGTTGCCAAAGTTTTCAACTGTTGGCAAGGTTTACGCTACCTTTTTGAACAGGAACTGCTAGATTTACAGGAAGTTTTCTCACTGTACGCAGCAAATCCATTATCCATCCAAGCAAGTTCCTTCCCCATCTAGAAGTTCCTGTTCAAAAAAACAAAACCCTAATACCTCACCTCCTCAACCCCAATCACACTCGAATTCCCTCGATACAAATTATAATCCCCAACATTCACCATCCCGTCCATATTACAGTCCCCATCCACATAAAAATTCAACAAAGCCAATTGAGCGTGGAAAAAATTGAAGTCCTCAACCGACACAATACCGTCGCTATTGAAGTCACCAGACAACAAACCAAACACTCCTGTTCCTGAATCCAATTCCGTCAATTGCGATTCACCACCACTCACATTGTTCGGGTTCGTCAAGTCAAACGGCGCAGCAGTAGGCAGTGTAACCGTTTGAGCAGAAAGAACAGCGAGGTGATTGCGGGTTTTGACCGAAACAAAAACAGCCGAAATGTCTTCCAAGTTGGATTCAAAGCGCAAGCCTTTAGAGGCTGTTGGGTCGAGAGGGTCTGCAATACTGCCATCTTGTAGGAGGAGCGCCGCTTTTTGTTCGAGGATAATAGAAGCATCGTTGGCATCTCGGATTTCGACCAAAATCCAATCCACCATGTTTTCGGGTAGCAAATCACTGCTTCCCAAAACCTCTGCACCTGTATAATTCCACGGTTCACCATTGAAAGGTTGGGCAAGCGGAAGGAGATTTCTTTGCAGCAAATTGGTGGTCATTCTGCCTGTTTCGACATCAAAAGCTCCTTCGAGTAAGACCTTCAATTGAAGTCGGGCCTCCGTTGCACGCAATCGTACAGTGTATTCTTCGACTTCACCATCGCCAAAAATTTCGCAAGCATCGGACGCACCGCTGTATTTCATAGCTACCCGCATTTTGACATACGTATTTGCCACCGATTCAGGTATGGTGATTTCGCCATTGACCGCAGCCGTGCTTGTGCTGCCCGCATCAAATGCCAATTCGGAGGTCTCAAATTCGCCATTTCCATTGAAGTCAATCCAAATTTTCCAATATTCATCATACGCTTGTCCCAAAAATCCAGGGGTCAAAGTGACAGGATAGGTTTCGCCAGCCGTCAATTCGATGATTTGGTCATTGAAGTCGCCAAAACCATCGTTTGCACCGCTTTCATGCACAAAATCACCCACTTCCACTCCCGCAATCCACTCCCAATAAGCACTGCTACCCATTGAAGTACAGTATTTTTTGATGTCAATGGTGTAGTCCTCCACCTCGCCATACACAAAGGCACTGCAAGCATCTGCAATCGGCTGGTCGTATTGCATGGCTATCCGCAAAATTGCAGCCCCTTCACTGACCATTTCCGATAGCTGCAAATCCACCGCCAAAGCCTCCTCCAAAGCATTTTCGGTCGCAAACAACAATTCGTTTGCCTCGTCAAAACTTCCATCTCGATTCAAGTCTGCCCATACTTTCCAATGTTGCGGAGCGGCAAAAGTTGGGAAGGCTGGTGTGAGTTGCAATTCGTAGGGAATCCCGACCAAAACGGTCGTGTTTTGAGTCAAATAATCGCCATAACCGCTATCGTTGCCGCTTGTGTTGTCGAGTTGATTCAAGCGAATTTGCTCAATCCAACCAAACTCCGTATCGCTTGCCATTGCAGTGCAATAGGTTGTAAAAGTGCCTGTTTCAGAAATCATGGTCGTATTTGAGCCGCAAGTCGCCCGCACCGTAAATTCGTAATCTGTATCACCGTCCAAACCTTCAATAAAAATTGTATTGCTACTTGTAAAAAGGCTTGTCCATCCATTGCCACCAGTCGGACGGTAATCCACTTGATAGGCATTTGCGCCCGTTGTATTGTTCCACTGCAAAGAAGCGGAATTGGTGCTGACCGAAAGCGTACTCAATTGGGTAGGTGCGGCATAACACGCCAATGCAAAATCCCAAACTCCACGCCCATAGGTCGCAAAACGAACCGTTCCCGTAGCTGGCACAAAATCCACCGTTCGGTAATCTTGGTCGGGTGCGCTAATGCCGCCAATGTCATACCACATCGCATCTGCAAATACATACACAAACGCCCCTACGTTGGTCGCTGCAAAGAGCAAATCTTCGTTGGGAGTCAATGCCAATTGATTGATATTGGTAGGAGGCAAACCTTCAATCATCGGCTCGAAAGTGTCGCCATAATCGGTGCTGACCAAAACGCCTGCATTGGAGTAGCCGCTTCCTGCAATATATACCGTACCGACATTCAGCTTTGAAGGAATGATGTCGTTTCCACGCATAGAATCAGGTCCTTCCCAAACAAGCGTCCAACTGTCACCGCCGTTGTTGGTGCGGAAAAGGTCGCCATCGTTGGTCATTACATAGCGAATCGAGGGCGTTTCGGAGTCGTATTCTAAGGCAGTAATCGAGCCACTGCTACTAAAATCAAAAGGCAATTCGGTAGGAATCATATTTGTTCCGCCATTGGTGTTCAAATGCCAAAGGTGCTGCCCACTGCTTGCGCCACTTCCTCCAATGAATACCTTATCTGCACCATCGGGGTCAGCCATCAAAGGGGACATCCACTGAAATCCATTTCCATCATTCGCAAAATCCCATGTTCGATTGGCGTTGCTGTTGATGGCATCGGGATAGTACATCGCAAAGCCTGGGTAAACCGTCCAAAAACTTGCGCCTTCGTCGAGTGAGGTGATGTGTCCGTAATCTCCACTAATCGTCTGCTCAAAATCCACCAATCCTTCACCCGTCACATCCAATCGTGTGCGCTGAAAACCTTGGTCTTGACTGCCGATATAAATGACTTTTGGGTCAAACTTGCAGGTGTAAACTGAGTAGTATTGACCAACGCCCATGCCACTCAATGTTCGGTTGTCGACGGACTGCAAATCATCGTCCGAACGGTACAAACCGCCATCTGTCGACACCATCACAAAGTCGCTGCCATCGGTGTCTTTGAAGGTGTCAATGCCGTCAATATCGGCGTGTAATTTGTTTTGTGGGTCGCCATAATATTCTGCCCAGCCATTTACCTGCGTCCAAGACGAGCCGCCATTGTAGCTGCGAAAAGCGTTTACGCCACCGATATAGACTCGGTTGGGATTGGAGGTGGAGCAGCCCAAACTGTTTCTGCCAAAGGGATTTTCGGGTGAGTCGCTTTTGAAGCTCCATGTTGAACCTCCATCCATCGAAGCATAAATTTTGCCGTCCATGTAGCTGTATAGAAAAACGCCATTTTCGCTTTCGCCACCCACCAAAAGCGTGTAGCCTGTACTCGAAGGATTGACCGAACCGACTAAAACGGGTGTGTCCGTGCCAGCTATCAAGCGATAGGTTTCTTCTCCATTGACTGCATACAAGTCACCCGAGCCATAACGAGAAGCCCAAATATCACCGTTGTTGGTGGAAAAAGTATAGACAAAATCAAAGCTCGAACCTTGGTTGGTAGAACGGTACAAATGCTTCAATCCGCCACTCGTGGTCAAGACATAAATGGTTTCATACGCATCGTTTGCTGTCACCATTCGGTCGACTGTACCCGTCAAACCTGCTGCAATGTTCCACGTTGCGCCCTCATTGTCGGTGTATAAAACGCCATTTCCTGCTGCAATAATGCGCTTAATCGTGCCGCAATCTTCACCATCGTTTTGGTATTGTGTGCATTTGAAGTTGGGCGTTTCGTTGCCGTCTTGACAATCGCCATTGCCAATTGCGCCAAAAAATTCGGGGTCAAAACAGTTGCCATCGCAGTCCATGATTTGACCATCGGGGCAAGCCCCTTGCGCTTGTGCAATACTCGTAAATGCGCCACAAGCTGCAATGGGAACGCTGCAAGTGCCTCCTCCAATGCTGTATTCACCTCCCGCTGCAAGACACAATTGGTACTTCAACCATGCCGCGCTGCAACCCGAACTTGGTGTGCCGCAATCCTCGCCATCGTTGTTGAATTGGTCGCAGGTAAACACCGCCCCATACGTACCATCGTCGCAATATCCATCTCCAATCCAGTCGTTGAACTGACTTTCGGGGATGCAGTTTCCCGCACAATCCATCACTTCGCCCTCTCCACAAGGTCCTTGTGCTGCTTCTGCTGTTTCAAAAGCTACACATCCTTCGCATTGTTTGGTTTCTGGATTGTAGGTTCCGCCATTGGCAGCGCAAAGTTGATAGAGCTCCCATGTTGGACTGCAACCCATATTGCCGTCGGTATAAACGACTCTTACGGAATGAATGTAAAAGGAACGGTAGTCGTTGAGGCTTGTCCAATCGGTGCCGTCCATGTTTCCCCGCCAAAGGATTCCGCCTGAGGATGCGGCATAAATGAGATTGTTGTCAAAATCTATGTCGCAAGTATGCAAACGCCCTGCTTGGTTTTTGCTGCCCCGTTCTCGCCATTCGCCAGTCAAATGTCCATTGGCTACGTCTTCAAAGCCATTCGTTTTGAGCAAGCCTTGTTGCCAAAGATGTTGGCGTTTGGCTTCAATCCGAGCGTGTTTTTTCTGTCGGTATTGAGCATCTATTTCCCGCCAATTGTCACCTTCTGCGGTTTTGTTGCGGTCTTCTTCCCACTGCTTTCTTCGTTTTTTGAAGGATTTGTCGTCTTTGTCTTTTTGAACGATTTCGGTGGGTTTGGGCATTGTTGCCGTGTTGTTCAACGCTGTTGAAGTGTAGGGTTTTTGGAAGGTGTCGGTGGATAGAGCAAGAAGAAAGGTTAGGGTTGTGAGGAAAAGGATGGGTAGCGTTTTTTGCTGCATAATGGATGGATTTGTGTTTTTGTATTAAGCATTGAACAGGAAGGTTAATTGAAAGGAAGCTTGTACGGCGTAACACATACTAACGGTACAGTTAGTTTACACCAATTGAGCTTCTTTTTTATTATGTGTTCTTGTTCAAAGCTGTAAACAATAAGAATCAGCTACGAAAATAGGAAATGTAAAAGTGTTCGTTGTATGATAGAGTAATAATCTTTGTTACTTGATGGATAGGTGACAAATAATGTTGGTGAACCAATTGGCTGCAAAGGTTATTCTTATGAAAGACCAAACAAATTGTATTTATTTTGAGGCATTTGAAAGATTTGATTTTAAAGCGAATAGGAGCAAGCCCGTTCCCCAATACATCCAGCCAATTGCAGGTTGGAAATCCCATGCAATAAAAGTCAGTGGCATCTCTCCTATGGATACGCAAGTGAGGGGGGCAAGAAAAAACAAAGCCATGATTCCAAACTGCTCTCTTTTGGTAAATATCGAATAGCTTGTCAATGCTAACAAGATGGCTATCCCCCCTAAAAAAAGAGCTATGCTTGGAAAATATTGGAGGAAGACAAAAGTAAGGGGCGTTTTTTGTTCTTGTAGGGAAAATTGAAAAGTTAACAATAGTCCGTGCAAAACTAAGATTAGGAAAGTCTAAAAAAAGGTCGTAAAGTTAAGTTCTGACACAAAAACTAAACGACCCATGTTGAGTATTAAAAAAACACTCGAATCAATATTCGAGAAATTT
>JAUHXA010000111.1 GCA_030427245.1 Bacteroidia bacterium | reverse complement strand
TTTCGGAAGTGGATTTTCACAATATTCCTTTTGGTAGGGTATTTTCCGACCATTTGCTTGTGGTAGATTACAAAGACGGTGCGTGGCAAAAACCTGAAATTAAGCCTTTTGGAGACATGATGCTTTCTCCAGCTTGTTCCGCATTGCACTATGGACAGTCTATTTTTGAAGGAATGAAAGCCAACTTAGATGCCAATACTGGCGAGGTATTATTGTTTCGTCCAGAAGAAAATGCAAAACGTTTGAACCGTTCTGCAACTCGTATGGGAATGCCGACTTTGCCTGTCGAAACCTTTGTAGAAGGTCTAAAAACACTCCTTCAATTGGATAGAAAATGGGTGCCTGATGTAGAAGATACTGCGCTGTATATCAGACCTTTCATGTTTGCAAATGACAATTTCATTGGCGTGAAAAAATCGAGTAATTACCGATTTATTATTTTCACCTGCCCCGTAGGAGCGTATTATTCTAAGCCTGTAAGTGTATGGATTGAAAAAGACTTCAAACGTGCATTTCCAGGAGGTACAGGGGCTGCAAAAGCTGCTGGGAACTACGCTGCAACGCTTTATCCTGCAAGTTTGGTGAACGAAAAAGGCTATGACCAAATTTTGTGGACAGATGGTCATGAATCGAAGTATGTGGAAGAAGCAGGTACAATGAATGTGTTCTTTGTAATAGATGGAAAAGTGGTAACTCCTGATTTAGATGGTACTATTTTGGAAGGAATTACTCGTGAAAGTGTTTTACAATTGATGAAAGACAGCGGCATTGAAGTAGAAGAAAGACGACTAAGTGTGGATGAAATTTTAGCTGCTCACAAAGCCAACAAACTACAAGAAGTCTCAGGAGTTGGAACGGCTGCAACGATTACCCACATTGCAAGCTTAGGCTATGAAGATGTGCATTATGATTTGCCTCCTGTGTCCGAAAGAACAATTTCTAACAAGATTAGAAAACAATTGGTTGACATCAAATTGGGTATTGCAGAAGATAAACACAACTGGATTGTAAGAGTGTAAAAAAATACTGGGTAATTTTTATAAACTCATTTAAAGGCAAACAAGACTAATCGTGTTTTGTTTGCTTTTTTTATGATGGTAACAAAACTATTCAAGCGACTAATGATCAAGTGATACGCCATCTTCAAACCTTAATTTTCATGAATACATTTATCCAACAACTCATCATTCATCACTTCAATAAAACTGCTTCGAAGGAAGATGAAGAACGGCTCGAAAAATGGCTGCAAGAATCGGAGGAAAATCGAGCAGAATTTGAAACCATGAAAACAACATGGCAAGAAACCAAAGCATTTTTTGAAGTGAATGATTCAGAGGAGAAAACAGATTCAAACGGAGAATACTTGGAAGAGGAGGGAAGTATCGTCCTGCCACCTTTGCCCAACTACTATCCTAAGCGAGACTTATACAAAGACCTTTTCAAAATGAGCGTAGGTATTGTTTTGTTAATAGTCATTGTGTGGACAATCAAGCTATTTATTCAACCTTCAAAAACCATTGTCCCGACCCAAAAAATACAAACTTTTCAAGACGACCAACGAGAAGTAAGCTTGGAAGATGGCACAAAGGTTTGGCTGAATCAAAATACGATTTTGACCATTCCTCGAAAATTCAGTGAGGATGAACGACAAGTTCGATTGTTTGGTGAGGCTTTTTTTGAAGTCACCAAAGATAAAAACCGTCCTTTTATTGTGTTGAATAAAAATACAGAAATCAACGTTTTGGGCACTTCCTTCAATGTTCAGGTGAATAAAGAACGAGTGAGAGTTGCTGTGAAAGAAGGGAAAGTTAGATTGACTTCAAGAATAGATTCTACACAATCAATCACATTAGAAAAAAATGAGAGAGGCATTTTTAATATGGAAGCCAAGGTCTTAGAGAAAGCGATTCTTCAAAAGGAAAAAGATTGGAATTGGCAATCAGAATTTCTACAACAGCAAGAGTGAATTGGTTAGGGTATTCAACCAATTCACTCTTGTTGTTCAAAAGGTGAATATCTAACTACCTCAATTAATTTGATGATATACCAAATTGAAAGACAGTAGGAGGTGTATCCAATTTGGTACGCAATCGGTCTATCTTCTCAATGATTTGAACTATATCACTGATTACGTGTTCAGTGTTATCCTTGGAAGAAGAATCAGCAGCATAATGTAGCAAAGTAAGTTGTAAAATCTCGTTTATTTCAAAAAGAGTATCAGAAAGCATGGGATTCTATCATTTGGTTAAAAAAGAAAAAAACATTTTAAAGATGTTGGGCAAGTAATTTAATGAAATTTAAATATATCATAAAAAATGATTTTTTAATAACATTTGATGTAATCATAGACATTCTTGAATTTACATCAGAAGAACAGTTATTGTAGGAGAGTTGAATCTGAAAGTCTTTAGCTTATCACAGCTTTATTTCAATGACGGTTTATATTGCAGAAAGTCACTTATTAAGTGGTTTTTTTGAGTGAAATAAAATCTATTATTTACAATGTCACAGCTACATCAACTAACATGGAAATCAGCACTGTTAGAATTCAAGGCTTATTTGCAGTTGGAACGTTCATTCGCAAAAAATTCCGTTGAAGCGTATATGCGAGATATTGGAAAATTAAAGTTATTTGTAGAACAAAGTGAATTGGAAGTGATTCCTCAAACCTTAGAGCAGAAACATGCCGAACTTTTTCTTCAAACCTTGAGTGGCTTGGGAATTGGTATTCGTTCACAAGCCCGAATCTTATCAGGTATTAAAGCTTTTTACAAATTTTTGGTACTCGAAGAATGGATGAAAAGCAGCCCTGTTAAATATTTAGAAAGCCCAAAAATAGGCCGCAAAGTAATGATAGTGTTGAGCTTAGAAGAAATCAATCAAATGATTGCGGCTATAGACCTCAGTAAGCCTGAAGGCGAAAGAAACAAAGCCATTATTGAAGTACTGTATGGTTGTGGACTGCGGGTTTCTGAATTGACCAACCTAAAAATCTCCAATCTGTACTTGAAGGCGGGATTTGTAAGAGTCATTGGAAAAAGCAACAAAGAACGCTTAGTGCCTATCAATCAATCGGCTGTCAAACAGTTGCTTATTTACAAAGACCAAGTGAGGGTACACCAAAAAATAAAACCTAAAATGGAAGACTTTTTGTTTTTGAATCGAAGAGGGAAATTTCTAAGCAGGGTGATGGTCTTCAACATTGTCAAACAAGCTGCCAAAGACGCAGGACTTCAAAAAACGGTCAGTCCACACACATTTCGCCATACTTTTGCGACGCACTTATACGAAGGAGGGGCAGACTTGCGAGCCATTCAAGAAATGCTTGGACATGAATCCATTACCACTACCGAGATATATTCCAAAATAGATCAAAGCCATCTGCGAAACACCTTGAAAAAGTTTCATCCAAGGTTTGAATAACCTTGGATGAAAAAACAGGTAAGCGATATTTTGAATTTAAGGAAAGAAGATTTTGAAAAATTAGGATAAACTGTTTTTTATCAAATAACTTTGTAAAGGACAAAACGTTTTAGTTGAGTATGACTCTCAAACCTTATAGGTTTTTGCTTATGTAATTTAAGCAGGTTATCAAACCTGTACATACTTTTAGAAGTTAAACCTATAAGGTCTTTTGTTTCAAATAAGGTTTTGTCCTGTACTGAGATCAAATAATTGTATTTCACCTCTCACCTCTCACTTCTCAATACCTCAACAATTGGAACATCAGCAGGAGCAAAATCATAGTCTTGCATCTCCTTTAATGTAACCCATGCAATTGCAGCATGATCGTAGAGTTGGATTTCTCCTGAAAGATAAAAAGTTTGATAAGCCAATAAGCGGATATGAATGTGAGGGTATTGATGTTCGTTTTCACAAATAAAATCTCCAATCCTTACTTCAATCCCCAATTCCTCTTGCAGTTCCCTTTGAAGGCAAGTTTTAGGGTTTTCCCCTTCTTCAATTTTACCCCCCGGAAATTCCCATTTTCCTTCCAACCTATCTCCTTTTTTTCGCTGTGCAATTAAAATTTTTCCATCTTGCTCCAAAATTGCAGCAGTCACCCGAATGATTTTAGGATGGTTTTCTAATGTCGTTAAGCTGTTTTCCATAAGAGAAACAATAAATCAACTTACATTGAATTTGAATTTGAACTTCCCTTTTCACTACTTCTTCACCCAAGCCAAACCTTCCTGCGTTGAGGGTTTCACCGTTGCAGTATCTCCCTGTTTTCCGTTGGTAGTTTTTTCGTAAGTTTCATCGTAATCCGTCCGCAAAGTTCCCATCATTCTATCCCAAAAAAGGAAATACAAACCATAATTGCCATGAAATTTTTCGTGGTGTAAATTGTGGGCAACGGATGTATTGACCCATTTGCCAATCCAGTGTTTGTGAAAATTTTTGGGATACAGTTCAAAACCCAAATGACCATAGACATTGTACATGATTTGGAATAAGAAAAAGATGCCAATTGTAGGGCCATGAACAGGTAATGTAAAGGCAATCAAAGGCAAAATTCCGACTTCAACAACGGCCTCCAAAGGGTGAAAAGCATAGGCTGTCCAAGGTGAAGGATTGGTAGATTTGTGGTGTACGAGATGCACATGACGATACAAAAACGGCAAGTGCATGGCTCGGTGTGCCCAATAAAACCAAGTATCGTGCAAGATAAACATCCATATCCAGGTGAAGGCATAATACGCCATGCCGTATTCGCCTATGTTTCTGTAGGTATTGGAATATTCACCAAAAGTCACAAAGGTCAGAAAGCCAATCGTAGCGAAAATCGTCACAGTGATAAGGGAATACAGAATATCTCTGCCATAATCGGTGAGTTTAGGCATTTTCTTTTGCACTTTTCTGAACCACATAGGGCGTTTGAGAATCACATAGAAAAGTGTGAAAGCAATTGTTGCAAAAAAGAAATATCGAGAGACAATTTTCGTGACATCTCGAAGCCAAAAATCAAAAAAGGAAGGTTCCATATTTACGTTTATTAATATATTATGCCATCATCCCGCCATCTATCCTAATTGCATGACCTGTGATAAAACTCGCATCTTCACTGCAAAGCCAACCTATTGTTTTGGCGACTTCCTTGGCTTCTCCAAATCGCTTCATCGGAATGGTTTGTTTGATCATTTCGGTAATCTTTGGGTCACTCGAAATATAAGAATCCCCCATCGGCGTTTTGATAACCGTTGGACAAATCGCATTGACCCGAATTCCATATTTAGCATATTCTACAGCTGCCGTTTTTGTCATACCTACCACTGCATGTTTACTTGCAGCATAAGCGCCCATTCTCGCTGCCGAACCAATTCCAGCCACCGAAGCCGTATTGACGATACACCCTTTTCGCTGAGGCTTCATGACCTTCAATGCTGCACGCATACAGTAAAAAACACCTGTTTGATTAATGGCAATGATTTGATTCCAATCCTCATCGGTGATTTGGTCAAAAAACTTCAAATCTCCTCCAATTCCCGCATTGTTGATCATCATATCTAAGCGGCCAAAATGATGCACACATTCTTGTACCAAGGTTTCAACCTCGTTGTTGTTTGCTACATTTGTTTGAACAAATACAGCCTTGCCGCCCATCGCTTCGATAGCTGCAACGACTTTGTTTCCATTTGCCACATGAATATCCGAAACTACTACATTTGCCCCTTTTTCGGCAAAATACAAAGCGGTCGCTTTTCCGATTCCCGAACCTGCACCCGTGATAATGATGGATTGATTATTGAATAGTTGCATGTATTTTTTATGTTTTTGCAGAGTTATTTTTTTCCAAATAAAGCAGCTTCGATCATCTCACATAGAATATGACCTATCAAAATATGCGCTTCCTGAATACGAGGCGTATCCATTGAAGGAACATTTATTAAAAAATTCGCCAAGCCGATTTCCTTCAACTTACCGCCCGTTTGACCCGTCAAAGCCACATTGATAACATTTTGTTTTTTAGCTTGTTGCATAGCTTTGATGATATTGGGAGAGTTGCCCGAAGTCGAAAGACTCACCAAAATATCTCCTTTTCGCCCCTTTGCTTCAATCAATCTCGCATAGACTTCATCAAAACCATAATCATTTGCCACCGCCGTCAGGTAAGAAGTGTTCACATGCAAAGCTTCTGCAAACAAGGGAGGACGGTCAAAATAAAATCTACCCGATAGCTCTGCTGCAATGTGTTGAGCATCCGAAGCACTTCCACCATTTCCGCAAAACCAAACTTTCTTATCCTGTCGAAATGCTTCAATCATTAACTCCCCAACCGCTTCAATCGTTTGCAGCAATTTCTCGTCTTTCAATACTTTCTCTTTCACTTCAATAGAAGCTTCAATAACCTTCTTTATTGGATTCATCATTCAAAATTCATCATTCAAAATTGACTCACAGCCTAATCTTATCCTCAATCTGATACACATTCCTATCAGAAGCAGAACGTCCAATCATCTCTCCCAAAAAACCCGTCATAAACAATTGCATTCCAACAATCAACATTATCAATCCATAAAAAAACAAAGGTCTATCCGTCATTTTGTATTGGTAAAAGCCCAATCGAGCAATCGCCAAATAAGTGATGATGCCAAAACCAATCAAGGTAATTATCGTTCCCCAAAGCCCAAAAAAGTGCATCGGACGTTTGCCAAAACGAGACATAAAAACAATGGTCATCAAGTCCAAAAAACCGTTCACAAAACGCTCCAAACCAAACTTTGTAGAACCGTATTTCCGAGCCTGATGCTTGACCACTTTTTCGCCAATGTGATTGAAGCCAGCCGATTTTGCAATCACAGGAATATAGCGGTGCATTTCGCCATAGACTTCAATACTTTTCACCACCGTATTGCGATAAGCCTTCAAACCACAATTCATATCATGCAGTTTCACGCCAGTTGCCCAACGAGTTACGCCATTGTAAATTTTAGTAGGAATCGTTTTGGTAATTGGGTCGTGTCGTTCTTTTTTCCAACCCGAAACGAGGTCAAATCCATCTTCTATAATCATTCTTCTAAGCTCGGGAATTTCATCTGGACTATCCTGTAAGTCGGCATCCATAGTAATCACTACACCTCCTTTAGCGACTGAAAAACCTTCATTCAAAGCCGCCGACTTTCCATAATTTCGCCGAAACTTAATGCCTTTCACTTCCTCCAATTCTTCGCCCAGTCCTTCTATCACTTTCCAAGAACTGTCCGTACTACCATCGTCCACCAAAATGATTTCATAACTAAATTGATTCGCTTCCATCACTTTCCGAATCCAAGCCACCAATTCGGGCAAAGATTCTTCTTCGTTCAAAAGCGGTATAACAACAGAAATATCCATAGAAGGAAATAAAAATGAAAATTAGAATGAAAATAAAAATTTCTCTTTTGGGAGTAGGGTTTAAGTGCCCTCATCTACCATCAGCAGCCCCTTTCCACATCCCCACATACATGAAGCCTACTGCAATCGAAGCTGCCATCAGAAAACCAAACACCAAACTCAACACATAAGTTTGCAGTGCTTTGAACAAACCATAGTTATAATCCCCACTTTGAAGTGCCTCCATTTCTTTCGCAATGTACTCAGGTGATTTATCCGCCAACTCCATTTGCCGTTTACCTTCCTCCATAAACCACTCTTTGATCAACGTTGCCATATTAGAATCAAAAAAATTGTAAAACACATAATGAAATACAATCATCACTCCCATACTCACCACAAAAACGGTAAAAATAGGTCGTACCAATTCCCGAAAAATTAATTCTTCTCCTTCAAGACGTTTATTCGCCATACGTCCTACTCCAATCATCACCACCAACATAATCGCAAATGCCAACATGCCCATACGCCTAAACAAAAGAGCAGGGTCAGCGTAAAACAATCCCAAATAGGCAATCACCAACGCCAATCCAGCTATCAAACCATATTTAAAACCAATATTAGGTTTCTCCATTTCTTTAAAAAATTAATTCCTAAATTCTTCTTCTCTCTTCCTACAGCGAAGCGGTCCTACGCCTTACTTCAATTGAGCCAAATACAAACCAATCGTTTTCTCCAAACCATAATACAAAGCATCACTAATCAGCGCATGACCAATCGAAACCTCCAACAAACCCTTCATATTTTGCTGCAAATATTGAAGATTCTCCAAATTCAAATCATGTCCTGCATTGATACCCAAACCCAATTCAACGGCATAATCCGCTGCCTCCAAATAAGGAGCAATTGCTTTTACACGGTCTTCGGGATAATGTTCAGCATAAGGTCCTGTATAAAATTCCACCCTATCCGTCCCCACTTCAGCAGCACCTTCCATGATATGTCTTTCAGGTTCTGCAAAAAGCGACACTCGGATGCCCTTGTCCTGCAAAGATGCAACTATTTTTTTCAAAAAATCACGATGTTTTATCGTATCCCAACCTGCATTTGAAGTAATCACACCTGGAGGGTCGGGTACAAGCGTACACTGTTCAGGACGAATTTCATCTACCAATTTCAAAAAACGCTCATTGGGATAGCCTTCAATGTTAAATTCCGTAGTCACCAAAGGTTTAAGGTCATAAACATCTTGGTATTTTATGTGTCGTTCATCTGGCCGAGGATGTACCGTAATTCCCTCTGCTCCAAATCGTTCACAATCCTGTGCTACTTGCAATAAATTTGGTAAATTTCCACCTCTTGCATTTCGCAACCAAGCAATTTTGTTGATGTTAACACTCAATCGAGTTGTTGTATTAATCATAAGTTTGAAAATAATAGTTGTGTAAGTAAAAAAGAAAAAATAACTCATCGACCAATATTCCCCTTTTGAAAAGCCTGCCCCGATTTCTCGGTGGGGGATGGGGTATGTTAGCAAAAGAAAACGAGGAGTTATTTTTTTACCCTTACTAAGTTAAATAAAAACTTATGCAAAAGTACACTCTTTCTGGACTACTCAAAGCAACCACCTTTGAGTTTTTTAATAGTCCATTTTTTCTTAAAAATCTGTAGGAAAAGCCCTGAAAATAAACTTTTAAAATTGTATGGATACTTAAAGTATACTCCTTTTTGGTAAAGCTACTTGATTTGGAAATAAAAAAAAGAGCTGTGATTTTTGAAGTATGCTGTCCAACACTTCTAAGCCACAACTCTTCCAATTTATTCTATTTAATAACTTTGTGTAGAATAAAAATTCCCTCCTATACCTCTTGTTCTTGAAGCTTAGGCTGCAATAAATACAATGTACCTAAAGACATGAACAACAAAGCCAGGATAAGCAACCCCCATTGAGATAGGGTAGGTACTTCGGGAGAAGGAGGAGGAACATAGTTGAAGCCCATTTGCCAAGGCAATCCTGATAGTCCTGTTACCAAAGCAAGGTTTACATTGCTCCCATCCAAATCAGCAACGCCAATATTATTCCCACTATTAAAATAGAGTTTTCCATCCGTTGCATCAATTGTCAACGCCTGATTTTGGCTTAATCCAGTGATGAAGTTGGTGTTCAGTCCCGTTCCGTCTAAATTCGCTCTTCCTATGGCAGAACCACGAACAGTCCATAGTATTTTACTATTCGCTTCATCTACTACTATTTGCACACCTTGTCCTCCAAGACCTGTGATAAGTGAAGCGTTCAAATTTGAAACTCCATCTAAATCTACCCGACCTATTGTGTGGTCATTGTAGGTAATCCAATAAATAACACCATTGGTTTCGTCAATCGCTATTCCTGTAGGAGCGTTACCACTGTTTGCAACAAAACTCTGATTTACATTGGTTCCATCAATATCTGCTCTACCAATTTTATTGTCATAAAAAGATGTCCAATAAATCTTGTCGTTGAATATGGCAATGCCGCCTGGACCATTTAATCCTGTAATAAAGGTATTGTTGGCATTGGAACCATCTAAATCCGCTCTTCCGATAGACGAGCCATGAACCCAATAAAGTTGGTTATTGTAAACAATAGGTTCTTGGGCTTGAGCTAATCCTCCAATAAAGGATTCATTTAGGTTGGTTCCATCTGCATCTACTTTTGAAATAGTTGATGAAAAACTGCCCCAAAAGATTTGGGCGTGAATAAATGAATGGGTGAAAACCATTAAAGAAATACATACGAATAATTTTTTCACAGAATAATATTTTGTGGTGAGAAATAAATAATGGGTTTGCTTCAATTTTCTTATTTAGACTAAGAATCTTCATGAAGCGAAATAAGGATATAAGTATGGGCTCAGCACTACCTGTATGGAGGACAAAATAGGAGACAATGTATATATAATTGATTATCAAAAAAATAAAGATACAGAATAGTCTTGTCCTCCTATCTGTCCACCCCAAAAAAAATAGCTTTGAAATATCTATGTCCACACATTTGTCTCCTTCTTATTCTTCAAAAACACACATTATCTACTTATATTTACCAATCCATTTTAAATACATTTATATTTAGGAATGTTGAAAAAATAATTTTACATTTTATTCTTGTAAGGCATTGGCTTTGAAGATTTTTATTATTCAACATTTCTTAATACATACCCACCCCCCCCCTTCATGTACAAATAGATTTGGTTCTTCCCCCTTTCAAATCAGACTATAATCTTATTTGAATCAGTTTTTTAAACTTCTAAACACATGAACAATTACCCTACAAAGCTCTTGTTATCCGTATTGGTTTGCTTTTCGATGGTCTTTATGACCCATCATTTTTTAAAAAAAAAAGATACCCCCGTCCTTACAAAAAAGGCAAACACAGTAAAACCTCCCAAAAAGAAAAAAACAAGGGAAGAAAAGGCTCGAACAGTTGGCGAACGACTGCAATATGAGTACGATCTTCAAAAAAATCCAAAAACAGGTAAAATCCCCGTTGGCATCAAAGAACTCGAATTGAAGGAAGCCATGAAAGTACCTGTTTTTAGAGGCGCAAATTCAAGTAGTCACCAAAAAGGCAACGCCAACTTTTCCCTCACTGCAAGAGGGCCTGGCAATCTTGGAGGACGAACCCGTTCTATCCGTTTTGATGTGCGAAATGCCAATATCATGCTGGCTGGTGGGGTAAGCTCAGGCGTATTCCGAAGCACCGATGGTGGGACAACTTGGGTAAAAGTATCTCCCAACGACCAAATCCACAATGTCACCGCTATCGCTCAAGATACTCGTGTAGGACACCAAGACACTTGGTACTATGGAACAGGAGAACTGGAAGCCTCCACTTCGCTTGATGCTGCTGGTTACAAAGGTTTTGGAATATGGAAATCAACTGATAATGGAGTCACTTGGTCTGCTCTTTCAGCCACACAAACAGGTACTTTGGAAGGAGGCGATAACTCTTTTGATTTTGTTCACAGAATTGTAGTAGACCCTACCAACGGAAATGTGTATGCTGCCGCAACAGATGTACTCCAACGCTCAACCGATGGTGGTACTACTTGGGAGCAGGTTTTAGGAACTTTTACCTATGACCTCTATTCTGATGTAACCATCACTTCTACAGGGCGATTGTATGCCGCCTTTGACGGAACGAGTACCAGCGATGGAGTTTGGACTTCTACCACAGGAGCTTCTGGCTCTTGGACCAAAATTGCAGGAAGCGGCTCTACTACAACTCCCACAGGCTGGAAAACGGTGAATAACTATGGACGTATAGTAATAGCTGTTGCGCCGAGCAGTGAAAACATACTATATGTATTGTACGACAACAAAACGGTCAGTGACTGCAATGGTACACCTGCCCCCGAAGCAGATTTCTTCAAATGGAACCAAACGACCTCTACTTGGACGAATTTATCTGCCAATGTACCGGATGAACCTGGCTGTGACAAAGGAAATGACCCTTTCTCCCATCAAGGAGGATATGATTTAACAATTGTAGTCAATCCTGTCGATGCCAACTTGGTATTCATTGGAGGAACGAATATCTACCGCTCCACCAATGGTTTTTCATCCACCGCAGGAACGACCCGAATTGGTGGTTATTTGAATGCCAATGGTGCAGAACAATACAATGTTGGAGGAGTCGTTCATCACTCTGATATTCACGACATTGTTTTTGCCCCTGGCAACAATGATGTCGTATATACAGGTACAGATGGAGGAATCCACAAAGCAGACATTACCGTCACACCTGTTACATGGACAAGCCTCAATTCCAGTTATGTGACTTATCAATACTACCATGTTGACATCAGCCCAGAAAATGGCAGTAACTTAGTGGTAGGGGGTGCACAAGACAATGGAACAACGAGTATCAATACAGGAACGACTGCCAAATTAATCTATGGTGGAGATGGCGTAGCAGTAGGTTGTATATCTGGTATGAATACAGAGAATCAAAATGTACTATTTGGGTCACAAAATGGTGATATCATCCGAAATTCTTTTTCTGGAGGCTCGGAAATAGACTTTTATGAAATCAAACCATCAGGCAGTAGCAGTATTTTTGTAACCTACTTTCATTTAGACCAAGACAATACCAATCACCTATTCTATGCCGGCAAAGGCGATTTGTATCGAACTCGAATAGCTTCTACTATTGCAGATACACTAGTAACAGGCAACAGTGCGACGGGTTGGGAGAAACTAACAGGCGTAGGAACGGCAACGACAGGAGATATTCGGTCTATGGCCACTTCTCGCAATGGAGCTTATGCAGGCAGTGCTTATTCTGCTTCCAATGCCAACAGAAAATTATTCATTGGTACATCTGACGGCAAAGTATTCCGATTGAATAACCCTGCTTTTTCTACTGCTTCAACTAGCCCTACCGACATTACACCCGCAGGAGGTACAGGAGTGGTTAGCAGCATTGCTGTAAATCCAGAAAACGACAACGAAGTATTGTTGACTTATGCCAACTACGGCATTGTCAATGTGTATCACACCACCAATGCAAATGCTGCAAGTCCAACATGGACAAATGTAGAAGGAGCAACGACTGCCGTACAATTGGCTTCTATTCGTTCTTCATCTATCGTAAAAGGTGCTACTGCAACGTATTACTTAATCGGAACTTCAACGGGTTTGTATTGTACTAGTAACCTTTCGGGAGCAAGCACTGTGTGGGAAAGAGTAGGACCTAACGATATTGGCTATGCCGTAATCAGCAGTATGCGATTAAGACCAAGCGACAACAATTTGATTGTTGGTACTCATGGAAATGGGATGTTCCAATTGGCTCTATTGACTTCAACTTGTAGCGATGGCATTCAAAATGGTGATGAAACAGGCATTGACTGTGGTGGAAACTGTCCAACAGCTTGTGCTACTTGTACGGATGGCATTCAAAATGGCGACGAAACAGGCATTGACTGTGGTGGAAACTGTCCAACAGCTTGTGCTACTTGTACGGATGGCATTCAAAATGGCGACGAAACAGGCATTGACTGTGGTGGAAGTTGCCCAACAGCATGTTCAACTTGTAGCGATGGCATTCAAAATGGTGATGAAATAGGCATTGACTGTGGTGGAAGTTGCCCAACAGCATGTTCAACTTGTAGCGATGGCATTCAAAATGGTGATGAAATAGGCATAGATTGCGGTGGAAGTTGCCCAACGGCATGTGCTACTTGTTCAGATGGCATTCAAAATGGCGACGAAACAGGCATTGATTGCGGTGGAAGTTGCCCAACGGCATGTGCTACTTGTTCAGATGGCATTCAAAATGGCGATGAAACAGGCATTGACTGTGGAGGCAGTTGCCCAACAGCATGTGCGACTTGCAGCGATGGCATTCAAAATGGCGATGAAACAGGCATAGATTGCGGTGGAAGTTGCCCAACGGCATGTTCAACTTGTAGCGATGGCATTCAGAATGGCGACGAAACAGGCATTGACTGTGGAGGCAGTTGCCCAACAGCTTGTGCAACTTGTAGTGATGGTATTCAAAACGGTGATGAAACAGGCATTGACTGTGGTGGCAGCTGCCCAACAGCATGTGCGACTTGTAGTGATGGCATTCAAAATGGCGATGAAACAGGCATTGACTGCGGTGGTAGTTGCCCAACGGCTTGTCCAACTTGTAGCGATGGCATTCAAAACGGTGACGAAACAGGCATTGATTGCGGTGGCAGTTGCCCAACAGCATGTGCGACTTGTTCTGATGGCATTCAAAACGGTGATGAAACAGGCATTGATTGCGGTGGAAGTTGCCCAACAGCATGTGCGACTTGTAGCGATGGCATTCAAAACGGTGACGAAACAGGCATTGATTGCGGTGGCAGTTGCCCAACGGCATGTTCAACTTGTAGCGATGGCATTCAAAACGGTGACGAAACAGGCATTGATTGCGGTGGCAGTTGCCCAACAGCATGTGCGACTTGTTCTGATGGCATTCAAAACGGTGATGAAACAGGCATTGATTGCGGTGGAAGTTGCCCAACAGCATGTGCGACTTGTAGCGATGGCATTCAAAACGGTGACGAAACAGGCATTGATTGCGGTGGCAGTTGCCCAACGGCATGTTCAACTTGTAGCGATGGCATTCAAAA
>JAUHXA010000022.1 GCA_030427245.1 Bacteroidia bacterium | reverse complement strand
AAGAATCAAAATACAAAACATTTTCTAAAAATGAAAATAATTATATATAGAAAATGACATTATTTAATGTGTTTTAGAGCAAAAAAGAAGATAATTTATTCATTACCTGAACTTTGAGAATTGCTGCGAAATAAAGTCTTATTTCTTGCATCTCTATTTTCACTTCAAAACTCACGATTTGTTGGGCAAACGTAGCTGAATTTCGTGCTGCAATTTTCGGTATAAGTATTTTATTCTGAATTGTATGCGCTGCAACGGGATTTTTTTGCGAGCCAAAAATAAGATACCCAATAAAAGGAATACATAAAAAGCAAAACTGAATCGTAACCGACTTACATTTGCTTGGTAAGCAGAAGGATACAAGCGCTTCAATCGCAGGTCAATATCTGCAATACTAATCTCTCCATTGTGATCTTCGTCCAAGCCGCTGTTATTTTGATAGGTTTGACTCGGTTTTCGATACAACACAAAATCCATATCTTCGCCAATCGCTTTGGGATACAAAATTGCGAGGTACAAGTCGGTTATGTTTTCAAAATCTATTTTACGTACTTTTTTCACCTCATTTAAATACTCATGTACATAGTCAAGCTGTTGTATGTGGTTAAGGTTTCGTATTTGTTCTACCGTAATGTCCATACTCACAGCAGTAGTAGGTAAAAACTGAATCAAACCTGCTGCGCCACTTCCTTTGTAATTGACCAACGAAGCATCCAATTTGGATTCAGAGTGCATAATTGCCATCAGCCAATCGGGATGAATGTCCAACTTATCGCTGATTCTTCTTACTTTTTTATCAAAGTCTTCAATGTCTCTTACATATACATGCGCCTTGTCCTTTAGGTATAATTCTTTCGTTTGAAAAAACTTGCTAAAGGAGCTTAATGAATGAAGATAGGGGTATAGTAATAACATAATAACTATGATTACCAATCCCTTCAGAAATGATTTATCGTTTAGGTAGTTTGTCATCTATTGATTAGATAAAGTTCGCAAAAAAAGTAAAGAAAGAAGGAGATATAAATTAGGTAGCTAATTGAGAAAGTTAATGCCGATGTACACTTATATCAACCCAAAAAAAGGCAAAAAAGTTCCTCAATGTCATAAAAATGTTAGCTTGCAAATATTTAACAGTGAAATACTTGTGAAACTTTTTGACCTTCATACCTATTTTTCTTAATTTTACTATTGTACTGCAATCATTCTTGATATAACATGAGCGAACAGGGAAATATAACAATTATAGAAAAACAACAACTTAAGAACGCTAAAATTATTCATGATCAAGGTAATGAATATTTTAATAAAGGAAATTATGATGAGGCTTTGGTATGTTATCAAACTTCTTTAAAATTTCGACTGACTACCATAGGGGAGAATCACCTCAATGTGGCAGATTCCTACAACAATATTGGCAACACCTATTATTATAAAGGGTTGTATGACAAAGCTTTATTGTTTCATTTGTCTTCTGAAAGAGTAAAAACCAATCTTTTGGGCGAGGACCATATTGCACTAGCGGTTACTTATAATGGAATTGGAATATGCTACGATGCACAAGGTTTTTACAGCAAAGCCTTGGCATATTACAACAAGTCCTTGGATTTGAGAATGAGTCATTTGGGCGCAGATCATCCTTCTATTGCCCAAAGTTTCAATAATATAGGGCTTTGTTATTACAGTAAAGGAGCGCATGAAAATGCTCTGATTTATCTCGAAAAAGCACTATTTATCAGACAACATCATTTTGGAGAAGAACATTGGAGCGTAGCACAAACTCTTTTGAATATGGGAGTCTGTTATTTTAGTAAATATGAATATGATGAAGCTTTGCAATTCTACCAGATGTCTTTGAATATCAAGCAAACCATATATGGAGACAATCATCCGCATATTACAAGTGTTTTAGACAATATAGGCTTTTGTTATCGTTGCAAAAAAATGTTTGATACTGCTCTGAAATTTCATCATAGAGTATTGGGTATACGCCAAAAAGCATTGGCAAGTGATCATCCAAGTCTGGCGATTACATTCAATAATATTGCCAATTGCTTGCTGAGTAAAGGTCTATTTGAAGGAGCGTTAATGTATTTTCAACAGGGCCTACAAATTGTTATTCCTGAATTTTATCCAAATACAAACCTCGAAAATCCGCCTATTCAGCAATACATGGATGCTCATATTTTGTTGGAAATTTTGCAATCAAAAGCAGCTTGTTTTCAGCAAATGTTTCTCAAAAATCAACAAAAAGAGAAGTTTAATTATGGGAAATTGGCATTGAATACCTATCAGTTGGCTGCAAATTTGATGATGAAACTGCGAAGAGGCTACAAAGCAGAAAGCACACATTTGACTTTAGCCGAAAAAGCCCATCAGATGTACGAGGCTGCAATAGAAGCCGCAATCGAAAACGATTCGGTTGAATTGGCTTTTACCTTTGCAGAACAAGGAAAAGGCATGGTGTTATTGAGTTCTTTCAAAGACATTGATGCTCGATTGGCGGCAGATATTCCCGAAAAATGGCTGGATGAAGCCAATCATTTGAAAATTGCCTTGACAGAATTAGACAATGCGATTGGTAGAGAGCGAAATAAAGTGGAGTCAGATCGAAATGGAGAATATCTACGAAACTGTAGGAAACAACATTTTGATTATCAGAATAAATATGAAAAGCTAATAGAAAGATTGGAGAGAGAATACCCTCATTATTTTCAACTCAAATATGATGTTCATAACACGTCTATTCATCAATTGCAGCAGACTTTAGACTACCAAACAGCTATCATTGAATTTTTTGTAGGTAGAAAACAAACTTTTATTTTTACAATCGGTAAAGATTTTCACCACGTTCAACGTTTAGCGGTTTCTGAAACGGAACTCAAGGAGCAAGTAGTGGATTTAATTGAAGCGATTTATGCTGAAAATGTGAAGGAATATCTACAAATGGCAGAATCACTGTATGAAAAACTATTGAAAAGTAGTTTGAATGATTTTTTATTTGATTCTATTCAAAACCTCTATATTATTCCGGATGGAGACTTGAATTTTGTTCCCTTCGAAACATTACTCACTCAAAAACAGGCTTCAATGACTTATGCCGAAATGCCTTATTTGGTGAATAAATATACGATTACTTATCATTATTCGTCTACTTTGTGGCATTACGGAAAAAGTAAATCTCTCCCCAATCACCTTTCTAAGTGTAGTTTTATAGGATTTGCTCCTGTGTACGAAAATCCAACCCTTCATTACGAAACCCTGTCTCACTCTGCTGTTGAGATTGAAGGAATCAGAGCTGCTTTTGAAGCTAAAGGAAACAAAGCGAATATATTTTTACATTCCTCAGCTTCAAAAAAACACTTCAAACAACATGCTACCAATTATAAATATATTCACATTGCAGCCCATGCTTTTAGCCAATCTGCATTTGAACAAGAAGAGATTTATTCTTCAGAGGGCATACTTTTTTCGCTTCAAGAAGAGGATGAGGAGAGCATTTTGTCCATGGCTGAGATTTATCATTTGTCATTGAAGGCAGATTTGGTGGTGTTGAGTTGTTGTGATAGTGGAGTAGGGAAAGTAGCTAAAGGTGAAGGAGTTATGGCTATTAATCGAGGTTTTTTGTATGCAGGAGCAAAAAATGTGATTTATACTCTTTTTAAAATTTATGATGAACATAGTGCTGAATTAATGCAGTATTTATACCAAGGCATTTTAGAAGGAAGGGCTTACCCTCAGTCGCTTAGAGCTTCAAAACTAAAAATGATACGACAGAATTATGCTCCCAAATACTGGTCAGGCTTTGTGCATATTGGTGGATGAAAAGTGAATAAAAGGATGCCACCGACATTTTTTCTTTCCCTACAACAACTCATTACTTTTTTTGTATATTGCATACCGAATTTTATTAGTAAGCTTTTTGATTCACGTATTTTTTTAAATGAAGAAATCACCTTTTCATCATAATGGGAAGGCAATGTTCATATTAATCACGTTTTTCAATTTAGCTAACTACTTCTACCATGAACTTCAACGAACTATTTCAAAAAGGAACAGAACATCTCGAAAAAGGAGAGTATGACCAAGCACTGTCTTCTTTCAGAAAGGCAGTGAAAGCCATCACCCAAAAGGATTCTAAAGAAGATATTGTTCAATGTCACTTGAATTTGTATAGAATATACTATCGGAAAACTTTATACGCAAAATGCAATGAACACATTGAAGCTGCATCTGCTTTGTCTTCCAAAATTAATAATGAAATATTACACGCAAAAGTCTTAAACAACAAAGGGGTGTTGTATAAAAACTTAGCGAAATACCAACAAGCTTTGCGCTGTTTATTGGATGCTGCTAGCATTTTCGAAAAACATCGAGAAGCACAATTCTTATCAAATAGTTACAGCACCATTGGAATGATCTATCGTCATTTGAGAGATTTGAAAAGAGCAATTGAATACCATTTGAAGGCATTGAAAATCAGAAAGACTTTGGGTTTGAAATTTCAAGTGGCGAAATCAAAGAACAATTTGGCAAACATTTATTTACAGAAGAACGATTTGGTCAAAGCAGAGAAATACATTCGTGGAGCGATTAAAAGAAAAAAAAGCTTAAATATGGAAGAACAAGATGTAAAATTGGCAAATTCGTACTCTATTCTTGCCAGTATTTTAAAGGAACTTGGCAACTCTGAAAAAGCCATGTCATTCTATCAAAAATCTCTCAAACGAAGACTGAAATACAAGGATATAAAGGGCTTGGTTGGTTCCTATTTGGACATGGGAATTTTTTACCGAGAGTATGGAGACTTCACTAAATCTGTTGAGATGCTGAAGAAAAGCCTAAAGCTATCCAAACAAAGAAATCTACCGAGTTGCGTGGCTGCCTGTTTGTTAGAATTATTTATAACTTATAAAAAGCAGAAAAAATACAAGCAGGCTCTCAAATACCATATAAAATACCAGGATGCCTACCAAAAGTTGTTTACCGACAAATTATGGGAATTTATCAAAGAGAAGCAAATCGAATTTGAAGTGCTGCAAAAAGACAAAACAATTGAAAATATGAAGATAAATATTCGGGAATTTCACCACCGAATAAAAAACAATTTTCAATCCATTACTTCTCTTTTGAGTAGTCATTACAATACGGTGAAAGACGATAAATTAAAAAACTTAATACGTGAAACAGAAGCTCGTATTCAAGCCATGATGTCTGTGCATCGGTATCTATTCAATAAAATAGATAGCTCTCACATTAATATGAGAGAATACATGGAAAATTTAATAGAGAATCTGATGCTATCTTATGGATATTCGGACGAGGACATAGAATTATTGATGGAAATATCAGATAAGGAATTACCTTCCCAAAAAGCCATGCATTTTGGATTGATTGTGAATGAGTTGATCAGCAATTCGTTTAAATATGCTTTTTGGGAGCACAAAAATCCTAAATTACAGGTAGTCTTAGATTTGCAGAAAAATGAAAGAATATACTTGTTGGTATCTGACAATGGTTCAGGCTTCAATCCTAAGAAGAAAAGAGAAGATGCTTTTGGACTCAAATTGATAGAAACGCTTAGCGAACAATTGAAGGGTAACGGAGAATTTACTTTTACTAATGGAACCCAATTTGAGTTGAATGCATAAGGTTGGGGTGTAAAGTATCTTCAAAAAATTGATAAGGATTGCCAATAAAACTAAGACATCTGTTAAATCTTAAAAATCTAACAGATGTCTTTTTATTTAATAGAAGGATACCAAATGGGTGAAGACCAAGCTCGCTCTTGTACCGTAAGTTTTGTATCTGCTGGAAATTCTGTACCATAGCGAATTTTATCCCACAAAGTCCATCGGGCAGTTGGCAACTCCAATACTCGAAGATAGTAAAAAGCTCGAACAGTCGCATCAAATTCAGGGTCTTTCCAAACCGTTTGTAATTCTACCGCTCCTTTGTCTTTTGCCCATTCACCTGTCTCCATATTGACGCTTGCACCATTATCGGGAACGGTTCCATCTTCGTTCAAAGTTCTACCATCTGAAAGAGCTACATTGAAGATTTTTTCCTGCAATTTTCCATCTTTGTACCAACCCTTTATGACTTGAATACGATCCAAATTGGCACTTTCAGCATCCTTGCTTGCCCAAATCAAAAAAGAAGGCGCAGAATCATGTGATGAAGGTTGAGGAGGCTGCAAATCACTGCCCATCGGAACACCCTTTTCATAGCCATCTTTTACCATTGACTCATAGTTCTCATAGCTTTCTGCAAAGCCATAACCTCCAAAGAATCGTACTTGAATCCTTCCGCCACTAGTGGCATACGTTTCTTTCCGTTTCATGGCATCGTATAAATGCCCTCTTGTATTTGCCTCTGACCAAATTGCCACCAACCCCCCTGGATTGATTGCTTGATAAGTTTTCTGGCTTTGGTCCAAAACCCAATTAGAGGTTCTTCTGCGCCTCGTTTCCAAGTCCAAAAAAGCATGATTACCAATAAATTCGTCATTTTCTTCTGTATTACCTGGTGTGCCATTGTGCGTATCCGTGCTGCCAATCATTCCAAATTTGAAAGGATTTACACCCAGTTTTTCTTCGTATTCCAAGCCCTTTTTAAGAGCGTATCGCACATAATTGTTTTCAATTGGATTACCATTTGTATAGTTTTCAAAATCTGCAAATTCATCGTTTTGCCAAAAAGCAGCATGAACTTCCGAGTTGCCTTTTGCTTGATGTACTTCAATCAAGGGTTCTAAATCTTGGCGAGTTTGAGCATATTCTTTATCTATTTCACGTCCATCTTCGTATTTGTCTGGAAAGATTTCTCCACCTCCAATGTTGGAATTGTGAGGAACTGCCATGACTGTTGCCCCTTCGTTGGTGATGTCCTTCAAATAAGTCCACAGTTTTTCAGGAGTATCTGCTTCCAAAGCACTGATTGGATAGTCAGGTACATTCATATCTCTGAAGAAAATATTTCGATGCAAATGCTTGCCTAAAACACCCAAAGTCCATTCATAAGCGGCAAAGGTGGTAAATTTGCCTGGTTCATAGTGTTGTTCGGCTGCTTCAAGGGCAATGTTCCAAGCAGATTTTGTGGTTTCATATCCTTGAAAAATAGGAAAATGACTGCGGCCTTGTTCGGGATTTGCTCGTTTGCCGATGCTCAAAAACAATTCTCGTTGCTTCAACGTATCCCATCCAAGTGAACGGAAATACCTTGCCATAGCCGAGTTGTAGGCAGGCGCACCAGGTGTTTGAATGGAATACAATTCGCCAATAAACTCCGCATGATCGGTGACTGCTGCAAAATCAAGTGGTCGCTGGAGCTTTACTTTTTCGCCCAATACATCCACCGTTTCGCCTTTCGCAAAACGATAAGCGTCGTTAGGGGTTGAGGTTGTCCCTCCAATATACGCATCAAATGAAAAGCTGGTGTGAACATGTAAATCACCAAAATACACATTCTTCAATGGATTGATGGGAGCTTTGGATTCATCCAAAGTTTTGGAGCGTGTAGCTTTGTCGCTGATGGGATTAGGGATTCGTTCTGTGATAGGCCCTGCAGGAAATAAGACACCATATACATACACACCCAGAATTGCTAAAACTGCCAAGACTCCTAAACCAATTCTCCATTTTCTGCTCATTGTTATTTGATTTTTTTGTCGCTACTTCGCTTGCAAAGCTCTTTATTTGAGTTTGCCTAATATCTCCTCTTATGCGCCCAATCGTGTCCGTCCACATGGTTGATACAAACCTTCAATAATTCGATGGTTGCTCTAATGTCTTCTTTGTGAGCCATCTCAATCACTTGATGTATGTGTCGAGTAGGTATAGAAACTGCTCCAACAATTGATCCGCCAGCCGTCATTCTTTGCATACCAGCCGAATCCGTACCACCAGCCGTCAAAATTTCGGGCTGCCATTTGATGTCATTGGATTTTGCTTGTTCTTTCATGTATGCCACCATTCGATAATCACAAATGACCGAAGAATCCATGATTTTGATGCCAACACCCCCACCCAAAGCGGTTACTTGTTCAGCTGCACTAGAACCTGGAACATCGAAAGCAATCGTAGTATCAATACAAAAACCAAAATCGGGCTGAATAGCCAAACTTGCCGTACTTGCACCTCTGATTCCGATTTCTTCTTGCACCGTAAATACGGCAAAAGTATCATATGCAGGAACTTCGGTTAGTTCTCGCAACATTTCAATTTGAATGAAAACAGAAACTCGATTGTCAATAGATTTGCAGTTCACACAATCACCCATTTCAATCAGTTCACGCTCACGGGTAATGGGGTCGCCAATCGTAATGTATTTTTCGACCTCCTCTTTGTTCATACCCATATCAATGAAATAATCTTCAATGCGAGGTTTTTTATTGCGTTCTTCAGGAGTCATTAGATGGACAGGCTTTGAACCCATGACACCAATCAAATCTTTCGATCCGTGTACTTTTACTCTTTGAGCTGTAAGGGTTTTAGGATCGAAGCCGCCCAATGTATGAAATTTGATAAAACCATTATCGTCAATATGCTTGACAATAAAACCAATCTCATCCATGTGGGCTGTTAACATGATTTTTTTGTCGCTACTTCGCCCTTTTTTGATGGCAATCACATTGCCCATGTTATCCACTTCTACTTTATCTACCAAAGGAGTCACTTCCCTAAGTATTACTTCGCGAATAGGCTGCTCAAAACCAGGTGCGCCTTCGACTTCACAAATTTCTTTTAATAGAGATACATTGATGTTTTGATTCGACATAATAGGATTTTGTTGTTATTTTTCACAAATATAGGAAAATGATAGGATAAGTCTTTTGCAAATTAGTGCTTAAAAAAAAGCTGGTTAATCGTTTTATGAGTTCTTTTGAACTATCGTTCTATGCGGGTATGGTATTTCAATTCCAGCCAATCTGAACTGCTCCAATAAAATTTTGTTCATGTCGCAAGTCATGTCAAAAGCATCTCCATTATTTGCAGCCCAAGCCCATGCCCGCAATCGAACGCCCGAATCTTCCAATCTCAAGACTTTTACTTGTACTTTAGCTGCTCCTTCTTCTATTTGTTGAATCATTCGGGTATCTAAACAAAGTGGGTGGTTTTCAATACATTCCCGCATGATTTCCATTGCTTGGTTGACATTGGATTCATAACTGATACTCATTTCAATGAATTTGCATACACGAGGATCGTTGAGGTGAGCATTTAAAATTATTTTTTCACTCATCACAGAATTGGGTATTACCACGCGTCTATTTTCAGGACTTCTCAGAATCGTATGACGCAAAGTTACGTCTTCTACAATTCCAAAAGTCGTTTGGTCAATGGTCAGATGATCATTAACTCGAAAAGGTCTAAAAATGATGATAAACAAACCGCTAATGATGTTAGAAAAAGCACTTTGAGATGCAAAGCCAACTATAGCTGCTAAAATCCCTGCCCCTGCCAACAATGAGGTTGAAATGCTTCGGAGGGAAGGAACAGAATAAGCGGCTACACTAAATCCCAAAATGTAAATAAAAGCCCTACCCAAGTGCTTGACAAATTGATAACTCGTTGGATCGTTGTTAATGATGGCGGTAGAACGAAGTATGTAATGATCGAATATACGTGCAAATAATTTGGCGAATAGCCACGTTACGAACAAGATTGCCAATACATAGCCAATTAACCACGGCATTTCTAAAAACACTTTTTCTGCGAAAAATTCTTTGATACTCATAAAAGGGTAAATTGAAAATGAAAAGGAACTAAAACGAATTAAATACAGTTGAAGTATTCAAATCAAATGCAAAATTACAGCTAAAGGTGAATGAAAATGGCTTATTTCATTTTAATTTCCGTTTTCATTTTCAATCACTCATTACTTATCTATTTTTGCAGCGAAATATCAATAAATAAAGACAGATGAAACGTCCATGATTAAATAATTATTCAAACACAAAGGGTAATGATTATTTAATTCATGGTAAGTTCCATCTGACCTTCAAAAAACGAAAAAAAACAGATGAAACCAAGCATACCCCAAGGGACACGAGATTTTGGAGCAGAAGAACTGCAAAAGCGATATTATATAACGAATGTAATACGAACTGTTTATGAAAAATACGGTTTCCAACCGCTTGAAACTCCCACAATGGAGAACCTTTCTACGCTTACAGGAAAATACGGCGATGAAGGCGATCAGCTCCTATTTCGTATTATGAATCAAGGCAGAAAAGTGGAAAAAGCAAACCTTAAAGCCTTTGGAGAAAAGAATTTCGGGAAATTTGTGAGTTCTTTGTGTGACAGAGGCTTACGGTACGATTTGACAGTCCCATTTGCTCGTTATGTAGTTATGAACCAACACAATTTGGCTTTCCCCTACAAACGCTACCAAATTCAACCTGTCTGGCGTGGCGATAGACCTCAAAAAGGACGATACAGAGAATTTTACCAGTGTGATGCGGACGTAATTGGTTCGGAATCATTGCTCAATGAAGTAGAGCTGACCCAAATACTGGATGATGTTTATACACAATTGGGGCTGAATGTAGAGATTCGAGTCAACAACCGCAAAGTTTTGATTGGCATTGCAGAGATTATTGGGGCAGCCGACCAATTCATGAACATCACCATTGCGATAGACAAACTGGACAAGATTGGTATTGAAGGAGTAAGCAAAGAATTGGTGAATAGGGGAATTTCGGAAGAAGCCATCGAAAAAATTAAATTGTTCTTAGACACCACTGGTTCAAATGCCGATAAAATAGCTGTGTTGGAGCGTGAGTTAGCCGATTCAGAAACGGGTAAAAAAGGAGTGGAGGAGTTGAAAACTTTCTTTGGCTATCTGAATAAATTGGAGCTTCAACAAGAAGTGAAGTTGGATATTACCCTTGCTCGTGGGCTTAACTATTATACAGGTACAATCTACGAAGTGAAATCCAAAGATGCTCAAATGGGCAGTATCAGTGGAGGAGGGCGATACGATGATTTGACAGGCAATTTCGGATTGAAGGGCATGTCAGGTGTCGGAATTTCCTTTGGTTTGGATCGAATCTACGATGTGATGGAAGAATTAGGTTTGTTTGAAAATATTGCGACCAATACCACTAAAGTTTTGTTTATCAACTTTGGAGGTGAGTCTGAAGACTATGCTTTCCAATTGCTGCAAAAAATCAGGCAAGCGAATATTGCAGCCGAATTGTATCCTGATGCTGCCAAAATGAAGAAACAAATGAAGTACGCCAATGCCAAAAACATTCCTTTCGTTGTGTTTGTCGGAGCGGAGGAGATGCAGGCGGGTTCTCTGAAATTGAAGGACATGGAGAGTGGAGAGCAGCAAAGTATGAGTTTAGAGGAGGCAGTTAACAAGTGTTTGAGTGTGTAGTTCTAACGATAAAGCGATTCTGCAATACAATATTTCAATAAGTCAACCAATGTACTCCAAAATAACTCTCAAAGCTTCAAAAGTATCTGCTGTTTACCGACGACATCCTTGGATTTTTTCGGGAGCCATCCAAAAAATAGAAGGGCAGCCAAAAGAAGGGGACATTGTTTCGGTCTGGTCTCCACAAAATCGGCATTTGGCAACGGGTTATTACTCCAAGAAAGGCAGCATTGCAGTGCGTGTGTTAACCTTTGAAGAAGAAGCAATTGATTTTTCATTTTGGAAAAGAAAGCTGCAAGATGCGTATGATTACCGCAAAGCGATTGGCTTAATTAGTGATGTAGAAACAAATGTTTTTCGTTTGGTCAATGCAGAAGGGGATGGGCTTTCGGGTTTGATTGTGGACTACTACCATGGTACTGCAGTATTGCAGGCACATTCGATAGGGATTTACCAACAAAAAGAAAACATCACGCTTGCATTGAAGGAAGTTTTGGGAGAAAATCTGAAAGCCGTTTACGATAAGTCGTTGGTGTTGAATAAAAACGAAAACACTTCAACTTCTACTTCAATCAATCCCTACTTGCTCGGCGAACTGCAAAAAAACACCGTTTCTGAAAATGGGCATCTATTCAAAGTTGATTGGGAAAAAGGGCAAAAAACGGGTTTTTTCATTGACCAACGCAGCAATCGTCAGTTGTTGGCGCAGTATGTAAAGGGCAAGTCGGTTTTGAATACCTTTTGTTATTCGGGCGGTTTTTCGGTTTACGCATTGAAGGCAGGAGCTACTTTGGTTCACTCAGTCGACAGTTCTCAAAAGGCAATTGATTGGACAAATGAAAATGTGGCACTAAATGGACTCGACGAAACCAAACACGAAGCCTTTACTGATGATGTGATGACTTTTTTAAGCAGTCCTACACAATCCTACGATGTTATTGTCCTTGACCCTCCTGCTTTTGCCAAAAGTATGAAAGCGAGACATCGAGCCATGAAAGCCTACCGAAGACTGAATGCCAAGGCATTGAAACAAATCAAGTCGGGAGGAATATTGTTTACCTTTTCTTGTTCAGGAGTTGTTGAGCGACAATTGTTTGAAGATACAGTGCGTTCTGCGGCCATTGAAGTAGGGCGAGAAATCCGAATTTTACATTACCTAAGTCAACCCGCCGATCATCCCATCAATATGTTTCATCCCGAAGGACATTATTTAAAAGGATTGGCTCTATATGTTGATTAAAATACGTGAAGTCAAAAATTTAATTATCTGATAATCAGTAACTAATTATGCTATTTGTGAATTACTAAACTACCTCGCTATCACCATCAAACAAGCTGCAATCAGCACCATTTTGGAAAGGAGAGCATGAAAGCGGTAATTTTTGGGATACAAAGTAAGAGGCGGTCCTTGTGAGTCCAACATCAAAGTTTCAAACAAGATAAGCCCAATCGCAAAGGCGGCGGCGTAAGGAGCATGAAAATCAATCACAAAAAACAGCCCGATAATACTATAAAGTGCAATCAACAAAAACTTAATCGGGAAGTAAACTGCTTGAGACTTCATACGGTCTTTTTCGGCATCTAAATGGAGAAGTAGCCACACAAATTGAAGGATGAAATACAATCCCACCAACATTCTACCAATCACCTTAACATAATAATCGTATCCCATAAAAAGATTAGGCTTTGTAACTCATTGAAAGAAAACGTGAGTAAATTAAATTCTTTTTCAGGACAGTAGGTTGGGGCTTTAACAAGTTGGGGCAAATATACAAAAAATGACCTTTCAACACATTTTAATTAGAACTTTGTGCTACATTTGAAAGTAAAAATATCAGCTTAGTAAAAAAGAAAAAATAACTCATCGACCAATATTCCCCTTTTGAAAAGCCTGCCCCGATTTCTCGGTGGGGGATGGGGTATGTTAGCAAAAGAAAACGAGGAGTTATTTTTTTACCCTTACTTATACAAAATGAAACGTCCATGATTAGATAATTATTTAAACACAAAGGGAAATGATTATTTCATTCATGGTAAGTTCCATCTGACCTTCAAAAAACGAAAATAAACAGATGAAAGCAATAGTAGTAAAAAAACCGGGTGGCATAGAGAATCTAACCCTCTTAGAAAGGCCTAATCCAACTCCAAAAGCAGACGAAATATTGGTACAATGGCATGCAACCTCTTTGAATTTTCACGACTATTTGGTGGCAGTTGGTGGAATACCCGTGGAGGATGGACGAGTCCCGATGTCGGACGGTGCAGGTGAGGTCATTGGAGTGGGCGAAGGTGTGACAAAGTGGAAAGTAGGAGATAAGGTAATGTCTTTGTTTTTTCCGAATTGGGTGGAAGGAACACCGACTTTGGACAAAACCCGCTTTATTTCGGGCGAATCAGTAGACGGTTATATGCTCGAACAATCTTGTGTTTCGGCAGAGGCAGTAACGGCTATTCCAGAAGGCTACACTTATGCCGAAGCCGCTACGATTCCTTGTGCAGGGTTGACGGCTTGGAGGGGTTTGGTAACGGAAGGAAACTTGAAGGCAGGAGATACGGTTTTGATTGAAGGAACAGGCGGTATGTCTATTTTTGGTTTGCAGATTGCATTGGCAGCAGGTGCAACGGTTTATGCCACGACTTCTTCGGAAGAGAAGGCGCAAAGGTTGAAGGAAATGGGGGCAAAGGCGGTGGTGAATTATAAGGAAGATGCAAGGTGGGGCAAGACAATTTTTAAAATGTCGGGTGGAGGCGTTGACCACGTTTTGGACGTTGGTGGCGGTTCTACGATGTATAATTCTATTGAAGCCGCAAAAATTGGAGGCAGCATTATTTCTATCGGTATTCTCGGTAATGGTCGAAAGGGCGAAATTACTTTTCCTAAATTGTTTTTCAAACACTTACGCATGACAGGCGTTGCAGTTGATTGTCGTTTGTCACAAGAGGCAATGGTCAGAGCCATCAATGTAAGTGGCTTCAAACCTGTGATTGACCGCAGTTTTGGTTTTGAAGAGTTGGCGGATGCTTTTCGTTATCAAGAAACAGGACAGCATTTTGGGAAAATAGTGTTGGAATGGTAATGAAAAAAAAATGCAACAAACTATTACCCCTCCAATATTCTTTTCAACTTCTGTATTTCGAATAATTTCTTCTGAATCAAATCCTTCAATTGTTCCTGATGACTCTTGGCATACTCCATTTTTGAATAATGCTGTTGTAGGTTTTGCTGCAATTTTTGGTAAAATTTTTGCTTCAATTTTTGGATATCTCGTTCAGACAGCTGACTCAGATTCTTCAATTGCAGGACTTGGTTTTTACGGTCTCTTTGAAATTTAGTGCCAATCGTTTGTTGCTTTTTTCGAGAAGCCTCTTGATTCTTTACACGTTCTTTTTTATATCGTTCTATGTTCTTATTGATTTGCTGAACCACTTTTTGGGGCTGAGTCGTGTACATTTTTGCCAATCGTTGAAACTGCTCCCTAAGCAGATTTACCTCCTTTTCCGTTTTTTGTTGCACCTGTGTTTTATCCTTTTCTGCCTTTTTTTTCAATCGCTCTATCTTTTGCTGCAAAGTCTGCTGTTTTCGGTCAAAATTGTTGAGCAAATTCTGCCTTTTTTGCTGATTTTGTTTGCGTTCTTGGGCGATTGACTGTTCAATACTTCTGAATTGAGGTGCAAATTTTCGTTGAACTTCTGATTGACCTTTGTTGGGCAATATTTTTTGAAGAGGCATTTGCTTCAACAAACGATTTCGCCAATGTTCCAAATTTTTTGCACGCTTCAAGCCCACCTTCGGAACTTTCACCCACTTTCCATTGGAGTTCATTATTTCCCCATTCGATTTGACTTGTGTAAAATCCGCAGCATTGTTTATACCAAATCTCGACAATTGATTCACTAAAACGTTTTTAGTGTGAGGTTTAACAGCAAAAATCTGATGGGCGTGTAGCTTGATAGTATAACCTTTCAGCCATTGTCGGGTGATAGGGTGAAGGTGAGTTTGAGAGGCAATCGCCAAAGCTGCTGTCTGATTTTTTTGGAGCTTTTTCTGTTTTTGCTGCAATTGTTTCAACTTTTTCCGCAACTGTTCATCCAACTGCTTCAACTGTCGGGACTTTTGCTCCTGCAAATCATTATGAAGAAAGGTGATTTCTTGTTGCAATTCTACTTCAATGCTTTGAACTTGATGTTGACCATGACTTTTCATTTTCTGCAATTGTTGTTGCAATAAACTTGTATTGCGTTGCTGCAAAGCTTGGTACATCAACTGCTGCCACTGCATTTTTTGGAGGAGTTCATTGGCTTTTTGCATAAAATGAATGTGGTATTTTTGGCGCTCGGTTTCCTCTTTTTCTGCCAATTGTTGCCCATTTTTGTCGGATTGAAGGGCTTGTTTTTCAAAAGTTTGTACCAACTTGTCAAAGGTCAGTTGTTCGTCTTTCAATAGCTGATTTTGTTTCAACACAAATGCCTGTTCGATTTTGTCGTATTCTTTGTAGTAGTTTTGCAGATTATGCAACATTCCCTTGAGGTATTGAATCTGTTGTTGGTAATTTCGTTCTATTCGCTGCCTCAATATTTTTTCATTGTAACTCAATCGCTTAGGTCGTATTTGAAGCAATTGAAGCTGTCTGAAATCAATTTTTGGTAACTCGATGTTTGGAATTTTAAGCGATAAAGGTTGGTTCGGTGTCCATTTTGGGAGCGAGATTAAGCTGGAAGGTAGGGGAGTAGCAGGAACTTTTTTTTGATTGGTAGCCAATGTTTTGCACCAATCATCAGCACTTGGGCGAAGTTGAGGAGCAGTAAAACCAACTTCAAAACATTGAAGGAAAAGCCGTTTTACATCCGTTGGCAACTTGTGAAATTTTTGATGAGGTGGAGGCACGACCTCAAAGTAATTTTGCCATTTCGGACTGTGTGGGTACAATCCTTTTTCTATCATTTCCGCAAGGGTTTCCAATCGGTCGTAGGGCGGTTTGCAGGTGCCTGTGAAAGGGTGAATTCCCATCAACAATCGGTAAAAAATGACTGCTAAACTAAAGGCATCGCCATGCAAAGTTTTGGCAATGGTTTTAGAAGAATTGTTGTTTGTATATTCGGAAGGGGTATAATCGGGAGTAGCTACGGGAGCTGCAAACAAGACCCGTTTTTTTTCTACAATTTCGACAGAATCTATGTCAATGATGGAAATCAATCCATTGGGTTTGATCAGAATGTTTTCGGGCTTCATGTCGACCAAGACATAGCGTTGAAGCTGGTGCACTTGATACAGAGCTGCGGCAATATTAAAGCAGATTTTGAGCCGCAACTTGATCGCATCTTTTTGTTTGAAGTCGAATTTTTGCCAAACAGTAGGTAGGTTTGAAGGGATTTTGGGATGGCAGAGTTTTTCCAAAGAAATTCCTTCTGCTATGGGCATCATAAAGCCCACAAATTTTCCTGTTTTGTCAAATACTTTTTGCTGTGCCCATATCAGCGAATGATGTCCTTTGTAAACGTGTAAACTGGGGGCATGACGAATGAGGTAGTCTATTTTTCGGGAGCGTTCAATCGTTTGATAAGTAGTTTTGTAGAATTTCACCACACTCTTTCGATGCTTTGCAGGGCGTAGAATGTGGTATAAATCTCCCTCGCCGCCACTTGCAAAAGCCTTGCTCGCCAACTCAATACTTTCACCATTATGTAATTGGAGATTCAATCCATTGACTTTTTTTCAAGCTAAGGTTTCTACGATTGAAAAATTATGTAAAATATCGGTAACTTCGTCTATATTACATTTTTCGATAAGGTAGTGACTTAGCTCTGGTTTTTGTAACACAAATATCGCCTTTTGAATGAAAATCAAATTAACAATTCAAAACGAAAATATATCACCTAATACAAACGTCCATTTTATGATGAAACGTCCATGATCAAGTAATCATTAAAACACAGAAGGAAATGATTATTTAGTTTATGATAAGTTCCATCTGACCTTCAAAAAGAAAAAATAAACAGATGAAAAAACTTTACACAATTCTTCAATTAACTGCTTTTCTGATTCTTTTATTTCAAACTCCTTTTCTTCAAGCCCAATCCGACCAGTATCTACATTTCGACCGACAGGACGATTATGTTCGGTTGGACAACGGTTCTTCCTATATTGCCAACGCTGAAGGTATTACGATGGCAGGATGGATGTACACAGATGCATTGGAGTATGGTCAAGGCATGTTGGGCATCAGAGGAGCAAACAGTGGATTTTATTTGATACAGTTGGATGATGGAGTTATCGAATGTCGTTTCCAAAATTCGAATGGAACACTGTATGAATATGTTGCTCCTCCTTTCAGTGTTGCTCCTGAATCGTGGCAACATTTCACTTGGGTTTATACAGGATCTGCAATTATTTTGTATATCAACGGTGTAGAAAAAGGGCGTTCCAATGCTTCGGGTAGAATCACTGACACTACCATTCCTTTTACAGTGGGTAGAAGCATATTGGGCAACCTCAATTTTTACTTTGGAGGACGTGCAGACGAAGTATCGCTATGGAGTAAAGCTTTGTCTGAGTCTGAAATTCACAGTATGATTGCCAGTGAATTGCAGGGAACAGAAGACAATTTGGAATTGTATTACAAATTTAATCAAGGACTTCCTGATGCAGACAATACCTCTATTTCAAAGCTGAAATGCGAAATCGGCAATGGTGAAAGAGATGCGGACTTGATTGGTTTTTCTTTGACAGGCAGTAGCTCCAACTTTGGAGGAGAATTGGATTTGGGTTTTCAAGCGATTACCTTCCCTCAAATTACGACCAAGTTGACGATAAGTGAACCTTTTGAATTGGAAGGAGCTGCAAGTTCTGGCTTGCCTGTAAGTTATGCAATCGTGTCTGGCCCTGCTACCATTGACGGTAATGTGGTTACTTTGACGGGAGAAGCGGGTGAAGTGATAATCGAAGCAAGTCAAGCAGGAGATGTTACTTACGATGCTGCTGAGGCATTGAGGAATACCTTTGTTGTGTTAGATCCTCAAACACATGTTGCAGATATTGATGTTCGCAGTCCAGTAGGAGGTTTGGTTTATGCACCTGATGTTACTCCTATTTTATTGTCGGCAATTGTGGATATTACTTACCGAGAATTGTTTGATGTAGAAGAAGTTCGATTTGAAATCAATGGGGAAACAATCTATCCAACCGATTGGCGAAACAATCATTTTACAGCTTGGTGGATGCCTCCTGCTCATGGGTTTTATACCCTGAATGTGGTAGCAACCAACAATTATGGTGCTGCTGCAACAACAGCTACCGACTTCAATTTGGTCAATCAAGCGATTGATGTCGAGGTCAAAGCTGTAGATAGAGTCTTGCTAAATACAGGAATATCCGAAGCAACAATTGAGGCAGAATTGCCTGCTCATGTAGGTGCGTTTGACGAAATCATTGCGAAGTTGGAATTAGATTGTCCTCCAGGTGGCTGTGGCGAATGGGATAGAGTCGCTCACATTGAAGCAAAAGGACACGATGGCAAATGGGTGGAAATTATTCGATACATTACTCCATATAGTTCAGCCTGCGAATCATTTGTAGATTTAAGTGATTACGCTTCTATTTTGCATGGCAAAATCGCTTTTCGCATCAAATATCCAACTTTCGATAATGGGTATTTGTACAGCTTAACCCTCAATTACAGAGCAGGAACACCGCTTCACAAATACAGCAAAATTGATATTTTGTGGAATCAAAGCTTTCCTTTCGGCGACCCTGCAAATCTTCAACCGGTTGAACCTGCAACGGTTCTTTTTGATAACAATACCTTTGGTGCCAAGCTCAAATTGGTTTCGACTGGACACGGTTGGGGCGACAACAATACGGACAATGCCGCAGAATTTCACGATGATACCCATCATATTTGGGTCAATGGTGTACAAACTTTTGAACAACACAATTGGCTAGACTGCAATCCCAATCCAGATAGCTGTCAGCCTCAAAACGGAACATGGTTTCACGACCGAGCAGGCTGGTGTCCGGGAGCTATTGCGCCTTGGTTTGATTTTGATATGACTCCTTTTATTTTGGAGGATCAAGTAGAAATTGGTTATATTTTTGACGAAGACTATGTTGACAACTGCCACACGAATAATCCAAATTGTATTTCAGGCGTGACCTGTGACGATTGCGAAGATGGTTTCAATCCCGAATTGATAGTTGCAGCCAATTTCATTACTTTTTCCAGCAAACCGATTGATGGTTCTGTGTTGAGTAATATTGACGACTACTATACATTGGATTTTCACGTTTTCCCAAACCCTTCAACGGGTGTATTCAATTTGAAATTGAAAGAAAATGTCAAGGACTTGGAGATTCGAGTATTCAACAATGTGGGACAAGTAGTAGCACAATTCAGCGACAATCACTTCAATACCAACGAACAGACAATCAACCTCAAAGGACATCCACAAGGCATTTATATGCTAGAGGTGAGAACGGATAAGGGTGTGGGATTGAAGAAAGTAGTTGTGGAATAACCTGATTGTCTCAGAGAGCAAAAGAGTTTATTGATAATGATAAGCACATCTGTTGGGTTTTTCAGGCCTAACAGATGTTTGTTTTTTATGCGATTATATTTACACACATTTTCAATACTTTTGTTGACGAAAGGTAAAAATGACTGATTATAAACAATATAAAAATCACCAATAACAAACGAATCACATAGCCCGAAAGATTTCCTGCTTTTTGAAGGATTCATCGCTTACATCAAGCGGCAAGGTTTTGTAGTGGGTATAGACACACATTTGAGATTGCAGATTCTGCTCAACCAGATGGAAGGTGATTATGGTAAGTCGCAATTGAAGCATTTGTTGGCACCCATTTTTGCTACTAATCCCAAACAGCAGCAATTGTTCTATCAAGCCTTTGACAACTATTTTGACCAATTTGAAACCATACCTTTACAGGTCAAAAACGACTCTTCACCCACACCTCCCAAACAGCCTACATTGGCGGATATTTTGCCCAAAAAACGAAATTATTGGTTGTTGGGCCTGTTGGCTTTTGTGTTGGGATTCACTCTTGTATGGTTTACCCAAAGAGAACAATTAGAGCAATTGCGGCAGGATTATACAGACAAACTGCGGCAAACGATTGGCCTTGGGCAGCAGACTGTTCGGGATACAACAAGTATTTCCCAAATCCTTCCCGATCCTCCTACCAAAACGCCTTTTTCGGCAAGCACTCGCAACAACAGCGGCAAAATTTCATTGACGCTCAAGCCCGAAATTGAAGAAGACATTGATTACCTGATTGCTAAATGGTATCAACGCCTCGGATGGTGGTTGAAGTTGGTGAAATGGGCAGTTTTATTGGGAATTTTTATTGCTTTTGTGGTCTATCAGTTGTATCGCCGCAACAAAAAGCAGGCACTGCTGCAAAGAGAACGCAATCAAGCACCGCCCGATTATTGGAATCCTTTGCAGGTTGCGGACATCCCCAAAAAACTCTATCAAACGCCTACTTTTTACCAGACGGCTAAAGAGATGCGGGTACGAATCAAAGGCGATACGCAGGTCTTAAATGTCGACAGAACGATTGCGGCAACTTTAGAATCGGGGGGTTATCCGAGTTTTGAATACGACGATACTTCTCGACCTGTGGAGTATTTGGTTTTGATAGAAGAACAAACACCTAAAGACCATCAAGCCCGATTTTTTGAGCGATTGACCGAAGAATTGGCGCAACAAGATGTCTATATCGAACGCTATTTTTACCAAAACGACCCTCGACATTGTTGGAAAATCGAGTATCAAATCGAAACCAATTTATACGAATTGGCTATGCAGTTTCCGACTCATAGACTGTTGGTGATGGGAAGCGGAACAGCGTTTTTGGATGCGGTAAGTGAGGAGGTTTTGATCTGGACGCAGCAATTTTCAGCGTGGTCAACACGATTTTTGGTTACGCCCAAACCTACAAGCGACTGGGGTTTTGCAGAAATTCAATTGTCGAATATTTTCCACATTTTTCCTGCTAAGATTGCTGCCTTGGAGAAAATGGACGATACCCTTTTGCATCCCGAACAGTACCCATTGAAGTATTGGTTGTCAGATGTTTCCAACGGATTTTCTTCAATGGAAGGCTCTGTTGAAGCGAGCGAATTGCAGCAACAATTTGACCCAAAAACCTATCAATTGCTGTGTGCTTGTGCGGTTTATCCCGAATTGCATTGGGATTTTACTTTGCATTTGGCAAAAAAAATGTCAACTCTTGAAGTGTCTGCTGCAAATAGGGAAAGGGAAGAGGTAGCCACAGGTGAAAAATCACTGCTGCTTCCTACAAACTTGTTGCAATTGGCTCGTTTGCCTTGGTTTCGAGAAGGTTATATTCCCGATGTCGATCGTCAAATTTTGTTGGCGGATTTGGAGCTTGAATATGAGAGTTTGGCTCGACAAGCGATTGTGCAATTACTCAAAGAAAATCCACCTCCTACCAATAGTTATGCTTATGATGAATATGCCATGAATCTGGCCATAAACGAATGGGAATTGGCGGAGGATGTTGCTGCAAAAAAGACACACCAAAAAGCGTTGGCGGAATTGATGGATAGAGACAAACTATTGCAGTTTGTGCGGGTGAAATATCAACGCTCGGTTCAGAAAATCAAGGATGCTTTTGCGATGCCTGAATTGGTGAAAGAAAATTTGTTCAAAGGTGGATTGCCGATTTTGGGTTTCAAAAACTATGTATTGGTAGCCCTTGTGTTGTGGACTTTGGCGTTTATAGGGGGAGTTATTGAAGTGCCTGAAGGTGAACATCTAACTGAGTTTGAAGGGGAATATTTTTACCTTGTTAACAAAAGAGACACAGCCCGTTTTTACCACTATCAAGCCCAAATCAATCCGGACCCTGTCAAAAAACAAGCCTTGCTCGATACGTCTCTTGCAATAGATACGACATACACCAAAGCTCGCTACAATTTGGCTTTGACCTATTACGATGCACAAGAAGGGGATGGAAGTGAGGCAGATAGTTTGCTGAAAGGTCGGGCAATAGAAGGTTTTTTGAAGGCTGCAAAAACCTACGATATTGACTACGAAAGTGATTTGAAAATTACACAGGGTGTTCAAAAAATGCAGTTTTGTGCAAGTGATACTTGTTTTGCCACCATTTCAAAGGATGATTTTGTGGTACGACTTTGGGATTTGGATGGCTATGTGCTGACCGAATATGTTGGACATACAGACGAGGTGACTTCGGTGAATTTTTCGGAGAATTATCCGTGGGTGATAACCTCTTCTATGGATGGTACGGTTCGGATTTGGGATTTGGACGGTACGGAATTGTATGCGTATTCACAGCCTTATCAGTTGTATACTTATGCTTGTTTTGTGCCGAATTCTACTAATCGCATCTTAGTGACTTATGTGGGAGAGGAGAGAAACTTAGAAATTTCTACTTTGGCCGAGTTGGAAATTACGGAAGGTGCAAATGGTGATTATTCTTTTGGAGCGAAAAAAGATATTTCTTATTTATCCATAGGTGTCAAGAATCCTGATTTTTCAGAAGATGTTCAAGATGTTTTGTATCCTTCAAAAAGTCAGATTATTTGGAAAAAGCTGGAGAGTGGAGAACATATTCAAGATTTTGACTTCAATGCACCAGCAGTGGCAGCTTTTTTTGTATTGGATGATTTGCTGCAAGTGACGGTTTCGGAAGATGGAGAATTGACGGTTCATGATGAAAACGGGCAAATGCATATGACACAATTGGACATTCAACCTTATGCGGCGGGGATTTCCAAAAACGAAAAGTACATTTTTATTGCAGATGCAAAGACAGGCGAAACAGAGATTTGGACATTGAAGTTGTCGTGGAATGGTGTAGAAAGTTGGGCTTTGGCGAAAGCAGCTTTACAGGGGAAAACAACTATTCCAGAACAATCTACACCTATATCTACCCCAGAGAATACATTGTTTAACGTTCAATACAACTTCAAAAAACTCAATACTACTTTTGCCGATTTTGGACAAGGAAAATACCCCGTAGCGTATTCTCCAACAGGAAGAAATACATTGACTGCTTCTGAAAATACTTTGTTTTTGACGGAAGCCGACTTTAGAAGTATAGCTTATTCGATATACAATTTAGGAGTAATTCAATACAATAAACAGGAGTATGCTGCGGCTGCTTCGTTGTTTAGTCAAGCTCATGCACATACACCGAGAGATACGGCTGTATTGTATGCCCGTGCGGTGAGTTATTTGTATATGGATTCTTTGCAGGAGGGATTGCAGGACATTGCATCTGTTTTGGATTTGGATAAGGAATATTTCAAAACCAATATGGCGATTTTGCCTTTGCTGCAAGATTTTTATTTGAGAACAACAGGCGAACTGCAACAAGAAGTATTGAACACTTTAGAGGATTTGGGGATTGATGTGGGAGAATTGGAGCAATTGGCAGAAAGGCAAAGATTGAAGCAGTTGTTGGGCGAAGACTGGAATGGGGTTTATTTGATGAGTTCCAAATTTTCGCAAGACATCAAATGGCGAAGCTTTGCAAAGCTGGTCATTGAGGCAGATGGTACAGTGCGTTTCAACAATGAGTTGATTCAAGACTTTACCTATGAGCCTTCTATAAAAGAGGATGTTGCTACTTTGAAGTGGTCAAAAGAGGAGGGCAGCAATACGAGTTCTGCTGAATTGGAGCTTCGAAAATCTATTTATGGTAATTATAAAAAAGATGAATGGGCTTTCAATAAAAGCCGCACGAATATCTTCAATTTCTTTGAACTGCAAAACCAAATTATTGACCAACAGTTCGCTTCCCTCAAAGGAAATGGGATGGAAGGAAGTGTGACATTGGAGCAGGAAACTCTACGAGCAGTAAGAGGTTGGACATTTGATGTGACTCCTGCTATTCTTGCTTCTTATTACAAAAACGATACTTCTGTGCCCAACTTCAATAAAGGTGATTATGCTTATGTGAGTGAACCTAATCAATATGGATTGATGCGGGTTCAAGGTGAAAATGGGCTTTGGGGAATCATCAATATCAGAGGGCAAGTTTTGGTGCCGCTTTATTATGAGGGAATTGGCATATTCAGTGAGGGCTTGGCGGGTATTCAGAAGAAGGAAAAAATTGGATTTATCAATCCTGAGGGTGAGGTGGTCATTGCGCCTCAATACGATGAAGTGACGATTTTCAAAAACGGAATTGCAACGGTGAAAGTCGATGGGCGGACTTTTGAAATTGACAAAAAGGGTAATCGGGTAAATGAATTGGTCCAGGTGACTGAAACTACTTCAAAACCAAATGTCAATGCTTCTACCGATGATGCTACACTGCAAGCGGAGATTGGTCAGTACGAACAAATGAAAGTGAATCAAGAAGATACTCGACAACAATTGTTGGCTCCTGCGGGAATGGTCTATGTGGAAGGAGGGGTTTTTATGATGGGAACGAATAGTGGAGAAGCAGATGAGAGGCCTGCTCACCGCATCAATGTCGGTGATTTTTACATGGACAAATTTGAAGTGACGAATGTTCAGTTTGCGAATTTTTTGAAGGAATACGGCAGTGATAAGGTGAAGGAGGGTAGTTATTCGGGGAGACCGCTTTTTGAGGAAAGGAGAGAGAGGATTTTTTCGGACAGGGATGGGAAATTGGCACAAAGGGTTTTGAAGGGTTTTGAAAATCAACCTGTAAGGAATGTGACTTGGTATGGAGCGAATGAGTATGCTCGCTTTTATGGTAAACGCCTGCCGACCGAAGCAGAATGGGAATTTGCTGCAAATGGTGGGCAAAATGGTTCTCAGTATTTATATGCGGGTAGCAATGACGCAGGACAGGTGGCATGGTATCAGGGCAATTCCAATGGTAATATATACAATGTGGGTAAAAAGAGAGCAAATGAATTGGGGTTGTACGATATGAGTGGGAATGTGGCGGAATGGTGTCAGGATTGGTATGCCCCTAATGCGTATTCTTCTTCTAATGTGAATGTTACAGAACAAAAGGTGATGCGAGGCGGGACATACAATAGTCCTGTCAAAGATTTGGAGGTGACGGATAGGGCAAGTGCTAATCCTGATGATAGGTCTGGGGCTGTGGGCTTTCGGTGTGTTAAGGATTTTGGAACGAAAGGGGCTGGGTATTAGTTCTCTTTTCTCAAAAAATAGATTTCTCTAATACCTTCTTTACTTATAACCCATAATGTGCCAACATAGATAAACAAACTGAACAAATAAGTAATAGGTGATGCAGTTGGGAAAATAACTTCAAGAGTTGGATTTCCTAAAGGTTGCCGCCCTAAACTCATAAAGAAAATTCCTGTAAAAACTATAACAATTAACCTTATCGTTTTTTCGGGAGTTTGAATTCCAGTTGTTTGTATAGGGTTGATTGTGTCTAAAAATGTAGCTACAGCACTTTTTATTTTATCTTCTTTTTGCTTTCTATTTTTTATTAGTTTTTGTTTTTCAAGTTGTTTGGATTCTACTTCGAGTTTAACCCGATTTATTTCTTCCTCTGATAGATTTCGACTTTCTATTTCTTTTTTTGCCGTTTCAACTGCTAAGGGTTGATCTTTGTACAGGACAAAACGTTTTATTGAGCATGACTCTTAAACCTTATAGGTTTTTGTTTATGTAAAAAAAACAGATTATCAAACATGTACATACTTTCAGAGGTTAAACCTATAAGGTCTTTCGCTTCAAATATAGTTTTGTCCTGTACTGAGAGGGTTGATAGTTTTTTGCTTCGGCTAAAATTTCCCAAAGTTCAAAATTGGACAAGCTTTTATATCGTTCAGTAAATTCCGTCATATTTTAATTTTTCGGCTTATTTTACATTGAAGGTGACACACAAAAAATCCGCTATTTTCTTAAAACAGAAAATAGCGGATAAAATTATCTATTATATTTTGTGAATAGATTAACAGTCAGCGAATCACGATACTATCGCACTTCCTCTTCTGAACCTATTGCAGCCCGCATATACTCACGATTCAAGCGAGCGATGTTGGTCAAAGAAATTCCTTTTGGACATTCTGCTTCACATGCACCTGTATTGGTACAACCGCCAAAACCCTCATCGTCGTGGGTTTTCATCATGTTCAAGACCCGTTTTTCACGCTCAGGTTCACCTTGTGGAAGCAAGGCAAGGTGTGAAACTTTTGCACCCAAAAACAACATTCCTGAAGAATTGGGACAAGCGGCGACACAAGCGCCACAGCCAATACATGCAGCTGCGTCAAATGCGTCTTCAGCATTTGTTTTGTCAATTGGTAGGGAGTTGGCATCTACTGCATTGCCGGTATTGACGGAAATGTATCCACCTGCTTGAATGATTTTGTCGAAAGAGGTACGGTCAACAACTAAATCTTTTATCACAGGGAAAGAAGCTGCACGCCAAGGCTCGATTACCACTGTATCGCCATCTTTAAAAGCCCTCATGTGAAGTTGGCAAGTCGTTGTGCCTTCCCAAGGACCATGTGGACGACCATTGATGACCATGCTGCACATTCCACATATACCTTCTCGGCAATCGTGGTCAAATGCCACAGGGTCTTTTTTATCTTTGATAAGCTGTTGGTTCAATACATCTATCATTTCCAAAAACGACATATCAGTGGTGATGCCATCTACGGGATAGGTTTCCAATTTGCCTTTATCATTGCTATTTCTTTGTCGCCAAATTTTTAATGTCAATTTCATATAAACAGATTAATTGGAGATTCATAAAAGAGGTATCGGATATCTTCTTCTACCGATATGATTTTGAGTCTTTACTTGGTTGGGTTTTTCTCAAAATAAGGTATCCGATACCGTTGTTAACCAAACCTCAAAAGTCTTCACTACGTCTTACTTGTAGCTTCTTGTTTTCAATTCGATGTCATTGAAGGTCAGTTCCTCTTTGTTCAAGATAGGTTCTTTTCCTTCTCCTGCATATTCCCATGCTGCCACATAAGTATAATTTTCATCATCACGCTGTGCTTCTCCTTCAGGTGTTCGATATTCCTCTCGGAAGTGTCCGCCAGCAGATTCATTTCGATTCAAGGCATCTCGACACATCAACTCCCCCAAGTCCAGGAAGTCGGCTACTCTACCTGCTTTTTCCAATTCGGGGTTGAACTCATCTGCTGTTCCTGGCACATAAACATTATTCCAAAATTCTTTGCGAAGTGCTTGAATTTCTTTGATTGCTTCTTGCAGTCCTTGAGCATTTCGAGACATGCCACATTTGTTCCACATTATCAAACCCAATTCTCTATGGAAATCGTCCACAGATTTGTCGCCTTTGATATTGAGAAGTTTATTGATGTTGTCTTTTACGCTTTTTTCAGCTTCTACAAAAGCAGGGTGATTTGTGTCCGTTTGAGGAGTTCTAATTTCGCCAGCGAGGTAAGAACCTATTGTGACAGGTAATACAAAATAACCATCTGCTAATCCTTGCATCAAGGCGGAAGCTCCTAATCGGTTCGCTCCGTGGTCGGAAAAATTACATTCGCCTGTGGCATAAAGTCCTGGAACAGTTGTCCCCAATTCGTAATCTACCCAAAGCCCACCCATTGTGTAGTGAACAGCGGGGTAAATTTTCATTGGGGTATCGTAGGGGTTTTCGTCTGTGATGCGTTGATACATTTCAAACAAGTTGCCATATTTGGACTCAATAACTTCTTTACCCAGTTTTTCGATTTCTTTTTTACTTGGGTTGTCGATGTTTTGAGTATTCGCTGCTGCTTTTCCATATCGCTCAATTGCAGAAGAAAAGTCGAGATAAACCGCCAAACCTGTTTTTCCAACGCCCATACCTTTGTCACACATGTATTTTGCAGCTCTTGAAGCCACATCACGAGGCACCAAGTTTCCGAAAGCAGGATAAATGCGCTCCAAATAGTAATCCCTATCTTCTTCTGGAATTTGATTTGGGTTTTTACTCAAATCGTTTTTGGATTTTGGAACCCAAACCCGACCATCGTTTCGCAAGGATTCACTCATCAGCGTCAATTTGGACTGATAGTGACCCGATACAGGAATACAAGTTGGATGAATTTGTGTATAGCATGGATTCGCAAAAAACGCCCCTTTTCGGTAGGCTTTCATGTTTGCAGTTACATTAGAACCCATTGCGTTGGTCGACAGGTAAAATACGTTTCCATAGCCACCCGATGCCAAAACGACTGCATGTGCGCCATGTCGTTCGATTTCGCCTGTAATCAAATTTCGAGCAATAATCCCACGGGTTTTACCATCAATCATCACCAACTCCAACATTTCATGTCGGTTGTACATCTTCACTTTTCCTGCCGCAATTTGGCGACTCAAAGCGCTGTAAGCCCCCAAAAGTAATTGCTGCCCTGTCTGACCTCTTGCATAGAAAGTACGAGAAACTTGCACCCCTCCAAAAGAGCGATTTGCCAACAATCCGCCGTATTCTCTCGCAAAGGGAACACCCTGCGCTACACATTGGTCAATGATATTGGTACTGACTTGTGCCAAGCGATATACATTGGCTTCTCTCGAACGATAATCGCCACCTTTTACGGTGTCATAAAACAAACGGTAAGCGCTGTCACCATCGTTTTGATAGTTTTTTGCAGCATTGATACCTCCTTGTGCAGCAATACTGTGCGCTCGTCTTGGGGAATCTTGAAAACAAAAACATTTCACGCTATAACCCAATTCGCCAAGTGTTGCAGCAGCAGCACCTCCTGCCAAACCAGAGCCGATAACGATTACTTCGATTCGTCTTTTATTATTTGGAGCGACCAGTTTTACATTGGAGCGATAATTCGACCATTTTTCTGCAATGGGACCTTCGGGTATTTTAGCATCTAACTTCATGTTCGTCAATTATGAATGATGAATTTGAGTTTTTAAATTTTGAATTACAAATTACTTAGTAAAAATTAAATCTTGATTAAGTAGCCAAAGGGTAGGATACCTTTATTATTAGCCGTATTGCCACTAAATCAATCGTTTTTACTGTTATAAATCATAGGTATCCGATACCTAAATCCGTCCAGTTGCCTTCAAAAAAACAAAGATGGGCTGAATGGCAAATCCTAAGGGAATAACTATTGAGAACAATAGACCAAATCCTTTGATGAAAGGGGTGTATTTGCTGTGGTTCAAACCCAATGATTGAAAAGCACTCTGAAAACCATGTGATAAATGAAGCCCCAAAGCTATCAAAGACACCAAGTAAAGGGCGACATACCACCATTGAGAAAAGGCTTCATAGACAATAGAATATAAGTCTTTGTTTTGATTGGCATCCATCGGTACATGACCAAATTTTAGTTCAAACCAAAAACTTTTGAGATGTACAACCAAAAAGAAGAAAATGACAATGCCTAACAATGCCATGTTTCGAGATTGCCAAGAATTAGAAGGTTTGGACACCGCATATTTCACTGGTCTCGCTTTGCGATTGTTGAGTGCCAACATGATACCATCTACAATGTGAAAAATAATGAAGGCATAAGTGATATAGGAAACGACTTTGACCAGCGGAAAGGTCGTCATAAATTTGGTGTACTCATTAAAGGCAAGTCCTCCATCATCCTGCAATAAGAGGAAGTTTCCCGACATGTGTACAGCCAAAAATAGGCATAAAAACAAGCCTGTTAGACTCATAATGACTTTCTTTCCAACGGAGGAACTGAAAAAATTAACTACCCAACTCATATAATTAATTTAATTGTGATTGTTTTTTGTTTGGTTTACTAAAGCTACAAAAATATTTAAGACTTTTGTGGTCTTTGTAAATGATTATTTTGCTTGCAATTCTTCGAGATATTCAGGTTTGAGTTCTATACCCAACTTTTGTGCTTCCTCCGCATCCGCAATAGCCTCTTTTTTGTTTCCCAGTGCATTGTGTGCCTGAGAGCGATAAACATAATATTCACCTTTTGGTTCATCACGGTTGATTACCTCACTAAAATCTGCAATAGATTCTGCATATTGTGCGGTATTAAATTTGGCTATACCTCTCCAATGATAGACAATGACATCATCAGGTTTGGTTTGCAAATGTATATCAAATTCAGGAATTGCCAAATCATATTGATTCGTCAAACTGAACAACATCCCTTTATTTCGATGTATGTCTTCGTAGTTTGGTTCTATTGCAATTGCTTTATTCAGGTATTCTAAAGACTTTTCGTATTGTTGAATATTGAAGTAAGCCTGTGCTCTATCAGCATGACCTTTTGCCGTAGTCGGTTCAGGAAGATTATTCAAGTTTGCCTCGGTATTGACAGTTGTGTTCGGTTTTGCAGGTGAATTTGCATTTTTACTACTGGGCCACATGATCCAAGCCAAAAACATAAAAGCCAAAACTCCCAATACACCCATTGCTATTTTTTTCTGTTCTGGGCTCAACTCTATTTCATCATCGTAATCGTCCTCATATTCATCTTCGTCATAACTGTCTTCAAATTCGTCATCTGCCACAATCTGCTTGCGCACTTTTTTGATGGGAGGGGGGGTAGAATTTGTTTTTTTGCGTCTAACGGGTCTGGGTTCTTCTTCGAACTCATCCTCGAATTCGTCTTCAAATTCATCTTCTTCAAACTCCTCAACTACTGGCGGTTTTTTGCGTTTTTTTGAGACAGGAGGGGGGGAAGTAGATTTTTTTCGTTTAACAGGTTTTGGTTCTTCTTCAAATTCGTCTTCAAATTCATCGTCAGTATCACCACCAAATAATTTACTAAAGAAACCACCTTTCTTTTCTTTTGGAGAATTTTCTTCAAATTCGTCAAATTCATCTTCAAACTCGTCCTCGAATTCATCAAAAAATTCCTCTTCTTCCTCAATTTTTCTTCTATTATGTCGTTTCTTTTTCATGCTGTTACAATTGAAGTGGTGAAAGAATGTCAAAATGATGTTTAAGTTAAACAAGATATTTAGCTACAAATGTATTTAATAAAATTTTTCTCACCAAGTATCCTCCATTAAAACATTGGCAAAGTCTGAAAGTTGTGAAAAATAGGCATCAATTACATCTGAACGATTGGGATAATAGGTATTTCTGTGGTTGGTTAAGTAGATGGTTTTCATGCCTAATCCTTTTCCAAATTCCATGTCTGTAATCATATCACCCACCATTACTGACTTTTTGAAATCAATGTTGGGAAATTCTTTTTTTGCTTGCAAACCCATCCCTATTTTGGGTTTTCTGCAATTACAGCCCTCTTCAACGAGGTGCGGACAATAATAAAATTGGTCTATCCTTCCCCCAGCTTTTTCGATAGATTGGCGCATTTTATCAAAAATCTCGCTGAGATCTTGATGAGTCATGAGCCCTCGATTAATACCTCTTTGGTTGGTAACAACAACAATGTTACGAAAAATAGAGCTAAATTTTCGGATTGCTTGAAGTACACCTTCTATGTAATGAAATTCATCCCACTTGCACACGTAATGGTCTATAATTCTTTGATTAATAACCCCGTCCCTATCTAAAAAAAGCGTCCAATCCTTGCCTATTCCCCAATTTGAAACTATTTTTACACTTTCGGCTTGCATATTATTTACATTTAGTTGTTCCGTAGGGAACTTATTCGTGTCACAATCAATTAAATAATAAAGGCTATTCAAGTTACCACTAAACATATCGTATGAAAGGCAAACTTACACGAACACCAATTAAACTACAATGCCCCAATTGCAAATATCATCCTATACCTTCAAAGGATATTAATATTCATAGTTTATTAGCGGTATGTTCAAAGTGTGCCTGTGTTTTTCCTTTTAAAGCTAGTTTATTAGAAGATTATTCCTTAGCATTGAGACCTAAAAATAAACCTAAAGGTGTCAATATCCAAAAAGAAGGTGCAAACTTACTGTTAACTTATCGTTGGTGGAGTGGGCGCTTTTTTTTATTGCTCATTCTAGCTGGTTTATGGAATATTAGTACCATTTTTTGGCTAACGATTACTATTGCTAGCGGTGCTTCTTTTATGGCAATGTTAGGAATAGTATATGCTTTCGGAGGCATCAATTTACTATATATTAGCATTGCAGGTTTTTTAAATAGCACCTACATCAAAATTGATAAATTTCAACTTTCGGTAACACATCAACCTATTCCTTGGTCACTCAATCCTAAACTTAGGCGTGACAATATTTCTCAATTGTATTGTACTATACATATTAATCAAGGCAAACATTATACGCGTTATAGCTTTGATTTGAACGTTCTTTTAAAGAAAGGAGGGACTGTTTGTATTCTGAGAGGAATTGAAAAGGTGGAACAGGCGAGGTATTTAGAGAGGTATATTGAGCACTTTTTGGGAATTGAAGATAGGTATGTAGAAGGTGAATATTTAAAATAAACTTTTTGGACTGAAATTTGTCATAATAGCCAGAGGATACCTTATTAAACCCCAAAATGGGATTTTTTTTGGTAAAAACTATAAATGATAAATTAAATGTTGTATTTTGTGAAAATAGGTTTTTTAGAAATTTACCAACAAGAACCAACAAATAAGCTTTTTGATTCAGAACACAGTAATTAAAGTACAGAAATGATAAACCTAACAGATGAAACGAATCTACAATGTAGTTCTTGTGGAACTAATGTAGATTCAGAAAATATAAACCAAACTATTGGTGTGGCTAAGTGTAGTCACTGTAATAGTGTATTCAGGTTTTCAACAAATAATGAAGAACTTCAAGATGATGTTTCAAATAAGCAAACTGAAAATTTTTTAAATACCCTTTTTGAATCTCAACAGTTTATTCATCTGTCATTATTGGTATTCATGTTTTTTTGGAATATTAGCTTCGTTATATTTGTATTTACTTGTTTGAGCAAAGGGTACACAGCTTTGGCTGTTGCCTTAGGCATCATTACTGTTGTAGGTTTGTACTTAACTTATTTTTTGGTAGCTGCTTTGTTTGGTAGTAAACAGACTTGGTCTTTGAGTGGATTTGCAAATAATATTGATAATATATTTCCGTTATTTGGTGGTCAACGACAAACCTTAGACAACTTCAATATTAGAGGCGTATATGCTCAAAAACACCAATTTGTAGGACAAAAGAAGCAAAAAACAAATTCTACTTATCAAGTAAAAGGCATTCACCGAAATGGCCAAAAAGTGGAGCTATTAAAGGGTTTGAGATATCAGGAGAAAGCAACTGAAATTGAAGGAGAAATACGAAAACTTCTTCGACACTGACAACCTCAAACTAATACATTGAAGCCTTTTTTCTTTCTTTTTCTTCTTTCTTTTTTAATCTTTCACAGCTGCCAATCCTCTCTTGTTCATTGTCCTAATTCAAAATATTCCCCTCAATTGGTGACTTATTTTATGGAAGTTGCCCTCAATTATCCCTCAACAGATACTACAAGAATTCTCAAATGGAAGCAAGATATTCACATTGCAGTTCATGGAGAAGCAACCCCTTCCGATTTAAACAATCTTCGACAGCTTACTGACGAATTAAATCTTTTACTTCCCTCAATCAATATATGTTTGCAGGAAGCAGAGCCTAATATGCACCTTTATTTCACCGATTCTCAAACCTTTCAACAAGCCGAAAGCTACTTCAAAGATGTACATAACCCCATTCTTAATGGGGTAACATTTGTCTATCCTCAACCCAGTTATCAAATCTATAAAGCCAATATTTTAGTCTCCTCTCAGACAAAAAATCCTCAAAAAAGGGCACATACCCTGCGAGAAGAACTTACACAAAGCCTTGGTTTACTAACAGATTCGTGGAAATATGAGAACAGTATATTTTATGAAGGGCAATCTTATAGTACTTCTTTTTCTGCAATGGATGTTAAACTTATCCAACTTCTTTATCGTTCAGATATTGAGGTAGGAACAACGGCAAAAGAAGTATTAAATCTATTGTGTAATCTTGTTGATTGACAATGCCAATCATTCAAAAGCCAAGGACATTCAGTAAAACTTCTTTTGAAAATCCTCAAATCGTTGTATTTTTGTTATTATTTCAACTCATACTAAAAATTAAAGAGCGATGAAAAGTATAGGACAACTGGCAATAATGATGCTTTGTGTAGCATTTTTATTTACTGCTTGTACAGCCGATGGCGAACAAACAAGTAATGATGGTAAAGAATCAAAGCCTACTACTCAAAAAATAGAGAAAAAAACGAATCCGCAAGCAAATTCAGTGGAAATGAACGGGAAAGTAAACTGGATAAGTATGGAAGAATTGCCTGCTGCGATGGAGAAAGAACCTAAAAAAGTACTGGTCGACTTATACACAAGTTGGTGTGGTTGGTGCAAACGCATGGATAAAAATACTTTTTCTTATCCCGAAGTAGCAGACTACATCAACGAAAATTTTCATGCTGTTAAGTTTAATGCCGAGCAAGAGGAAAACATCAATTTTGGTGGTAAAGAGTACAAATTTATACCGAAAGGTCGAAGAGGAACAAATGAATTGACCTACAAGTTAATTTTGGGAGACAAACCAACAGGGCGCGTCGGTTATCCAACGGTTGCTTTTTTGGATGAAAATCTCAATCGCATAGATGCCTATGCAGGATACAAAGATGCAAACGGTTTTGATGGCATTACTCGATTCATTGCTGAAAACCATTACAATAACAAGACCTTAGGTCAGTTCCTTCAAGACTACCAATCTCCAATTCCTCAAAGCCCTCCAAGAGGTAATCGTAAAATGAGCCAAGAAGAATTGAAGAAAATGTTGGAACAAAGAAAGGCAAAAGCGAATAGCAATCCTTAGACAAACTCCAATTCAATAAAAAGGCTTCATGTGATATTGTTTCACATGAAGCCTTTTTTGATTATTCGCTAAAAATAAAGGCATTGTGATTTAAGACTTTACATAGGATGGACTATCTATCAATTGGTTTTTACCACCTTGATAGACTGCAAAATCAAAACCCGAATGAATACAATAAGCTCCATAATTGCCCTGTTTGTCAATGGCTAAGTAGCCAATTTGAAAATCTTTGTAATTCTGATTTTTCACAATCCGCATCACTGCTTCTTCACAGGCTTCTTGAGGGGTTTTGCCTTGACGCATCAATTCTACTACCAAAAACGAACCCAAAGTTTTCAAAACGGCTTCACCCATACCTGTTGCAGTCGCTCCTCCTACTTCATTGTCGACAAACAAACCCGCACCGATAATAGGAGAGTCGCCCACTCTTCCCTGCATTTTGAAGGCCAAACCGCTTGTGGTACAAGCTCCCGAAATGTCACCATTTTGGTCAATTGCCAACAAGCCAATTGTATCATGGTTTTCGATGTTAATAATGGGGTGGTAGTTGGATTCTTTTTTCCATTTTTCCCATGCAGCTTTTGCTTTGGGAGTGAGTAAGTTCTCTTTCTCAAAACCTTGTTCGAGCGCAAATTGAAGGGCACCTTGACCTGCCAAAATAACGTGTGGTGTATTGTCCATCACCTTACGAGCCACTGAAATGGGGTGCTTGATATGCTTCAAAAAACAAACAGAACCACAATTGCCTGTTTCGTCCATGATGCAAGCGTCCAAAGTGACATTTCCATCCCTGTCGGGAAATCCGCCATAGCCCACCGATGTAGTTTTGGGGTCGGCTTCTACAACTCTTACCCCTGCTTCAACTGCATCAATCGCTTTACCGCCTACTTCGATAACTTTCCAAGCGGCTTCATTGGCAGATAAACCGTTATTCCAAGTTGAAATGACAGTGGGTTTGAAATTGGAGTTGGGTTTTGTAGTCATTTTTGAAGTGGATTTGTTTGGGGTTTTGGCATTGCAGCTATTGAAGGACAAGCCAAAAGTGCCTAAAATGGATTGAAAGAGGAAGTTGCGACGTGAGAACATAGGTAATGATTTTTAGTGATGATTTTTGATTTTTATTTTTGTGAATTTAAGAGAACAATTTAGTTTATTCAAGAGATGTTTGATGTATAAAGAAAAAAAAATGTAACTTGTCAAAATGAACAAGACAAAAAATCCTGCAATAGACAATAAAGTTCTTGTGACAGAAGACAATAAAAAAAATAAATATGGACAATACTTTACACCCACTATGGTTGCTGATTTTATGATTTCATTAGCAGATATTTTCATTAATGCTGAAATTTTAGAACCCTCCTGTGGAGAAGGTGTTTTTTTGGAAATTCTTCAAAAAAAAGGCTTTAAGAATTTGACTGCCTATGAAATTGACCACAATTTAGCGACAGAATACAACTGTGTAAAATACGAAAGCTTTGTTTCTGCTAAAATTAAGACAAAGTATGATTTAATCATAGGCAATCCCCCTTATATCCGATGGAAAAACCTCGAAAGTGACTTGAAAGAAGAATTGGCTAAAAATCACCTTTGGAATCAATACTTCAACAGCCTTTGTGATTACCTTTATATCTTCATTCTAAAATCCATTGAATCTCTTAAAGAAGATGGACAATTGATTTTTATTTGTCCTGAATACTGGATGAACACGACTCATTCTGAGAGACTTAGGGGTTATATGGTCGAAAATGGATATTTTGATAAAATCTATCACTTCAACGAAACACCTATTTTCAATAGCGCATCGGTTTCAGTTGTTATTTTTAAATACATCAAATCTAAAAATACTAAAAATGAAACTATTGAAGTCACGAAATATTATAAAAACAAATCTTTAACTGTTGATATTTTAACTGCAATAAGAAATGGATGTAATGAAAATCCAGACATACACCAATTTTTTGTCAAACAATTTGAGTTGAACAAACGGTGGCTTTTGACTTCGGACTTAGAGCGAAAGGTAATAGAAAAATTTGAAAAATCGTGTTTAGGTTCGACTATTGGGGATATTTGTGATATTGGCAATGGAATGGTAAGCGGATTGGATAAAGCTTTTCAATTGAAAGGAGAGCCGATTTTGAATGAATTGGAGCGTAAGCACACGCTTGAAGTTATCAAGGCAAAAAACCTGTATCCTTTTTCTTACAAAGAAATTACAAAATATATTTTTGCCAATGAGATAAACGATGAAAACGAGTTGAAGGAAAAATTCCCCTATTTTTACCAAAAATTGCAACCCTTCAGAGAAAGGTTAGAAAAACGTTATCAATACAATCGAAAAATCGCCTATTGGAAATGGGTATTTTTGAGGAATTACAAACTCTTTAATTCGGACCAACCAAGAATTTTTGTTCCATGCAAAGAACGGATTTCCAACAAAGATTACTTTCGATTTGCCTATGTTGAAAGTGGCATTTTTCCAACTCAAGATGTAGCAGCGCTATTTTTAAAAGAGGATATAAAGGAAAATATTTATTATGTTCTCGCTTTTTTGAATAATCATCGAGTATTTAATTGGTTGAAAAACAAAGGCATTGTGAAGGGGAATATTGTGGAGTTTTCAGAGAAGCCAATTTCGAGTATTCCGTTTAGGAGGATTGATTGGGAGGATAGGGCAGAAGTTAAATTACACGATGAAATAAGTACATTGGTAGAATCTTATCTGCAAAATCAGAAGGATAAAAGTCTTGAAAAAATACACTCTTTATTCGATGAGCTGTTGCAATAAATAACAATAGTTCAGTTGTAAGCTTATACATAATCCCAATGACTATTTACCCCAATTCAAAGGTCGTTATCCCAAATACCTTATTCAATTCAATATCAGGAACTTTCCCGTAATACATTCTCGCACATTCAAAAACATATTGGGCGTCGTATTTTTTTACCAAATTCACTGCATCTTGATTGACCATAGGAATATCCAAGTACAAAGGTTCTCCAATTACAGCGTTTAAACAGGCTTTATACAATTCTTCTGCAATTTCGGCATCATCTGCAAATAGCGGACAAACCTTGTAGCCTGTATGTACTTTTCGTACAATCGCAAAACCCTTCAACTGATTTCCTGCCATGTACTTGAATGTCTTATTATTGGGAAGTTCTATCCACGTTTTCATAAATTGGGGGCGAGGAAAACCAAAGCACTTTTTATCATAGGCTAAGATGGCTTCAAAATCTTCTGCTTCAATGGGAGAAATAGAGGAATGAACTTCAAAAGCTACTCCGATTTTTTCATATCGTTCATCTTTAAAAGCAATTCTGAAGCCTCCTTTTTCGTAAAAAGGCTGCATCGCAACAACTCCATCCATCCCAATCGAAGCACCTTTGTTGAGTCGTTGAAGCAGCGTGTCACGTCTTTGAAACCAAAGCTTGCGACCGATTCCATGTCCTCTAAATTCGGGTTTGACGATAAACAGTCCCATAAAACCAAACTCCCTATTGTAGGAAACTATTGCGCCTCCCGCTATCAATTCTCCATTTAAATGGTAACCATAAAAACCTTTCGGGTCGGCTGCCCAAAAGCCCTCTACATCATACAGTCCAGGATTCCAGCCTTCGTTTTCAGCCCATTGTATCAAGGTTCGCAAACCTTCTTGGTCTAATTGTAGGAATTGTAATTTGTCTATGTTCATGGTAGATGGATTATTGATTTAACTCAACAACTGATAAACCCCCAAGCTCCCAAAATAAGCCATTGCAGTCATATACACAAACTGAATGGCAGCCCATTTCCAGCTTTTGGTTTCCCGCTTTACCACCGCAAGCGTACTCATACATTGCATTGCAAAAACATAAAAAATGAGGAGAGAAAGAGAAGTTGCCATCGTATAGACGGGCAAGCCTGTATCTGGGTGAGTAGCTTTCGCCAATCGGTCTCGAATCGTGTATTCATCTTCTTGACTGCCAATGCTGTAAATCGTTGCCATTGTGCCTACAAATACTTCACGAGCAGCAAAAGAGGTAATCAAAGCAATGCCAATTTTCCAATCAAAACCCAAAGGTTCGATTGCAGGTTCGATGAATTTACCAAGATGCCCTGCAAAAGAAGCTTCAATTTGTTTGCCTGCTACCAAGTCGGCTGTAGCCGTTTCGTCCAAGTTTTTTTGTGCTGCCACTTCAAGGGCATTTTGTTCGGCCAATTCCATTTTGTTGGAAGGGCCATAACTCGCCAAAACCCACAAAATAATCGAAATGACCATAATCACTTTTCCCGCTTCAATGGTGAATGTCATTACCCTTTCTTTGACAATTAGCAACACATTCTTGATCATTGGGGCTCGATATTTGGGTAGTTCAATCATCAAAAAACTGCTTTCTTCGGTCTGCAAAATCAACTTGAAAACCCATGCCGAAACCAAAGCTGCTACGATTCCCAACAAATACAAACCTGTGAAAACTAAACCTTGTGCATTGAAGATACCCCAAACGGTCACCGAAGGTACTACGAAACCGACCAAAACGGTATAGACGGGAATCCTTGCCGAACAACTGATGAGGGGCGTAACCATAATGGTAATCAGGCGTTCTTTCCAATTGCTAATCGTGCGGGTACTCATAATGGCGGGAATCGCACATGCACCGCCCGACACCAAAGCCACAATACTCCGACCGTTCAAGCCAAATTTTTGCATCAATCGGTCAAAAATAAATACTGCCCTTGCCATATAGCCCACTTCTTCCAAAATGGAAATCAGAAAAAACAGGATCGCAATTTGGGGAATAAATATCAATATACCACCTAAGCCTGCCAAAATACCTTCGGTCAGTAGGTCGGTTATCCAACCTTCGGGCAATATGTTTTGAAGCGTCTGTCCTGCAAAACCAAAAGCAGTTTCTATGAGCATCATCGGGAATTCTGACCATGCAAAAATGGCTTGAAACACCAAAAACATGAACAAGAAGAAAATTAATGGCCCGAAAATTCGATGCGTGAAAACAAGATCAAGTTGGTCGGTTAAGGTGTCTTTTTCAGAATCATCAATTGGTTTTTGCAGCACTTGACGTACAATGGGTGTAAACTTGTCGTACCGCTGCATCGTTTCTCGAATTTGAAGACTAAATGATTCAAATTCATGTTGCTTGCAAAGGCTTTCTATTTGCCTTTTTTGAAGACCAGACAAAAACGGCATTTTGTCGTAATGGTGGGCATAAATGAGTGCACGAAAAGGGTTGTCAATATTGAAGTCGGTTTGCAAATCACTTGCGAGTTGTTCTTCTTTTTTGGAAAAACGGTAAAATATTTTTGGGGGTTCCGAATTTTGAAGACACAAATCGGCTGCAATGTGTTTGAGTTGTTCGATGTTTTCACCACTTCGCCCACTGATAGGAATTACAGGAATTTGAAGCAGTTTGGACAGCTTTTCGATATCGTAAGTTAATCGCTCCTTTGCTGCTAAATCTATCATGTTCAATGCCAAAACAGTCGGTAAACCCAAATCATGAATTTGAGTTAACAGCAATAGATGAGGTTCTAATTTGGTGATGTCGGCAACATAAATGACCACATCGGGATAGTTTTCACTTTGCGGATTGGCAAAAGTATTGATGACAATGGTTTCGTCTTTGGAAGTAGGGTAGAGGCTATAGGTGCCGGGGAAGTCTATGATGCTAGCAGAAATGCCCTCTTTTAATTGGGCGTGACCTATTTTTTTGTCGACGGTAACACCTGGGAAGTTTCCTACTTTTTGTCGAAGCCCTGTGAGGAGGTTGAATACAGAAGATTTGCCGCTGTTGGGATTGCCCAATAAGGCTATTTTGAAGTGTTTGGAATTGTTGTTCAAGATTGGAGGAGTCTTTTCTATTGGAAGACATTAGGTATCGGATACCTAAAATATGTAAATTAGTATAGAGTATTAAAATATAGTTTTTTTCATAGGAATCAAGGTATCCGATACCTTTTGCAGCTATTATTCTACAATAACAGAAGCTGCTTCGTTCACTCGAAGCGCTATTCCATGCCCATTTACCTTCAAATAAAAACCGCCATTCATCGGAGCTTTACGCATTACCTTGATAATGCTGCCAGGTAGCATCCCCATTGCCATCAGTTTGCAGGCAATCTTGGCATCGTTGAATTGAAGAACTTTTTTTACTTCTCTTTCTGCTAAAGCTGCAATGTTTGTCATGAAAAGGAAATTTTAGTTTATAATTCACCTAATTGTTTGTTTGTGTTTATTTAGATTCAATCTAAATAGAAGCCAAAGATAGAGAAGTTCTTTTGAACAAACAATACCTAAAGTGAAGCATTTTATGTACCTAACTTTAGGTATTGGACTTTGAGGAAAAGAAGTGGGAAACAATAAGTGAGAAATGAACAGGTTTTATTGTAAATCAGTCATTCTTCTATGCTTCAATTCCTTCTTCTTACACCAATAATCTAAAAGGCATAACCAAAAGAAATACCGCCAAAATAAGGTATGAAGAAGCCCTCTACAAGAACAGGTGTGATGCTCACTCGGAAAAGAAATCCGCCATCATCGGGCTGTAAGCGGTAACCAAAGGTCATGGTGCCAATTACAGTGCTATCGTCTCCGTCGCCTAAAAAGCCACTAGTAGTTGCGTAGGTTGCTCCTACTCCTAACTCGAAGTATTTATTGTCTTTCCCCATCAAATGGTTAAGCTGAACAGGTAAGGTGAATATGCCTCCATCTTCTACAGAACCAATATAACTGACACCTACTCTCATACCCAGACCATCTCTTGTCTGATTGAATCTTGTATCGTAATTAAAGGAATAGGTTAAACCCGCACCCAACAATTCAAAATAAATAGCTTGTGCTTTCCTTGAAGGAAGCCCTTGTTGTTCAATATCTAAATTCAGAGAAGGAAGTGTGCTTTTCTCAAGATAATTGGCTGATAAGTTGCTTTTTATTGAGGTTTGAGCAAGTCCAAATTCAGATTGGTTTCCAAAAGTCTGTGCTGAACTTGTATCAATAAAAGCGAAAAGTGAGAAAATGACTGCAATCGGTGCTACTTTCAAAATGTATTTTAACATGATAAATGGTTTTATGAGGTAATAAAATGATTGATTATTGTATTGTTTCTAATATTATCACAAATTTAGGTGAATTGGTTGGCAGATGCCATTACATTATTAAGAGCTTATGCTTAAAATCTATTTCTCTATATTTTTACTAAAGAGGCTTTTTTCTAACCAAAATAGCTGGATTATCAAACGTTAAGAATACAGTAAAAAAACAAACAATGTGAAAAGATGAAGTGAATTGTGACATAATGAATAGATTTTGATGTTGTGAATTAAATAATTAAATGTAGTAATATATTTAAATTAAATTTTTGTTACAACTAATTGTGGTAAATGGTCAATAATTGGGGGTAAATAGTATGTTGAAAGCTCAGTAAAAACGATTAAGTTACCTTCGAAAAAAAAATCTATTTTTGCTTTCTATTTTTTCACCATCGCCTACTTCAATCAATCCCAAAAACTATGAGACATTTTACCATCTTTTCAGTCTGTTTCTTGATTACATTTTTCACGTCAAATGCTCAAAACGCTCTTGTTTCAGGGCCTATGTTGGGCTATTCCGAACACCGAGAAGTATTGATATGGCTGGAAGTCAGTCCTAAGGTAGAAGAAGTGAGCATAAGCTATTGGAAAAGCGGCGAAAAGAACAACCAGCGCTTGGTTCATTTTGAAGGAGAACTGGGTAGAACCTTCAATCCCATCAAAATAGCGATTGGGGGATTGGATATGAATACAACTTACGATTATGCCGTTTTCCTCGACAAAAGGCAGCAAAACTTTGATTATCCCCTCCAGTTTAGCACCAAAAAACTGTGGGAATGGCGAGAAGATCCTCCCAAGTTTTCTTTTTTGATGGGTTCGTGTGCCTACATCAACGATACGCCTTATGATCGGCCAGGGGATCCTTACGGTAAGGGAACAGAAATTTTCAAACCGATGTCGGAAGAAGATGCTGATTTTATGCTTTGGTTGGGAGACAATACCTATTTGAGAGAAGCCGATTGGAGTTCGGAGTATGGGATTCAGTATCGCTTTCACCACACCCGCAAACACCCCGACCTGCAAGCTTTTTGGGCAAAAATGCCGCATTATGCAATTTGGGACGATCACGATTTTGGCCCCAACAACTCCAACAAAAGTTTTGAATTAAAAGACGTTGCGCTTCAATCCTTCACCGACTATTGGGGAAATCGAACTTATGGCGAGGCAGACAACAAAGGAACTTATGGCAAATTTACCTACGCTGATGCAGAATTTTATTTGTTGGACAGCCGTTACCACCGTTCTACGGATAGAATTAAGGATGATGACCCCAACAAAGATTTTTGGGGTGAAAAACAAATGGAATGGCTGAAAAACAGCCTATTGTCCTCCTATGCTCCCTTCAAATTCATTGCCAATGGTAGCCAAATTTTGAACGCTGCAAGCAAATCCGAACGTATGCAGCAATACCAAGCCGAATACAAAGAGTTGATGGATTTTATCACCGAATATCAAATTGAAGGAGTCGTATTCTTGACGGGCGACAGGCATTTCGCCGAAATGATTGAAGTCACTCCAGCGGAAGGTTTTTACCCACTACGAGACATCACCTCTTCGCCTTTGACCGCAGGAACGTATGATAGTGTATTGAAATCAGAGGAGGTCAAACATCCTTCGGTTGTCAAAGAAACCATTCTCCCTGAACACAATTACATCAAAATCACCATAGAAGGCAAACGAAAAAAGCGAGAAATGACCATTCAAGCGTTTGACAAAACGGGTAAGGAACGATGGAAACGGATGTTGAAAATGGAGGATTTACAGATGGAGAGTAAATAGTTTTTAGGAATTCCACCGCATTTCTATCCATCTATCTTGCTGCTCTTTGGTTAAAAAAGTCCAAGCCAAAATTCGGCTTTTTTTATTGCCCTGTCCCATATCAATGGTTTGAACTTTTGAGGCACGTACTTTTTGAAGGGCTTTATAGAAGCCTTTGAGGTGAGATTCTTTGGAAACCAAAGTAGAAAACCAAAAGCAAGACTTGGAGAAGTGTTTGCTTTGGAAAATCATGTCTTTGACAAATTTCTTTTCGCCTCCTTCACACCACAACTCCTTGTTTTGTCCTCCAAAATTCAGAACAGGTTTGAGATATTGCTGGTCTTTTTTGCTTTTATCTTTGGTGAGATTTTTCCATTTGCGGAGTGTTCCTGCTTCGGCTTCTTCTGCTGAGGCGTGAAAAGGTGGATTGCAGATAGTTATTTCAAAACGCTCATGTTTGTCGAGGATTCCGTAAAAAATATCTCTGGGATTTTCTTGCCAACGACAATCTATTTTTCCCTGCAATGAAGGATTGGCCCTCACGATATTATTGGCGGATTTGATGGCTGTATAGTCCACATCTGTCCCTACAAATGTCCATCCATAGACCTTACTTCCAACGATTGGGTAAATACAGTTTGCCCCCACTCCAATGTCCAAACACTTGATTTTCTTGCCTCTCGGAATTTTACCGCTGTTCATACTTCCCAATAGGTCTGCAATGTAGTGTATGTAATCGGCTCGTCCTGGTACTGGCGGACACAGGTAATTAGGGAATATGTCCCAATGTTCGATGTCGTAATAATGCTTCAATAGGGCTTTGTTGAGTGTTTTGACTGCCTCAGAATCAAAGAAATCAATGGTGGTATTGCCGTATTGATTGACAAATACAAACTCCTCCAAATCGGGAGAACTTTTGACAAGTACTTCAAAATCATAACTTTCTCGGTGAATATTGCGAGGGTGAAGTTTAGATTTTGTTTTTGAGGATTTTTTTTTGTTTTTTTCTTGAGGCATGGCTTTGTGTTTTGTGAAGGGGCAAAGTTACGAGTTCTAAATTCAAAAATCGTAGCTCATGTAATATTGGAAAATTTAATTTTGATGTAATCGTTGCCAATCAATCACCAAATTTGGATAATCCTGCCCCAACCTTACGCCCACGTATTTCTGTTCCGCTTCATTCATCTCGAAAGGCTGATGTACATAAGTTGTCGGCAATTTCTGCAATTCGGGACACCACGTTTTGACATAATCGCCATTTGGGTCGTAGCGTTTGGCTTGGGTGAGTATGTTGAAGTAGCGATTGGGGCGAGGGTCATTGCCGATACCCGCCACATAATTCCAATTGCCGTAATTGCTGCAAGGGTCATAGTCAATCAGTTTGGATTCAAAGTATTCTGCGCCCATTCTCCAATCTAAGCCGAGGTCTTTCACCAAAAAACTCGCCACGTTTTGCCGCCCACGATTCGACATAAAACCTGTGGCGGTCAGTTCCCGCATATTCGCATCCACAAAAGGAACGCCCGTTTGTCCCTTACACCATTTTTCAAACAAATCACCGTCTTGCTTGCCCTTCAAATCAATCTGCTTCAAGCCTTTTTTCTTGAAAATATCGTTTTCGTATTTCATGGCTACAAAGCGAAAATAATCCCGCCACGCCAATTCAAAAAAGAGCCAATAAGTTGATTTGTTTTCTTCAATTTCGGCTTCGTATCGCTTCAATTCTTCAAAAATGCTTCGAGGCGAAATCGTGCCATTGGCGAGCCACGCCGAAAATTTGGAAGAATAATCTGCACCCAATAAGCCATTGCGGGTTTCTTTGTAAATGCTCAACTGTTTGCTCTCCCAAAAGTAATGCTTCAATCGAAGCCATGCCTGTGTTTCTCCTCCTTTGAAGGACAAAACGGCTCGCTTGTCTTTTGGCGGAGGCTGCAATCCCAGTTCTTGAAGTGTAGGAGTCTCACCCGCATCTACATTGGGTAGCAAGTTGATTTTCGGGGGAACGGGAAAAGTGGGGCGAATGTCCATTTTTCGCTCCATGATTTTGCGGAAATCGGTGAACACGTCGGGCAGTTCTTCAATTTCAAAGGGCAAATCGTCGTAGTGAAACAGGGTGCTGCCCCAAAAGTATTTGAGCGAAATGCCAATGTTGTTGAGGTTTCTTTCGAGCTGTTCTTCTACTTCAATTTCTTCGTCCGTCGCTTCTTGATGGCAATATACAGCTCTGACATTGTGGTACTTGGCCAAAGCAAAAACAATCGCTTCGGGCTTGCCCCAACGCACTATCAAATCTCCTCCCAAGTCTCGCAGCGAATATTGAAGGTCTCGCAAACTTTGCAGCAAAAACTTGGCTCGAAATGCACCTGTCTTGGGCAGTCCTAAATGCTGCGTTTTTCTGAATAGTCGAGGATCTATGCAGTAAATCGGGATAATGTGGTCGGCTTCTTCTACGGCTTTGTAGAGGGCTTCGTTGTCACGAATGCGAAGGTCGTTTCTGAACCAAACGATGATGGTATTGGACATATTTTATTTCAACTTCAAAACCACCATTCCCAAAGGGGGCAGGGTAATCGCAATTTCTTGGTCGAATCCATGTCTAAGGTTGGGGTTGGTGAGCACTCCTTCTTCAGCACAAGCACTCATGCCACTACCACCGTATTTTTTGTCATCGCTGTTGAAAATTTGGGTATAAGTACCTGCATCGGGAACCCCAATTTCATAGCCGTGCATCACCCGTGGTGTAAAGTTGCCGATAACAACTACGGTATCTTCTGCTTCCTTTCCTTTTCGGATGTATGCAAAGACGCTGTTGGTCGAATCGCTGTGGTCAACCCATTGAAAACCCTGATCAGAGAATTGAAGTTCGTGGAGGGCTTTTTCGTTTTTATAGAGGTGATTGAGGTCTTTGACCGTTTCTTGAATACCCTTCTTAAATTTGTTTTGAAGGGAATCCCAATCCAGACTTGCATCAAAGTTCCATTCTTGGTACTGTGCTATTTCACCGCCCATAAACAATAATTTTGCGCCAGGGTGTGTAAACATATAGCTGAACAACAGTCGAAGGTTGGCGTGTTTTTGCCATTCATCACCTGGCATACGCCCAATCAAAGAGCCTTTTCCATAGACGACTTCATCATGCGAAAGCGGCAACATAAAGTTTTCGTGGAAAGCATAAATGATGCTAAAACTCAATTTACCTTGATGAAATCGGCGATACATCGGGTCTTCTTTGAAGTACTTCAAGGTATCGTGCATCCAACCCATCATCCATTTCATTCCAAAACCCAAACCTCCATCGTATAAAGGTCGAGACACACCAGGCCATGCCGTTGATTCTTCTGCAATCGTTTGGACATCAGGATAGTTGGCATAGACCACTTCATTGAATTCTTTAATCAAAGAGATTGCCTCTAAGTTTTCACGACCACCATAAATATTTGGGATCCATTGACCTTCTTCTCGGGAATAATCCAAATACAGCATAGAAGCCACCGCATCTACTCGCAAACCATCTGCATGGTATTTGTCGAGCCAAAAGAGGGCATTGCTGATGAGGAAAGAGCGGACTTCATTGCGTCCATAATTGAAGATGGCACTTTTCCAGTCGGGGTGAAAGCCTTTGCGTGGGTCGGCGTGTTCGTAGAGATGTGTCCCGTCAAAACGTGCTAAACCGTGAGCATCTTCTGGAAAGTGTGAAGGAACCCAATCCAAAATGACTCCAATGTCGTGTTGGTGCAATTTGTCAATCAGATACATAAAGTCTTCGGGGGTTCCCATGCGACTTGTTGGGGCAAAGTATCCTACGATTTGATAACCCCAAGAAGGTCCATAAGGATGCTCCATAACGGGCATGAATTCAACGTGTGTAAAGCCCATTTCTTGCAGGTATGCAGGAAGTTGGTCCCCCAAATCTCGGTAGGTGAGGGGGAGATTGTTGTCGGGATAACGTCTCCAAGAAGCCATGTGCATTTCATAGACCGAACAAGGTTGTTCGAGCTGTTTACCAGCGTTTTTTTGGCGGTTGTCCAACCATTTTTTGTCTTGCCATTCGTAGTCCATATCCCACACTACAGAGGAGGTATTTGGTGGAGTTTCCCAGTGTAAAGCGAAAGGGTCGCTTTTTTGCAATGCTTCGCCTGTATGTTGGTTTACTATCAAATATTTGTACAACTCTCCTTTTCCAATGTTGGGTATAAATATTTCCCAAATACCAGAACCATCCCATCGAGGATTCAAAAGGTGAGTTTGTGCATTCCATCCGTTGAAGCTTCCGATGACAGCTACTTTTGAAGCATTTGGAGCCCAAACAGCAAAGAATACACCTTCTACACCTTCATGTGTAACGATATGAGAACCCATTTTTTCGTACAAACGATAGTGTTTACCGCTTTTAAACAATTGAATATCAAAATCTGTAAATAAGGTCATGGTGATTGATAATTAGTACTTTAAGATTGATGATTACTACTTTTGTGTTTGATGTTCTTTTTAATAAAAGGGACAAAGTTACCCAAGAAAGTAATAGAAGTAAATTAAAAGGAGAATTTTTGTTAAATCAAAAAGTTTTGTTTTTTATAAAAAAATATTATTGTCTGATAGACAGTGGTTTAGGTTTTGTTTTCAATTTCATTATCCTTGAGTTTTTGGAACGGACTATATGTCACTCTCATCGTAGTAGCCCTCTCTTTCCAGTTTTTCTAATTCTTTCATGTCCCATCCAAAGCGTTGTCCTATTTGAAGCATATCATCAGAAAATGGGGCTTCAATAGTAACATTTTCTTTGGTGTAAGGATGTACAAACTCCAGTTTTTGGGCAAGTAGAAATAGGTTTTTGATTCCAAATTCTTTGTTGAAGAGCTTATTGTGTCGCCAATCCCCATATCGTCGATCGCATATAATCGGATAATTGATGTGCTTCAAGTGTTTGCGAATTTGATGCATTCGTCCTGTTTGAGGTTGGAGACGGACGAGGGAGTAGTACAATTGTTCGTAACCAAATTGGGCGATGGGTAGAACTCCTTTGGCGACTGTCTGGTACTTCGTTATGGCATTTTGAGGATGTTTGTTGCCGTATTTCAGAATAGGATGGTCAATGATTCCACTATCTGGCGCATGGCCTCTAACTAAGGCATAATAGGTTTTTTTCATGCTCCTTTTTCGGAAGAGGTTGTTTAGTTTACTTGCTGCTTTTTTGTGCAAACCAAAGACGAGTACACCTGTTGTTGGGCCATCTAAACGATGAATGGGATAAATCCAATTTCGGATTTGATTGCGAAGTTTTTGTAAAACAAAATCTTTGTGATGTTCTGCAATATCTGTTCGGTGAACAAGTAAACCAAAGGGTTTGATGATGGCTACATAATGGTTGTCTTGATACAGAATCTGCAATGGAGGAATCTCTTCTTGTAAGGCGAATTCCTCCTCGTCGTCCATATCTTTGTTTTTTATTGAAGGCGATTGATTTTTTTCTTTGTGGTTGTCCTCGTTTTCTTGGTGATGAGATAAGGGGTTGTTTACGTTATTTTCAATGTGTTCCATGTGTTTTTGGCCAAAATTTAATCAAAAATTCTACATACCAATAGTCCACACAATTTTATTGAACACAGAGGTACAGAGACACAGATGTTTGATTATCAATTAATCCTTAACTTTCTGTTTGGTTTTCTTTTCATACAGTTGAAAATTAAAACATTGTGAATTTTACATGAACTATTGACATTCTCAATTTAAAGCAAAAATTATACAAAATTGCCATTTTTTCAAAATTTATTTATCCAGTCGCTTTTTTTGGTAGGCTTTTGCACCCATATACATCAATGCTCCAAAAACGGCTACAACCAAAAATACATAGTGGATGGGCATCAAGGCTTGTCTGCTCAATACGGCCAACAATACTATGGCTACCAAAAACAAACTCGGAATTTCGTTGAACAATCGAAATTGAAAAGGATTTAATGTAGGCTTTCCTTCTTTCAATTTTTTGATGATACCCTTGCAGTAACCGTGATAGCCACTAAGTAGAAAAACCAGCAGTAATTTGGCATGTAACCAACCGCCTTTGAGGTATTCTGGATTCATGACCAACATGGCTATGCCAAATGTCCAGGTAATCATCATTGCAGGATTGGTGATGATTTTGTACAATCTTGAAGCCATGATATTGTATTGGGCTTGTAGAATGTTGCGTTCTGTTTCGGGTTTGTCATTGGCTTCAACATGATAGACAAATATGCGAGCCAAGTAAAATAAGCCTGCAAACCAGGTCACGAAGCCTATAATATGCAATGCTTTGAAGGTGTAAATCAATGTTGTGTCCATATTCTTTGTTTGTAGAGAGGTTCTTAGTTTATTATTTATTTTTTAGATTATTATCCAGTGACTATTCCTCTAATTACCACCTTGTTCTTGCATTGGGTTTCTGCCGTTGCTCAAAGGATTTTTATTTTTATACAAGTGAAAACGACTTGTAGTAGATTTTCGAGGCCAATAATTGTTGTAGGTGTCTGTATCGGCGGTTTCAAAATAAGGGTCGAGGCTGATACTAATGACTTCTTTTTCGCTTGGAAAAATCTTGGTAATACGCTCCGTATTTTTTGACCAAATTTCGGCAGGAATACGGATGGTTTTGGTCGTGTTGTCGGCATATTCAAATTGAAGGATGAGTGGCATCACCAAACCTCCAATATTGGAGAAGGTCAATTCATAATAATGCCAATCTAGTTCCATTATGTCTTGTGCTTTTTGCGGTAGCCTGTTTTTTCTTGACGAAAAGTTGAGTTTGTCTTTGCTGGTGACTTCATACTTGTCGTATTCATGGTAAAAATCGTGGGTTGAAGGATCTCTTTCTACCACAGTTTCGGGAGTGGAAGTTTTGTTGCGAATGTTGGAAATGTAGTTTTCCTCCAAAAATAAGTCTTCGGATTTTGTCAATGGTTTTTCGATTTCAGCATCAAAGCTGTTCACTCTAAAATGATTGACGGTCTCAATGGCGATGTCGACATGATTAGTGGAATAGAACCAACCTCTCCAAAACCAGTCTAAATCCACTGCCGAAGCATCTTCCATGGTTCTGAAAAAATCTTCGGGAGAAGGATGCTTGAATTTCCACCGTTGTGCGTAGGTTTTGAAGGCATAGTCAAATAGTTCTCTCCCCATGACTGTTTCTCGCAAAATATTTAAGGCTACTGCAGGTTTGCCATAGGCATTGTTTCCCAACTGTGGAACGGTGTTGGGACTGCTCATAATGGGTACCATAGCTTTGTGATGTGATTTCATATAGTCCACCATTTTGTAGGCAGGACCTCGTCGGGAAGGAAAACCACGTTCCCATTCTTGTTCGGTTAAATACTGCAAAAAGGTGTTCATTCCTTCGTCCATCCATGCCCATTGTCGTTCGTCTGAATTGACAATCATCGGGAAAAAGTTGTGCCCGATTTCATGGACAATCACGCCAATCATTCGATATTTGACATATTCCGAATAGGTGCCGTCTTCATCGGGGCGACCAAAATTGAAGCAAATCATGGGATATTCCATGCCCATTGATTTGGCGTGAACCGAAGTCGCTACGGGATAGGGATAGTCAAAGGTGTATTTGGAATAAGTGCGGAGGGTATGTGCCGCTACTTTGGTGGAGTATTGCCCCCAAAGTGGATTGCCTTCTTTGGGATAAAGTGATTGAGCGATTACCGTTTTGCCGCCCAAAGGTACACCCACAGCATCCCACATAAACTTGCGAGAGGCTGCAATAGCAAAATCTCGCACATTGTTGGCTTTGTAGTGCCAAGTCTTTTTTTGAGTTGAACGAGAGCTCTCGTTTGCCTCTGCTTCGGCTTGTGTGATGATCAAAACAGGTTCGGTGGAAGTTTTGGCTTTTTGAAGGCGACTTCGTTGTTCGCTTGTCAAAACACTGCTGCTATTCTGCAATTCGCCCGTTGCAGCCACCACATAGTCAGCGGGTAAGGTGATGTTCACTTTGAAGTCTCCAAAGGGTACGGCAAATTCTCCTGTACCCAAAAACTGCTTGTTTTGCCAGCCCTCGTAGTCGTTGTAGACCGCCATTCTGGGATAAAACTGGGCGATGGTGTAGGCGTAATTGTCGTCTTTCTCGAAATATTCGTAACCCGAGCGTCCGCCCATTTCGATGCGATCGTTGATGTTGTACCACCATTTCACTTGAAAACTAAAGCTACTTTTGGGCTTCAATGCTTGCGGCAAATCTATCCGCAGCATGGTTTGGTTGATAGTATATTTCAGATTACGATTGCTTCTGTCTTTGATGTATTCGATATTGAAGCCTCCTTCGAAATCGTTGTGTAATTCTAGAAAAGCTTTTGACCCCATACTCTTTATACTCAAAGGTGTGCTCGTTTCTACTTTGTAGGAATCAGCATCTTTTGCTCGTACATTTTGGTCAAGTTGTAGCCAAAGATAGCTGAGTTCGTCGGGTGAGTTGTTGGTGTAGGTGATGGTTTCGGTGCCATCAATTCGGTGTTTTTGGTCATCGAGTTCTATTTGAATATCGTAGTCCGCTTTTTGCTGCCAATATTGGTGTCCGGGCGCGCCCGAAGCGGTTCTATAGACGTTGGGGGTGGCGAGTTCGTCTTTGAGTTGCTTGAACTTGTTTTGATAGGTTTGGTTTTGGGCTTGGACTTGAATTGGAAGGTTTTGCAGTAAAAGACCGATTGTGAGTAGGAGGGTAAGGGGGTATAGAAGTTTTTTCATGTTAATGGATGGTTTTGGTATTTGATGGAGCAATTCCAATGGATTGCTTTGCAAAATTACTAAAACTTTCTTTTTAATTATTCGATCACCATCTTACCACTACTCACTTCCCATCACTACAATTTTCTTACTGAGTATTCCTGTAGCACTGTGCAATTGTAGGATATAGGTTCCAACAGGCAAATTTAGGGGGACTTGCTGCTTGTTCTGCTGTATATCATGTACTTCAATTAAAAGTCCAGTGATATCGTAAATCATCAACTTACCTATTGCAGTATTTGATTCGATAACAATGAAGTCTTTAGAAGGATTTGGGTAAACAGAGAAGCCTTGTTTCGTATTTTCTAAAGCTCTCTTATTAGACTTGTTCGACCCGATAATCAAAAAGATATAAAATATGTAAAAAATAAAGTAATTTAATTGTTAATGCTCAAAAATTTCATAATCAAAGGCTATGAAAAAAATCTTTTATAACAATTGATTTTTTTTAGGAAATTGACAACATACAACAAATAGATTAATTGAAAATTATTTGTATTTAACTGATAATCAAATATGAACAAGTCTATTACTTTGAGTGCTTTCTTTATGTGGTATTCTATCAAGAGTAGTTTGATTCAACATCGCCAATAAACTTTCTGCATACATGCTACCATATGTACTTGCTTGTGCAATATTCTCTACTGTTTGGAGTTCAGCAGTCGTCATTTCCGTATATTTTCGACCACTTATTTGCACATCAATCAATAGTTGATAAAATTGAATATAAGAAGCAGCGTAAACACCGCCTCCATGCAAAGCAGTAAGTTCCATCTCAACTTTTAAAGTCGATAACTAAATATTCTGTCATTCATTTCCAAAAAACTTCTGGAATAATGAAAAATACAGTATCAATAAAATACAGAATTCCTTCATTAGTCAACACATTTTCATCGTGTAAATCTTCTAATATTATTCCAAGATTAGGATGATGATAATCATGTCCTCTTGTATTGGCAAAACCATTAGCAGCCATAAAATTTTTGACCATCTCCAAATCTGTTAAACCATCTGCCTTTATATAGGTTTGTTCGACTACAGCATATAGAATGTTCTCAGACCAATAAAAACCGAGTAAGCTATATGCTGTGTCAGAAAAAAAATAGTTGTGCAGTAAAAGATTGTGAAAGTAGTCTTCCCAAGAAGCATAATATATCGCATCGTTTAGCTTAATAACACGTTCACCATCTTTGATATAGACTCTTTGTTCCGCTCCCGCTGATATAAAGTCTTCTTGATTGATATGATCGATCAGGAGGTCGTTTTGTTTGGCAAATTCGAGGAGTCTCTTTGCTTCTTTTGGTTTGTTTTGGTGTTTTTCTTTAGCCATTGGGCCTGCTCTCTTGCCTCCTCTAAGGTGACGGGCAACTGCTTGGATAAGCGCATCATAGCTAGCGCTGCTCTCTCCCGAAATGAGATATTGTAATTCATATTTTATTAATTCAAGGTTCATTGTCCACTAAAAATAGCACTTTCTGAATTGCTTTGCAAAATTACTAAAACTTTCTTTTTAATTATTCGACCACCAACTTACCACTACTCACCTCTCTCCCTTCAATACTGACTTTATACAAATACAAGCCACTCTCCCAATCTCCAACCTCCAATACCAACTCTCCATCATCAATCCCAATATCTAATATCTTAGTATCTATTAATCTTCCCTTCAAATCATACACCTCCAAAACCGCCTCTTTTCCTTTGGGCAGTCGATGCTGAAAGGTCACACGATTTTTGGCGGGATTGGGGAAAAATTGGGTGGGGTAGTTTGTCGTGATATTATAGTGAATTGAAGTGGTGAAAATGCTGTCGCAATTGGCGGGCTGACAGGTATTGCCGAGGCTGTCGACTTTGAGAATCCAACCGTCTTGAGTGCCGCTTTCTACGCCATAACCCCAACCGCAAATTGCAAAACCACTGCCTTCCAAAACTTCAAAATCCCAGAAATAATGGTCGAAATTTTCATTGTTGCTATATGCTTTTATCCAAAGTGTATCTCCTTCGGAAGTAAATTTGGATAATATACCCATGAATTTCCCATCTTCATTATGGTTTTGTGAAGCTCCTACTACTATCAAACTTTTATCGTCTAATTCCTTTATTGATCGAAACTGGTCGCTGAGTTCAATTCCAAATATGGAACCTGTATAGGTTTTTTCCCAAAGACGTTCTCCTTGTTTGCTTACCTTCAATAAATACCCATCGGTACGGACGATTCCCGAAGAATTCTCAATACTTGTTCCTACTATTATATAGCCATCTGCTACCTCTATCATTTCATTTCCATCTTGATAATCTTGACTACTGTAAAATTTCTCCCACAATAAATTACCCAAACTATCTATTTTGAACAACCAAACATCTCTTCGAAGACCAGCAGTCGCTAATCGTTCTCCTAAAACCAAATAACCACCATCCTCTGTTTGCAGAGCTTGGTCCGCTCCTTCCTGCCTTTCCAAGCGACCATAAGATTTTTGCCATTCCAAATTTCCCAAACTATCTGTTTTGACCAAATAGGCATCTTCTTTGTCATTACCTGTATTTTCGGTAAATCCACAGATAAGAAAACCTTTATCTTGGGTTTGAATTAGTTTTTTGGGAACATCTGAAAAAATACCTGTTCCATAGGTTTTTTGATATAAACTATCTCCAATTTCGTTGAATTTCACTAATAGAGGCTTGCTACTTTCTTTCTCTAAATCATATTTACTGACTACCAAAACAAATTCTGTCTCGTTAATAGTCAACATATCTCCATTCAAATAATCAAAACCATCTTCTCCATATACCTTTCTCCAAATCAAATTTCCATCAAAATCATTCCTTTGGATAATATATCGGTTTTGATTAAAAGCATTACTTGTTAAATGTAAGCTAATGAAAGAATCCTTCAGTAAAGTCATAGAACGACAAGCTTCACTAGATTGCTCATAATCATACACATAATTGAAATAAGTTTCCTCTTGCGCCAGTAAACAATGAGTTAGTAGCAACAAAATAAATAATCTCATCCAAATAAAATTTAATAACAGCAGTATAGTGAGTTCCTCTCCATCTAGCCGTTTTCCGAGGTCTCGGAACAAGCTATGTTCAAAAAACTCACTCCACAACCAGCTTCCCACTACTCACTTCCTCTCCTCCAATACTCACCCGATACAAATACAACCCACTCTCCCAATCCTCAACCTCCAATACCAACTCCTCATTAACCCTTAACAATTGACAATTAACCATTAATTCTCCCTGCAAATCATATACCTCCAATACCGCCTCCTTCCCTTTCGGCAAGCGATGCTGAAAAGTCACTCGATTTTGGGCAGGATTGGGATAAAACGAAGTAGGGTAATGTGTTGTGACCTCATACTGAATAGAAGTCGTGAAAATACTGTCGCAATTGGCGGGCTGACAGGTATTGCCGAGGCTGTCGACTTTGAGAATCCAGCCGTCTTGAGAATCCCACTCTGATAAACGTCCCATTCCACAAGATATAAATCCACCATCATTCGTAGGTTTGATGTCCCATAAATAATAGGGTGAAATGGTTGAACCATAAATCTTGCCCCAAATACTATCTCCTTCTGCTGTTAGCTTCATAATCATTCCTCGGTGGTTATTCAACACTTCTTCATAATTCCGAGAACTACCTGAAACAATTAAGCTTCCATCCTCCAATAAATGTACTCCAGCAAACTGGTCGGTGAACCTACCTCCATAACTTTTTTCCCATAGTTTGTTGCCTTCAAAATCGGTTTTCAAAACATAAGCATTGGAGTCTCCTGTAATAGTACTTTCCTTAAATTGTACCCCTACAATGATGTAACCATCTTCTACTTCTACAAAATCGGTACTCGCTTCGTAATAAAATCCTCCATAATCCTTTTCCCACAACATTTTGCCCAAAGCATCTATTTTGAACAACCAAATATTTCGATTTTGCTCACTGACTAACTTTGAACCCACTACCACAAAACCACCATCTTCTGTTTCAATGACATTTACCGCTTCATCTGCATATTCCAAAGCCCCATAGTGTTTTCTCCATTCCCTATTTCCCAAAGAGTCTGTTTTCACAATAAAAGCTTGAGCCTTTTCATCGGGAAAATTTTGAGAAAAACCTGTCAAAACAAAACCCCCGTCTGATGATTGAATGACCTTTCTAGAAGCATCTACTTTACTTCCCAAACCAAAAGTATTTCTCCACAGAATTTCTCCTTTTTCATTTATTTTTACCAAATGATAATCTGCATTCGGTGGAATACGTAAGACGCTTGTATTAAACAGCACATAACCACCATCTGATGTTTTGATAACATCACCTCCTTGATGTTGATAATGAGGTTCTCCAATCTTTTTTTCCCATATAATCTCCCCAAACTCATCGCAGTGAATAAGCGTTAACGCTCCATCTCCACCAAAAGGATCCCAATTTGAACCTATTGATAAGTACCCTTCTAAGGTTGAAACAATTCCTCGGTTTGATTCGAGCAAAGTGTCTGATCCATATATTTTATTGAAGACAGTTTGAGCATAATTAGGTAAGAATGAAAAAAATAAAACAATACAATAAAAATATTTCATGGATATTTTTTTAATTTTCAATTAACAACTTCCCACCACTCACCTCTCTCCCTTCAATACTCACCCGATACAAATACAAGCCACTCGCCCAATCTCCAACCTCCAATACCAACTCTCGACCATCAATGTCAACCCCGAGGTTTCGGGGCAAGTTATCCAATACCCAATATCCCATTATCCCACCTTGCAAATCATACACCTCCAATACCGCTTCCTTCCCTTTCGGCAGCCGATGCTGAAAAGTTACACGATTTTGGGCAGGATTGGGGTAAAATGAAGTCGGGTAATGTGTGATGACTTCGTAATGGATAGAGGTAGTGAAAATACTGTCGCAGTTGGCGGGCTGACAGGTGTTGCCGAGGCTGTCGACTTTGAGAATCCAGCCGTCTTGAGAATCCCATTCAGATAAACGCCCCATACCACAAGATATAAATCCACCATCATTCGTAGGTTTGATGTCCCATAAATAATAGGGAGAAATAGTTGAGCCATAAATCTTGCCCCAAATACTATCTCCTCTTGCAGACAACTTCATAATCATTCCTCGGTGGTTATTCAACACTTCTTCATAATTCCGAGAACTACCTGAAACAATTAAACTGCCATCCTCCAATAAGTGTACTCCAGTAAACTGGTCGGTGAATCTACCTCCATAACTTTTTTCCCATAGTTTGTTGCCTTCGAAGTCGGTTTTCAAAACATAAGCATTGGAGTCTCCTGTAATAGTACTTTCCTTGAATTGTACCCCTACAATGATGTAACCATCTTCCACCTGTACAAAATCGGCACTCGCTTCGTAATAAAATCCTCCATAATCCTTTTCCCACAACATTTTGCCCAAAGCGTCTATTTTGAACAACCAAATATTTCGATTTTGCTCACTAAAAGATTTATAACCCAACACAACAAATCCTCCATCTTCTGTTTCTATTACTTTATTAGCTCCATCTCTATACTCTAAACTTCCATAATTTTTTTGCCATTCTTTATTTCCCAAGCTATCTGTTTTTACAATGAAGGCTTGTCCTTTCTCTTCTGGAAAGTTGAGCGAGAAACCTGTAATTATAAAACCACCGTCAGAGGATTGAATCAAACCTTTTGTTGCATCGGCTTTACTTCCCAACCAAAAGGATTGCGTCCAAATACTATCCCCTTGTTCATTTATTTTGGTTAAATAATAATCCGAATTTGACAATATCCTATTTAATCCTGTATATGCAATAACGTAACCATCATCTACTTTTACTATTTCACCATCGAAATATTGATGGTTATCTGTTCCATAATTTTTCGAAAATATGATATTACCCATTTCATCACATTTCACAATAAATAAATCTCCGTCTCCTCCTATGGCATCCCAACTTGTTCCTACAATCATGTAATCATTATTATCTTGAATAACTGAATTGAATCCCTCCAATTGTGAATTCAAATCATACATCTTATTGAAAACGGTTTGAGCATAATTAGGTAAGAATGAAAAAAATAAAACAATACAATAAAAATATTTCATGGATAATTTTTTTTAACGAGATAAAAATGCCATTAGGTAGCGAGCTACCTAATGGCATGGTTTTCTTTATCGAATAATAACCAGCTTTTCTGCAAAATGTTGATTATCCGATTGAATATGAATAAAATAAGTTCCATTGGAGATGTCCAAAGTATATTGATGATGTCCTTTGAAGATGTTCCACTTGGCTACCAATTGCCCATTCAAATCCAATATTTGAACCCGTAAATCTTGTTGGGCTTCTATGTGAAGATTGCCGTTGTTGGGATTGGGATACATTGAAAAAATAGATTTTAGTACATCTTTTTCTACAGATTTTTTCTGATGTTGAATCTCAAATTTATGGGGAAACCGAACATAACTTGTGCGATTTACCCAAGCCAATAGGGATTCTGCATATACACTTGCAGCGCTTCCAGCATTTGCAATGTTTTCAACAGTTTGTTTCTCTACTAAAGTCATATTAACATAATCTTTACCACTACTTTTGATATTGATTAAAAGCTGAAAAAAAGCAAAATAATAAGCATCAAACACATTTTGCAATTGCAATTCTACTAATTTGCTTTGGGCAGCAGTTAACATTTCTCTTTGAAGATAGGTATGCAGCAACAATTCCGAAGCGTGAATAGTGTTCATAGATTCCAAAAAGAGAATCCCCTCCAATTCTTTTTTTTGTTGTTGGTAAATCTTCAATACTTCAGCGGTGAGTTTGGATTTTTTCAGTTCTGTATAAATTTCTTTTTCCAACTCAGCGGCTATTTCTTGTGGAGTGTTGTCATTCACCAATTCATTCGCTTTGCCTATTCCGTCTGTTTGTCCTATCGTAGATTCTGGACAAGCATTTATATCTTCATCAGAATTATTACAGAAAATAACACAAGCAGAACAATTATTACATTCGGGATTTGTCTCAGATGGTGCTCCATTGGCATGATACTTAAAAGGAGCATCTAATATAGTGCTTGAACGGAAACTCTTAACTAATTGAGTGTTAAAACATAACTAAACACTTAAACAGACGAACTTTTTAAAGTTTCCCCATATATCAATACCTTCAATAAATTCCTAATAAATTAACATCAAGTTGCTATAAGAATATAAAAATTGAAGGAAAAAGTTCGTTTGTTTTAACCATTAGTTATGTTTTGATAGACAGACAATTATCTCTTTCCGTTCAGGCACTAATATAGGGTTTCCATTTATTTCTCCTAATCCTATATTCCTTGAAGTTGAATTGTTAAAACAAGAGTTGTAGAATAAATTGCCTGCAGTTTCACTTGGTCCACAACCACTTCCTTGATTTGCCAATAAATCGGGAATAAGAGAAGAGCCTTCTTCGGGATTGATAGCCCAATCTTGTCTTACATGTAGATATTCATTACAACGGATTTCAAGCATTTTATTGTTTTCTTCGGTTTGTGTCCCAAAGCTAATCTGCTCGAAATCGTTGTCGTAAATAGAAGCACCGCTTTCTCCTGCATTTTTTGCAATGACTCCGTAGTGTTGAATACTAAAATTTTCATCAAAAATAACAGATGATATATCTACTCGATTAACTGTAATTTGATAGTCTTGTGCTCCTATCATATAAACAGCCCAGCTGTCATTTGGTAAATCAGGTCCAGTATAGTCGTCTCGTTCATCTTCCCATTCACCAGATAAACCTTGTAAAAAAGTATTGTCGTGAATTACATCGCCATTTCCACCATTATCAGTAATTCCATGTGCGACTTGTTCAAAGGTTGCACCTACAATTCTCATCTCGGTACTGAAGTCTCCTATAAAAGTGTAATAATCTACTCCTTTGTAGAGATTGGTAAATTCAGAATCATCATTCATGGGTATCAATGGAGTAGGGGGATGAGGTTGGGCAGGTTCATTGTAAGGTTTTACCTCAACGGATGCTTCTATAGCTGTAATTCCCGTTCCCCTTTGATTGATGTAAAATTGATTCCCAATACTATTTCTGAAAACACACTGCTGAAAACTTGTTCCTTGACTTTGATTGTAGAGCGTTACATGGGAATTTATGCTTCCTTCGGGAGATATGTTGGTATCTCTAATAGGTTCGGTCATGTCAAAGGTACACCCTACAAATACATGACCTAAATTGGGACCTGTAGCCAAAACACTTGTATGGTTGTTCAAGAAATGACAATTAGACATCAATACTTGTGTGCCTACATTTGTCATTAAATTGCCATTTGGATAAGTAAATGCCTCAGCTTGAATACCTGTCCGAGCGTATTCAATGCTTGAGTTATCGGCTCTAAAAAGTGCATTCTGACCAAAATGATTGTAATTTACTCCTTTGAGACGAATTCCATCCCACATTTCATGTTGATATTCCCCTCTTCGATTTTTACAAGCAATTCCATTGATAGTTGTCAATTTGGCATTCAACAACTCCAATTTTCCGCCAGCTTCTACTGTGATTCCTGTAGTGAAAATATTGTCATCTTGATTTGCATTGGCATCTGCAAAAGCAAATTCGCCATTGATAAGATGCAGAGTAGCACCACTTTTGACGGTTATCTGCCCATTGATGATTCTATCGCCTTCCCAAACTGTTACTCCTGTTGTAATATCTAAATCTCCAACCTGATTGAATTCTTGAACACACTGACAGTTGTGGCATTTTTTGTTTGGCAGCGAAATGGTTTCTACCTCATTTGGATTTTCATAGGCTAATGGATTTAGCTCATCCTCAATGATTTGATAATTTCCATACGTTTGGTCGGGATGATAAATAAGTTTTGCTCCATTTTTCACAATAAAAGTGACATCATATAAAAAAACACAAGGTTCAATCGTTAATTTGCTATTTGGTTCGATAATGTATATGGAAGGAGCTGTAATGGTATTTCCATTTACCAAAGTATAACTTGTTCCTTCTTGCAAATCAGTCGGAACAGGAACATCCCTTTGGTCTTCAATTGTTGCTATTTCTGGACATCTATCTGTTCCAACATTGTTTACTTCATCAATCGTAGGATATAATCCTCTCACTGTTTTGAAAGTATATCCAGATGGAAAGACCAAATTATCTGCCTCAATATGAACCTGTGATGGATTGTAAATTATTTTTTCACTTGGGTTGATAAGGTTGAGATTGATGTTTTTGTCGATAATGTAAGTGTGTGGAATCCCTGGTAGTCTCACCAACTCTTGATTAGTATCAGTAGTATATCCAACAGGATGCCTACTATTAGCTCCTTGCATCAAAAAACCTGCTAAAGAAAAAGGAGAGGGATGTATATATCCAACGGGATCTTCATTAGAAGTAGGGTTTTCTGGATAAAAACAACTTACTTCTTCACATATATCTATATTTGTAACGTCTTCAATTGGAAAATAATTTATGTAATTATCAGAACATTCCACTGCATTACATAAATCAATACTCATAGATCCCCCTCCAACATAAGAATAAAAATTAGCCTCATTACTGTTAGACGCTTCGTAATTATCATTCAAGAAGAAAAATGGATATAATATAACATCATAAGCAGTTGTCTCAAAACCAACATTATTTTGAGGACTAAACGGATATTCTCTCATAACTCCTCTTGTCAAATCATTTGTAAAAACAAGTGAATCAAGCTTCGTACCCAAAGGAGTAGGTATAGTATTTTGTTCATTACAATGAATGAATAATTTGTGCCTATAGACTGAATGAGGAATCAATGTACGGCTTTCAGTTAATTCATAGTCAAGTTCAAACATAACTCCTGATAGGGCTGGTCTTATTGTGTTGTAATTTATAGCAGATGATTTTTCATCACTCAAGACTGTAAATATACGCATGGTATTCCCATCTTCATCTTCTTCATAAGTCCGAGTTGTATTTGCCCAAAATGGATAGGAAACCAATTCTATCTCATCGGTCAAATATCTGGGTAAAGAATAACATGTTCCTTTAGCGCCATACCAAAAATTAACCAATAATTCTGCTTTTTTAACAGGGTTGGGATTAGCAAGATTATGTTTATTAATGTCCATTATATACTCTCCATCATAATGATAAGTAGGCATCCAAAATCCAGGTTTTCCACTTAAATTTTGATAAATATTAAAAACATTCTGCCCCTTCACCTCTCCCAAACCAGAAAAGACAAAAAAGAGCAAAAAAGAGCAAAACTGTAACTAAACACAAACGAAAAATAGAAGCAAAAAAATTAGAACGCAAACATAGGGGGGGGGCATAATATATAAAATGCCTTCGAAAAATAAGCGTGGGCTTGTTTCATTGTTTAGTGAGTTTAAAAAATTAGGAAAAATAAATATTTGAAATAATTGTTGTATTGGGTTTATTTACAGACAATTATCTCATTCTTTTCCAAATCTCAACCATTGAAGGTAGAACAGCAAGGACAGAAAACCCGAAATTTGACACAGTATTTGTGTTTTTAAAGCCTATTTTTCATTTTGAAAATACAATAAATAATTGAATATAAGTATGTTGTGAAATGCGGTGGTTGAAGGAAAATTGACACAGAATATGCACAAACATTTACAAAACCTCCACTTCTTCCCCTCCAAATTCCACTTTATCGCCCGACCGCAATTTTCGCCGTTTTCGGGTATCTTGTTCACCATTGACCATCACTTCTCCATCCACAATCCGCATATTCGCCTCTCCGCCTGTGCCTACCAAGCCTAAGAGTTTGAGGAGTTTGTTGAGTTCGATGTATTCTTGATTGGGTTTGAGTTCAAAAGTTTTCATAGTATAAAATTGATAATGAGATAATGAGATAATGAGATAATGAGATAATGGGATAATGAGATATTATAATATCACAATATCCAATATCAGATTTAAAAAATTTGTGAAAATCGAAAAGTAAAGCTTCTTGGGGCTTCAATGAGGGCAGGACGTATGGCGTATTCTTTGTTGAACAAGTTGCGGCAAATAAAAGAAAGTGTGCCGCCTTTGATAATTTCGTAGCCGATTCGGGCATCCATCAGCCAAGTACCTTTGTTGTTTTCGGTTCGGTATTGCAGCAAGCCAGGAAGAATGAAGTGGAAAATGCTGTCAATTCCATCAATTGGGCTGTTGTAGCGAAGTGAAATTCCCGAAGATAACTTGTTGTACTGGGTTTGGATATCGGTTTTGAAGGCATGACGAAAGCGATATTTGAGCAATACATTCGTGCCATCACCATATTCGATATTGGGGCCTGCGGGCCAAGAACCTGCAGGAATGGAATCAAGAGGCGTTTCGAGGCGTGGATTGATATAGGTGTATCCTGCCAAGACATTGACATCCACTTTTCCAACTTTGCCTTTTCCTGCCAGACTAAGATCCAATCCAGTGATTTGGGTATCACCAATGTTGATGGAGCGAAAAGCCAAGGCATTGAGGTCTTGCCAATAATTGAAGGTAAATTCCATCATGTCTTGGTATTCGTTGATGAATCCTGCAAGGTCTATGTAGCCTTGCCAATCACCAAACTTCAATCCTTGTTTGATGCCAATTTCAGAACTCCAACCCGTTTCGGACTGTAATGCGAGGTTGGGACTGATGGTGATTAAGCCCTGATCATCAAGGCTGGTCGTCACAAACTTCTCAGCAATGGTCGGAAAACGATAGCCTTCGCCATACGAAAATCGCAAAAAAGTGCCCTCTGCCGCTTGGTAGTTTAAGCCCAATCGCCCAACTGGTTTGGATTCTTTTTTGCCTTGTAGCTTGTTGCGTTCATAACGTGCGCCTAAAGCAACGTTTAGTTTATCAAAAAACTTTTTATCGACTTGAACATAAGCAGCTAAATTAGAGGATTGGAAAAAACCATTGTAAAGTTCGGCAGTGGTATTGACCGCAGACCCGACCAATCCTAAGGTATAGGAGAGGTTAGAGGCGGGATAAAGTTTTTGAAATTGCCATTCGCCATAGTAATTGTGAACCGTTTTGCTTTGATCGGTTTGGTTTTGGGTATCTACATAGTAGTACCTTCCTTGTAGTTTGGTGCGAATATTTTTGGAGGGATTGAAGTATTCTACAAAAGGATCTACACTAAAATTTTTTCGGTCATTGAGAGGTGTTTCCAAGGTGCTCCAAGGTAGATAGGCATTTGCTCCGTTGCCATTCCACAAAAAGAAAGTAGCACTTTCGGTTTTTTGTGCATTGAAGTTCAATCCTATTGCAAGGTTTGGATTTTTTTTGAAACGGTAACGAGTATTTAGATTGAGGCGATATCGTTCCATAAATTCCTCTTTTCGCCAACTTTTTTGCTTGTAGAAATAACCGCCTCCCACTAAGTCCAGTTGTCCGATTTTGCGGCGATGTGTGAAAGTTGCCCCCAATTCGTAGGGAGATTTATTGCCCCACCAAGCTTTTTCAGTGATTTCGCCATTTGCAGCCACGATTTCGTTGTCGTGTGGTTTGTCATAGAATGTATGGTAAAGGCTGATTTTGGTGAAAGGTTTTGAAGTGGGATAGGCAGTACGGATGTTGATGATTCCATTGAGAGCTGCGGATCCATAGAGCGCAGAAGAAGCTCCTTTTACGACTTCTACTTGCTGAACGTTCTCTAAGGGTATGAAATCCCAGGCAGGTGAACCACTGTCGTTGGTGAGAATTGGCATGTCATCTACCAATAATAACACACGGCTGCCTGCACCGTAGGAATAGCCGCTTCCGCCTCTAATGTTGGCTTGATCGTCAATCACACTCACGCCAGGCACTTTTTCTAAGGCTTCATCCATCTGAACAGAATTGCTGTTTTCGATAATAGAAGGGCGAATAACTTCAATGGAAACGGTTTCTTCACTTAACTTTCTTTCGTATTTGCTGCCACTAACGACAACTGTTTGGAGAAGTTCATCTTGTTCAATCAGTGAAATATTCAATTCTTTGGATTCGTTGGCAGTTAGTGTTACTTCAATCTCTTGTGTTTTGAAACCTAAAAAACTAAATCGTATGGTATTTGTGCCTTCAGAGAGGGTGATTTTATAGAATCCATTGAAGTCTGATTGTGTGCCAATTTTGTCTGAAATAACGTGAACATAGGGAATGGGTTCACCGCTAGATTTGTTGGTGATTGTACCCGTTATCATTGCATTTTGGGCAAAAGTGGATGCTCCAAATAATAGAGAAAAAAAGATGACAATGATTGTTTTCATAGTCGAAGATAAAATTTTATTATCAGTGTTTGGTCAATTTATTGGTAAATTATAATACTTTTAAAGATAATCTCTTAATTTAGAGTTTGCATTTTTAAATTTAACTAAGAAGCGACTAAAATGGAACTAATACAAACCCCTAGTGCCGAAATTAAGGGGCATAAAAAATTAAGAGTTGTAGGTGTAGGGGCTTCAGCTGGTGGATTAGAAGCATTGCGTCAATTTTTCAGCCATATACCTGATAATATTGATGCTAGCTTTGTGATTATCCAGCATTTGTCTCCCGATTTCAAGAGCTTGATGAATGAATTGCTATCGAGATATACCAAAATTCCCATTACAACGGTGAATCACGATATGCCTGTTCACTCTAATCATATCTATTTGATTCCTCGTAATAAAAATATTGTTATAAAAAATGGCGTATTGAGGGTCGTAAATCGAAATCCTGAGGTACGTTTAAATTTACCAATTGACATCTTTTTTCATTCTCTGGGACACGATCAAGGTACGGGAGCGATCGGGGTTATACTTTCTGGTTCGGGAACGGATGGCTCAAGAGGAGTGAGAACTATCAAAGAGGCGGGTGGAATTGTATTGGTTCAAGACCCAAATACTGCAAAGTTCAATGGAATGCCTTTGGCGACTATCTCTATAGGTTTGGCAGATAATGTATTGCCGCCTGCAACATTGGCAGAAACGGTGGCAAAGATTACGAGTAGTTCTTCGTATGGGCAAAAATTATTGGATGAAGACAATGACAGTAGTTTTCAGGGGATTTTCCACAAAATTTTGGTGAAAGTCTACGATGCCACAGGGATTGATTTTGAAGCTTACCGAAAACAGACGCTTTTGAGGCGTTCAGAAAAACGTATGCAACTGAACCATATCTACAAAATTGAAGATTATGATGAATATATAGAACAAAATCCTTCAGAAGCAAAACTTCTTGGAAAGGAATTTTTGATTGGTGTTACCCGTTTTTTTAGAGATCCCGAAGCTTTTGAAATATTGCAGGAGAAGGTCATTCCTCAGATTGTAAAGAATAGAAATAGCTATGAAACGATCAGAATTTGGGTAGCAGCTTGTTCGACAGGGGAGGAGGCTTATAGTATTGCCATGTTGATGATGGAATACATGGAGGAAAATGATTTGCCTCCCAATTTTAAGATATTTGCGACGGATGTGGACGAACAAGCCATTAATTTTGCAAGTGAGGGAGTCTATCACGATAATATCATTGCAGATGTAAAGAGCAAGCGCCTAGAGGAATTTTTTGATTTGAAACTGGATAAATTTCAGATTAAAAAGAAAATTAGAGAACGGATTATTTTTGTGAACCATGATGTCCTTCAAGATCCACCTTTTATCAATACAGACCTAATCTGTTGCCGCAACTTTTTGATTTACTTGAATTCTGAAGTTCAAAAAAAGCTTTTAGAAATCTATCATTTTTCTCTCAACCAAGGGAGTTTTTTGTTTTTAGGACCGAGTGAGTCGATAGGTAAACTGAAGCAGGCCTTTCATACAATTGATCAAAAGTGGAATATATTTGAAAACATTTATGAAGCTGCAAAGACTTCAAAGCGAAAAGCTCCAATATGGCCTACTCGAAATATCAAACCCAAACCTAAAGAATCTGCTTTAAAGAATGAAGAAAACTTTATTCCTGTTGAAGATAACTATCTGAATTATAAGCGAAGAGAGATGTTGTTTAGTGGAATATTGGTTAGGAGACATGCTCCTATTTCCATGTTTGTCACTAAAGAACTTGATGTTCTTTTTATCAATGGAAACGTGGGGCATTTGCTACATTTCCCGCAGGCCTTGGTACGAATGAACATCGAGAACCTGTTGGAATCGGAAGAAAGTCTTTTGTTTAGGACTGGTGTTCGACGTGCTTTAGAAAATCGGCAAACCATTTTGTACAAAAATGTGCCGTTTAGAAAAAACGAGGATGTCTATCATTTGGATATGAACTTTTCTTTGGTACATGTTCCAGAGATAGATAACAAAGTGGTTCTGGTTGAAATACACATAAAAGGAAGCACAACGGTTGCGGAATATCAAAATTTGGTAGAGGTTGATTCAAGTTCCCTGCGAGAAGAACGTATTCATACTTTGGAACTTGAACTCAAAGAGGCTAAAGAACAAAAGCAATCCCTCATTGAAGAACTCGAAACAACCAATGAAGAATTGCAGGCTTCAAACGAAGAACTCTTGGCTTCAAATGAGGAATTGCAGAGTACGAATGAGGAACTTCAATCAGTCAATGAGGAACTTTATACAGTAAATACAGAGCTTCAATCTAAAATTGAAGAGCTGACCACTGTAAATAATGACATTGTCAACCTATTGAAGAGTACCGAAATTGCTACCATTTTCTTAGACAACTATTTGAGGATTCGAAAGTTCACCTCTGCGATACACGAACAACTGGACTTATTAGATAGTGATATTGGAAGGTCTATTACCACTTTTTCACATACGCTACAAGATGTAGATTTGGCGGATCTATCCAAAAGGGTGCTGTTGAATTTGAATACGATTGAGAGAGAAGTCATGGATATACATGACAATTACTTCTTGATGAGAATATTGCCTTATCGAACCACCGAAAACATGATCAACGGTGTGGTTATTACTTTTACAAATATCAATGAAGTAAAATCAATGGCTGCCCTTAATGAAGCAACCGCAGCACGTTATAGAGCAGTGTTTGAGAATGCAATAGACAACCTTTCCATTTATGATAAAGAAGGTACTTTTTTAGACCTCAACTTTACTTATCCTGGTTATTCTAAAGAAGATGTAGTGGGTAAAAAAATCTTTGATTATCTCACTCCTGATAACCAAGTGATTGTTAGAGATGCCTTAAAACAGGTTTTTGAAACAGGCAAAACAGTGTTTTACGAAATGGATTTTCTTTTGCCTAATGAGGAGTTGGTTTATATACAAGCCAAAGTTAGTCCTATTGTCAAAAACGGGGGAGTTGAGGAAGTGGCAATTACTACTCGAAACTTGTCGGAAATAAAGTCCAAAGAGCTGAGAATAATAGAGCTAAATGAAGATCTTGAAAGAAAAGTGGAGGAAAGAACATACGATTTAGAAAATGCTAATGACTATTTGGAAGAACTGAATTCTTTTTTGGATGATTTTGTGAACGGTGCCATACATGATTTGCGTGCGCCAATTATGCGAATTAAGTCTTATGTAGAAACTTTGTCGAAGTCACAGGATAAAGATAGTCGAGAAAAAACGTTGGAAAGAGTGGGGATGGCAAGCCAAAAATTGGAGTTGGTTCTCAACGGTTTGATGCAGTTTTTGGACTTTCAGAAAAATGGAAGTCATGCCATATTAAATATCAATTTGAAGGATATTTTTTATGAAGTAAAAACCCAATTTTCTGATCAGTTGTCCAATATTCAATCTACTGTCCATACGGAATTCAAAAGCAGTCCTAATTTCTATTATGTCAAACCTTATTTGGTGAGTATGGTGTACAATTTGGTGGACAATGCCATCAAGTATCGGAGTGAAAAAAGACCTCTCGAAATCACCGTAAGTGTGGAGGAAAAAGAGGGGTGTGTTGTTTTTAGTCTTGCGGATAATGGCATTGGTATTGACCTCGAACGATATGGACATCTTTTGTTTCAGCCTTTTAAGCGAATTGATACGAGCAAGGAAGGCGCGGGTATTGGCTTGAGTATTTTGAACAATACTATCAAAAAGAATGGTGGCAGGATTGAGGTACTAAGTGAATTGGATAAAGGAACTACTTTTACGGTTTATATTAAGCCTTATACGATGTTGGTGGAGGGGTAGGTGTTGTGTCTTACTTTTTTGTTTACATATTTGGAGTAAAGGAGATAATGACTTGGATTATAAATTGTTATATGAATACATTTTTATTTATTCGATATAAAGGTTTACGATGCTTCACCTTTAGAAGTAATAATGTCAAATAAAATCAATAGAAACAATATTGTTTATAAGGCTCTAGCATCAACCTTTCTCCACAACATTTTTCTTTAAAAAATGACAAAAAAATGATTAATCCTCATGTTCCCAAGCCTCCTTCACCCTCTCCCAAACCCCCACATTCTCATACATCCCCCCAAACTCCTCACTCCCAACACCAAAACTAAAAACAGGCACCATTACAGCCGTATGATATCCTGTGCTAAACATCCCATACAAAGTATCATTCCGCATCGTATCATTATTAAAATCAGCAGTCATCGTCAGGGCATCATAATAGCGTTTGTTGTAGGCAATGCGTTCCTTGTCTGATTTCGTTTTGTATTCCTTATGAGAAGGAGGGCCAAGGCTTAATCCACCTGTTTCGTGATCAGCGGTGATAACTACCAAAGTTTCACCACTTTTTTCGGCAAAATCGAGGACCTGACCAATAGATTGATTGAAGTCGAGGAGTTCGTCCAAAATATATTGTGTATCATTGGCGTGACCGCCCCAGTCAATTTGAGAACCTTCAATCATCAGAAAAAAGCCTTTGTCGTCAGTGGATTTGCGGGATAAGAAATCGAGGGCGAGGGCAGTTGCTTGAGGTAGGTAGTTGCGACCTTCTGATTTTTTGGCGGGATGTTCGGGAGCGGTGAACAAGTAGAATTTTTCGATGTTTTTGTTGATTTTATTGAAGTTACCTGTCACAAAGTAGCCATTTTCTTTTAGGCTGTCTAGAAGGTTCAAGCCATCTTTTCGTTTTTCAAAATGTTTTCTACCTCCACCAATCACCAAATCTACATCCGTTTGTAAGAAATCTTTGGCTATTTCTTCGTGCATATTTCGGCTTGGCTGATGGGCGATGAAGGAAGCAGGAGTAGCGTGTGTAATCGTACTGGTAGCAACCAAACCTGTTGCCATGCCTCTTTCTTCTGCTTCTTCTAAGAGTGTTTTGAGGGGCTTACCATCTATATCCACGCCAATTGCGCCATTGTAAGTTTTCTTTCCGCAAGAGTATGCCGTAGCACCAGCAGCAGAGTCGGTAATGATGTTGTCGGCAGCGTGGGTTTTCAGCAAACCAACGGTGGTACATCTTTCGAGGTGTAAGTAGTTCTTGTTCATATACATGGCTGTGGTGATTTGGGACAAGCCCATGCCGTCACCAATCATCAAAATGATGTTTTTAGGTTTTGGAGCATCCTTTTCGTCTTTATCAGCTTTTTTGGGGAGTGTTTTTGCAGTAGAGGTGGCAATATGTTGAGAAGCATTGCAGGAGAGTAAGATAAAAAGTAGGAGAAATAGCTTATTCATCTGTATAATTTTAAGTTTGAAAGGTCAGACGGAACTTACCATGAATAAGTAATCATTTTATGCTTTTCTTTAATGATTATTTATTCATGGACGTTTCATGATTATTTGGTATTTTTGCAGCGAAATTAATTTTTTTATTACATTAAATCATATTTTTATTATGGGCAAAGGAGATATTCGTTCAAAAAAAGGTAAGATAGCAAGAGGTTCTTTTGGTAATTCACGACCTAAGAAGAAAACGAAAATGTATGTACCAAAAGTAGAGAAAGTGGAGCAGGAAGAAGTGAAGGAAGAGCAAGAATCGTAAATCCTTTATTATTCAGATAGATTCTTACTTTTGTGTAAATGGAAGTAAACATGAAAATGGTGGGCAGTTTGTCCGCCTTTTTTTTGTTGAATGAAGGAGGTTTGTTTATGTTACAATTCAACAATTTACACCGTCTGAACAATCCCTGTTTTGATGGCATATAATATCAATTCAGAAGCCGAGTTTACCCCCAGTTTTTTCATGATGTTGCGGCGGTGAGTGTATATCGTGTGTGTACTGAGGTGTAGACGTTCGCTGATTTCTTTGGTTGAAATACCTTCTGCAATGAGTTGAACGATTTCCGTTTCTCGAACGGTCAGACTTGCAGGGTTGCAATTTTCAGAATCGGATTGGCGAATGTGTTTTTCAAGGAGGAGATTGACGATTTTATTGCAGAAAAAACGCTCACCTTTTGCAGTCGCATAGATGGCACTGATGATTTCAGCTCGATCACAATATTTGGTCAAGAAACCATTGATGCCTGTTTCCATTACCTTGAAAATCGTGCCTTTATCATTATCAGAAGAAATGATAAGCACCTTTGTTTTGGGGGCGGTTTGGCGAATCAAAGGAATATCTTCATGGCTGAATTCATCTGAATCGTGGTAATCCATGATAAGTACATTAGGCTGATGCTGAATGAGTTTTGACAACATGGCTTCTTTTGTTGCAGCTTCATCCACTACTTCAATATCGTTTCTATTTGCAATTACATTTTTAAGTCCCATCCGAATAAGGTATTGGGCATCGGCTAATAATACGCTTACCATAGCAAAAAAGATTAATTTTTGTTCCTTATTTAGAATTATTCTAAACAGTGACGACACAAAAGTACACAGAATGTTACAGTGTTAGTAGTTTTTTGAACTCAATCCTACATTTTTTCCACAGAAAATGCCTTATTTTAGCCGACTGAATTTCTTTTCGTATTAATTAAGTATTCTCTCCTTTCAGGAAATATCAGTGAAAAGTGTACTATTTGCGCCTACTCAATAGCTTTCTTATCATTCCTCTTGGGGCCATTTGCCAAGCCCGTTCGTGTAGATAGTAAATAAATATCTTACCAAAAAATCCTATCCCTCCTATTGTCAAAGCATCTCTTACCTCACCCGTTACAAAATAAGCAATAGTGATGGTTGTACTTGTAGCTATGATTCGCCAAGTAAAACCTTTGAGGAGACTGCGTATATGGGATTCTTTCTGCATATGGTTAAGGCTTTTAAAATAGCGCAAAGATAACAGAAGCAAGGATAAAATAAAGTTGAAGTGAGAAGGCTTTAAAATCCAAGTATATTTTTGCAAATTTGTGGGCTTCAAAATTCAAATAACAAAATACTCCAAAAACAAACATTATGGCAATCAATATGCAAAATACTCCCTTCAATTTAGCAAGCTGTATCGAGTTTGCAGGGAAATACCACGGACAGCAAAAGGTCATTACTCGCCTTGTCGAAAACGATGAACTTCACGAAACAACTTACAGCGAAATATTGCTACGAAGCCGAAAATTCGCCAATGCCTTAAAAAAATTGGGTGTTGAATTTGGCGACAAAGTTGGAACCATCGCCTTGAACACCTACCGACATCTTGAAGCTTGGTATGGCATTTCTGGACAAGGACTTGTATGTCATACCATCAATCCTCGTCTTTCACCCACTCAATTGATTTACATTATCAATCATGCGGAGGACAAGTATATTTTGATAGACCATGTTTTTTGGCCCATCGTCGAAAAAATGCACCAACATTTTCCGAAGGTCAAAGGCTATATTGTTTTGACCGAAGAAAAATACATGCCCAAAACAGAACTCCCGAATGTGTATTGCTATGAAACACTCATTGAAGGAGAATCGGACCAATTTGACTGGCCCGAATTTGACGAAAATAGTGGTTCTTCGCTTTGTTATACTTCTGGTACAACGGGCAATCCTAAAGGGGTCATGTACACCCACAAATCCAATTTGTTACACTCTTATGCAGGTGGTTTGAAAGATGCGATTGGAATGAATGCAAGAGATACGGTTCTGGTGGTTGTGCCTTTGTTTCACGCCAATTCTTGGGGAATTGCCTACTTAGGGCCTATGACAGGAGCTACTTTATTGTTTCCTGGCAAGGCGATGGATGGAGCGAGTACCTTTGAATTAATCGAAAAATATCAAGCAACCTTGGCGGCAGGCGTGCCAACGGTTTGGACAAATCTATTGGATTATGCCGATAATGTGGGCAAAAAAATGGAGTCGGTCACTGAGGTAATCGTGGGAGGCTCGGCTGCTCCGATGTCTATGTTGAAGGCATTTAGAGACAAACACGACATTGATTTACTCCACGCTTGGGGTATGACTGAAATGAGCCCTTTAGGAACACTCAACCGTCCTACTCCGCAAATTTTGGCAATGCCGAAAGACGAGCAATTGACCTACCGCATCAAACAAGGTCGTCCTGTTTTTGGGGTTGATATGAAAGTAGTGGATGAAAACGGTGTGGAACAACCCAGAGATGGCAAGTCCGTAGGTCATTTGTTGGTGAAGGGCAATTGGGTAGTCCACTCTTACTACAAAGCCGAAGCCCCTTGTGTCGACGAAGATGGTTGGTTTGATACAGGTGATATGGCAAATATTGACGAATATGGCTATATGGAAATTGTGGATCGTTCCAAAGATTTGATCAAATCGGGTGGTGAATGGATCAGTTCGGTTGATATGGAAAATACGGCAATGGGACATCCCGATGTTTTGATGGCGGCTGCAATAGCGATTCCCGACGAAAAATGGAGTGAAAGACCTTTGTTGATTGTCGTTCCTAAAGAGGGCAAGACACCTTCCAAAGAAAGCATCAAGGAAGTTTTGGCTACCCAATTTGCAAAATGGCAATTACCCGATGATATTGTATTTGTGGAGTCTATTCCATTGACAGCTACGGGTAAGTTTAGTAAATTGACTTTGCGTCAGCAGTTTGCGGATTATAAGGGGGAGTAAATAATTGAGAATTAACAATGATTTAGAATACCGATTTTCTGAGGGGGAGAGTTGGTATTTTTTGTTGTTACTTCAATTTAATGAGTGGAAATCTTGCCAACAATTTTCAATTTTGGCAACGGTTGGAATGAGGATTTTTTCGATGGAGTATTTAAAAACTGTGGTCGTCACCGCTTCAACTATGTCTCACAAATCCAATTTCATCTGCACATCGCTCGAAAATTCAATAAAGGCGTAAATGTCCTTCAATGAAATCTCTGCATCAATAGAATGAACATAAATATTTTCCTCCAACCCTATCGCATGAGAAATATGCCAATGTTCTCTGTTTTCCCAATAATAGCCTTCTACAAAGGGCTGATCTTGGTGAACTAAAATGTATTCTCGAAAGGAGGGCAAGGATTTGTAAAATCGGAACTTTGCTCCTCTGTCAAAAGCTGCTGTACTGGGTGACAATACTTCTACAATCAATTTGGGGTTGGTAATGACATCTTTCCGTTTTGCATAGAATTCAAACTCGCCACATACGACCATAGCATCTGGGTATACACCTCTATTTACTGATTCAATATAAACCTTTAGTTCGCCATTGATTGGTCTACAGTTATTTTCCTTTTTTTTTCGCAAGGCTGCAGATAATGAAGAAAAAACATGTCCACTTATTATTCCATGATTGGGTGAACCTCCTGCCATAGCCCATACAAACCCATCATGGTATTCGTGTTTTGCTTCGGCTTGTTCCTCTAATTCTAAATAGTCAGAAAAGCTAATTTTTTTTCGTGCTAAATCTTGCATAACTGATAAAGGGGTATTTGGTTGTGATAAGCTAAGATAAGTTTTTTTTGCTTGACGGAAATAAGCGATGAATGTTTTGACGGTTTCGGTGGAGATGAAGGAGCTTTGTTTTGGGTCTATAAAAGTAAGACTTAAAGATAGAAAATTTATCTTTTTCGGATTTTTGAGGTCGTAACAATATTGAAGAACAAGCTCTTGTACTCTCCAGTAACTTAGAAAAATACCAGTTATAGTAAGAAGCATTGTGAATACTAAAACGAGAAACCATTTACTTTTCATTCAATAAACTGTTTTATTCTTCAACTGCAATTGAAGTGTATATAGTTCAACCGAAACAAAGATAATTGCCTTCAAAGTAGTTATTGAAGTAATAGGAACAAGATAAAAAGAGAGGAATGGAACGAAATAATCCTTAACTTTGTTGGATATATCAATTCTTTTTGAAGAAATAGCAAGAAACTATTATAAAGTATGAACAACTCAGAAACCCATACCTCTTTGAATTTCATAGAAGAAATCATTGAAGGTGATTTAGCGACAGAAAAATACGACGGACGAGTACATACTCGATTTCCGCCCGAACCCAATGGTTATATTCACATTGGTCATGCCAAGTCTATATGTCTCAACTTTGGTATTGCCCAAAAATACGAGGGATTGACCAACCTTAGATTTGACGATACCAACCCTGCAACGGAAGAAACAGAATATGTAGAGGGCATCATGAACGATGTTCGTTGGTTGGGTTTTGACTGGGAAAATAGGCTGTATTATGCCTCCGATTACTTCCAAGAATTGTATGACTTTGCAGTGGAGCTTATCAAAAAAGGCAAAGCGTATGTGGATGATTCGACCAAAGAAGAAATTGCAGAAATGCGTAAGACTCCTACCGAGCCAGGTGTTGAAAGTCCTTTTCGCAATCGTTCGGAAGCAATGAATCTGAATCTTTTTGAGCGAATGAAAAACGGTGAATTTCCCGATGGCAGCAAAGTTTTGCGTGCCAAAATAGATATGGCATCACCTAATATGCATCTTCGCGATCCTATCTTGTACCGCATCAAACAAAATCCTCCTCATCACCGAACAGGGGATGCTTGGTGTATTTACCCGATGTACGATTACGCACATTGTGTTTCGGATGCGATTGAAGGAATTACCCATTCGCTGTGTACCTTAGAGTTTGAAGTACATCGTCCGTTGTATGATTGGATTTTGATAGAATTGGGGACTTATCGCCCACAGCAAATAGAGTTTGCCCGCTTGAATATCAGTTACATGATTATGAGCAAGCGAAAACTGCGTCAATTGGTCGAACAAAACATTGTGAATGGCTGGGATGATCCTCGAATGATGACCATTGCAGGGCTGAGAAGGAGAGGTTATACACCTGCATCGATCCGTAATTTTGCCGATAGAGTTGGGATTGCAAAGCGAGAAAATGTGGTAGATATGGCACTGTTGGAGTTTTGTATCAGAGAAGATTTGAACAAAATAGCTCCTCGTGTGATGGCCGTTTTGGATCCACTAAAAGTCGTGCTTACCAACTATCCCGAAGGTAAAACGGAGGAAATGGAAGCTATCAACAATCCAGAGGATGAAAATTCTGGCACTCGAATAATTCCTTTCAGTCGAGAATTGTATATTGAGCGTTCAGACTTTATGGAAAATGCTCCTCGCAAATATTTCCGCCTTTCGGTTGGTAAAGCAGTTCGGTTGAAAAACGGCTATATCATCCAATGTGACGAAGCCATCAAAGACGAAAATGGTGAAATCACGGAATTGCGTTGTTCTTATATTGAGAACAGTCGAAGTGGCTCAGATACAAGTGGAATGAAGGTGAAAGGTACGATTCACTGGGTTTCGATTCCTCACGCCATTGAAGCGGAGGCTCGAATGTACGATCGCCTCTTTACGGTTGAAGATCCTGATGGATACAAAAAGGAAGGAAAAACTTTCTTAGACTTTTTGAACCCTGATTCTTTGAAGGTTTTGCCCAAAATTTATGTAGAGCCAAGTTTGAAGGGGGCTAAAGCGTTGACCCATCTGCAGTTCATGCGAAAGGGTTACTTCAATGTAGATCCTGATTCAACAGATGACAAGATGGTCTTTAACTTGACTGTTCCTTTGCGGGATTCTTGGGCGAAGAAGCAAGGGAGGAAATAATGCCTGATGATTTGTAATCAATTTTTTAATTGCAACAATAATACGAATAGCGAGGAGTCTGTACTTCTCGCTATCTTTTTTAAATTTCATCCACTGCAATATGACCATCAACTTATTCTATCTTCTTTTAATTTTTGTCGTCATCAATATTCGAGCATACTATATCATGTGGAAGGACAAGAAGGTTGCAGTGGCAAATAATGGTGGAACGGGCGAAGGTCGGATTTCGGAAGCGAGTTTGTTTTTGACCTCTTTACTAATGGGATTTGTAGGAATAGGCTTGGGAATGTTGATATTGAGGCATAAAATGAGAAAACCCTATTTTGTAAAGGGAGTTCCTTTTACCTTGCTCTACAATGTTCTTTTGGTTTTATTGATAATGGAAAAGTTAGAAGAAGATTATCATTGGCAGTTTGTTTTTGAAATGCCGATAGGTTAAGACTTCCCAAACAACATATAAATAAACTCAGGATAAGCCACCACGACTGCAATGAAAATCAACTGTATGGCAATAAATGGTACGATGCCTTTGTAAATCTGTTGGGTGCTCACTTCGGGAGGAGCGACTCCTTTGAGGTAAAAGAGTGAAAATCCGAAAGGCGGAGTAAGGAAAGAGGTTTGTAGGTTCATTGCAATCAATATACCGACCCAAAGCATGTCCATTTCAAAGGCATTGAAGATGGGAGTCACTACAGGCACAATGATGAAAATGATTTCGATGAAATCAATGAAAAAACCTGCTATGAAAATAACCACCATCACCAAACCCAAAAACATCATGGGCGACAGATTGGACTGAGTAATCAACTCGACCAAATAGTCATCCCCTCCCAATTCTCTGAATATGAGGGTGAAAGTCGTTGCACCCAATAGAATCATAAACACCATTGCAGTGATATGAGTCGTCTCTTCCATCACTTCCTTCAAAATAGCATAGGAAAATTTCCTTTGAATAAGGGTCAGCAAAGTTGCACCCAAAGCCCCAACTGCTGCGGCTTCGGTAGGAGAGGCGATTCCTGCAAAAATAGAACCCAACACCGCTATTATCAAGACAAAAGGCAATACAAAAGCTTCTATCACTCGCTTCACAAATCCTTCTCCTCTAAATACTTCTATTTCTTCATCTGTCATTGGAGGGGCTACGTCTTTGCGGATATTGGAGTAAATGAGAATGTAAACGATATATGCCAAAACCAACAACATTCCAGGTAGCAAAGCAGCAGCAAACATCGTCCCCACATCTACTGCTGAAGCTCCTCTATTGCTGCTATTTATCGTATCTGCCAACAATACCAACATAATCGAAGGGGGGATGATGATTCCCAAAGTTCCAGAAGAGGCAATTGTTCCTGTTGCCAAAGGAATATCGTAACCTCGTTTGAGCATAGTCGGTAAACTTATCAAACCCATCGTCACAACCGTTGCACCAACGATACCCGTTGAGGCCGCCAGCAATGCCCCAACCAAGACCACAGAAATAGCTAAACCTCCTTTGAGTTTGCCAAACAAGAGAGCCATGGTTTCCAAAAGTCCTTCTGCCAAACCCGACTTTTCGAGCATGATGCCCATGTAAATAAACAAAGGAACTGCCATCAAGACATAGTTGTTCATTTGTCCCATATACCTCGAAACCAATAATCTAAAGTCGGAAAAGCTCAAATAATCGGGGGCAAATACGATGATGCCCAGAGCGAATAGCGTAGAGACACCGCCCAAAGTAAAGGCAACGGGATAGCCCCTCAAAATGAGGACAAAAATGGTGATGAAGAGGATGATTGCTAATAGTTCCATTGAATTTTATTGCTGTATAGTTGTATTGCTGTACGGTTAAATGGTTGGTGATGATAGGCTTTTGAAATTTAGGGTTGATTTTGTGTATCTAAACTTCAAAAGTTTTTTCTTTTCCTTTTATAATCTGAATAGACTTCAATACCGAAGCAATGCCCTGCAAAAACAAGAGCAAAAATCCAACAAATATCGAAAATTTTAAGATATACAAGGCGGGCAATCCTCCAGGCTGAGGTGAACCTTCACCCATCGAAAAAGAAGTCATAGCATAGTCAAAAGAAACAATGAGAATAACCACGCACCAAGGCAAAAGTAAAAACAAACCTCCCAAAAGATTTACCCATGCTTTCTTTTTGGGCGAAAATTTGGTGTAAAAGACATCCACCCTTACGTGTTTGTCCTTTTTGAAGGCATACGCACTTCCCAACAAAAAAATGAAGGAATAAAAGTAAATCTCCAATTCTGTCATCCAAATTTGACTTGAATCAAAAAAATAACGCATCAAAACGTCATAGCAAATCAAGAGCATCAAAGCAGTCGTCAAATAACTGACCGCCTTGCCAACTTTTTCGCCAATGTTTTCTAATAAATTGATTGTCTTATTCATATTGTGAAAATGGGTTCAATTCTGCGTTGATAAAAAAGGCACGTTTGACCTCTCCAATTCGGCTGTGTCCCAACTGCCAATAGTACCACCCTGGATGCAATTCTTCTGCAATGGGCATCAAAGAGATGGTAAAAATACGACTTTGAGGGGGAATTTTCTCTGAAAAAACCAATTCGTTTTGGGCATTGAAGATACTCAAGCTCAACTTTAAAGGAATCGCTTTTTTTAGCTCAAAATCAAGAATGTATTGTGCATTGATGTTTTCCAATGGCAGCAAAACCTCCAAATTTCCTCCTCTTGCAATACTTGGATAAGGATAAGGTGTGAACCACTTTTGCAGCAAAGCGAGGTTTTCGTGGATGTAATTGGATATTGTGTCGGTGAGACTTGTGGTTGGACTGGGTTGGGAAGTTATTTCTTTGATTTCGCCGACTGCTTCCAATTCGTCCAATGTTTTCAAAATGCTGTTTTTTAGCGTTTTGTGCTTTTCGTTTTGCAGTGCTTGCCTAAGCGACCGCTGAAATCGCCATTCTTCTGCAAAACTGGAGTTGGTTTGAAGCTCGTGGAGTAAAGCTTTTTTTTCCGACTCAGTGAGGTCATTTTGCAGGTACTTTTCTAATAGATTACCATTCATTTGTCCATGTTTTTGATGATTGCCTTGAGTTTTTGAAGACAATTGTATTTGGCACTTTTAACTGTTTCCGTATTCGCAAAACCCATGATTTCCACAATTTCGGCATGACGCAACTTGTGCATAATTGCCAAGGTCAATATTTCCCGACATCGTGGGTGGAGTTGTTTCAGAGCTTTGCGTATAAATTCTACATCGTTTTGTTGTTGCTTCAATTGAAGTTCTTCTTGCTCGGCCTTTATCAAAGGGTTGAAAACGAGTTCGTTTTGTATATCTTCTTGCTGGTGTAATTGGTTTTCAATTTCATATTGTGAGTTTCCCATTAACACTTCTTTGCGTTTGGATAGATTGCGTTTTTTGCTGTGTTTGTTTATGTAAATGCTTCGACATATAAAAAAAATGTAGCCTTGAATATTTCCATATTTTACTTTGTCTTCCAATAGCAAATCGTGAAATTTGATGAAGGCATCTGAAAAAACATCTTTCGCCTCGTTAAGCGAACAGCCAAACTTCAATTGCAGCTGTCGAATACAATTTGGGGCAAAGGCTTTTATGACCAAACCCAAAGCGGTTGTATCTCCATGCTGAACCGATTTTTTTAACTGCTCAAATGCTTGTTCTGTCATAAAATTCTAAAGCCTCTAATGAGTTAAACGTTTTTTCCGAAAAAGGTAAATCGCTTGGTGAATGAAAATAAAAAAACAAAGCCCTTAACGATAATAAGCATAAACGACCTCTCCAAAATAATCATCCACAAACTTGCTCAAACTTCGTACACTTATTTTGGTCAATAATTTTTTCTCGGCTTCGGTCATTTTTTTTCGCAATTCTCCATCATATCGTTGAATGAATAAAATCTTAACTGTCATCCAATTACGATGACGCACAAACCACTTCCAAAGCGCATCCAAACTGTTGTTTTTTCTCTCTATCTGATTGACAAAAACGTTGAGTTGTCTCCACACATCTTCTGTCGAAAAGTGTGTGTAATCCTTGCCAAAAACAACCAATAATTCTACCTTATATTCATCTGATAGTTCCAAACCCTTCAAATCTTTCCTACCCAATATGAATTGATAATTGACCTTCGAGCTCAATTCAAATTTTTGACGGTGTACATCTCTATATAATTTGAGCAAAGAACCCAATATTTTCGATTGTTGTTCTAAGTCTATTTTCCCCACTAAAGACTGAAAAACAGAATTTTCAACAGCATGATGTGCTTTCAATTCTGTTCCACTATTACTTACTTTCGCTTTTTTGGTTCGCAAAGACTTCAAAACATCCTTGATCAAATTTTCAATCACCCGAAATAAAAAAGTCCTCACCAAAGCTCCACGATGAAAGTTAGCCAATTGTCCTCCTTGCACCTTCAACACCAATTTTTCTTGAACCGATTGTATCACATCGTCTGCATCTGATTCTTTCAAATTTTGAGTATTGATATAGGATTGAACCCTGCTGGTGATGATAGAGTAGTATTTTACAGCCAATTGAGGAGAATTGCTTTCCAAAAGACAAATGTCTTCAAAGTCATTACACAACAATCGGGTTCCTTCAACTACGAGCGTTTTGATGTGTGTTTTATCTCCATGTTTATTAAACAATCTTTGGAGGATTAGAGGAAGAAATTGTTGGAGATGTGTCCACAAATTATTAGGAGAACATTGGAAATATATTAGACGTTTGGCATAATTTTGTATCATTTTTTGCAGCAAAGGCTGATACAAAACAATCAATCGCTTTGGGTGGTGTTTAAGTAAGTCTAATTCTGTTTCTTTATTAGCCATCGTTTTTATTTCAGTGTATTTTAACTGCAATATATCAGAATTTAGCCGTATTTTACAGTAACAAAACCTTCAAAATATCAAAACTCTAAAATAATGTCGAATATCAAATGTAAGAATTGTGGAGCAAATGTTCCTACTGAAAATATCAATATTCAAAAAGCACTTGCAAAATGCAGTTCTTGCGATTGTGTTTTTAACTTTGACAATCAAGTTAAAGTCACTCGTCCATCCGTTGCAATGCCCGAAAAGTTTGAAGTATTGCAGCTTCGGAGTAGTCTCGATATCAGCTATAAATGGTATTCACCTATGTATATTTTCTTGGCTTTTTTTGCACTTTTTTGGAATGGATTTATGGCCGTATGGTACTACATTGCATTGACGGAAGGGGTTTGGATGATGGCTATTTTTGGAGTTTTTCACTTAGCGGTAGGAGTGGGTTTGATTTATACGGTTTTGGCTGGATTTTTTAATTCTACGCATATCAATGCGACTCAAACAAGGTTGAAATTTTTACATGAACCACTTTGGTGGCGTGGAAACCGGGAAATTGAAGTGAGTGAAATTGACCAGATTTTCTGCAAATTGCAGGTGAATCGAGGGAAAAATGGCTCGACAAGTTTGGCGTATCACCTTTGTATGATTGATGTGACAGGTAAACACACCAAACTTTTGACCAATTTGGAAACACCCGAGCAGGCATTGTTTTTAGAACAAGAGTTGGAAAAGTTTTTAGGAATTGAAGATAGGAGGGTAGCGGGCGAATTGGAAGTGTAGGTTGAATCATACTGCTATACAAAACGATTTTTGAACCACAACAGTCTCAAAAGGGCACAAAAGAGATGGTTGAATTTCAGTTCTTTACTTTTGTTTTCTTTGTGCCTTTTGTGGTTGAATTAAAAATGTACAGTAGTATGAGGTTGAATATCAAAGTACACTTATAAAACGGCCTTTGAGGTTGGAAAAATTCAAATCATCAGCCTTCAATTGGGTTTTATTTAAATTTTTATTCTTGCCCTTCTGTGACTATTCTTTGCAGTATGCGTCTTTAATTCGTTTCTATTTTTCATTTTTAACAACTTAATAATTACATCAGATATGCCAAAACGTAACTTTTTTGACGTTATTAAAAACACTATTGAAGAAATTCAAAAGAAAAATCAAGAGAACCCAAAAGAAGAAACTGCTGAACCAACGGTTTTTGACTTAATCAAAGAAAAAATTCAACAAGTTGAACAAAAACGCAATACAAAGCGAGTGGAACAAGGTAAGAAGCCTTCGAGTATTCTGGATTTGATTAAGGAGAAGGTAGAAGAGGCTCGAAAAGAAAATAAAAATAATCCTGACCAAAAAACTGCTCCTCCAAGTGTTTTTGACAAGCTGCAAAAACGCATAGAATTGAAGGAAAAACGCAGAACAAATGCTTCTTTACGGACGGTGATTGATGATTATGGTTTGGATGTGGGCAGTTTGACTCAAAGTTCAATTAGCCAGATACAGACTCAATATCAAGCTGATATCAAAAAAATCAATGAGCATTATGCCAATTTACTTCATGATTTGGTGAATAAGGGTTAAAAAACTCAAAATCAAGGCACAAATTTTTGAGTTTGAATTTGTGCTTTGATTTTTCACATAAAATTTATACTTCAACACGCATGTATTTCACATCTTGCGCTACTTCAAAAGCCACTTTTTCGTTGTAATCCAAGGTCATTTCTTTGTGCTTCAATAAGTCGTAAACAACTCCAATTCCTAAGAATCCCCAAGTGAAAATATAAGCAATTCCCATCCCCGTTTGTCCCAACAAAAAACGCTGTATGCCTGCAAAACCTGTAAAAGCCAATAAATTCATCACCATAATAAATCTCGGACTGTATCGCTGTGCTTTGTAGCGTTCTGCAAAAAGCTCCATGTCACTTTCATCGAAATTTTGAACCAATTGTTCAATATAACTCAACTCGTCTGCTTTAACTTTGGGAAACTGTCTCATCAATGCTTTCATATATAAGAATATTTTTTTGAAGGTTAATCTATTAAAGCCATCAACTTCTAATTATGAAAAAACGTTCCCTTTTTCTCCTCTCTTAAATATTTTTAACAAAATTCAACGTTTGACTATAAAACAAGTACAAGATGAATTTGAACATTTATAAAAAACTTTCAATTTTTATATTATTTGTAATTTTTGCATCCAGTATTTGCCTTATTATTACTCTGTTAGAACCTGAATATAAAAAGGTTAATCAACAAATTGCAATAGAATTAAATGATTTTCAGGTAGTAAAGGATTTTATTATTGCGGAGTTTAATAATAGAAATATTCTGATTCCTTATCAACAAAGTGCCGTTAGGTTAGATATAACGAATCAAGAAAATATAGATGACTTTTTTCCAACACAAAAAAATAATGAGAAATTATTACTTGCTTTAAAGAAAATAAGAAATGTATTGAATGTCAGTGCTATATCATTAAGCAGTGAAGAAAAAGTTACTTTTTTTTTAAACACTTACAAATTTTCTTTTGCGGAAGAAAAATATATGCATAGTCTTGTTTTTTTTTCGGGTAATAATTATCCTCAATATAATTTTTTAGATTCAAATATAAAAATAGAGAAAATGCAGAAAATAGCGACTAACTGGTATTATGTGATAATAAAGGAATTAGGCTAGTTGGAATACCTTTTTTAGGAAAGAAGTAAGTAGAAACCCTTATTTATTTTCTTCTCTCAAAAACGGCTCACTCTCCACAATAAGCCGTTTTTTCATACCTTCTACCTCCAAAACCAAAAACATTTCCATATCCCACCAAAAAATCGTATCTTAATCATCCAATATCGGGAACTAAAACCCTGTATTTGTTTGTTAGACACATACAAACTATAAAACAACAACCCAATTATGACAGACTTCAATATATGGTGGGAAGCGATTCCTGCTCTTCAAAAAACCTTTTGGTTAATAGGGATTCCTTTCACGGTCATTTTTTTGATTCAAACAGTATTGACATTAGTGGGCTTAGATGCTGACCACGATGCCGATATGGATTCTGATTTCGATATTGACACCGATACTGATGTAGACGGAGCAGAGGCAATGATTGGTGGATTGAAGTTTTTCACCGTCCGAAATTTTATCACCTTTTTCACCATATTTAGTTGGTCAGGAATTGTATTCAGTCGAATGGGTATAACTCCCTTTATAGTATTTGCTTTAGCAGCCGTCGTAGGACTCATAGTCATGTTGATGGTAGCCTATATGTTTTTGGGTATGAGTCGAATGGTACAAAGTGGTAGTTTGAATATTCAAAACACAGTGAGTCAAATTGGAGAAGTGTATATCCCTATTCCTGCGGACAAAAAAGGAAAAGGACAAATACAATTGGCGGTACAAGGACGTATCGAAGAATTTGATGCAGTAACAGAAGATTTAAGTCCTCTTCCTACAGGTGCAAAAATCTTGGTATTGGAGGTTTTAAGTGATCATTCTGTATTGGTAACGGCTTTTAAAGAAGTTCCAATTGAAGAACTCGATTCGAGCTCAAGTACTTCTTTCTAGAATAATGAAAACTCAACAAAGAGAAATAAACAAATTATTTAATCTTTAAAAATCAATAAAATGGGAGAAATTCCAATCTTATTAGCAGGTATAGCAGGACTTTTGGTGGTCACTTTTTTGGCTCTTGTCAAACGCTATAAACGGTGCCCTTCCGACAAAATTTTGGTCGTATATGGCAAGGTAGGTAGCAACTCTGATGGCTTAACCAACTCAGCCAGATGTATTCATGGTGGAGCTGCTTTTGTGTGGCCCATTGTGCAAGACTACCAATTCCTCGACCTTGTGCCGATGTCTATTGATGTAAATTTGACCAATGCACTGAGTCGCCAAAACATTCGTGTGGATGTGCCTTCGAGATTTACCATTGGTATTTCGACCAATCCTGTAGTGATGACGAATGCGGCTGAACGTCTTTTGGGACTTCAATCTGCACACATTCAAGAATTGGCACGTGACATTATTGTAGGTCAATTGCGTTTGGTCGTTGCGACGATGGACATTGAAGAAATCAACTCTGACCGTGACAAATTTTTGACCAACATCGCTTCAAATGTGGAGTCAGAGTTGCGAAAAATCGGTTTGAAACTGATCAACGTGAACATCACCGACATCCGAGATGAATCGGGCTATATTGAAGCTTTGGGTAAAGAAGCGGCTGCAAAGGCAGTGAATGATGCTCGTAAATCAGTGGCAGAACGAGAAAGAGATGGTTCAATTGGTGAAGCAGAAGCATTGCGTGAGCGTCGTATCCGTGTGGCAGAAGCCAACTCTACTGCAAAAGCAGGGGAAGCGGAAGCTCTAAAAGAGGAAAGAATTAAGGTTTCGGCTGCCAACGCAGATGCAGTAGATGGTGAAAACGTGGCAAAAATCCAAGTAGCAGAATCGAATGCCCGACGTTTGGAGAAAGAGGCGGAGGCAAATAGAATTGCCTTGGCGGCTGAGAATGTTCAAAAAGCGAAAGCTTTGGAGGAGTCTTACTTGGCTGAAAAACAAGCGGAGGAAGCGAGAGCACAAAAAGAGAAAGCTACTCAAATGGCGGATGTCATGGTGGTTGCAGAAGTTGATAAATTGAAGGTGGAAATTGATGCGGAAGCAGAGGCAGAAAAAATTCGCCGCAAAGCTCGTGGGGAAGCAGATGCGATTCTTTTCAAATTGCAAGCAGAGGCACAGGGTAATTATGAGCTTTTGAGTAAACAAGCAGACGGTTTCCAAAAATTGATTGATGCAGCGAATGGTGATACACAAGAGGCGGTCATGATGTTGATTGCTGACCAACTCCCTGAATTGGTGAAAACTCAAGTAGAAGCCATCAAGAATTTGAAAATCGACAAAGTTACTGTTTGGGACAATGGCGGCAATGGCAATGGTCAAGGCGCAGGGTCTTCTACGGCTAATTTCTTGTCAGGCATGTACAAATCTGTTCCTCCTTTGGAAGAGTTGTTCAAAATGGCGGGTATGGAACTTCCTAATTATTTGGGCAAAAAATCCAAAAAAAGTATTGCTGCTAATGGAAATGGCAAACATGAAAGCAATGGCGAAACAGAAGCGATTGTGGTTGAAGAGTTGAATGGGAAAGAATAATTATTTTTCTATTTGATTTGTAGCGCATCGAGTATTGTTTCTTTTACTCGATGCGCTTTCCTATTAAAGCACTCATCTTCCTATTTTTTTGAAAACAAATCACTTTGTACCATGCAAAAAATCTACTTTATATTACTTTTTTCTGTTGCTTTTTGTTGTACATCTCCTGTATTTGCTCATATTTCCATTCCCTTGACGTTGGGAGCAGAACTCCCTGTTAATTATACCATTGTAGAACGTTCAGAGGCATGCACCATTTTTTTAGTAGAAGAAAATGGCTTTTCGTATTACAGTATTGTGTCGGTTATTGCGGCTGTATTTTTGCCAGAGGCGATTTATGGTTTTTGTATCAAGACGGTAGACAATCCAGAGGTTTGTGATGCGGTGTATGATGTCTCAGAAGCCTTAGTGGGTTTCAATCTCATAAATGGTGGGATTAGAAAAGGAACTAAATGGGCTCTTAAAAGTATGTCCTCTGGCATGGGATGGAAGGCAGAAGTTAGAAATGAAGTAGGCATAGCAACGATTGAAGCAAGTACTTATAAGGTTGCATCTTTGGTCAAAGAAGTCTTCAATGCTTATCGAAAGTTTGGTTTTAGGTGGGAAAAACCGGATATCATTGGAGAAGTACCTACTCATATTCCTCCTCCTACCTGCGCTTCATGCCGTATGTATCTTATTAATGACACACCTGCAACAGTTTATTTTGAATTGAGTCATGACGGCAGTGTGTGGAAAGAATACGCTTTACAGTCTGGGTACAAGCAGGCTTGTTCCTTTTGGAAAGGCAGCTCTCAACACAAAAGAGAAGAAGGATATATTCGGATTCAAGATTGTACTTTTAGGCTGCAAGAATCTGATGAATACTTAATAAAATGGGACGAATCAGAAAGCACGTATAAAGTAACCAGAAAGTAACAAGAAATTGGTCTGCACTTATTCTTGTGTATATTTTTTTACTTCAAAAATACCTATCATGACCAACACTCTAAAAATAATTTTTACTATTGGAATAAGCTATTTTTTTCTTCAAAGCTGTGTTAGTGAAAGTTCAAGCACCAACTCCTATGCACCACAACAGTCTTACAAAGCTCCACAATACGATGAGTCAAAAGGCGGAGTGATAGTAGAAGAACCTGAATATGTGGGGACAAGAGAGGACCAAAAACAAAAAATATTGGATCAACAGAAAAGAGCAGTAGAAGAAAGAGAACGAAGCATGGCCAGATTGAAACAACAAAACGCAAAGGCTCGTGAAGAGGCAGCAAGAAAGGCTCAACAACACAATCAATCTACTCCTACAACTACTCCCTCAACTCCAAATAGAACTTACAGTGGAAACAATGCGACTCAAGCCTATCAAGCAATGCAGCAAATGATAAGAGATCCGCAATACATCAAGAAAAATGGAAAGGTAGACAGAGGAAAGGTGAAAAATGCCTTGAATGATATGGGATATAGACAAGCCAATGGTAAAAAATTTCATAAGAACGACATTCCTAAACACTATTAAATCTCGAATAAATGCCCCATTACGTTTTGTGCTTTTTTCTTCTTTTATCTTCTCTTGGCTCAACTTCTAATGATACCGTCTATTCGGCAGGAGTAGAAGAGGGGAATTTCTTTTTTGCAGTAAATTTCGCCCAAAAAAGCAAACAAAAACGTTCTAATTGGTGTTGGGCAGCTTGTCTTCAAATGATGTTTGCATACAACCAAATTCCTTTAAGTCAGCAGCAAATCGCAAAGCAATTTTATGGAAATCTTTCTAATAGAAGTGCGAGCATACTTCAAATTTCAAGATTTTTAGATGAAATATCCATTCCTAAGCGTTTCATGGTAAGAAAAATTCAAAGTGAATTTGGGAGCTTCAATCACACACAAATCATCGAAGAATTGAAGCAAAAAAGAGTTCTTATAGTAGGATTGGAAAATCAGAATGGATATGGAGGGCACTTGTATGTACTCAGCAAAGTTTATTATTCGTTGGAGAAAAACCAACAACCTACTATACACAAAGCGATCCTGTTTGACCCTCTACCCAATCAAATTTTGCATAAAGAAATGGATTGGAAGCAACTTACAAAGTTGAATCCTGAATTCTTAAAGGTGAAAATAACAAGATAATTCTTCTTACTTTTAGAGCTTAGTTTGATTCCTAATTGAAGTCTTCAATAATTCAAACCAATTGGTATTTAAACAATTTTAAATCAGAGTAATTCGTTGGATTCTTAAAGACTTCAAAACATAATTATTATGAATGTTTTTCTCAATAAAGTTATTTTTCACTTGACTTCACGCCTTTCATTATTCCTCTTTTTTCTTTGTATCTTCCTTCTTCCCAATTCCCTCAAAGCCCAAAACTCTCTTTTGTGGAAAATTGAAGGAAACGATTTAGAAAAACCTTCTTATTTGTACGGTACGATGCACTCACAAGACAAACGTGTACACGATTTGGGTAAATTGGCAGTGCCTTATATTGAAGCATCCGATGCGGTGGCTTTGGAATTGGTGATTGATTCGACAGACATTTTGCGAATGATGATGACCATGTTTAGCGAGATGATGATGAAAGACACGACATTGCAGGATTTGTATGAAGAGGAAGAATATGAAATGGTCAAGAACTATGTGACAACTGAGTTGGGTATGTTTGCAATTTTATTGAAGATAGACCAAATGAAGCCTCTCTATATTTCCCTATTTGTGGAAGAAATGTCGACTTTGGACAGCCAAATAGGACATGAAATGGATATGGCGCTAGACCAATTCTTTCAGTTGGTAGGAGAACAAAAAGGGAAAAAACTCATTGGAGTAGAAACTTTTGAGGAACAAATGGGAGCATTTAATCGGATTCCCCTAAAAGAGCAGGCGGCTATGCTATTGACAGCCGTACAATCTGAACAAAATGGTACAGTGCCTGATAGTTCTATTCAGACCCTAATGCACTATTATTTGGAGCAGGACTTAGATGGTTTGATGGAGTGGTACAACAAAGAAAAGAACTATGCCGAAACGAGTTTCGATACCATTATCCTCTTAGAACGTAATTACCGAATGGCCGATAGAATGGACAAAATTATACAGTCTCAAGCCACTTTCATTGCAGTTGGAGCATTGCATCTACCAGGTGAAGATGGTTTAATTCAGCTACTTAGCAAAAAAGGGTACACATTATCTCCTGTGTTCATGGAACTGCCAGAATCTGAAAATATAGAAAAAAGGGAATTGCCTATAGAGTTGAAAATGGAGAAGAAAGAGTGAACATTTTTTTGATTTTCTACGTTTGAAATGATGATTTTAACAACTTAGCAACCTTCAATTCTCTTTTTTATGCAAAGATTAATCCTACTTCTTTCTTTCTTTTACTTAATTATTGCCTTTCAGAGTGATCTGCAGGCACAAGAAAAACAATACGGCTACAATACTTCGCTAAAATTGGATATTCCCTTATCTGTAGGTAGTGGCTTGTTATGGATGTATAGTAATCGTTTGCATAATAGAAAAGAAGTGTTTACTGAAGAACAACTGGAAACTTTAGACATAGAGGGTATTTCTAAATTTGATAGGGTTTCGTGCGGCAATTGGTCATTGGCAGCCCATCAAGTCAGCAATGTTTTCCTATTTACTTCTCCTGTTGTTCCCTTTACTTTATTGCTCAATGATAATGTTAGAAATTCAGGGAATAGTTTTGCTACTATAGGGCTTTTGACTTTTGAAACCCTTGCACTCAACAACGCCTTGACAGGACTGACCAAAGAAATATTCAAAAGACGGCGACCTCTTTTATACAATCCCGCTTGTCCAATAGATATGAAATTGAGTAGAAATGCTACTTCGTCGTTCATTTCTGGGCATACTTCCAATGTAGCTGCCATGTCGTTTATGACCGCACAAATATATTCTGACCTCAATCCCAATTCTAAAGGAAAAGGTTTTGTATGGGGAACAGCTGCCGTAATACCTGCAATTACGGCCTATTTACGAGTCAGGGCAGGACGACATTTTCCGACTGATGTGATGGTGGGATATTTAGTAGGAGCAGCAGTAGGAATTTTAGTGCCAAGGCTTCACAGGGTGGAGGTTGAGTAGAAAATTGCCTCAATATTTTTCCGTTTCCTTCAATATCTCGGTTGTCAAGTCGACAGCGGTCACCTCTGCACCTGCTTTGGCAAACTGCAACGCCGTATGACCTCCACCTGTAGCAATGTCCAATACTTTTTTGCCTTTTACATCCCCAGTTTGTTCGAGCATCAATTCAAAAGTAAAGAACTGAAATTCAACCATCTCTTTTGTGCCCTTTTGATACTTTTGTGGTTCAAAAATCATTTTGTACAGCAGTATGCGTTTTCATATAGAACCTTGCATTTGTTCTTAAACCTCTCCCTTCTCATAAATCCTATCCTTGTCAAAGCTAATCAAAGTCACCAAGTGTTCAATATCGTTTTTGACCACATGCTTCACATTCTCTACCATACCCACCTCTCTATCGTCAATACTTGGTGGATTGATAAAGGTGTTGATGGCATAAACATCGTTGGCATACGGTGGTTTTTCGACATCAATAGGAGCGAGTTTATCATTGTAGCTATTGCTGAGATTTTGTTCATTGGCTTTGAAGATACGCATGATTTTTCGAGCTGTATTCTTGTGATCTTCAAGTTTTCGGCGGTGATAATCGAGCATCACATTGTTGTTGTTTTTGTCAATTTGAGCCTCCCGAGCGATTTCGTAGTTTTTACGAACAGTGCTGAGGCGGCAGAGAGACTTGAGGTAATCTTTTTGACGTTCAAATTCATCGTTGATAGACATTCTCAAAGATTGTGCTTTGGCTAACACCTCTTTTACAATCACCTCCAACTCCTTCAAATAGTTGTTTTTAGCCATGAAATGAGCTGCAAAAACGACCAAACCCATCGTCAACAAAACCGCTAAGAAATAGACAAATTCGGTTCCGAGATCCATGTTCAATATCAATTCACCGTCTGATGTTTTGAAGAAGACGAAAGGGATGGAAAAAATCAATGTTGCTGCAGCCAAAAGCATCGAAATTTCATTGGTATTTGGTCGGCTAAAAAGTTTGGGCTTCAACACCTTTTCTTGCTCTTTTTGGTAGTCCTTCCAATTGAAAGCATACGTTTGAGATAAAAAATTGTGTTCGACTTTGGATTGAAGTTTGTGTTGTTCTTTGTCCAATTCGTTCACTTTCACATCAATGTTCACTTCCTCCGCCTTACCAGGAGCTTCGTTCACAAAACTCGTTTGGTCAATACAAATCTGCATTTTTCCACGGGCCTGCTCCACATATTCCTCCAATTGACCTTCATAAACCTTATTCCAGTTGTTCCAACGAGGTAAATCCCCATTTCGTCGCAAGAATCCGAAGTCTAAGTTTTCTGCATTTGGTTTGTCCAAGGTTTCGCTACAAGCACATTCCAAGTCTTTATAGAGTGCAAGTGAAATAGGGGGAGTATTTTTGAGGCGGTTTTCGAGTTGTTGTTCGGTATTGTGAAGGTGTTCCATGTAGTTATAGACGACTTGTTGGACTTCCGCATCGTCTAAGCCAATTTTGACCACATAATTTTTTTGTTGAAGACTGCGAATTATCGGCTCATTTTCTGCAATCAAGGTGAGCAGGATAGACAGTTTCATCAAGTATCGCTGCAAAATATCTTCATGTGTATATTGAAACGGAAAGCGAATCAACTTGAAGGTATATTCATTGTTTTCCGAAAAAATGCCCAAATTTTCTACAATTGCAGTTCGCAGTGTAGCAGAAGGGGAGAAAGCATTGTAGCGAGAAGGGTCTATTTTAGTGTTTTGTAGTCGTTTGAAAAATTCCTCTTTTATACCATTGATTAAGTCTTCGTCAATGTAGCGAATACCTCTTGTAACCTGATAATTTTGATAGTTAATTTTTTCGGGATTGAGGAGTTCTTCAATGCGTTGGGTAATATCTGAAATTGCTGCATTCACATTTTCTTTCACTTGAGCAGGCAATCGTTCAAAACCCAAATTGACAATCGTACTGCTGTCCATATTGATTTTTGAAGTCCAAAGACTGTTCAAGGCTTTTATATCTTCTTCTTTGATGAAGAAGTTGCGGTCATTTCGTATAAATCCTTTGGTATCCAATTCCCAAGCGTCTCGGTAATTTTTGTTTTTATTGACAGCAGGAATCGCATCATCTTCGTTGATTTCGTCAATCGCTATCATGTAGCTATTGGTCGGCTTGGAACTCAATAACTCGCTCTCCAAGAACAATTTGCGAATCAATAGCATTTGCCCTGATAAGCTTTCGCTGAAAACATCTTTTATATCCTCTGCAATCTGTACCAAAAAGACTACTTGCCATTTCATAAAAGGGGAGCGCTCCAAATGCTTCTGTACTTTTCCGGTTGCATCTTCAATGCGGTGTTCTATTTTATCTATTGAAGGAAAAACGAGGTGCATCTTTCCCTCTTTGTGAAGCGGATACAGCAAGGGTTCTGCCAATGCCATGTTGGGGATTCCTGTGTGAAGATTGACGACAAATGTTAGCATATTATAGATTGATTCTTTTCGTTTTTTAGGTATTAAACCATCAAGATAGCTTAGAAGTTTATGCCTTAAAGATACTATTTTTTTGGCTTGCAAAACTAAATAAAAAAATCTGCTAAGTTTCCGAAAAAACTTAACAGATAAAGTAATAATAAAAAGGATGTTTTCAATCCTTACGCCGTTTTAGTATTTACGATTGCCATTTTCATCTACTTCAACGTATTCATAATCGTTGTTAATGCCATTGATGATGTTCATGTTTACTCTATGAATTTTTTGAGACATTTGCACCAAAAGAGCAATATCTTCTGAAGTTAGACGGTGCTTGCCTTGATAGGTGTAGGTAGAAGGAGGGTTGTTTGAAATAGAAAGTTGGAACTGTTGTTTGGATAAAGGTTTGATGTCCATTGTAAAATCGCTTACGGTTGTAATACTTCCACTTGCATTGGGCCAAAATGAAATGTTCATCTGTCCATTACTTATTTGATATGTTCCATAGGTTTCACCCAGATTATCGCTTTGAGAATGGAAAAAACCCGATTCGGTAAATTCAATAAACTCACCCTCTGTTTGCCATGCTCCAACGATGTTGATATTTTGAGCAGAAGAATTGGAGGGTGAAGTTGGAGGAAGCGTATAGGTATTTGTATTGGTGGGTGTTGAAGATGAAGCTTTTGGAGTTTTCGAGGCAGTATAACCATTGGGTTTTGAAGCCGTTCCATACATTGTAGCTCCTTGACTTGCGGTAAGTAGGAACAAACCTACTGGCGCGCCTGTTTTTTGGTAAGAATAAGTATTATTGTCGGCATGATTCAAGAGTTGTAATTGATTATTGCCCGTATATATGTCATAACTAAAGAAAGTAAGTTGGGTGTTGAATAAATCATCAGAAAAAGGGAATGCTCCGCAGTACAAAATACCATTTTCAATGCTGTAATTCCCAAAAATACTGATTTCTGCAGTTGAGTAAGAGAAATAGCCTTCTGGAAGAAATTCCCATGCTTCGGTATCGTTTGCCCATTTGCCTGTGATGTTTTGGGCGTTAAGGTTGCTTAATGTAATACTCAATAGAATAAGAACGGCTGTAAGAATTTGATGTGTTTTCATCGTGTTTGAATTTGAAGTTTTAAAAGAATAAAAAATTTGAAGTCGAATCAAATTTTTGATATTGGAAAATATCATTTGATTGATGCTTACAAAACTAATGGATAAAAGAAGGAGGAGAAAACCAAAGAATGGATGAAATTTGATTTTTAAAGTAGATTTTTATTTAGAAATATTGTTGAAAATTAGTGGTTTATGTTTGTATTGAATGATTTTTAAAACTCCAAAAGAAATATTACCTTAGGGGTAAATCAAGAATCCAATACGATTGTAGGCTCGCACATTAACCCCTTACGTCCTTCAAAGGGGGAATTCTCCGAAGAGGTAAGTCTCGTACATAGTGAGGAATTCCCCTCTTGGAAGGGGCAGGGGTGGGTTACATTATATTCCTGTTTAATGCGGAGACCTACAAACTGCTTAGAATCAGATTGTACAAGTAGTTTTTGGTGGAGGCAAATATCAACACAAACACCTATACCCAGATATCAACCTAAACACAATTACTGAAACACCAAAAAAATGGCATACTCCACAGACCTTTTTGACCTAATCAAGGCGCTCAGCCGCACCGAAAAAGCGTACATCAAAAAATATGGCTACAAACAAGATAAGGATGAAAACAATGTGTATTGGAGACTCTTCGATGCGATTGACAAACAGGTGGAGTACGAAGAGGAAAAGTTGTTGCATAAATTTCGAGGGCACAAAATCACCAAACAAT